>JAFDVJ010000049.1 GCA_018269075.1 Acidobacteriota bacterium
CCGGCTGACAGCCGATTGTCCGTTAATGCCAGCTTCCTAAACTTCCCAAACTTCCCAAACTCATATAAACTTCCTTAACTAAAAAATATGCAGACAGTAGACACCATTTTTATCAACGCCGTCGTTTTGACGATGGACGAGGAATTGAAGCAGTTTTCGCCGGGCGCGGTCGCGGTCAGCGGCGATTCGGTGGCCGGCGTCGGTTCGGTCGAGGACGTTTTGAAGGAATTTTCCGCCGCCGAGACGATCGACTGCCGGGGCCGCGTGCTGATGCCGGGGCTCGTCAACGCGCACACGCACGTGCCAATGACGCTTTTGCGCGGCCTCGCCGACGATCTCCGGCTCGACGTCTGGCTGCAGGGCTACGTCTGGCCGGTCGAACGGGAATTCGTGACGCCGGAATTCGTCCGGCTCGGAACCCTGCTCGGCTGCGCGGAACTGATCCGGAGCGGCGTGACGACCTTCAACGATATGTATTTCTACGAGGACGACATCGCGGCCGCGACCGCCGAGGCCGGTCTGCGCGCCGTCTGCGGGCAGTCGATCCTCAAGTTCCCGACGCCCGACGCCGCGTCCTATGAAGACGCGATGGACAAGGCCCGCGAATTCATCAAAAAATGGAAGGGCCACCCGCTGATCGTCCCGGCGGTCGCGCCGCACGCGCCCTACACGACGACGCCGGAAATACTGCGCGAAGCGGCCGAGCTCGCCGTCGAGTTCGACGTCCCGCTCCACACGCATCTCGCCGAAACGTCGTTCGAGGTCGAGACGATGCGCGATGAAAACGGCGTTCCGGTGATCCCGTACGTCAGAAAACACGGGCTTCTCGAAGCGAAGGTCATCGCCGCCCACTGCGTCCACGTCGATATGGGCGAAATCCGCACGATGCAGCACGCCGGCACCGGTATCGCGCACAACCCGTCGTCGAATCTCAAGCTCGCCTCGGGCTTCGCGCCGGTCGTCAAGATGCTCGAAACCGGCGTCAACGTCGGCATCGGGACGGACGGCTCGGCGTCGAACAACGATCTCGATATGTTCGAGGAAGTCCGGCTCGCCGCGCTGATCGCGAAGGCCGTGACCAACGATCCGACCTCGCTGCCGGCGTCGCAGGCGCTGCTGATGGCGACGCGGCTCGGCGCGCAGGCGCTCCATATCGGCCATCTGACCGGCTCGCTCCGGCCGGGCTACCGGGCCGATCTGATCCTCGTCGATCTGAGCCCGGTGCATAACGCGCCGTCGTTCAAACGCTCGCCGGAAAACGTCTACGCGCAGATCGTCTACGCCGCGAAATCGACCGACGTCACCGACGTGATGGTCAACGGGCAGTGGCTGATGCGCGAACGCGAGCTTTTGACGGTCAGGGAAAACGAGCTTTTGGCCGAAGCGGCCGAGCTCGCCCGCCGGGTCGACGCCTTCCTGAGCGCGCGCGAGGGCTCGGTGCTCTCGAAGCTGATCGCGCTCGGCGGCTCGTCCGAGGAGGAATCGTTCGAAGTTCAGGTCAAGGCGCGGATCGCCGAGCTCGAACCGATCATCGACGCGCTGATGCAGAACGACATCGACATCGTTTACGAGCGGCATTACCGCCAGCACGACGTTTACTTTTTCTTCGAGGACGAAACGGAAGGCCTGCTGCGCTACCGCGAGGACGATTACATCGAGAGCGCCAA
Source organism: Acidobacteriota bacterium (assembly GCA_018269075.1). GTDB lineage: Bacteria > Acidobacteriota > Blastocatellia > Pyrinomonadales > Pyrinomonadaceae > JAFDVJ01. Next base: position 1,668 of record JAFDVJ010000049.1, read on the forward strand.
GAGCGTCCCGGTCAAGACGCGCGCGCGGCTCACGCTGATCGGGCAGAAGGGCCCGGAGGAATACGAAAACCGGACGTGGCTCTCGCGCAGCCGCTATCTCGCGCCGGCGACCAACTCGCTCCGGTTCTACCGCGAATATTTCAAACCGAAGACCGAGATCACGATCGAAAAAGAACGGCTCCGCTGGCTGATCAAATACAAGGAGACCGATTTTTTCGTCAATCTCGACCGCGTCCTGACGCCGGCGCTCGGCAATTTCCTCGAGATCAAGAGCCGCACGTGGAGCCGCAAGGACGCCGAGCAAAAAGCGCATCTGCTCGACGAACTGATCGAGCTCCTCGGCGCGGCGAGCGGCGCGACCGTCACGAAGGACTATATCGAGCTCGCCGAAAACCACTGAAGCGATTTCGGATTTCGGATTTCGGATTTCGGATTGGTCTCGGGGCGGGCGGTTTGGGTTTTAACAAGCGATGCCGTTTTGAATAAATATGCATCAGGACTTTCGGCTCGATTCATTTAATTGCTGCAATCAGGCAAGTTGATTGATTATCAAGCCTTCCGATATCGCCCATCCGACATCCGACATCGGTATGAGATTGGCGGAACCGATCGGTCCGGCGAGCGGCGGCGAGGCCGTTTCATCGAGCTCGATTTGAGGGCGCGCGAAACGCTTGCTGCCGCTCGTCGGACCGATTATTTTTTACGGGCGGCAGACGATTCGAACCCTTCGCGGATCCAAACTTCCGAAACTTGCGAAACTTCCGAAACTTCCCGAACTTTACACGAATTCGCCACTTGTCTAATTCGCGAAATTCCGAAAAAATAGATAAGTGGAAGAAATTTTCGGAAAGGGCGGCCTCATCGCCAAAAATCATCGGGAGTATGAGCACCGGCTCGGGCAGATCAGGATGGCCGAGGCCGTTCTTCGCGCGTTCGAGGAGAAAAAACACCTGATCGTCGAGGCCGGAACCGGGACCGGCAAGACGCTCGCCTATCTCGTGCCGGCGATCGCCGCCGCGCTCGCGACCAAAAAACGCGTCATCATCTCGACCGGCACCAAAAATTTGCAGGAACAGCTGATGGAAAAGGACATCCCCTTTCTCCAGAAGGTGATGCCGAAGAAATTCACGGCCGCCTATATGAAGGGCCGCTCGAACTACGCCTGTCTGTTCAAGATCAAAAAGGCCGAGAACCAGCCGATCCTCGAAGGCCTCGACGAGATGGATTATTTCGACGAGGTCCGCCACTGGTCGCGCGAAACCGAAATGGGCGACCGCGCCGAATTATTGAACCTGCCGGAAAACATCTCGTTCTGGCCGCGCATCAACGCCAAATCCGAGACCTGCATCGGCCAGAAATGCGCCGATTTCGAGGCCTGCTTCATCACTCGGATGCGCCAGCGCGCCGACGAGGCCGACATCATCATCGTCAATCACCACCTGTTTTTCGCCGATCTCAACGTCCGCGGCAACCAGTACGGTCGGGTTCTGCCCGATTACGGCGCGGTGATCTTCGACGAGGCGCATCTGATCGAGGACATCGCCGCCGATTATTTCGGCTTTCAGGTGTCGAGCTTTCAGATCGAGGAACTGGTCCGCGACGCCGACGCGCTGCCGATCACGGACGCCGTCGCGAGCCGCGAGATGACCAAGCTCGGCGCGAAGATCGTCGGGCTCGCCGACCATTTCTGGACGCGCTTCACGCAGGCCCGCGCGCAGGACGGCCGCTTTCCGCTCGTCCCGAACGCGTTCGCCGAGCGGAACCGGCAGGGCGCGGTCGAGCCGACGCCTTTGGGCGAAGCCTATTTCGCGCTCGACGGCGCGCTCGAACGATTGGAGACCGCGGTCGACGTCTACGCCGAATCGATGACCGAGGCCGAAAGCCTTTTGAAAAGAACGCGGCAGACGCGCTTCGATCTCGATTTCGTCTGCACGCAGTCCGAGAAAAACTACGTCTACTGGCTCGAAAAACGCGGCCGCGGAATGTTTCTGCGGGCCTCGCCGATCGACGTCTCGTCGCTGCTGCAGGAAAAGCTCTTCGAGAAGACCGAAACCGTCGTCCTGACGAGCGCGACGCTCTCGGCCAACGGCAAGTTCGATTTCATCAAGGACCGGCTCGGGCTCGAACCGCAAAAGACCGAGACGCTTCAGGCGCCGTCGGCCTTCGACTACGAAAAACAGGCGATCATCTACATCCCGAAGGCGATGCCCGACCCGCGCGCGCCCGAATACACGCAGATGGCCGCCAACGAGATCGTCAAGATCCTCCAGATCACGCAGGGCCACGCGTTCGTGCTCGCGACCAGCAACTACTCGATGAACGCGCTTTACGAGCTCGTTTCGATGCGCGTCAATTATCCTTGTTTAGTTCAGGGCTCGATGTCGAAGGCGGGCATCCTCGATCGTTTCCGCAAGACCTCGAACGCCGTCCTTTTCGCGACGTCGAGCTTCTGGCAGGGCGTCGACGTGCGCGGCGATCAGTTGTCGTGCGTGATCATCGACAAGCTGCCGTTCGCCGTCCCGTCCGATCCGGTCGTCGCCGCGCGGACGCGGTTTATCGACGATTCGGGCGGCAAATCGTTTTTCGACTACTCGGTGCCGCAGGCCGTCATCACGCTCAAACAGGGCATCGGCCGGCTGATCCGCAGCAAGACCGACCGCGGCGTGATCGCGCTGCTCGACACGCGGCTCCGGACGAAATCCTACGGCCGCGATTTTCTCAACTCGCTCCCGCGGATGCGGATCACGTCGGAGCTGCAGGACGCGGCGCGGATTTTCGACTAAACGGCGGGCGGCTCGCCGGAACGTTTCCAGGTTCGTAAATTGGGAGGAACGAGATGCTGAAAAAAATCCTGTACGGTTTCGGCGCCGTCGTTTTGGCCGTCGCCGGTTATTTCACGGTTCCGGTGACGATTTCGCGGCCGGCCGGGTTTCCGCCCGAACCGCCCGTCGCGCTGATTCCGGACGCGCTCAACAGGGGCGAGCGGTGCCGTGCCGGGACGCTTTACGCGGACGCTTCGACCCGCGAAAGCTATGCCCGCGACGGCTTCGGTTTTATCGCTGACGACAACTGCGCCGGTTTGCAGAAGGATCTGATCGACGCCGTCCGCCGGGCCGACCGGGACGGGATCGTCGCCCTGCTCGCGCGCGGCGCGAACGTGGGCGGATTTGACCGCGAGAACGACGAAAACATTTATCCGCTGCAGGGCGTCGCTTACGAAAACACCGGAATCGTCAAGCTCCTGCTCGACAACGGCGCCGACCCGAACCGGGAATCCTGCTGCTGCGCGGTGTGCGATTCGCCGCTCGTCAGGGCCGTCCATAAGGGAAACGTCGAAACCGTCAGGCTCCTCATCGAACGCGGCGCGAATGTCTCCTTCAAAAAACATTGGGCCGACGATCCCTACACGATCTTCGACGCCCGGCCGGAAAAAAACGCCGACGAGATCCGCCCGCTGCTCGCCGCCGCCTGCGACCGGACACTCGACTGCCGCGTCCGTTACCGCCTGCAGGTGCTCGATAAATTGATCGACACCTTCGGCGAAAAGTTCCTCGCTCACTGATCGACTCCGCGCCGCCGAAAGCAGTGACGGAACTTATTGGAAAAGGCGGCGATTCCGGTCGCGTTCGCTTTTTTAAACTATCCACAAAAAACACTAAAATACACGAAAGAAATTTAGTGTTTTTGGTGTGTTTAGTGGATAGTTTAAAACGCCTGCGGGTTTAACGTTCATTATTCCAACAAGTTTTGTCACACACCAAAAGTAAAGGATTAAAGTCGAAATTTTGGATGATTAAGTCGGAAAATGAAAGAAAAGCCGGGGCTTGACTCAGAACCGCGCTTCAATTGACCGGTGTTCTTTGCCTCGCGTCCGAATCGGGCCTATAATTAATAAAAGTAATGGACAGTGGGCTTATAATTACTTTTGTTATCCTCGTAATCGCTTTCGTTCTCTTTCTTACCGAAAAACTTCCGGCCGATCTGGTGGCGATGCTCGTCGTCGTCGCGCTCGGCGTGACCGGCGTGCTGACGCCGGCGGAAGCGTTTTCCGGTTTCAGCCGCTCGGCCGTCATCACGATCACCGCGATCTTTATCCTGACCGAAGCGCTCCAGCGCACCGGCGTCACCGAGCAGGTCGGCAACATTCTTCAAAAATTCGGCGGCCGGAGCGAGCTGCGGCTGGTCGTCGTCGTGATGATCGCCGGCGCGTTCCTGTCGCTCTTTATGAACAACATCGCGGCCGTCGCGGTGCTTCTGCCGGCGGCTTCGGGCGCGGCCAAAAAAGCCGGCGTCAACACTTCGCGGCTCCTTTTGCCGCTCGCCTTCGCGACGATCCTCGGCGGGATGGCGACGCTTTTGACGACCTCGAACATCGTCGTCAACTCGATTCTCCACGACAACGGCATCGAGGGCTTCAGCCTCTACGATTTCGCGCCGGTCGGTCTGCCGATGGTGATCGCCGGCATTCTCTATATGGCGCTCGTCGGACGGCGGCAATTGCCGGGCGAATCGCCGCTCGAACGGACGCTCGCGCCGAACAAGGAAGAGAGCGACGATCTGGTCGCCGCCTATCACCTCGGCGAAAACCTGTTCCGCGCGCGCGTGCCCGAAAAATCGTCGCTGATCGACAAGCCGCTTTCGGCGAGTCACCTGCGCGAGGATTTCGGCGTCTCGGTCGTCGCCATCGAGCGCCAGAACAAAAAGCTCTTCGCGCTCTCGCCCGACACCGAGATCAGGCGCGGCGACACGCTCGTGCTCGAGGGCGACGAGGAGGATTTCCGCCGCCGCGACGTCCAGCCCTTTATGGAGTTTCTGCCGGCCTCGGAATGGCGCGAGAGCGATCTCGAGGCGCGCGGCGTCGAGATCGTCGAGGCGATGCTCGCGCCGCGCTCGCGGCTCATCGGGCAGACGCTGCGGTCGGCGCATTTTCGCGAGAAATACGGGATGACGGTGCTCGCGGTCTGGCGCGGCGACGAGGAAAAGATCTACCACCTGTCGGACATCTCGCTCGCCTTCGGGGACGCGCTGCTCCTGCAGGGCACGCGCGACAAACTCGACGTGCTCGCGGACGACGACGATCTGATTCTGCTGATGTCGAAGGAAGAAACGCCGATCACCGTTCCGAACAAGGGCCGCGCCGCGCTGATGATCTTCATCGCGACGCTCGTGCTGGCCGTCATCCAGCCGGAGATCACCGGTCCGGTGATGCTCGGCGGCGCGCTCGCGATGATGCTGACCGGCATCCTGACGACGCAGCAGGCGTATTCTTCGATCAGCTGGAAAACGATCTTTCTCGTCGCCGGAATGCTGCCGATGGGGATCGCGCTGACGAAGACGAACGCCGCCGCGCTGCTCGCCAACGGCGTCGTCGGCGCGCTCGGCGGCTACGGCGCGCTCGGGCTGCTGGCCGGGCTTTTTCTCGTCACGACGCTGCTCGTTCAGGCCGTCAGCGGCGCGGTCGTCGCGACCGTCATCGCGCCGGTCGCGATCAACGTCGCGAAACAGACCAACATCAACCCGCGCGCGCTCGCGATGGGCGTCGCGCTCGCCACCTCGATGGCCTTCATCACGCCGCTCGGCCACGCCGTCAACCTGCTCGTGATGAGCCCCGGCGGCTACAACTTCCGCGATTTCATCAAGATCGGTCTCCCGCTCTCGATTCTCCTTTTCATCGTCGCGATGATCTTTATGCCGATCTTCTGGCATTTTTGAGGTAATGTGCGAAACTGTTCCGCACGATCATTGATGGAACGTCCGATTCGTTCGAGAATCGCCTTCAAACAGGTCATATCGATGTCGGATGTCGGAGGTGCGATGTCGGAAGGCCTGGTAATCAATCAACCTGCCTGATTGCAGCAATTATAAAAAATCGAGCGGAAAATCCCAATGCATTCAAAACGGTATCGGTTTGATCTTCCCGCCGGGAAGCATTGAATCTCTTCCGGGCGGGAAGCTCCGGATTCGCCTAAAAAATCGATTCGTCGTTTCGATCCGCGGGCCATACGACGAATCGACAAAGCGCGAATCGGACGGAGAGCTGCACAAAAAAATACCGTTTGCCGTTATTCGCCGCCCGACTTCGATTTTCGCTCGGCCGTCAGCTTTCGAGCGTCCAGATTCCCTGATAGCCCATTACGCCGAGGCCCGGACTGGCGATCACCACGCCCTCGACCCAGAGCGCCGCTTTGAAGACGACGGGCGGAAGCGGCGGCGGGACCAGACAGCCGAAGAAAACCAAAGAGCCGCCGACGCCGGCCCCGGCCGCCGCGCTGAACGCCCAGATCTGTCCGAGGCCGCCGATCAGGTCGGTCAGTTCGAGCTGGCCCCAGTTCGTCGGGCCGCGCAGAATCTTGCTGCCGAACGACGGGAAATCGGGCGTGCTCGCGCTGCCGCCGATCGGAAATCCGAGGCCGACGCCCGCGCCCGCGCCGTAAAAGGTCAGCCATTTGATCTTGCCGTTGGAATTATCCTTGAGCTGGATGCCCTGAATGGTGACGCCGGCCGTGAAGGCCTCGCCGCCGGTCGCCTCGGCGCCCGCGCTTGTTACGAATTCGATGGTCGAAGGACGCAGACTGCCGACCAGACTAAAGAGCTTTTCGATAACGGTGGCCATCAGTTTGTTTTCGCGGTCACGACCGCGGCTTGCTCGGGAAGCCGATTCGCCGCGTCGGCTTCGAGATTTTTCGTCCGGCGTCTCTGGATCTCGGCGAGCAGCGCGTCGTCGTCGAGCAGCGCCGCGGGGGTAATGGCAGGCGCGGCGGGGGATTGCGTCGCGACGGGCTCGTTTTCGGCTTCGAGCATTCCTTCGCGAAAGGCCTTGCGCGTTTTGCCGAGCGATTTGGCGAGCTCGGGCAGTTTGTTCGCGCCGAACAGAAACATCGCGGCGACGGCGACCAGCAGCCAGTCCTGCGGGCTGCTGAAGATGAACAGGACGAACGGTTTGAAAATCGATGCGATCATAGTTTTATCAGTCAACGAGGAGCCGCCGGGCTTTTGGTCTTTTCGCGTGTTTCGCGCGAAAAAAAACGTTCCCGGTTTACGTTTGCTCGTTATTTTTCGGTCTCGGCCGAACGGGCGGCGACGAGCCTTTGTTTCAATTCGACGGCGCGGTCGCGGACGATCCGCGTTCGTTCGATGATCCGGACAGCGATGTAACCGCTGCCGCGCCGGTCGGCGTAGATTTTGGAAATATATTCGAACTCGGCGTCACGGTATTTCTCCCACGCCGCCTGCGACGCGCGAAGGGCTTTTCCGACCGGCGCGGGCAGGATTTCGAGCAGCGCCGCGTAATTGTCGGCCGTCTCCTTTTCCCACGCCCCGAGCGCCGTCGAATAACATTCGGCGCGCGGCATCGTCGCGCGTTGTTTCGCGAGACATTCGTCGAGCGCCCGGTCGATCGGATTTTTCGGCCCCGCCGTCTCCTGCGCCGCCGCGCCGAGCGTCGCGAAAAACGCTAAAAAAACCGGCAGCAATTTTCTGAACACCATCATCGACACATTTCCGAACAAACAGCACAACAACTGCCGTACCACACGAATTTTTCCGATTTTACGCGACTTTTTCGCGCCACACCCGAAAATAAACGTGGCGTTTTGGCCGCACGCTCAATTTCGCCACTGTTTTTTATAGGTTGGGAAGTTTGGGAAGTTGGGAAGAAAACGTACAACAGTCTGTCAGACTGTTGACAGGCGAAAGCCTGTAATGCGGCTTCACACCGGTGAGACGCTCGACGCCGCTGACGCGGCGTGGGCCGGCTGACAGCCCGCCGTACATAAAGGGAAGTTTAGGAAGTTCGGAACCGCGATCATCCGCCAGCATTTCTTTTCAAAGTCTATAACCGCCGCGAAAACCCGAATCGCCCAAATGGCGAGCAATCCGAAATCCGAAATCCGAAATCCGAAATCCCCTTCACAGTATTTCCGACTTATGCGTCAGCGCGAACGTGAGGAGCGCGTGTTTGCCTTTGAGGTTCAGTTTCGAGGCGATGTTGGCGCGGTGGTGGTCGACGGTGCGCGGGCTGATGAAGAGCTCGTCGGCGATCTCGCGCGTCGATTTCGATTCGCTGATCAGCCGCAGGACGCGCCGTTCGCTGGCGGTCAGGCTTTCGAGCGGCGAGGCGGCGGGCTGCCGGCGGTTGAGCAGGAAATCGGTCAGCACGCGGCTGAAATAGCGGCGGCCGGCGGCCGTTTCGCGGATGCAGGCGACGATCTCGTTGGCCGCGCCTTCCTTGATGACGAAGCCTTTGACGTCGGCCTCGAGCGCCGCGTTGAAGATCGCTTCGTCCGTGTGCATCGTCAGAAAAACCGGGACGGTCGGGAGATTTTTCGACTGGATCCGGCGGGCCACGCCGAGGCCGTCGAGGCCCGGCATATTGACGTCGAGGACGGCGACGTCGGGCTCCAACTCGACGATCTTCCGGAGCGCCTCCTCGCCGTTGTCGGCCTCGGCGACGATCTCGAAACCGTGATCGGATTCGATCACCGCGCGCAGACCGCGCCGGAAAATCGGATGGTCGTCGGCGATCAGAATTTTTATTTTGCTGGTCATTTTCGGGGCGATTTTCGATCTTTGGTCTTTGATCTTTGGTCTTTGGTCTTCGATCTTTGGACTTCGTCTTATTTTCAGAGATCGGGGCTAAAAAATCAAAGATCAAAGATCAAAGACCGAATATCATTCGACGGTCCTGACGGTGACCGTGACGGTCGTGCCCTTGCCGGGCTGCGATTCGATCAGGCAGTCGCCGCCGAGGATCTTCAGCCGTTCGGCGACGCCGTCGAGGCCGAGCCCGCGCGCCGGCGAATTGCGGGCGGCTTCGACGTCGAAGCCGCGGCCGTCGTCGCGGCAGACGAAAATCAGCTCGCCGGCGTCCCGTCTGATCGAGATTTCGGCGTTCGCGGCCCGGCTGTGCTTGATGACGTTGTTGACAGTCTCCTGGACGACGCGGTAGAAGACGATCTCGGATTCGCCCGACAGCGCGCCGTCGACGTTTTCGATCTCGACCGCGAACCTGATCGGCGCGGAGGCCTTGACGTTTTTCAGCATATGTTCGAGCGTGCTTGTCAGCCCGAGCCGTTCGAGCTGGTAGGGCCGCAGGTTGTGGGCGATCTCGCGGACCTCGGCGAGCGCGAGCGAGCTCGTTTCCGAGACCTCGTTCAGAAACTCGCGCGCCGGGTTTTCGGGCTTTGTCGAGTTGAGCCCGAAGAGCGCCCAGTTTTTGATCGCGAGCAGGTTCTGGCCGATGCTGTCGTGCAATTCCGACGCGATCCGCTTGCGTTCCTGTTCCTGCAGTTCGATCAGCCGCCGCGAAAATTCCTGCTGCAACTGCTCGCGCCGGCGCAGCACCAGCTCGCGCCGCCGGAAGATCCAGAAGACGATCAGCACCGCCGCGACCGCTCCGAGCAGTTTGAACCAGGTATGCTGCCAGAACGGCGCTTCGACGCGGATCCGGAGCCGCGCGCCGTCGTCGTTGCGGACGCCGTCGGAATTCGTCGCCGTCACGTGAAACGTGTATTCGCCGGCCGGCAGAAAAGGAAAATAGACGCTGCGGCGCGTGTCGAGCTCGATCCAGTCGTCGTTGAGGCCTTCGAGCCGGTAGCGAAAACGGACCTGTTCGGGCGCGATGAAGGTGATCCCGGTAAAGGCGATTTCGAGGTTGTTTTTGTTGGCGTCGATGACGATTTCGCGGCCGAGATCGGCCGGCGCGTGATCGACGAGGACGCTTTCGATCCCGACCGCCGGGCGTTTGTCGTTGATCGTGATCTTCGTCGGGTCGATGATCGCGACGCCGTCCTGCGTCGGAAACCAGAGCCGCCCGTCGCGCGTTTTGACGCCGGCCGGCTGGCGGCCGCCGTTCGCCTCGGCGTTGAGCATCCCGTCGCGCTTGTCGTAGCCGACGGCGTTGACCTTGGCGATCCGGCCGTCGGCGAAATCGTCGAGCTCCTGCCGGCCGACGCGGTAGATGCCCTTGTTCGAGCTGATCCAGAAATTGTTTTTCCCGTCTTCGAGAATCGCGAAGACGCCGTTGTTGAAGAGCCCGTTCTCGATCGTGTAGCCGGTGATCCGGCCGTCTTTGAGCCGCGCCAGCCCGCTGTCGTAAGTGCCGATCCAGAGCGTCCCGCGGGCGTCTTCGTAAAGCGTCCGGACGCGGTTGCCGGGCAGCCCGTCGGCCGTCGTCAGCGCCGCGAATCTCCCGTTTTCGAGCCGCGCCGCGCCGTTGTAGGTGCCGACCCAGAGCGTGCCGTCGCGTCTTTCGAGGATCGTTTTGACGTCGTTGTCGGGCAGCCCGTCGGCGGTCGTGTAGCGCGCGACGAGCCGGTCGTCGCGAAATTCGAAAAGCCCGTTTCCCGAACCGACCCAGACGTTGCCGGCGCGGTCGCCCGTGACCGCCCAGACGTTCGTTCGGTAAAGCTCGGCGATCTGCCGCAGGCGGCCGTTTTCGAGAATATGGAGATCGCCGATCGCGCCGATCCAGATCCGGCCCTTCGCGTCTTCGTAGAGCGCCGTCGCCGAGATCAGGTCGCCGAGCTTGTTGCGCAGATCGGGCGTCGTAAACTTGCCGTCGCGGTAGATGCTGAGGCCTTTCGTCGTCCCGACATAGACGTCGCCGGCGCGGGTTTCGAGCAGCGGGTAGACCTCGGTATGGACGAGCCCGTCGGCGACCGAGAGCGATTCGATCATTTTTTTTCGGAGATGATTGAGCCCCTTGTCGGTCGAGACCCAGATCGTCCCTTCGCGGTCCTTGAAGATCTCGTTGATCGTCAGGTTGGAAAGGCCGGCTTCGGTCCCGAAAGTCGAGAACCGGCCGTCGAAATAGCGCACCAGCCCGACGTAGCGGGTCGAGCCGAGCCCGCTCGCGAACCAGATCGCGCCCTCGTCGTCCTCGACGAGCGGCCGGAGCAGCGCGTTTTCCGGCACGCCGTCGGCCGCGGTCAGTTTTCTGATATTGCCGTCCTTCAGGATATAAACGCCGGTCAGGTCGCCGAACCAGAGATTGCCGGCGCGGTCTTCGAGATGTTCGAGTCCGGTCAGCTTCTCGTTGAAGAGCCGGATCGCGAGCGGATAGTCGATCGTCCGGCCGTCGGGCTTCGTCTCGCGGACGAGGCCGTCGCGGTAGGTCCAGAAATTTCCGGTCGGGGTGTAAAAGGTGAAGCGGTTGGCGACGACGTCCGGGTCGTCGGCCGGCACGACGCGGTCGCCGCGCAGGTAAAAATTGCCGCCGCCGGTCAGAAAGACGGTCTCGCCCGTGCGGTCGCGGCGGAAAAAGGCCATCTCGTTCGAGGGCAGCCCGTCGGCCGTCGTCAGCGTCCGAAACCGGCCGTCGCGGTAAACGGTCAGCCCGCCGTCCTCGGTGCCGGCGAAGAGCGTGCCGTCGGGCGCGGATTCGAGGAGCATAAAGCGGTTGCTGCCGATGCCGGGCGTATTGCTCTTGTCGAAAACGGTGAATTTGACGCCGTCGAAGCGGACGAGCCCGTCGAAGGTCGTGAACCAGAGATAGCCGTCGGGCGTCTGCGTGATGCCGCGGACCGAGTTCTGCGGAAGCCCGTTGTCGGTCGTGAAGACGTCGAACCGGAACGGCCTCGACGTTTCGGCCGCCGCGAGATTCGTGACGAAAACCAGATAAAGGAAACCCAAAAGCCCGCATCGCCACCCAAAGTTTCGCTTTATTTGGTTCATCCCGTTTCGTTGGAGCCGTGCGGAAAAATTATCACAGCGGGGGCGAAAATTCAATCTTTTAAAATGGCGAGGCTCGGCCTCGCGCGGCGAAAGGCGCAGCCTTTCGCCGAAAAATATGGGGTTGCGCGCCGGAAGGCGCTTCCGCACATCGGGCGGCGGAGCCGCAGAAAATAAAGTTCTCAAAGATGTGTAGATACTAATATCCGTCCGCTCCGGAGCATCGAACGCTTGATCCCCAAAAATCCGAAATCCGAAATCCGAAATCCGAAATTGACTTCGGCTTGCTGAAAGGTTTGAAGGACGGTTAGAATTTAAAGAACTCAAGTCTGAAATTTCGGAATCCGGATTGGAAACCGTTTTGTCAGGATTTCCGACTCGAATGTTTAGTCGGCTTCGAAAGCCGATTCGGATTAATCACGAGCAATCCGAAATCCGAAATCCGAAATCCGAAATCGGCCTTGATTTTTATTTTATGGCGTCTTTTTACGAAGTGATGATCGAACGCAATTTCTCGTCGGCGCACCAGCTGCGCGGGTATAAGGGGAAATGCGAGAACCTGCACGGGCACAACTACAAGATCGAGATCTATGCGAAGGGCGAGGAGCTCAACAACATCGGCCTGCTGATCGATTTCGGCGACCTCAAAAAAGCGGCTGACGAGATCGTCCGCTATCTCGACCACCGCAATCTCAACGAGCTGCCGCCGTTCGACGAGGAACTGAACCCGTCGGCCGAGAACCTGGCGTGCTACATCTGCGAATATCTCAATTCGCGCGTCGGCGACGAGCGCGTCCGCGTCTACAAGGTCCGGTGCTACGAAACGCCGACGAGCATCGCGACCTACCGGGTCGAATGAGCGCCGGTTTTCGCGGTTTCGCGCGACGATCCGGCGGTGCGTTTTCGTTCCGCCGCGCCGGGCCGCGCGTTTTCGCGAAAAAAAGTTGTTGTAATTTCCGGAGAAAAGAGAGTATTATGTCTTTGCCCACGATAAATTCCGTCTTTCGAGGCGCATTCCGGAGGTAACAAGCTATGCAGATCAAAGAAATGCCGAAAGCGAACTCGTCGAATCCGCTGATCCTGACGGCGGCGTTCATCGTCGTCGCGACGTTTGCCGTGATTTACTTTTTCGCCTGAACCCCAAAGGTTTCCGGCCCTCTCTCCTCAATTCCGTAAAAATCAAACCATCAAAAAACTCCGTCTCTGCGGTCCGGAGGGACGTGCGGATCTCGGTCATTGATCGACGCCTCGTGCCCGGGGCGTTTTTTTTATTGGCCCCGGAAACCGGCGGGGTAGCCTGCTTTCAAAGGCCGTTCGCCGGTCATCTTCGCGTTTCGAAAAAAAATTCGATCAAATGCTTGACATTCGCTTTGGCCGGGAGTAAATTTAGGAATGTATATAGCTATATGGTTATATACGAAAAAAAATCTTAAGAGGAGCCAAACCAAATGACAGTCAACAGAATGCTTCGCCTGATCGCCGGACTTTTTATTTTCGCGAGCGTCATCCTCGGTTTTTACGTGAGCCCGTATTTCTTTTACTTCACGGCGTTTGTCGGCCTGAACCTGCTGCAGTCGGCCTTTACCGACTGGTGTCCGATGATGACGATCCTGCGCGCGGCGGGTTTCAGGGAAAATTGATCGAATCGGTCGGCCGCGGCCCGGTCCGCGAGCGGCTTCAACCAATATGTGGGCAATCATCATCACCAGTAATTTACGACGACGGGCGGCGTGGCCGGTCCTGATCGTCATCCTGACGACCGCGATCGGAGCGGCGGGCCAGAGCATTTTCCCGCCGCGCATCGATCTCACCGAGGCGACCGAAAAGGCGCTCGAAAACAACCCGCAGACGAGGCTCGCCGAAACCGGCGTCAAGCTCGCCGAACAGCGGATCGCCGAAGTGAAGACGGCCCGCAAGCCGTTCGTCCAGTTTTCGCAGACGATCGCGCGGAGCAACAATCCGGTCTTCGTCTTCGGCAGCCTGCTCGAACAGGGCCGTTTCGGCGCGTCGAACTTCGCGATCGACAAGCTCAATCACCCGTCCGGCCTCTTCAATTTCCGCTCGCTCGTCTCGGCGCAGAAAACGCTCTACGACGGCGGCCAGACGCGGATCCGGACGACGCAGGCCGAAAACGCGAAAAAACAGGCCGATTGGGACGTCGAAACCGCGCGCCAGCAAATGCGCTTTAACGTCGTCCAGACGTTTTACGGGACGCTGCTCGCGCAGGAAATGCTCAAGGTTTCCGACCAGGCGGTCAAGTCGGCCGAGGCGAACTGCAAGAAAACGAAGGATATGGTCGAGGTCGGGATGACGACCGACGCCGATTATCTGGCGGCCGACGTCGAGTTGGCGAACGTTCTCCAGCAGAAGCTCGAAGTCGAAAGCGGTCTCGTCACGACGCGGGCCGCGCTCAACATCGCGCTCGGCGACCGGCCGGATTTCGTCTACGATCTGAAGGGCGACCTGACGGAAAAATTCTTCCCGGTCGAATCGACGGACGAGCTGCTCCGGATCGCGCTCGAAACGCGGCCCGAGATGAAGCGCGCCGCGCTCGCCGTCGAAAACAGCCGCGCGCAGACGAAAGCGGTCGACAATCAACGGCTTCCGCAGGTGTCCGCGTTCGGAAACTTCGGCTACAGCGCGCCCTACATCGCCAACGGCAGCACCGATTACACGGTCGGCGTGAGCCTCAGCTACACGCTCTTCGACGCCGGCCGCAAGTCGCGGCTCGAACAGGCGGCGACGGCCGAAACGATGGCCGGTCTCGAAAAGGACACGCTCGCCGACCGGATCCGGCTCGAAGTCGTCCGCGCCGCGCAGAGCTACAAGACGTCGCAGGCCAGGATTCAGGTCTCGATCAAGTCGATCGCGCAGTCCGAAGAAGCGCTGCGGATCATCCAGGACCGCTATAAATTCGGCCTGACGACCTTTAACGAGGTGCTCCGGGCGGAGACGGCGGTCGTCCGGGCGAAACACGACCTGCTGTCGGCGCGCTATCAATATTACATCAGCTATGCGGCGGTTCTGCTCGCGACCGGCCGGCTGACCGACGTGCGGGCGTTCGAATAAATTTTTTCAAGCATATGAACAAGAAACATATCCTGATCTTCATCATCGCGGCGACTTTTCTGGCGGCCTGCGGCCGCAAGGAACCGGCCGCGCCGGCGAAAACGCCGACGCCCGAAACCGTCGGCGTGCCGCTCGCGAAAGTCTCGAAATCCTCGATGGAAAACTATTACGAGGCGACCGGCACCGTCAAGGCGAAATCGACGACGCAGGTCGCGGCGAATATGATGGGCCGGATCGTCTCGCTGCCGTTCGTCGAGGGCGATTCGGTGGCGCGCGGGCAGGTGCTCGTCGAGATCGACAACCGCGAAAGCCTGACGCAGCGGCAGAAGGCCGAAGCCGGTCTCAAAGAAGCGCAGGCCGCGCTCGTCGAGATCGACCGTTCGGCGGTCGCCGCCAACGCCGGCGTCAAGACGGCCGAAGCGAATAAAGTATTGGCCGAACAGACGTTCGCGCGGTTCAAGGAGCTTTACGAACGGCGCTCGGCGAGCGGGCAGGAATACGACGAGGCGAAATCGCGGCTCAACGCGGCGACCTCGGAAGTCGAGCGCGCGAAGGCCTCGGTCCAGACGATCCTCTCGAAAAAACAGCAGATCAACGCGCGGATGGAACAGGCCCGCGCCGACATCGAGAACACCAAAGTCTACACCGATTACAGCCGGGTCGTCGCGCCGGTCGCGGGCGTGATCGTCAAGAAATTCGCCGAACAGGGCGCGATCGCCTCGCCCGGCGTGCCGCTGCTCGCGATCGAGGACTCGTCGCAGTACCGGCTCGAAGCGGCGGTCGAGGAATCGAAATCGAAACTCGTCCGGCTCGGCAACCGCGTCTCGGTCCGGATCGACGCGCTCGGGACGGGCGAATTTTTCGGGACCGTTGCCGAGATCCTGCCGGCGGCCGACGCCGCGAGCCGGACCTACACGGTGAAGATCGATCTGCCCGCGAACCCGCTGCTCAAGACCGGTCTGTACGGCCTCGCGCGGTTTCCGCTGAGCGAGAAAGAGGCGCTCACGGTTTCGCAGACGGCGCTCGTCGAGCGCGGCCAGCTGAGCGGCGTCTACGTCGTCGCGCCGGACGGAACGGCGCAGTTCCGGATCGTCACGGTCGGCAAAACGGCCGACGGGATGACCGAGATTTTGTCGGGCCTCTCCGACGGGGACGAGTATGTTTCGGCCGACGCGGCGCGCGTCACCGAGGGTGCAAAAGTCAGGTAAACGTATGAAAGAGTTAGGAATCGCCGGACGCCTTGCCGGCGCCTTCATCCAGTCGAAGCTCACTCCGCTGATCATCGCGGCGTCGGTCCTGCTCGGCCTCGGCGCGGTCGTGATGCTGCCGCGCGAAGAGGAACCGCAGATCATCGTGCCGATGGTCGACGTGATGGTCGCGATGCCCGGCGCGTCGTCGAAAGAGGTCGAAGAACGCGTCACGAAACCGATGGAAAAACTCCTCTGGGAGATTCCCGGCGTCGAGTATATCTATTCGACCTCGTCGACCGGGATGTCGATCGCGATCATCCGGTTCAAGGTCGGCCAGAACGAGGAGGACGCGCTCGTCCGGCTCAATCAGAAGCTGCACGCGAACACCGATCTGATCCCGCCCGGCGCGACGCCGCCGCTCGTCAAGCCGCGCTCGATCGACGACGTGCC
>JAFDVJ010000004.1 GCA_018269075.1 Acidobacteriota bacterium
CCGGCACCGGCAAGGAAGTCGTCGCGCAGGCGATTCACCACCGCAGCAACCGCGCCGCGAAGGCCTTCGTCGCCGTCAACTGCGGGGCGATCCCGGTCGAACTGATCGAATCGGAACTGTTCGGCCACGCCCGCGGCTCGTTCACGGGCGCCGACCGCGAACGGACCGGGTTATGGGAAGAGGCCGACAACGGCACGATCTTTCTCGACGAGATTTCCGAGACGAGCCCGCTTTTTCAGGTCAAGCTGCTGCGCGCGCTCCAGCAGGGCGAGATCCGGCGCGTCGGGTCGAACCGGACCCAGAAGATGAACGTCCGGGTCATCGCCGCGACCAACCGGAACATCGAGGAGGAAGTCCGGGAAGGCCGTTTCCGGCAGGATCTGATGTACCGGCTGAACGCCGTCACGATCTGCCTGCCGCCGCTCCGCGAGCGCACCGAGGACATCGCCCCGCTGGCGCTTCATTTCGCCAAGCAGATCCAGACCGACCACATCAAACCGCCGGGCTTTTCGCCGGCCGCGATGAAGCTGCTCGAACGGTACAACTGGCCGGGCAACGTCCGCGAACTCGAGAACGCCGTCCTCCACGCGGTCTCGCTCTCGGACGACGTGATCTACCCGGAACATCTGCCGGCCCGCATCCGGACCTACGAAAGCCAGCCCGAGATGATCGCCGACGGCAACTTCGATTCGCTCGCCCGCCCCAACGCCAGGCTGCTTACGCTGGCCGAGATGGAGGAAAAATACGTGACGCAGGTGCTGAACGTGACCGAGGGCAACAAGCAGGCGGCCGCCCGGCTTTTGAACATCGACCGGAAAACCCTGACCCGCATCCTCAAGCGCAGCGAAACGAACGAATCCTGAGCCCCGCTTCAATTTTTCAGGGACCCGAATGCCGGCCAGCGTTCGGGTCTTTTTCTTTGGAATCCCCCTTTTTTTCCCTTCCCGTTCGCGACCGACTGCGGAAAATAGCCACGCTCCCCGGCAGGACGGGTGCGGAAAAATTCCCCGCTTTTTTTCTGGAAACCGTCGACCGACCGGACGCCTCGGCATAATTCCTTTATTATCAATACTTGTTATCGTGCCGGTGTTTGGTATAAGGGTTGCACTAGCAAAAGCGGCGACGGTTTTAGGCGGCCGTCGTCAGATTCTAATCAATCCATATCCAGACGGATAAATTCAAAATGTCAGAATTCAACCGCAGGTTGAATAACGGATAATTGCCGGCAGGCCGCCCGATTTCTTTGTCCCCAACGAACGAAAAAGGCCTTTCCGGTTCCGTCTCCGGAGTTCAGAAGTTATGACCCTAAATAACCAGAAACAAATCGAAACCAATATGAAGCAATATTACGAGATATTGCGTTCGCGGCAAACCCAGATCATCGGCATCATCAAGGAGACATCCGAGCTTTTGTCGCGGATCAATTCGCCCAAGTTTTCGGGCAATCTTAAAATGACGAACCGGCTGGTCGAGAAGAACCTCGGGGACGGAATGCAGCTGGCGTTCGGGATGATCAACGCGCTGGCCAATATTCTCGACGAACAGATCAACGCTTTGAACATCTGGGAGCGGCTGCTGCTCGAAGAACAGGCGACCGCTGATTTGGGATCACGGGTCGATTGCCGGATTCAGGATTATTACGACATCAATAATCAATGATCCTTTTCCTCACATCCCGTCCTCACTTTTTTTGATAATCGAACCCAATCGAAATCTTCAACGATAAATCGGCTACCCGGCAGCGATGCCGGCATCGCAAAACCGTGAGTCTCGATCCGAACGAGATTGTCTGGCTACCGAATTGAAGTTTATGAAAACCCATTCGCATTTTTTCGCCCGTCAATGCTGGCGGACATTTCTGTTGATTTTGCTGGCGCTGCCCGCCGCCGGACAAAATCGGCTGGCCGACGCCGCGCCGCTTCAGCCGCCGCGGATCGTCACCGCCGCCGAGATCAGCCGTCTGGAAATGGAGGTTTTTGACGAAATCAACAGCCAGCGGTCGATCTACGGCCTCAACCCGCTGGTCTGGAACGAACAGGCCGCCCGGGTGGCGCGGCTTCACTCGACCAGTATGGCCGACTTCGACTTTTTCAGCCACGCCGGCCTGGACGGCCGCCACGTTGATAACCGGGCCGACCGGATCGGTCTGCGAAACTGGCGGGTGATCGGCGAGAACATCGCCTACAATTCGGGATATTCGGACCCGGCCGAGCGCGCCGTTATCGGCTGGATGAACTCCGACGGTCACCGCCGCAACATCCTCCGCGACAACTGGAGTGAGACCGGGATCGGAATCGCGGTCTCGACCGCCGGAAAATTTTATTTCACACAGGTTTTTCTGCAAAGAAAATAGCAAAAACGTAAATCTATTCAGGCTGAAGCGAATTGCACAACGCTTCAGCCTATTTTTTTTGATCGAGCAGCTCGCGCACCTTCCGGGAAAGCTCGTCGAAGGTGAAGGGTTTCTGGATGAAGTTCATCTCGAGGTCGCGGATCCCGTGCTGGACGATCGCGTCCTCGGTATAGCCGGAGGTGAAGAGAATCCTGATCTCCGGCTTGATCAGCTGGATTTTTTCGGCGAGCTCGCGGCCGCTCATCAGCGGCATCACGACGTCGGTCAGCAGCAGATCGACCTGATTCTCGTTTTTCTGGCAGTAGTCGAGCGCCTCGAAACCGTCGCGGGCCTCGACGACCTGATAACCGCAGGCTTCGAGGACCTGCTGGCTCAGTTTTCTGACCAGATCCTCGTCCTCGACCAGCAGGATCGTCTCGCTGCCGATTTTCAGGTTGCTGAAATCGCGGCGGTTTTCCGTCGAGTCGCGGTGCGACTTGATGGCCGGCAGATAGATTTCGAACGTCGTCCCGACGTTGACCTTGCTCTTGACGTCGATATAGCCGCCGAGCTGGTTGACGATCCCGTAAACCGTCGACAGTCCGAGCCCGGTGCCCTTGCCGATTTCCTTGGTCGTGAAAAACGGCTCGAAGATCTGTTTGAGCGTGTCCTCGTCGATCCCGACGCCGGTGTCCGAGACGGCGAGCATCACGTAATTGCCGATCACCGCCCCGGCGTGACGGGACGTAAAGTCCTCGTCGAAGTAGATATTGTCGGTTTCGATCGTGATCGTCCCGCCCTTCGGCATCGCGTCGCGCGAGTTGACGACCAGATTGAGCAGCATCTGGGAAAGCTGTCCGGCGTCGGCCTTGACGTAATTGATCGACGGGTTGAGCGCCGAGATGATCTGGATGTCCTCGCCGATCAGCCGCTGGAGCATCACCAGCGAATCGTTGATGATCTGGTTGATCTCGAGCACCTTGACCTGGAGGATCTGGCGGCGGCTGAAGGCGAGCAGCTGCTGCGTGAGCGTGGCCGACCGTTCGCCCGCCTTCTTGATCTCCTCGATGTTGCGCCGGAGCGGATCGTTTTCCGCGAGCCGGCGGAGCGTCAGATCGCTGTAGCCGTTGATCGCGGTCAGCATATTGTTGAAATCGTGGGCGATGCCGCCGGCGAGCCGGCCGACCGATTCGAGCTTCTGGGCCTGCCGCAGCTGTTCCTCGCTCTGCCGCAGGCTTTCCTCGGACAACTTGTTGTTGGTGATGTCGGTCAGCGTCCCGACCCATTCGCGGACGGTGCCGTCCTTTTCGAAAACCGGCGTTCCGCGCGAGATGAAATAACGGTAGTTGCCGTCGTAGATCTTCATCCGGCATTCGGTTTGAAACTGAGATTTCGTGAGGATCGAGTCTTCGAACTGCTTGACCGCCCGGTCGCGGTCGTCCGGATGGATCAGCTCGACCCAATCGAGCGGCTGCTCGGCGGCCGTTCCCTGAAGCACCGATCCTTCCGGGGTCAGCGCCGACAACAGCCGGCCCTCCGCGTCGGTCGTCCAGACGATCTGCGCGATCGAGTTGACCAGCGAGCGGAACCGCTCCTCGCTTTTTCGGAGCTCTTCCTCGGCTTTGCGGTTTTCGGTCAGATCGATGATGAAGATGAACGCACCCCGGACTTCGCGGTTGTCGTCGAAGTCGGGGACGTAGTTCAAACGGAGGTAATGCGATCCGTCGGCGAGAATCGAGGATCTTTCGAAGGTCAGCGTCCGGCCCTTCATCACGTCGGCGAGTTCGGATCGGACCAATTCGATCGCCTGCGCGTCGAAAACGTCGCGGAGATTTTTCCCGAGCGCCTCTTCCTTGGTGAACCCGAACCATTCGGCGCAGGCCTTGTTCACGAATAAACAGTTCAGATCGCGGTCGAGATAGGCGATGCTCGTCGGCACGGTGTCGGAAACCAGTTGGAGCTGGGCCTCGTTTTTTCGCAGCGATTCCTCGGCGTACATCCGCTGGGTGATGTCGTTGCAGGTTCCGATCCACTGCCGGAACCGCCCGTCCTGATTGAAAATCGGCACGCTCCGCGTGGCCATAAAACAGTATTCGCCGGATTCGGTCAGAAATCTGATGACCGCGTTGAAAATCCGCCGTTTCGCGAGCGATTCTTCCCATTCCCGCGTGACCGGCTCGCGGTCGTCGGGATGGATGATCTCGACGACATCCCTGATTTCCGCGATCGGGCGGCCGCTGAGGCCGGAAAAGAACTGAAAGATTTCCGGGTTCGAGCCGTCCGCCTCGGCCGTCCAGACGTGCTGGGTCGAGGCCTTGATGATCGCCCGCAGGTTTTCTTCCGATTCGCTGAGGATCGTCTCGGCCCGTTTTCTTTCGGTGATGTTCTGGATCGTTCCGATCACCCGGAGCGGGTTTCCGGCTTCGTCATAATCGGCCAGCCCGTTGGAGGCGAACCACATAATTCCTTTGGTTTTGTCGGATTTTCGGAATTCGGTCTGAAAGGAAGTATGATTCTGGACGGCCTCGCGGGCCAATTTGTCTAATTTTTCGGCGTCGGCCGGGTACAACAGATCGAAAAATTCCCGGACGCCGACGATCGTCCGATCGATTTCGAGGATCCGGTAACACTCGGGCGACCAGTAAACCGAATCGTTCGCCAGGTTCCACTCCCAGACGCCCATCCCGGCCGAGGTCAGGGCCAGCTGCAGCCGCTTTTTGTTTTCGACCGATTCGAGCTCGGCCCGTTTTCGGGCGCGGCGGTTTTCCGCTTCCTTCAATTCCCGCTCGACCGCCGGGATCAAACGGTTCAGATTGCCCTTGATGAAGTAATCGTCGACGCCGGCGAGCATCGCCTGAACGGCTGTATCCTCGCCGATCGTTCCCGAGATCATAATGAACGGAATGTCGATCCCGCTCTTGTTGAAGATCGCCAGCGCCATCATCCCGTCGAAATGCGGCATACTGTAATCCGAAAAAACGATGTCCCATTGGTAAGCTCCGAGCGCGTCCTCCAATTCCTCGGCGGTTTCGACTCGCTGGTACTCGATTTCGAAGCCGCCGCGTTTGAGATGGCGCAGCAGCAAAAAGGCGTCGTCTTCGGAATCTTCGACAATTAGAGCTTTCAGATGTTTCATACTATCTTCTCAACGTCGCCGGCGGAACGACCCGGTTGAACACCAGCCAGTAAGTTCCGAGCTGCCTGGTGGCATCCATAAACTCATTGAAATCAACGGGTTTCTGCACATAACTATTGGCCCCGAAATGATAACTTTCGACCAGATCGCGCTGTTCCGACGAGGTCGTCAGCACGACGACCGGGATGAATTTCGTGCGCTCGTCGGCCCGGATCCGCCGCAACACTTCGAGACCGTCCAGTTTCGGAAGCTTGAGATCGAGCAGGATCAACTGAACCAGGTCCTGCCCGTCGCCGTCCGCAAAGTTTTCGCGCCCGAACAGAAAATCGAGCGCTTCGACGCCGTCGTGGGCGATGATGATGTCGTTGGCGATATTATTTTTTTTCAGGGCGCGGATCATCAAAGCCTCATCATCGGGATTGTCCTCGACCAGCAAAATCGTCTTCCGTTCCATAAAATCAACAATTATTTACCCAGTATGAAGTAAAAAGCGGCTCCGCGCCCGACCTCGCTTTCGGCCCAGATCCGGCCGCCGTGACGATTGATCACGCGCTGAACGGTCGCCAGCCCGATCCCGGTGCCCTCGAACTCGCCGGTCGAATGAAGGCGCTGAAAGGCCCCGAAAAGCTTGTCCGAATATGTCATATCGAACCCGGCGCCGTTATCTTTAATGAAAAATACGGTTCGGCCGTTTTCTTTTTGGCAGCCGAATGAGATTTCTGCACTTTCCTTTTTGCTCGTGAACTTCCAGGCGTTTCCGATCAGGTTTTCAAGGGCCGCCCGGATCAGTCGTTCGTCACCGTAGCCGGTAACGTTGTCTTCGATTTTCAAACTTACAGAAGATTTTGGCTGAGTTTCCTGGAGGATGTCTGTGATTTCCCTCACAATTTTCGAAAGATCGATCTTCCGGCGGCGCAGCTCGCCCCGCGACATTTTCGAGAGCTTCAGCAAATCGTCGATCAGCCGCGCCATATTCTGACTGCCGGCCCGGATCCGGTTGAGATAATTGCGCGCATCGTCGTCGAGCTGGTCGGCGTAATCTTCGAGCAGCGCCAGACTGAAGCCGTCCATCGCCCGGAGCGGGGCCCGCAGATCGTGCGACACCGAATAGGAAAACGCCTCGAGCTCGGAATTGACGGCCTTCAGCTCGACGGTTCTTTCCGAGACCCGTTTTTCCAGCGTTTCGTTCATTTCCAGAATCATCTTCTCGGCCTTTTCCCGCTCGGTCACCTCGTTGGCCAGCACGAGCCGCGCCGGGCGGCCTTCGAAAGTGATGTCGTGAGCGCTGATTTCGACCGAGATGAGCGTGCCGTCCTTTTTCAGATGGCTGAAGGTTCCGGCTTTGAGAAACCAGACGCTCATCGATCTCGCGGAATCGATCATCCGGGACATCTCGGCCGGCGGCCGGATATCGGAAATCGTCATCTCCAGAAATTCCTCTCTTGAAAACCCGTACTGCTGGACGGCGGCCTGATTGACGGCGAGAAACTTCAGCGTTTCGGTATCGTAGACCCACATCGGCAGCGGGTTGCTTTCGAACAGCAAACGGTAGCGCCGTTCCGATTCGAGGATCGAGTCCTCGATCCGGACGCGGTCGGTGACGTCGATCGCCACCCCGTGCCAGGCCACGCTTCCGTCCGTTTCCCGGACCGGAGCCGAAAAGATCTCGATCCAGCGCTCGCCGGTCACGGGATGAGAATACGCGGCCACTTCGTGAAAGATCGTCAGATCCTTCGAGGACCTTTCGACCGAGGCGACCATTCTCCTGACTTCGACCGGATCGAAATGCTGCGCGACCACCTCGCAGTTTTCCTGCAGCTCGTCCGGCGTGTAACCGAAAACTTCCTTGATCACCGGGCTCGAGTAGGGCAGCGAAACGCGGCCGTCGGACGTCCGGCGGAACGTAAACACCGCGCTCGGCAGCGCCATCGCCAGTCTTTCGAGCCTCGATTTTTCGGCCCGCAGCGACTCGACCGCCCGTTTTATCTCGGTGATGTCGCGGCTGACGGTCGCGAATCCGACGGTTTCGAGATTTTCGTCCCGGAGCACGAAAACGTTGAAAAGCATCCAGATTTCCTCGCCGGTCCGTAAATGGCGAAACCGGATTTCGATTTCGGCGTTATCGGCCACGAGCACCTCGGGCAAAAACTCCTGCCGGATGCGGGCCCGGTCTTCCTCGAACAGGAAATCGGTAATCGAAAGCCGGAGCGCGGCTTCGGTGGTTTCGGCGCCGGACAGTCCGATCCCGGCCTCGTTGATGAAGAACAATTTTCCCCGAAGGTCGAACATCGCGATGAATTCGCCGCTGTTTTGGGCCAGTGAAACGAACTTTTGCCGCTCGCCCTCGAGAATTTTGCGTTCGTGGATGTCGAGCAGAAACGCCGCGAGCCCGTCGCCCGACGGAAAAATCCGCACGTCGAGCCAGCGGCGGGCGACCGGGGAAAACGACTCGAAGCCGACCGGAACCCGCTCGGTCATCGCCCGCCGGTAATGAGTTTCGATCTGTGTACCTTCCAACACGGGGTAGATTTCCCAGATCGAGTGGCCGATCAATTCCTCGCGGTTGCGAAACAACAGGCTTTCGCACTGGGCGTTGACGAAGGTGAACTTCCAGTTCGCGTCGAGCGCGAAACAGGCTTCGGTCATCCCCTGGACGATTTCCGCCAGCCGCCGGTCGGACTCGATCAAAAGAGCCTCTTTTTCCCGGAGAATTTCCGTCACCCGTTTGCGTTCGGTAATGTCGATGGCGAGGATCAGAACGCCGTCAGACGCCGGCTGGACGTTGTATTCGTACCATTTCCTAGTGCCGTCGAGATGCTCGAATTCCTCTTCGATCCGGCGCGGGGTTCGATTGACCAGACAATCGCCGAGCGCGGCGTAAATCCGGCTTTCGACGATGTCCGGGTAAATCTCCGAAAGCGCCCGGCCGCGGCAGTTTTTCTTCGGCAGCCCGAATTCGCGGGCGGCGGTTTCGTTGACGTACAAGATCCGGCGCTCGCGGTCGAGGATCAGATAGCTTTCGATCATCCCGTCGAGCGTCTCGTTGAGCCTTTGATCGCTCTCCCGCAGGGCGTCGGCCGCCTTTTTCAGGTCGGTCACGTCGCGGGCGGTGACGACCGCCCCGACGATCGATCCGTCGGGGTTGCGGATTGGGCTGAAATTATAGCTTCCGATCCAGGTTTCTCCGGTGTCGCGGCGACGGAGCCGAAATTCGTGGCCGATGCCGGTCTCGCCCTTGAGGGCCCGCGGAATCGCCCATTCCTCGAATTTCAGACGCTTTCCGTCGAGCCGCGTCATTTCGAGCACCGACGGGTATTCGGCGATGTTGCGGGGACACCCGAGCTTGTCGCCGAAGCGGTGAAAGGCGACGAAGGCTTCGTTGAAATGGATCAGGTTACCGCGGGCGTCCGAAAAAAACACCGCGTCGGTCATACTTTCGAGTGCCGCTTCGAGTTTGGCCCGCCCGAGAATCAGCTCGGCCTCGGCCTTTTTCCGGTCCGTGATGTCCTCGCTGAAGATGACGATTCCCCCGATCTCGCCGCTTTTATCGAACCAGGGCCGAACTTCCCATTTGAGCCAGTTGACCGTGCCGTCGGCCCGGACGAAACGGTCCTCGTCCGACTTTTCGACCGAACCGGACAGGCCCTTCTGATGGATTTCGCGCCAACGATCCGGAATTTCGGGAAAGACATCGTAATGGCATTTCCCGACCAGCTCATCGAGCAGACCGAAATCCGCCCGCCAGCGGCGGCTGACCGCCAGATAACGCATCCCGCGGTCGAACATCGCGACCGCGACCGGCGCGAATTCGACGAACAGGCGAAGCTTTTCCTCGGACTCGCGAAGCTCGTCCTCGATCCGTTTCCGGTCGTCGATGTCGGTATTCGTGCCGAACCATTTGACGACCCGACCGTCGCCGTCGTAAATCGGCAGGGCGCGGGTTTGAAACCAGCGATAGACCCCGTCGAACCGGCGGATTCGAAACTCGATCTGGTAATTCGACCGATCGCCGACCGATTTTTTCCAGGCCTCCAGCGTTCGGTCGCGATCGTCCGGATGTATCTGATTGAGCCAGCCGAATTCGTACTGCAGCCCGGCTTCGACGCCGGTATATTCCAGCCATTGCGGGCTCAGATAATCGCAGTGGCCGTCCTCGGCCCGGCAGGTCCAGACGAGCTGCGGCAGTCCTTCGGCGAGCCGCCGAAACCGGGTTTCGGATTCGCGGAGCTTTTCCTCGACCTTTTTGCGTTCGGTGATGTCGTAACGGATCGCGACGAACTGGTAGGGCCGGCCGTTTTCGTCAAGAAACGGGATGATCGTCGTATCGACCCAGTAGGGGCGTCCGCATTTGGCGAGATTGAGGATTTCGCCGCGCCAGACCCGGCCCGTCGAAATGGTCGCCCACATCTCCCTGAAAAATCCCTTCGGATGATGCCCGCTTCTCAGCATCCGATGGTTCCGGCCGATCAGTTCCTTTTTCGAGTAACCGGAAATCTCGCAGAATTTGTCGTTGGCGAAGGTGATCCGGCCGGATTTGTCGGTGATCGCGACGATCGCCGATTCATCGAGCGCAAACTTGATGTCGGCCAGTTCCTTGAGTATTTTCCGGTTTTCCTCTTCGCCCGCGCCGTTCGCCTGTTCGAGCCGGGGCGGACCGCCGTTTTTGCCGCTGATCGCCGGCTTTTCGATATTATCTTTCGCCGGCCGCTCGGCCGGGCCGACCGGCGCGAGCCGGCAGACGATGACCTCGCCCTCATCGGCCGTCACCGGAACGGCGGAAATTTCGACTTTCAGCGATTTCGCCGGACCGGCCGACCGGATTTCGACGGTTTGGCTGAAACCGGCCCCGCTGTCGGCGAACAGCGCCCGGACGGCTTCCGCGTCTTCGAAAATCCCGGTTTCGAACAGCGGCCGGTCCGTCAGATAAGCGGCGGTTTTCCCGGTCAGCCGGGAAACGAACGGGTTGGCTTCGATGATCCGCAGATCCGGGGCGGACAGGACGATGATCCCGAAATCGAGAGCGGCGAAAATCCGTGCATAGAGAGAGTCCGGCAAAACTGATCCGGCAACCGGTTGTGGATGAGTAAGATTTTTTTCGGTTCTACGGGTCACGAGGAAAACCTCCCACGAAACGAAGAATATTCGAAACCCGAGCCGTTGCGAAAATACTATATTAACGACTTCCCATTTTTTAGACCTTGAAATTGGGTGAAAACTGGCGCGGCAACGACCCGATGGGCACATTATACACAAAATCCGCTTATATGGGATATAAATTTTTATCGTTTTTCCGAATTTTACTAAAAAAATTTATAACGCGGCTGTAATCGGGTGGTTTTTTCTTTATCGGCCGTCTTTAATTGCCGTTACTAATCGGTTTCGAGACTGATCCCGAACCGCTCGGCCATCCGGTAGAGCGTCCGGCGATTGATCCGCAGGATTTCGGCGGCGCGCGTCCGGCTGCCGCCGAGCGCGTCAAGCAAATAAACGAGATAGCGCTGTTCCAGTTCGTCGAGCGACGGGAAATCGGCGTAGAGATCGGTGAGCGGAGCGCGCACGGCGGCGGCCCGCGCGCGGTTCGCCGACGACTTCATTTTTTCGGGCAGGTCGTCGCATTCGATGATCGTTCCCAAAGCGTTGAGCGCGGCGTGTTCGACGGCCGATTCGAGCTCGCGGACGTTGCCGTGCCAATCATAGGACAGGATCAGCCGCAGCGCCTCGTCGGAAAACCGGAGTCGGCGGCCGCAGTTGACCGACGCGCGGTGGACGAACCGCTCGGCGAGCAGCGGGATGTCGCTCCGCCGTTCGCGAAGCGGCGGGATATTGAGCGTCACCACGTTCAGCCGGTAAAACAGATCCTCGCGAAACCGGCCGGCCCCGACCTCTTCCTCGAGGTCGCGGTTGGTCGCGGCGATGATCCGGGTGTCGACTTTGGTCGAGCGCGAATCGCCGACCCGCCGGATCTCCTTCTCCTGCAGCGCGCGGAGCATCTTGACCTGCATCAGCTGGCTCGTTTCGCCGATCTCGTCGAGAAAGAGCGTGCCGCCGCCGGCCTCCTCCCAGAGGCCGCGCCGGTCGCTGACGGCCCCGGTGAACGAGCCGCGCTTATGGCCGAAAAGCTCGGATTCGAGCAGCGTGTCGGTCAGCGCCCCGCAGTTGACCGGAATGAAATTCGCGTTCGCCCGGAGGCTGTATTTATGGACGGCCCGCGCGACCAGTTCCTTGCCGGTTCCCGATTCGCCCGTCACGAGGACGGTCGCCGAGGTCGGCGCGACGCGGGCGATCTTTTTGTAAAGCGCGACCATCTGCGGCGAGCGGCCGAGCAGATCGGCTTCCGGCATCCCGCATAATTCGTCGTCGCGGAGCGCTTCCTTCTCGTCCTTTTCGGCCAAGACGCGCTTGACGACGGCGACGATGCCGTCGATGTCGAACGGTTTGGCGATGATGTCGCGCGCGCCCTCGCGCTCGGCCTCGACGGTGTTTTCGAGCGTGCCCGCGCCGGTGATCAGGATCACCGGGCAGAAATCGCGCAGTTTTTTGAGAAGATCGATTCCGTTCTGCTCGGCCTCGAGATTGATGTCGCAGATCACGAGATCGAACCGCTGCTGGGCCGTCAGCTCCCAGACCCGCTCGGGCGACTGGGCGGTTTCGACGCCCCAGCCCTGCGACGAGAGGATCGTCCGCAGCAGGTTGAGAACCACTCGATTATCGTCAACAATCAAAATCTTCTGCATATCAAATCAACGAACGACGAGCAAATTTTCCAGCACTTCGACCGACCGCTTCAATTCGGCGTCGATTTCCGTCAACAATTCCGGGGCGCCGTCGAGCCCGCCCTCGAAGGCGAGCCGTTCGAGCGCCGAACAGAGCGCGGCCGTCCGCGCGACGCCGATCGTCGCGCAGCTGCCCTTGAGGGCGTGGGCCAGCGTTTCGATCTTTTTCAAATCACCGGCCTCGACCGCGCCGGCCAGATTTTGGAAGCCCTTCGGCGATTCTTCGAGAAAAATGCCGATCAGCTCGGCGATGATCTCGTCCGCGCCGTCGGGCGAAAATTCTTCGAGGCTTTTGAACATCGCCTCGTCGAAGGTCGGGATTTCGGCGAATTTGTCGTTATTCAGATTTCGTTTTTCGGGTTGAGATTTCATTTCACATTGCTCCAGAGCCCTTTGCAGGTCTTCTTTTCTGATGGGTTTGCTCAAATAATCGTCCATTCCGGCCTCGAGACACTGGTCGCGGTCGCCGCTCATCGCGTTGGCCGTCATCGCGATGATCCGGGGCCGGTTCGCGGGCTTCCAGCGGCGGCAGATCTCGCGCGTCGCTTCGAGTCCGTCCATTTCCGGCATCTGCACGTCCATCAGGACGACGTCGAAAGTCCGGCTGCCGAGCGACTCGAGCACTTCGAGGCCGTTGGTCGCGAATTCGGCTTTGTAGCCGAGCTTTTCGAGCATCAGCAGCGCGACCTTCCGGTTGACGGCGTTGTCGTCCGCCACCAGCACCTGCAGGGGTTTCGGCGCCGGCGCGGACGTCGACGGCCGTTCGTTATCGGACGACTTCTCGATTTTTTCGTCGTTCTCCCCGTCGGTCAGCGCTTTGCCCGATTCGCGAAGCCGTTTGTTGTTGCGCGGCGATTTGTCGAGCCGGACGGTAAACCAGAAGGTGCTGCCCTGCCCGAGCTCGCTGACGACGCCGATTTCACCGTTCATCAATTCGACGAGCTGACGGCAGATGGCGAGCCCGAGCCCGGTTCCGCCGAACCGCCGTTTGATCGAACCGTCGGCCTGCGAAAAGGCCTGGAACAGATGCGCCTGCTGTTCGGGCGTGATGCCGACGCCGGTGTCGGTGATTTCGAAATAGATTTTGGCCGACCCGATCTTTTCCTCGCGAAGCTCGGTGTTGATCGTGACGGTCCCGTTTTTCGTGAACTTGACGGCGTTGCCGACCAGATTCGTGAGAATCTGCCGCAGGCGGCCGGAATCGCCGAGCAGCCGGGTCGGGATTTCGGGGGCGAGCCGGTAGGACAGCTTGTTGTTGCCCCGCAGCGACTGCTGGCCGAACAGGTTGAAAACGTCCTTGACGGTCGCGGCCAGATCGAATTCGAGAATCTCGAGCTCGAGCTTGCCGGCCTCGATCTTCGAAAAATCGAGGATGTCGTTGATGATCGTGAGCAGCGCTTCGGCCGAATTGCTGACCGTTTCGAGCAGATCGCGCTGGTGCTCGGGCATTTCGGATTCGAGCATCAGGCCGGTCAGACCGATGATGCTGTTCATCGGCGTCCGGATCTCGTGGCTCATATTCGCGAGAAACTGGCTCTTCGCGCGGGTCGCCGCCTCGGCCGCCTCCTTGGCCTGCTGAAGCTCGGCCGCAAAGCGTTTGCGCTGCGTGATGTCGCGGATGATGCTCGTAAAGATATGCTTTCCCTCTTCCTTGAATTCGCCGAACGAGACCTCGATGACGATCTCGCGGCCGCTTTTATGGCGGGCCGGAACCTCGATGCCCTTCCACGGGATCTGTTTTTCACGGGTTTCGATATAGCGTTTCGTCCCGAGATAATGGCCTTCGCGCAGATTTTCCGGCATCAGCATCATCAGCGGCTGTTTTTCCATCTCTTCCTTCGTATAGCCGAAAATCTGCTCGCCGGCCGAATTGACGTAGAGAATCCGGCTGTCGGAATCGATCGTCAGGATGGCGTCGGTCGCCGATTCGGCGACGATCCGATACCGCGCCTCGGACTCGCGGAGCGCCTGTTCGATCGTCTTTCGTTCGGTGATGTCCTCGACGATGCCGACATAGCCCATCACTTCATCGTTGATCCGGATCGGCGCCGAATTGGCGTTGACCCAGATGATCGAACCGTCCTTTCTGAGCAGCCGGTATTCGAAATGATATTCCTTTTCCTTGCCCTGCGTGTTCCATTCCTTGGCGAGCCGGTCGAGGTCTTCCTCGTGGACGGTCTTCGTCCATTTCCAGCCGACGAATTCCTGCGCGCTCCAGCCGGAGATCTGCTGAAAACGGTTGTTGATGTAAATGCAGGCGCCGGACGAATCGGTCAGAAAAATACCGAGCGGCGAGGTTTCGCTGATCGCCCGGAATCGGCCCTCGCTCTCGCGGAGGGCCTCTTCGGCGATTTTCCGCTTGGTGATGTCGATGCTGATCGAGATATGCTGGTAGGGTCGGTAATCGTCGTCGAGAAACGGGATGATCGTCGAATCGACCCAGTAATGGCTGCCCGACTTGGCGCGGTTGCGAATCTCGCCGTTCCAGATTCGACCGTCGGCGATCGTGTCCCACATCTCGGCGAAAAATTTCTCGTGGTGATGTCCGCTGTTGATGATCCGCAGATTTTGTCCGACCAATTCCTCTTTTTCATAACCGGAGATTTCGCAGAACTTGTCGTTGACGTGCGTGATCAGCCCCTGCTGATCGGTGACGGCGACGATCGTCGAGGCGTCGAGCGCGAGATTGATGTCGGCCAGCTCGTTGATCAGCTTTCGCGTTTTCTCCTCGGCCCGCTTGCGTTCGACGACCCGGCCGATCTGGACGCCGACGTTCGAGAGGATCTCGAGAAATTTTTCGTCGGGCGCGATCATCTTGGTCGCGTAAAATTCGAGCACCGCGCTGACTTCGAGCCCGACCGTGACCGGAAAGGCGAAACCCGATTGAATTTTGTGTTTTTCGAAAACTTTTTTCCGGGTAAACCAGTTTTCCGCGATCAGATCGCAGCTCCAGACGGCCTTTTTCCGGGCGAATGTTTGTCCCGGCAGTCCCTCGCCCGAACGAAAGTTCGTCTGTTCGGACTCGGCGACCAGATCCTTGTATTTTTCGGGATCGTCGAGATGCCAGATCCGGGTCGAGACGAGATTGATCGACTCGTCGGTCTTCACGCGGTAGACGTGACCGATCGCCCAGCCCATCAATTCGCAGATTTGATTCAGACAGATCCGCATCGCCTCTTCGACCGTCTCGGCTTCGTTGGCGGCCGCCGTCGCCGATTGCAGCAGGCTCACGTAGGAGGTTTCCTTTTTCAATGAATGTTCGGCCTGTTTGCGCTCGGTGATGTCGTTCAAGGTGCCGGAAGTGCCGAAAATATCGCCTTTTTCGTTGAGCGTGAGCTGCGCGAAGACCTCCATCCAGCGGAAACCGCCCGATTTCGTCAGATAGCGCATCTCGCACCGGCAATAGTTTTTTTCCCGTTTGATCATCGGCTCGAACCGTTTGTGATAGAGATCGCGGTCCTGCGGATGAACGTACTGCAGAAAATATTCGCCGAGACTGTCCTCGACCCTGAAGCCGGTGATCTCCGTCCAGGCCGGATTGAGAAACAGCCAGCGCCCGTCGGTGTCGGTCTGGAAGATCACTTCCTTGACGTTGTCGACCACCGACCGGTAGCGCTCCTGACTGTTGAGCAGCTCGTCGCTGTACTCTTCGAGCTGGTCGATGATCTTTTCCAGCGTCAGCACCTTCCGTCGCAGCTCGAACTGGGCCTCGACCTGCCGGGCGAGCGCGGTCAGCGATGATTTCTGATAATCGTTGAGCTTTCGCATCCGGGTATCCATCACGAACAGCGTCCCGAGGACGTAGCCTTCGGGATTGATCAGCGGCACGCCGGCATAGAAACGGTAGCCGTTCTTCTTTTTCACCGCCTGATTGCGGTTGAACCGCGGATCGTCGAGGGCGTTCGGAACGAGCAGCATTTCCGTTTGTTCGATGGTTTTCGTGCAGAACGTCCCCCGCCGCGGAACTTCCGTCAGGTCGAAGCCGACCTTGGATTTGAACCACAGCCGGGTTTTGTCGACGATCCCGACTCCGGCCTCGGGCGTTCGGCAGATCCGCGAAGCGAGCAGCGACAGGTCGTCGAAGCATTGTTCGGGCTCGGTGTCGAGAATATCGTATTCGCGAAGCGTCCGCAGACGGTTCTTTTCGGTCAGTGATTTTATATCCTGCTTCATTTTCGTCGGTACTATCAAGGGCTGCCAAAAAACAAAAATCCGGCCTGTCGGGAAAACCGTTTGCAAATTTAATGCCATTTTGAAGAGAACGAAAATCGACGTTTTTATATCAGGTTTCCGGCAGGCCATTTCGCGACGCCGGCCGGCCGCCGGGCGAACGGATCGCCGGGCGCGGCATTGAAATTGCTTCAACGACCGGTTACGGGGATTTTCCCGGAATTCAATTTCCCTCTTTTGAAAGAAATCAAGCAATGCCAAATCTGCCGATTACCAACATTCTGAACCGCGCCAGCAGCTACTCGCACCTGACCGTGCCGATCGCCGCCGTCGTCATCCTGCTGGTGCTGCTCGTTCCGCTGCCGCCGTTTCTGCTCGACGTCCTGATCAGCTTCAACCTGATGCTGTCGGTGGTCGTCCTGCTGGTCTCGATGTACACGCTGGAACCGGTCAAATTCACTTCTTTTCCCAATCTTTTACTGCTCACGACGCTCTTCCGGCTGGCCCTCAACGTCGCCACTTCGCGGCTCATCCTGACCAACGGCAACGCCGGCGAAACGGCCGCCGGCGCGGTCATCAAGGCCTTCGGCAATTTCGTCATCGGCGGCAACTACGTCGTCGGCGTGGTCATTTTTCTGATCCTGCTGGTGATCCAGTTTCTGGTCGTCAACCACGGCGCGGTTCGTTCAAGCGAGGTCACCGCCCGCTTTACCCTCGACGCGATGCCCGGCAAACAGATGGCCGTCGACGCCGACCTCGCGGCCGGGATGATCGACGAAAACGAGGCCCGCCAGCGCCGCAAGGACATCTCGCAGGCGGCCGAATTTCACGGCGCGATGGACGGCGCGATCCGCTTCACGCAGCGCGACGCGGTCGCCTCGATCATCGTCGTCGCGGTCAATATCTGCGCGGGTTTCGCGATCGGCGTCCTCCAGCACGGGCTCGATCTCGGAAGCGCCATCAAGACCTACACGATCCTGACCGTCGGCGACGGCGTCGCGGCCGCCGTTCCGTCGCTGTTCATCTCGGTCGCGGCGGCGATCATCACGACACGCTCGGCGACCGAATCGAGTATGGGCGCGGAGATGAGCGGCCAGCTTTTGATCAACCCGCGGCCGCTCTTTATCGCCGCCGGCGTGCTCGCCTTTCTCGGAATTCTGCCGGGAATGCCGCATTTCGCCTTTCTGACGCTCGCCTTCGGGTCGGGCGGGGTCGGTTTTCTGTCCGTCCAGCAGGCCAAAAACGCGGTCCGGAAGGCCGAGGAAAAAGAAGAGGCCGAAAAGGAGGGCGAGACCGCCAAACAGCCCGAAAAGATGGAGAATTTATTAAAGGTCGACTCGCTCGCGCTCGAGGTCGGCTACGGCCTGATCGGGCTCGTCAGCGCCGGCGATTCGTTTCTCAACCGGATCCGCGAAATCCGGCGGCAGGCGGCCACCGAGCTCGGCATTATCGTGCCTTCGGTCCACGTGACGGACAATCTGCAGCTGCCGCCGCGCGAGTATTCGATCCTTCTCAAGGGCGAAAAAGTATCGAGCGGCGAGCTCCATCCCGAGGGCTATCTGGCGATCGATCCGGGTGTCGTCCGCGAAAAGATCCAGGGCGTCGAAACGACCGATCCGGCCTTCGGAATGCCGGCCGTCTGGATCCGCCGTTCCGAGGATCGCGACCGCGCGATCGCCGCCGGTTACACGGTCGTCGATCCGACCACCGTGATCTGCACGCATCTTTCGGAAATCATCAAGCGCTACGCCCACGAGCTGCTCGGCCGGCAGGCGACGCGCGCGCTGCTCGACACGCTCGCCGAAACGCATCCGAAGACGGTCGAGGAAGCGACGCCGAAGGTTTTGTCGCTCGGCGAGATCCAGCGGGTGCTCCAGAATCTGCTCCGCGAGCGGGTACCGATCCGCGATCTGGCGACGATCCTCGAAGCCATCACAGATGTCGGAGTCGTGACGCGTGATGTCAATGCATTGACAGAAGCGGCCCGCGCATCGCTGGCGCGGACGATCTCGGCGAGCCTCGCCAACGAGTCGTCCGAGCTGACGGTGCTGACGCTCGACCCGCGCCTCGAAACGCAGTTCGCCGAACGGCTCGGCCTGCTCGGCGGCGCGTCGCAGCAGGTCATCGACCCGGAATTCGGCAAACAGCTGCTCGAAAAGATCGAAACGGCCTGCCGCGCGGCGGTGATGTCGCAGCCGATCGTTCTCTGTTCCTCGATGGTCCGCCCGCACCTCCGGAAACTTACGGAACGGTTCTTGCCTGAACTGGTAGTGATTTCGCATGGTGAAGTCGGCTCAAACGTAAATCTCGTCTCAATGGGAATGGTCAGTTAGGAACAAAGCTTATGATGAACATCAAAAAATACAGAGCGACCACGACGCGCGAAGCGCTTGAAAAGATCAAAAACGATCTCGGCGAAAACGCCCTCGTGCTCGAAACCCGGCAGGTCCGCACCGGCGGCTTTCTGGGACTCGGCAGCGGCATCCAGATCGAAGTCAGCGCCGCCGCCCCGGAAAATCTGCTCAACGCCAAACCCGCCCCACAAAAGAAATCCGACGTTCATTCGAACCGGATTCTCAACCTGACGGACGAATCCGTCGCCGCGCCGCCGGTCTTCAACCCGGTCAACAGCACCCGCCACAACATTATGGCCGCGCTGTCGGCCCGCGCGACCGGCACCAACGGCTTCGAAAAGGAAGCCCCGAAAACCGCGCGGATCCTCAAAAGCGACGAGATCGCCTTCAGCCCGAAGATCGAGGCCGTCGAAATCAGCCCCGAAGCGCCGCGCGTCGTTCATCCGCGCCGCGAGCTTCCGAAAAGCAATCTGACGGCGGCCGAAACGCCGGCCGCGCCGGTCGAGCCGGGGCCGGGCGGTTATACGAACCGCGAGCTCGAGCTGCTCCGCGCCGAGCTCCGCGAGATCAAGTTCTCGGTCAATTCGATGACCGGCCGCCAGACCAATAACTTCTGGCAGAAGGACGTCAACTTCGATTTGCTCGACGAGATCTTCGAATCGCCCTTTTACGAAACCTATATGGAACTGACCGAAGCCGGCGTCTCGGCCGAACTCGCGCGGTCGTTTATCTCGGACATCATCCCGCAGTTCCGCGACAAGAATCTCGATCCGGCGCGGCTCTCCGAAACGACGCTCTTCCGGGCCATCTCGTCGACGGTCAAATTCACGCCCGACTTTTTAAGACTCGAAAAACCGACCGTGATGGCGCTGATCGGCGCGACCGGCGTCGGCAAGACGACGACCATCGCCAAGCTCGCCGCCCGCGCCGCGCTTCAGGAACACCGCCGGGTCGAGCTGGTCACGCTCGACACCTACCGGATCGCGGCCGTCGAACAGCTCAAAACCTACGCCGAGATCATCGGCGCGGGCTGCCACGTCGTCCGCTCGGTGCTCGAGCTCGATTCGGTGCTGCGCCGGCTCTCGCCGGACGCGATCGTCCTGATCGACACGACCGGCAAGAACCCGCACGATCTCGCCGATCAATACGAGCTTTCCGATTATCTGCGGCAGCGGCCCGAAATCCGCAAATGCCTCGCCGTTCAGGCCACCACGCATCCGCTCGACGCGGTCGCCGGCATCCGCAAATTCGAAATGTACGGCGCCGATTCGCTGATCCTCACCAAGCTCGACGAAACCCTGCGGCCGGGCGCGATCCTCGAAGTGATCGGCGACTGCGCGCAGCCGGTCGCCTATCTCTGCAACGGGCAGAGGGTTCCCGAAGATATGCAGACCGCGACCCCCGAAACCCTGACCAACCGGATCTTAGGAAATTACTGAAATGAACGACCAGGCTTCAACCCTTCGATATTTAGCCACCGCCACCATTAATAAAACTATGCCCGATACACAACTCTTAACCACCATCCGCGAAACCGCCCCCCGGACGACCCGACAGACCCGCTGCCTCGCCATCACCGGCGGCAAGGGCGGCGTCGGAAAATCGAATCTGGCCCTCAACCTGGCCTTCGAATTAGGCGCTCTCGGCAACCACGTTTCGCTGCTCGACGCCGATTTCGGACTGGCCAACATCGATCTGCTGTGCGGCGTCTCGCCGAAATTCCACCTCGGCCACGTCATTTCGAGCCTCAAGGACCTGGAGGACATCCGGATCAGCCTGACGGAACGCGTGAGCCTGATACCGGGCGGCAGCGGCGTCGAGGAGCTGACCAAGATCTCGGTCAACACCCATCCGCATATTTTCGAAAAGCTCCGGGTGCTCGAAGAGGAAGCCGATTTTATGGTGATCGACACGGCCGCCGGCATCGCCGAAAGCGTCGTCAGCGTGCTGATCTCGGCGACCGAAGTGATCGTCGTCGCGACGCCCGAACCGACCTCGATCGTCGATGCTTACGCGACGATCAAGATCGTCCTCCGGTACGCGCCGGCGAAACCGATCTCGATCGTCGTCAACAACGTCGTCGGGATCGGCGACGCCGAACAGGTTTTTCAATCGCTCAATTCGGCCGTCCAGAACTTTCTCGGTCACCGGATCGAATTTCTCGGGATGATCCCGAACGATTCGCATATCCCCGAGGCGGTTCGCGAACAGATTCCGCTCGTTCAGCTGTCGCCCGACGCGCCCTCGAGCCGCGCGATCCGGCTGATCGCCAAACAGCTTTTCTCGCACAAACAAAAGGACACCGGTCTGAAGGAAGTCAAATCTTTCTGGGATATGCTCGCACAAAACTGATCTACAAATCTTGGACTTTTGAATTTTCGTTATGCTTCAATACACTGCCCCGACAATTTACAGGAAGGTCAAGGCTTTTTCTTCCGGCAGTATTAATCAGGATGAACGCGAATATCTGATCACCTCGCACCTGCCGAAGGTTAAGTACATCGCCGACCGGATCGCGGCCAAGCTGCCGCCGTCGGTCGAACGTGACGATCTTTACGGTGCCGGCGTCGTCGGCTTGATCGATGCCGTCGAACGGTACGATGCGTCGCGCGGGATCGCCTTTACGACATTCGCCGAAATGCGGGTGCGCGGAGCGATCCTCGACAATCTCCGGTCGCTCGACTGGGCGTCCCGCTCGACTCGTCGCCGTGCCCGCGAAGTGCAGACCGCCTACTCGCAGATCGAACAGGAAAAGGGGCGTCCGGCCAACGAGGAAGAGGTCGCCGAACGTTTGAAGATGCCGCTTTCGGAGCTCCACGAAACACTCCAGGACATCCGCGGGCTCTGCGTCACGACGCTCGACGACCGCGACGAGGAAACCGGCCTCAGCGTCTCGGAAATGATCGCCGACAAATCGGTCTCGCCGCTCGACCAGCTCGAACAGTCGCAGCGCCGCCGCCTGCTTGCCGATTCGATCGACAAGCTGCCCGACCGCGAACGGCAGGTCATCGCCCTCTACTATCTCGAAGAACTGACGATGAAGGAAATCGGCGAGGTCCTCGGCGTCACCGAATCGCGCGTCTCGCAGCTCCGGACGCAGGCCGTGCTCCGGCTGCGGAATAATCTACACGGTTAATAATGGAAGAGGAACTTTTATCCAACGAGGAAATGGCGGCCCTGCTGCCCGAAACTCCGGCCGACGAGACGGCCCGCGAGCGCGAGCGCAAAAAACGGATCGTGCCGTATAATTTCCGCCGTCCCGACCGTTTGTCGAAGGAACAGGTCCGCTCGCTCTACCTGCTTCACGATCTTTTCGCCCACAGCCTGTCGTCGAGCCTGCCGCTTTTTCTGCGGGCCGTTTCCGAGGTCAACCTGATCTCGGTCGAACAGCAGTCCTACAGCGATTATATGCGCGGCCTATCGGATCCGACGACCATTTTCACGATCGCCGCGTCGCCGCTGCGGGGCGTTTTCGTCGTCGAGCTGAACACCTCGATCGCGCTCTCGATCGTCGATCGGATGCTCGGCGGCGAGGGCCAGGAAGTCAAGGAAATGCGGGCCGCGACCGATCTCGAGCTGAACATCCTCGAAGGTTTTCTGAAGGTCGTCACCGACACTTACTGCGAGGCCTGGAAACCGATGATCGAGTTCGAAACCGAGATCGTCGGCCGCGAAACGCACCCGCAGCTCGTCCAGATCGTCGCCCCCAACGAGGTCGTCGCGACGATCGTCTACCAGCTCCAGATCGGCGAAGTGCAGGGCGTGATGAGCATCTGCCTGCCGGTCGTCCTGCTCGAAACGGTGATCGAGAAATTCAGCCAGTCGGCCCAGTCGTCGAACGACAAGACGTCGCCCGAGGCGACCCGGCTGCTGCTCAAAAAGATCTCGAACGTCCGGTTCGGCGTCAGCGCCGAGCTCGAAAAGGTGCCGGCCGCCGTCTCCGACCTGATGTCGCTCGCCGTCGGCGACGTGCTCCGGACGAACCACAGCATCGAAAAACCGGTCAACATCGCGGTCGGCTCGATCGTCAAGTTTCACGGCCGGCTCGCCGCGCTCGACCAGAAGATGGTCGCCCAGATTATCGCCGAGGCCGCCGACAATTTTGCCCGGAATTAATATCAACCGCGAGAGAATTTATGCCCGAAATCGAATCTTCAAACAATATCGACAGACTGCTCGACGTCGAGATGAACGTCACCGTCAGATTCGGAAAAACCGAGATGCCGCTCAAGGACGTCGTCCATTTCGGCGTCGGCTCGATGATCGAGCTGAGCCGGACGGTCGACGACCCGGTCGAGCTGCTCGTCAATAATTTCCCGTTCGCCCGCGGCGAAGTGGTCGTCATCGACGGTTATTACGGCGTCCGCGTGACCGAGATCGGTTCGCCCGAGGAACGGACGCAGACGCTGTTTCCGAATCCCGAAACTGAAAAAACAAACGAGGTTGAATAATGAATTTTGAACTCCAAATCGCGATCGCCGCGATCTTTTTCGGCGTTTTAGGCTGTCTGCTGGCGGCGGTTCAGTATCGCAAGCTCGGCCGCCAGCGCGAGCTCATCGAATTCGTCGGCCAGCAGGTCGAGGATCTCGAGGAGACGCTCGCCAAAAACCGCGAGCTGCTCGACACCAACGCCCAGCGCGTCGCCGAACAGGCCCGCCGGGTCGCGTGGCTCGAAACCCGCGTCCGCCAGCCGAAAAAAGCGGCCGAACCGCCGCCCGACGAACATGCGGCCGCCGATCCGGCGAAGCTGACGATGACCGAACGGCGGCACCGCGTGATCACGCTCGCCGCGCGCGGCCAGAACGTCGACACGATCGCCACGACGCTCGGGATGCTGCCGGGCGAAGTCGAGCTCATCATCAATCTCAATCAATCGACCCAGCAGCCGGTGAAATAATATGAACTACGGTCTTTACACGATTTTTCTCGGGATGCGCGCGCGCCAGAACACGCTCGAAGCGCAGGCCAACAACATCGCCAACGCGACGACGCCCGGCTTCAAGGCCGAGCGGCTCAAATACAGCACCGTCGAGGCCGAAAAAAAAGGCACCGGCGATAAGCAGAATCTCGTCGCCGGCGTGACGACGACCGGCTCGGCCGATTACACCGAGGGCTCGATCGCCCAGACCGGCCGCACGCTCGACATCGCGATCGAGGGCGACGCCTTTCTCCAGATCCAGACCCCGCGCGGCGTCCGCTACACTCGGGCCGGCCACCTGAGTCTTAACCAGACCGGGCAGCTCGTCACGAAAAACGGCGATCTCGTCGCCGGCCAGAACGGCCCGATCACGGTCCCCGAAAAGGGTCAATTGTCGATCGGCCAGGACGGCACGCTCGGCGCGGACAACCAGCCGTTCGACGGTCTGAAGCTCGTCCGCTTCAACAATCCGACGGTCGCGCTGATGAAAGAAGGCGATTCGCTTTTTATGATGACCGGCGCCGAACAGCCGCTCGCCGCGCCCGATTCGAAGATCGTCCAGGGCGCGCTCGAAAATTCGAACATCAATTCGATTTCCGAGATGGTCGCGATGATCAACAACAACCGCGAATTCGAATCGCTCCAGAAAAGCGTTTCCCTGTTGATGAACGACATCGGCCGCAAGATCTCGGGCGATCTCGGGAAGATTTGAAATTTGATCTTCGATCTTCGATCTTTGCGCTTCATCAGGGATCGAGGGCCGGAGATCGAAGACCGAAAAGGAGTAACTTATGCCAAACAGAGCTTTATTAACGGCTGCGACCGGGATGCAGGTCCAGCAGCAGAATGTCGACAACATCGCCAACAATCTGGCCAACGCCTCGACCGTCGGTTTCAAACGGACGCGGCTCGAATTTCAGGATCTGCTCTACCAGAATATGCGGGCGGCGGGCGGCGCTTCGAACGCTTCGACGAGCCTGCCGGTCGGTCTCCAGATCGGTCTCGGCGCGCGGACGATCGCGAGCGAGAAGATCTTTCTGCAGGGCGATTTCAAACAGACCGAAAACCCGCTCGATATGGTCATCGAAGGCAGCGGCTTCTTTCAGGTCCGCCAGTCGAACGGCGATCTCGCCTACACGCGCGCCGGCCAGTTTCATCTCAACAATCAGGGTCAGGTCGTGACCGCGACGGGCGAAACGCTCGAACCGGCGATCACGATCCCGACCCAGGCGACGAGCATCCAGATCGGCACCGACGGCACGGTTTCGGTAACGATTCCCGGACAGGCCGCCGCGCAGACGGTCGGCCAGCTCCAACTCGCGATTTTCGCCAACCCGGCGGGACTCGAAGCGCTCGGAAGGAACCTGTTCCGCGAAACGGGCGCTTCCGGTCAGGCCGTCGTCGGAACGCCCGACTCGGACGGCATCGGCCGCATCAACCAGGGCTATCTCGAAGGCTCGAACGTCAACGTCGTCGAAGAGCTCGTCAATATGATCTCGGCGCAGCGCACCTACGAAACCAATTCGAAGGTCATCTCGACCGCCGACCGGATGCTCGGCACGATCAACCAGGCGGTGTCCTAATTTTATAAAAGCGAGGGATGAGGGATGAATAGGCGAATTATCAGTTTGATCCTCGTCCTCTTGTGGGCGACGGCGGCCGGCGCGCAGGATCGTCTCGCGGTCCGCGTGGCCGCCGAAACGACGGTCGAAACCGACATCGTGAGGCTCGGGCTGATTGCCCGGATCGACGGCCCGGCGACGGCCGTCGAACGGCTCAAATCGATCTCGCTCGGTTACGCGCCGAACGTCGGCACGGTCCGCGAGCTCGCCCGCCCGCAGCTCGTGCTCGCGCTCAACGCCGCCGGTTTTTCGGAATCCGAAGTCGGGCTCGAAACGCCGCCGAAGATCGTTCTCCGGCGCGCGGGTCAAAGCGTTTCGACCGAACAGATTCGCGCAGCGGTCGAAAAATATCTCGCCGACCGGTTTGCCGGCGACCGGCTGAAGGCTGTCGTCAAGCGGCTCGACGCGCCCGGCGGCTTTCAGATCCCGACCGGCGAACTGGCGATCGTCCCCAATTTTTCAAGCGTCTTAAATTACTTTCAGCCGTTTTCCCTGCCGGTCGAGGTCCGGGTCGACGGCCGCGTCGTCCGGCGGATTGCGGTCAATGTCGAAATCGAAGCCGAGGCCGAAGTCCTCGTCGCCGCCCGCGAGCTGACGGTCGGGCAGAAACTCGGCGCGGCCGACGTCAAAATCGAAACGCGGCGGCTCATAAAACCGCTCGCCAATTATCTCCGCGACCCGGAAAGGCTGCGCGGGCTGACGCTCGTCAAACCGCTCGCGGCCGGCGCCGAGCTCACGCTCGACACGGTCGTCTCGGGCGTCGTCGTCAGATCGGGCGATCCGGTGCGGGTCGAGGCCCGCTCGGGCCGCCTGACCATTATGATCAGCGGCGAAGCGCGCGCCTCGGGCCGGATCGGCGACCGCGTGGCCGTCAAAAATCTCCAGTCCGGCGCGATTCTGCAGGCCGTCGTCGTCGACGAAGGCCTCGTCCGCGTACTCTTTTAAATCTATGAAATCAAAAGCATTTTCGTTATTTCTGATCGTCGTTCTCGGTCTTTCCGCGGCCCTCGCGCAGGACAACTCGGATAAAAAGGACAAAAAGAAGAAGAACAAGAGCGTGCCGCAGCTGACGGTCGTGCAGGTCGAGGAAAAGCCGCCGGTGATTCCCGTTCCGCCGCCGCAAAAACCTTCGAACGGCTCGCTCTTTACCGACAACGCC
The DNA here is from genome assembly GCA_018269075.1 of Acidobacteriota bacterium. Classification (GTDB taxonomy): domain Bacteria; phylum Acidobacteriota; class Blastocatellia; order Pyrinomonadales; family Pyrinomonadaceae; genus JAFDVJ01. Next base: position 26,465 of record JAFDVJ010000004.1, read on the forward strand.
TCGAACTCGAACCTGCTCCGCGATTTCAAGGCCCGGCAGGTCGGCGACCTGGTCTTCGTCGACATCGTCGAGGAAACGACCGCAACCGTCACTTCGACGGCGACCCGGAGCCGCGATTCCGGCAATCTCGGCGGCCTCGTCCCGCTCGTCGGCGCGATTCCCGGCACCGGCGCGGCGGCCGCGGCGACCGTCCTGCCCGAGCTCGGCAAGCGCAAATTCGAGGGCAAGGGGACGACCGACCGGACAAGCAGCGTCAAGGCGCGGATCGCGGCCCGCGTCGTCGAGGTCCTGCCGAACGGCGATTTGCGGATCGAGGCGATCAAACAGGTCAGGATCAACAAGGAAACCGAACAGCTCGCCGTGACCGGCATCGTCCGCGCCAACGACCTCGCCGCCGACAACTCGATCGAGACGATTTACATCGGCGATCTGCGCGTCGAAATGAATGGCAAGGGAATTGCATCTGCCGATAATGCACCCGGATGGTTGTTCCGGTTGTTTGACAAACTATCACCGTTCTAGTCTGAAGTTAGCGAGGTCAGCCGAAACCCGAAACCGGCTGACCGATTTTTAAGAAAATGCCTGAATACAAGGAAAACAAAAGGGTTAAAGCCATAATCAATAAATTTATAAGACGGTTCTTACTGGCAATCGGCATCGCGGTTGCCTTTTTTCCTTTGGTCGCCGACTGTCAACAAACAGACGCGGCGCTGGCGGTCCGTGTCAAGGATTTGGCAGACATCGAGGGCGTCCGCTCGAACCAGCTGATCGGCTACGGTCTGGTCGTCGGTCTGAACCGCACGGGCGACCGCGTCCAGCAGAACATCTACGCCAAACAGACGCTCCAAAACCTGCTCGAACGGATGGGCATCTCGACCGCCTCGGCTTCGCTCAAACCCGAAAACATCGCGACCGTCCTCGTGACGGCCAACCTGCCGCCGTTTATCCGGCAGGGATCGAAGCTCGACGTGACCGTCTCGTCGATCGGCGACGCGCGGAGCCTGCAGGGCGGGACGCTGATCATCACGCCGCTCAAGGGCATCGACGGCCAGATCTACGCGGTCGCCCAAGGGTCGGTCTCGATCGGCGGCATCTCGGCCGGCAACGAGGGCAATTCCGTCGAGATCAATCACCCGACCGTCGGCCGCGTGCCGAACGGCGCGATCGTCGAGCGCATCGTCCCGACGGAGCTCGCCGCCAATAACCAGCTGACGCTCGTCCTCCGGAACGAGGATTTTTCGACGGCCGCGAAACTCAACGAGGTCATCAATTCGAAATTCGGCTCGGGCACCGCGCGGGCGCTCGACGGCCGCAACATCGAGGTCAATCTGCCGGCGAAATTCATCGACAACCGCGTCGGCTTTATCGCCGAGCTCGAAAGCCTCCGGCTCGTTCCCGAAAAGATCGCGAAAATCGTCATCAACGAACGAACCGGGACGATCGTGATGGGCCGCGAAGTGCGGATCGCCGCCGTCTCGATCTCGCAGGGCGGCGTAACGGTCAAGATCGGCACCGAATACGAAGTTTCGCAGCCGAACCCGCTGACCAAGGACGGTCAGACGACGGTCATTCCCTCGACGACCGTCGACGTCAAGGAAAAAAAGGCCGAATCGATCATCCTGCCCGACGGCGCGACGGTCGACGAAGTCGTCCGCGGCCTGCGCACGCTCGGCGTCTCGGCGCGCGACGTGATCAGCATCCTGCAGGCGATCAAAACCGCCGGCGCGATGAACGCCGAGCTCGAAATGCAATAGGGCGTTTTCGGATTTCGGATTTCGGATTTGGGAAAACAGTGAAGTCATTCAGCTAATTAAATGTATAACCCGCTCGAACAAATCAACAGTCTCGTCAACGCGAATCAGGCGACGCCGAACCAGCAGCCGTCGCCCGATGTTCTGCGCAAGGCGGCGATGCAGTTCGAGGCGCTTCTTCTCCAGCAGCTGACTTCTTCGCTCAACGGCACCAACAACGACGACGAGGATTCGCTTTTCGGCAGCGACGGCGGCACCGGGCTCGCCAAACAGCTGTTCTCGGAACAGCTCGCGACGACGATGTCCGAATCCGGCGGCGTCGGGCTCGCCGATCTGATTATGCGGCAGTTCGGCGGAACGCCCGAAAAAACCGCCCCGCCCCGAACGCGCGGCTTATCGAACGCGATCAGCGCCGTCCGCGACATCAAAACCGCGCCGGCCGAGCCGAAAAACACGAAAAACGTCTCGTCGTTTATCAACAAATCGGCCAAATTCGAGCCGGTTTCGATGAACCCGACCAATTCCGGCGAGGTCGAGATCATCTCGACCTTCGAGGACGAGGTCAGGACCGAAGGGCTCGACAGCTCGCTGAAAAACCTGATGCTCGACGGCCGGATCGTCAATTCGACCCGCCCGCGGATCGCGCCGAACGCGCCGGTCACCGAGATCCCGACGACCGTGCCGCCCGCCGATATGCCGCGAGTCGCGAACTCCGACGCCCGCGTCACCTACCAGATGCCGGTCGTCGGCCGGATCTCCTCGGGCTTCGGCAACCGCTTTCACCCGATCGACCGCAAGGTCAAATTCCACGGCGGCATCGATATCGCCGTCCCGACCGGCACGAAGGTCGGGGCCGCCGCCGACGGCATCGTCAAATTCGCCGGCTGGAAGGGCGGATACGGCAACGTCGTCATCATCGAGCACCCGGACGGCAGCGAAACGCTGTACGGCCATAACTCGAAACTGCTCGTCGTCGAAGGCCAGAAAGTCGTCGCCGGCGAGCCGATTTCCCTCTCCGGTTCGACCGGCAAATCCACCGGGCCGCACGTTCATTTTGAGATCCGGCAGAACGGTCAGCTTGTCAACCCCGCCAAATTTTTGTCTAATGTTTTATCGAAAAATGCCGAAAGGTAATTTGGAGAAGACTTGTTAAGGAGTTATTGACATGGCAAACAAGATAAACATAGACAAACCAAACGGCTTTGGTCCGATCCGCGCAAACGGACAGAGCGACGTCAAAAAATCCAGCGGGGATTCAGCCGTACCAGTTGATGTAACCAGAGTAAATAAAGTAACTAATGGTGATAAAGTGGAGTTTTCGAACCGCGCGACCGAAGTCGGAAAGTTTGTCAAACAGGTAAAGAATATGCCGGACGTGAGACAAGATAAAATAAACCAGCTGCGAGATCAGATCTCGTCAGGAAACTATAACCCGTCGAGCGAGGAAATCGCCGACGCGATTTTGAAAGACGAAAACATTTAGACCGCCGCAGTTTGACAAAAAAACTGTTCGGTCACGCTTTCAAAATCCTGGACTTAAAATTTTTCGCTATGAAGGAAGAATTAGTCAAGAAAATCGCGACTTTGATGACCGAGCAGACGGCGGCTTTCAAAAGCCTCGAATCGCTCACCAAACAATTGATCTCGGCCCTCATCCGCAACGAGCCGAACAACATCGAATCACTTTCGCGGGCCGGCGACACCGAACTGATGCGGATGCGCTCGCGACTCCTCGAAATCACCACCTCCCTGACCAATTTTTCGGAATTAAACCGGCAGGACGCCACCCGATCGCAGCTCAGCAGCGACGTTCGAAGCGAATTCGAAACGGCCGCGCAGAAGATGCTCGAAGCCGCCCGTGAATACCAGAAACTCAGTAAACGCACCGAGAATCTGGCTCTCGGCGGCTCTTCTTTTGCGACGGCCTGCATCCAGTTCTGCGGCATCCCGGCGACGACCTACCGGCCGCCGGTTCTGAAGTATGCGACAGGAGTACCCGCGAGATGAGCATCAATTTTTCAGCATTCGAGATCGGCCGCCGGGCGCTCAACGCGAACCAGTACGGCATCAACATCACGGGGCAGAACATCGCCAACGTGAACACGCCCGGCTATTCGCGGAGACAGGCGATCCTCCAGGAATCGACGACCGCCGAGCTCGGCGTGTATCGCGTTGGCACCGGCGTCACGGTTCACGGCGTCCAGTCGTTCCGCGATAATCTGATCCAGTCGAGAATCCAGACCGAGACCGGCATCGCCGGCCGGCTGACCGCTTTTCGCGATACGATGTCGCCGGTCGAGGTCGCGCTTCAGGGCAGCGACAGCGGCGGCCTGCAGAATGCCATGGGCCAGTTTTTCGGCGCTTTTCGCGATCTCGACGCGAACCCCAACTCGGTCTCGCTGCGGTCGGTCGTCGTTCAGCGCGGCGTCAATCTCGTCAACAGTTTTCAGGCGACCCGGTCGAAGCTCGACAACGTCCGGATCGACACCGACGGCCAGATCCGGACCGCCGTCGATCAGGTCAACACATTAGCCGAACATATCGCCTCGCTCAACGGCGAGATCCGCAACGCCGACAGCGTCGGGGCCGACACCGGCGCGCTCAAGGACCAGCGGAGCGAGCTCATCGAGCAGATTTCCGATCTCGCCGGCGTCCATCAGACGATCAATGCCGACGGCACCGTCAACCTGACGATCGGCGACGGCCGGTCGCTCGTCAGCGGCAACGCTTCGTTTAAGCTGACCGCCTCGACGACCCCGCCCTACGGTTTCGCGACGATCACGCTCGACGGCCAGCCCGCCAATTTCGAAGAGGGCAAGATCCGCGGCTTTCAGGACGCGATGACCGAGACGACCAATCAGATCACCTCGCTCGACGGCCTCGCCGACGCGATGATGCAGCGCGTCAACGGCCTTCACATCAGCGGCACGGATCTCGACGGCGCTTCGGGCGATAAGTTTTTCACTTCGGGCTCGCCGACGACCGCCGGCAACATCGCGGTCAACCCGCTGCTCGTCGCCAATCCGCGGATGGTCGTCGCCTCGCCGGTCACGCAGCCCGGCCAGAGCGGGACGGTCGCCGGTCAGATCGCCAATCTGCTGACCGATCAAAGCACACAGGTCGGCTCGAAGACCGGCTCGTTCAGCTCGATCTACGGGTCGATGCTGACCGACGCGGGCGAAAAGATCAATTCCGCCGAAAGCGACCTCCAGACGCAGGCCGCGATCATCGCCCAGACGACCGCCCAGCGCGACGCCGTTTCCGGCGTTTCGCTCGACGAGGAGGCGATCAACCTGATGCAGTATCAAAAGGCCTTCGAAGCCGCCGCGCGGTTCATCAAGGTCGCCGACGAAATGACGCAGACGATCCTCTCCCTCGGACAGTAAAACGGTCCTGAGTCTTAAGTCTTGAGTCTTCAGTCCAAAAAACAAAGACTTAAGACTCAAGACTCAAGACTCAAGACTCAACAAAACTATGAATCTTCGCATCGCTGACAATTCGACCGCCGCCACCTTTACCGCCCGCGTCAACGCGCAGCGGAGCCGGCTCGCGGTGCTGCAGGAACGGCTTTCGAGCGGCAAGCGGATCAATCGCCCGTCGGACGACCCGAACGGCGCCGAAGCGGTCGTCAAGATCCGCACGTCGCAGACCGAGATCAAACAGTTTCAGCGGACGGCGCTCGCCGCCAACCAGAAGCTGACGGCCGCCGACGACAGCCTCAACGGCTACGAAAATCTGCTCGAACGCGTCCGCACGCTCGTCAGTCAGGGCCTCAGCGACACCGCCACGCAGAACGCGAAAAACGCGCTCGCGACCGAGATCGATTCCCTGCGCTCGCGAATCCTCAACGTCGCCGATTCGAAAAACGGCGACGATTACCTGTTCGGCGGATCGCGCCAGACCGAGCCGCCGTTCGACCCGGCGACCGCCGCGCCGTCGGCGATCCCGGCGACCGCCCAGTATATCCAGATCGAGCCCGGCACGAACGCGATCCCGGTCGGCGTCACGGCCGAATCGGTCTTCTCCGACGCGACCTCCAACATCTTTACCGATCTGACCAATGCGGTCAACGCTTTACGCGGCACCGGCGACGCGGCCGTCGACCGGACGACGCTCGAAACGACGATGTCGCGGATCGCGACCTACACGAGCCTCGTCGACGTCGCCCACGCCGCGGTCGGCGCGAATATGAACGCGACCGATCTCGCGCAGGAAAACCTGACCAACAATTTTCTCAATCTCGACGAACGCGCCAACGACATCGAGGGCGATGATTTCGCCGGCACCGCGCTGGAGCTGGCCGATGCGCAGCGTGCGCTCGAAGCGACTCTCCAGGTGGCTTCGCAGGGCCGCCGCACGCTCTTCGATTATCTCGGATAAACCTATGCCTTCAATCACGATCAAAGGATACGATTACGAATATCACGACGAGGAGATCATCGATTTCAACGAAGGGCTCATCGGGCTGCCGGAAATGCGCCACGCGGTGCTGATCCCGCTGCCCGATTACCGTCCGTTCTGCTGGCTCGCCTCGATGGACGACGAAAAGACCCGGTTCATCGTCGTCAACCCCTACGAAATCTTCGACGATTACAGCCCGGCCGAATATGCGATTCTCAACGAATCGGAAACCGACGTGCTGGCGATCGTCAAAATCCATTCCGACTGGCACAAAACGACGATCAACCTGCGCGCGCCGATCTTTATCAACCGCGCCTCGAACCGCGGTGTCCAGCTGGTTTTAACCGAAAGCCCGTACCGGCTTTCCGAAAGCCTCCCGCGAAACTGAAATTATGTTAGTCCTATCACGCCGCAAAGGTGAAAAAATCGTCATCGGCAATGAAATCGTCATCGAAGTGCTGGCGGTCGGCGGCGACGGCGTGCGGCTCGGCATCAGCGCGCCGGGCTCGACCTCGGTTCACCGCTACGAGGTCTTCACCGAAATCCAGGAGGCCAACCGGAGCGCCGAATCCGCGGTCAACGAGCTCGAACAGACGACGCTCGAACAGCTCTCCGCTTTCCTGAACGTCAACCCCAAGTAAATGAAACGCATCGACTGGACAATCTGGCTCGGATTCGCGCTCGGCATCAGCGCGATTCTCTTCGCCGCGTGGTTCGAAGACCTCAAGCTCGGCTTTCTGTGGAACCCGACGGCCGCGATGATCGTCTTCGGCGGCACGCTCGGCGCGGTCATCGTCCGGCGGGGCCTGCGCGGCGTGATCAGCGCGGGCCGGGCCGTCTGGAAAACGCAGATCATCGACGACGAGGAGGAAAAGCACAAGGTCGAGATCGCCAAGCTCGCGTGGCTGTCGCGGTCGGCCCAGAAAAACGGCGTCAAGGCCTTCGAAAACTATGCCGACAATTCCGGCGACCCGCTGATCGCGCAGGGACTGATCCTCGTCGCCGACTGCGCCCACGAGGACACGATCAAACAGATCCTCGGCCGCCAGCTCGATTCCGAGGACGAAGCCGGCCTTCAGGATTCGGCGACGCTCGAAGCGGCCGGCGGATTCGCGCCGACCTTCGGAATCTTAGGCGCGGTGATGGGCCTGATCGGCGTGCTGCGCGTGCTCGACCGGCCCGAAGTGCTCGGCGTCGGGATCGCGACCGCGTTCGTCGCGACGATCTACGGCATCGGGCTCGCCAACCTGTTTTTCTTTCCGCTTTCGGCGCGGCTTCGGGCGCGTCACGAAGCCAACCAGAAACGCCGCGAAGAGCTCGTTTCGGTGATCCTCGCGATCAACACGAAACAGCCGCCGCGGACGATCATCAACCAGTTCAATCTACCGAAATGAAGACCCCGCGCCGTGCCGCCCCGACCGAAACCGAAGACCGCCATCGCGACCGCTGGCTGATCTCCTACGCCGATCTGGTGACGCTCTTGCTCGGGCTTTTCATCGTGATGTACGGGGCGAGCGACTACGACCGCGCGCGGCGCATCGCCGAGAGCTTTTCCGCCGAAAATTCGGGCGGCCGCGGCATCTTAAACGGCAGCGAATCGCAGTCGGACGCGCGCGCCAAGTTTCAGACCACGCTCGCCGAAAACCCAGTCCTGATGCAGAAGGCGAAGATCCGCGAGACGAAATCCGGGACGGTCGTCTCGCTTTCCGAAGCCGGCGTTTTCGCGCCCGGCGACGCGACGATCGGCCCCGAGGCGCAGGCGATCATCAAAACGCTCGCCGACAACCTTGCCGGAACCGATTTTCAGGTCCGCGTCGAAGGCCACACCGATTCGGTGCCGATCTCGAACGCCAAATATTCGTCGAACTGGGAATTATCGACCGCCCGCGCGGCCAACGTGCTGCAGCTGCTCGTCGATTTCGGAATCGGCCCCGAACGGCTCTCGGCCGCCGGCTACGGCGGTTTCCAGCCGCTCGCCGACAACGCGACGCCCGAAGGCCGCGCCCAGAACCGCCGCGTCGACATCGTCATTCTGAATCCCTAAAATTTCAGCTCTATTTTGTCGGGAAAAGAGTTATTTCTAGTTAATAGCGAACCTGCAGGAATAAGCGGCGATTCCGATCGCGTTCCATATTTTTATGCTTCCGCTAAAAACACGAAAAACACTATATTTCTTTAGTGTTTTTCGTGTTTTTAGTGGATCGTTAAAAACCCGCTCGCTGATTTTACGCTCATTATTCCAACAAGTTTTGTCACGCACTAAGAATAAACGTTCATCGTTCGCTACGGCTTCGCCAGGGCCGCTCCCGGCAACGCCAGCGCTGTCGACGAACAACCGACCTTTTTCAGCAATTTTTCCGGAAACCAAACCCCGTCCATCACGAGCAATCCGAAATCCGAAATCCGAAATCCGAAATCGCCCTAGTTGTAATATCTGACGAAAACGAAACTGCCCGTCCACTCGCCGTAATCGCCGCTCGTCACGTTGTTTCGCCGGCTGCCGCGGTAGCCCGGCTGGCCCGGAATGATCTGGATCGTCACCGCTCCGCCTTTGGCCGCCGTGATAAAGCCCGCGTGAACCGCCGCCGTGCAGATCGATGAGTCGTCGGTATAGACGTCGGTGCCCCATAATCTATCGGAAATCGTCCCGTTCGCCGGGCATTTCAGGTCGTAGCGGGTGCCCTCCTCGCCGCGCCAGCGCTCGGCCGTGGTCGTCCAGTCGATGTCGATGCGGGTTCTTTCCTGACCGACCGCCGGCCCGCAGAAACAGATCCCGAGCAGGATAATGATCACCGTCAGAAAGCCGGCCGTGCGCCAGAAAGCGGCGTGATCGGTTGCGGCCGCCCCAAAATGCTTTCGATCTTTCGCGGAAATAAACATAGTCACACACCTCCCTCAAAACTACGGAGCGCAAGCGACGTGCCGTTCGAAACGCCGCCAATCCGGGCGGCAACGCCGTTTTTTCGCCGGTCGCCGGGCGATTTTTCCCGTCCCGGCGGGTAAAAAACGACAGGCCGGAAAACCTTTGACGGCCGGTTTCAAAACCGCGAAACAATAAAACCGGCGGCCCGCAATTCGTGATCTCCGCCCGCCGGAACCCCAATAAAAAAAAGTCGCTAAAGTAATTTTCGAAAATTCCGATAAGAAGACTACGAAACGCGATATGCGATTTCAAATTTAATAAATAGAGGAAAACAAACTAACGACCCGAGCAAGGATGCGAAGGTCACAAATAGTTCACGGAGGAACAAAAAAATGTCAAACTTTTCTTTAGTTAACAATCTCGGATCGTCGTCGGCTCAGACCAAATTGTCGATGACCAACACCAAACTCAACTCGACCCTGCAGCGTCTGTCTTCGGGTCTGCGCATCAACAAATCGGGCGACGACGCCGCGGGACTGGCGATTGCCAACACCTTCCGCAGCGACATCAGCGTCCTTTCGCAGGGCGTGCGCAACGCGAACGACGGTCTTTCCACACTGCAGATCATCGACGGCGGTTTGAACACCATTTCGGGCCTTCTCGACCGGGCGGCTTCGCTCGCTTCGCAGTCGGCTTCCGGCACGTTCACGGGCGACCGCGACACGCTGCAGGCCGAATTGACGAAGGTCTTCAACGAAGTCGACCGGCAGGCGCAGAACATCGGCCTCGGCGGCGTCGCCAGCTCGGACGAAGGCCGCTACAACCGGGCGATCAACGTCTTCATCGGCGGCGGCTCGAACGCGACCGCGGCCGGCAACAGCGTCTCGATCGATCTTTCGAACAGCCGTGTCGACCGCACCGGACTGAACCTGAGCAACCTGAACATCGGTCAGGGCACGGGCAACGTCACCGGCGCGCAGGACATCACGGGCGGCTTGACCAACGCCGAAACCATGACCTTCCAGACGGTCGGCGCGAGCGGCCAGCTCGAAACCTTCTCGGTCTCGATCTCGGCCGGTGCGACGGCTTCCAACGTCCTCGACACGATCAACAACGACTCGAACATCCAGAAGGCCAACATTGAAGCTTCGCTCGACGCCAACGGTAAATTGGTGCTGTCGTCGGCGGACTTCTTCACGGTTTCGTCGGATACGGCGGACGGCGCGGGCCAGACCGGTATTGCCGGCGCGGGCGCGGCGATCGACGATGTGGCGGTGACCGGTGCGGCCAATGCCGTCACGAAGACGATCAGCGGCGGCGCGGCGAGCGGCACGGAAACCCTGAGCTTCACGGGCGAAGAGATCGGCTATGCCAACACCTCGCAGAACGTTTCGTTCTCGAACGCGGTGGCGGGCGCCGGCGCGGCCCTGATCGCCCAGGCGGGCGCGATCGCGAATTCGGTCAACGACGACACTTCGCTGCGTGCGGCCGGCGTGTTCGCGGTTCAGACCAAGGCTGACGGTTCGCAGGTGAGCTTCGTTTCGCTGAAGAACTTCAACCTCGCGATCTCGTCGAGCGTCGGCGCGGTCAACGCGACCAACAACATCGACTCGCTGCAGACTCCGACGGCGGCCACCGGTGCGACGTTGACGGGCGGCGAACAGGGCGCGAAAGACGCTCTGGCGGCGATCAAGACGGCGGTCGGACTGCTCGGCCAGGTGCAGGGCAAAGTCGGTGCGGGTCAGAACAACCTCGAACAGGCGATCGACCTGGCGACGGCTCAGATGACCAACTACCAGGCGGCCGAATCCGCGATTCGCGATGCCGACGTCGCGGCCGAAGCCTCGAATATGGCTCGTTTGAACACCCTGCAGCAGGCCGGCGTCGCCGCTCTGGCGCAGGCCAACCAGTCAAGCCAGGCTCTTCTTTCGCTGCTCAGATAATGGTTTGATCGATTTTTCAAGCCGAAATCGAATAACGATTAAGAAGAAGTAAAAATTATCCCGGGTTTTAGGCGAAGGCTTGCGTCACAGCGGTCTTCGCCTATGGCACATTCAATAAGGAGGCTGTGCTATGCAAGTCAATGCAACGATTCCGTCAATTGATTTCAATCCTGTGGTTCAGGCGCGGAAGTCCGAATTCAACGTCGAGCCGAAGGAAAAGAAAACCGAAAAACCGGAAACCACCGAACCGAAAACGGTCGACAAGACCGAAAACCTCGAAAAACTGAAAGACATTCTGGCCGAACACAACATCACGCTGAAATTCAGCCAGGATTCCGACACGAAGGAACTGGTGGTCGAGCTCGTCGACGACAAGACGGGCGAGGCCGTGCGCCAGATTCCCTCGCAGATTTCGCTCAAACTCGCCGCCATCTTCGTCAAGATGCAGGGCCAGTTCGTCGATAAGAAACAATGACCGGATATCGGATTTCGGATTTCGGATTTCGGATGTTTGGTTAGTTTATAAATCTTTGATTTCAAAGTTATGGCAAGTTCAAGCAGCGTAAGTTTCAGCGGCGTCGGCAGCGGGATCGATTTCGGCGTGATCCGCGACGCGATTCTGACCCAAAAATCGCGGCCGATCGCCCTGATGCAGAACAAGGCGAGCGACTACACGACCCGGATCGATTCGCTCAAACAACTGAACACGGCGCTGGCCAGCCTGACGACCGCCGCCGAAGCGTTGACGAATCGCGATCTCGGCACCGGCCGGAGCGTCACCACCACCGACGCGACGATCGCCGCCGGCACCGCCACGAGCACCGCCGCGATCGGCGGTTTCGATCTCACCGTCACGCGGCTGGCGACCAATCTGGCGCAGGCCTCGCGGTCCTTCACCTCGACGACCGCCGCGGTTCTCGCCGATGGCGCGACGACCGCCACCTTCGAGCTCCGCAAGGGCGGCGCGGCCGAGGGCGTTTCGTTCACGATCGATTCGACGAACAACACGCTCGAAGGCCTCCGCGACGCGATCAACGCCAAAAACGCGGGCGTCACCGCGAGCATCGTCGACATCAAGGGCGACGGAACCGGGCAGCAGCTCGTCCTTTCGTCGAAGGATTCGGGCGCGGCCGGCCGGGTCGAGCTCGTCGAAACCACCGCGACCGGCACCGCAACCGGTCTGAATATCCGTTCGCTCAATCCGCCCGACGGCGACTTCACCAGGCTCGACGCCGAATTCAGCCTCAACGGACTGACCCTCAACCGCCCGACCAATTCCGTGACGGACGCAGTCACCGGCGTCTCGCTGACGCTGAAAAAAGTCGGTTCGACAACCATCGGCGTCACCCAGTCGACCGACATCGAAAGCAAGCTCCGCGGCTTCATCAACGCTTACAACGCGATTCAGGACATCGTCGTCAGCCAGTATAAAAAAGACTCGAAAAATCGGCCGACCGGAATTCTCGCCGGCGACCCGACGATGCGAACCGTTCAGCAGCAGCTGCGCGACGCGGCCGGAGCCAGCTCGACCGACAACGGCGGGGCGTTCACGAGCCTCACCGAAATCGGCATCACCCGCACCGACGACGGTCATCTGTCATTCGATTCCGCGGTTCTGAACGACAAGCTTAAGACCAATCCGGATGACGTCAAGGCCCTCCTGTTCGGCAAAACCGAAAACGACAAGGGACTGTTCCAGAAATTCCATACGGCCTCGAACGGCCTCAGCGACAGCGTGACGGGCAGCGTTCAGACGGCGATTCAGGGCTATGAATCGTCGCTCAAACACCTCAACGAAACGATCGCCAAACGAACCGAGTCGATCAACAATCTCCGCATTTCCCTGACCAAACAATTTTCGGTGGCCGACGCCGCGATCGGCCAGCTCAACGGCCAGGGATCGAGCCTTACCAGCATCATCAAATCGCTCCAGGGCAACAACTCCAACAGCTAGGGCGATTTCGGATTACGGATTTCGGATTTCGGATTTCTTTCGGAATTCGAACTACCCTGATCGAACCTAAAACACCGCCCCAGACCAATCCGAAATCCGAAATCCGTAATCCGAAATCCCTCAAGAGTTTTACTTTTCTGCCGATATGTTATTTGAGTTTTGATAAGGTAAAAATAATGTACGCACAACCGAAAGCACTAGCCAGCTATGGCAGAATAGCAAACAGCGAAACCAATCCCCTGAAACAAATCGTGATGCTTTACGACGGCGCGATCAAGTTTCTGAACCTGACCGCGGTCGACATCGAAACCGGCGATCTCGTCGCCAAAGCCGAGCATTCGAGCCGTGCTCTCGACATCGTTCATTATCTGCAGTCGATCCTCGATTTCGAGAAGGGCGGCCCGGTCGCCGAAAGCCTCGACAAACTTTACCGCAGCATTACAGTGCTGATTCTCCGGGCGAGCGCCGAGCTCGACCCGGCCCTGATGCGACGGGCCGCCGAGCTGCTCGTGCCGGTTCGCGACGCGTGGGAAACAAACTCCAGAAAGCTGGCCGACACGCCGCCGACTCCGGCTCCGGACGCCCAGCCCGTCAGTCTTAAACTCGGCTGAAGCCGAAAGCCCGAACGATTATGAACGAGTCCCCGAATATCATCGAAAATTCAGATTCCCTGATCGATCTCCTGACCGCGCAGTGCGCCGACCTCGAAAAGCTGCTCGCGCTCGCCCGCGAGGAAACGGCCGCCGCCCAGCAGGGCAAATTCTTCCGGATCCTCGACATCGTCTCCGAACGGGCCGAAATCACCCAGAAACTCGAAACCTTCCAGCAGCAGATCGCCGAGCTCCGCGGCTGTCTGAATGCCGCCAACGCCAACGCCATTCAGCAGAACACTCTCGACCGGATCGTCGAGCTCGCCAATCTGACGATCGTTCAGGACAATCAGACCAGACTGCTGCTGACCGCCTCGCGCGACGAGGCCGGCGAAGCCCTCAAAAAGATCGATCGCGGTCAGCAGGGCACCAGCGCCTATCTTCGCGAATCGAAAAAAGGCCTCGCTTACAATCGACTTTTTTAGGGGAAAAGCTGACCAACCGAATTACCCCGGACGCGGCGAAAGCCGCGTTTTTTTTATTTGAAAGCATTCAGCGACATAGATTTAAACGTTGTTAAAGTTTTTTTCCGATTTGCCGATAAGAGGTCTGACGTCCGTAATCCATCGGTTGCGGGCCGCAAATCTACAGTATTAAAAGGAATAAAAAAGTGTCAGAAAACGAAAAGCAATTGATTTCCCTCAACGCGATGGTGATCGACGATTCCCGTGTGATGCGGAATATGGTGATGCAGACGCTGCAGCAGGCCGAGGTCGCAAACTTTGTTTTCGACGAAGCGGGCAGCGGCTCGGAAGCGATCGGCAAATTCGACGCCGACAAAACCGACATCATTTTCGTCGATTGGAATATGCCGGGAATGAACGGCATCGAGTTCGCCCGCGAAATCCGGGCGATGAAATGGGCCAACCACATCCCGATCGTGATGATCACGAGCGAAAGCGGGCAGGAAAAACAGCAGAACGCCTACGATAAAGCACGCATCACCTGTTATGTGACGAAACCGTTTACCGTCGACGAAATCCGTGAAAAAGTCGGACCGGTGATTGAAGATCTGCAGAAAAAACGCGACCGAACCGCCGCTCCGGCGCCGGCCAAGGCCGCTCCTCCGCCGCCGAAACAGGGCGGAGGTTTCTTCAGCAAGCTTCTCGGCTGAGATCATTTACAAAATCAGGAAGAAAATTATGTATACAACTACTCAAACCGTCAATACTGCGCCGATCCATCCGTTCGGACAGGAAATTGTTCCGACCGTGCTGACCGAGCAAACAGTCAAAGCGGCGGTCGATTCGTTTACGAAAATCTGCGGGGCGGTCGAGGTCATCGACGACGATCCGACCGATTTTGCCCACGGCAAGAAGATCGACGGCATCATCTCGTTCGTCGGCGACATCACCTGGTCGCTGATCCTCGTGCTGCCGTTCCGGTCGGCCGAGATGATGGCCCAGAAATTCGCCGGCTTCGAGATTCCCTTCGACAGCGAGGATATGGGCGACGTCGTCGGCGAGCTGACGAACGTCCTGGCCGGCGTTTTGTGCGGCGGCCTGGAATCGGTCGGCGTACATTCGCAGATGTCGCTGCCGACCGTTACCAGCGGCAGCGATTTCGAACAGCTGATGTCAGAGAATCTGATCACCCAGCGCCTGTTTTTTATGACCAACGATCATCATTTTATGGTGAAGCTCGTGGTCGCCCGGCATAAATAAGCCGATTTTCGACGCCGACCGAAGGAAATAAGTCCGATCCGGATGTTTACATCAAAACCGAAACCAAACGTCTCCCACTCGCACCACGAACGAAGCAAATCAGACAGCCGGCCGGTCGGAGCCGCTTTCAGCTCCCCGTTTTTTCGATTTTTTTCAGGTAGTAAATAAATCTATATGCAGCAGGTAAAAAGAGAGACCATTCTCGCGCTCAATCAAACCCGAAACCAACTCAGCTCGCTGGACCCCGAAAACAAGGAAATCATCATCCACGCCGGGGCCGGTCTCGAAACCGCGCTTGAAGAAATTCCGGCCGAATTCGAGGATGTCAGCCAGACGCTGATTCTCTGCCTTCAGGCTTTGCAGGCGATTTATCAGGATCAGGCGGCCGATTTCGAAACCGCTCTGAAAGCGATCCTCGGCGCGCTGATCGCCTCCGAGCAGTCGCTCGGCGCGCCGCCCAACCCGATTTCCGAGCTGATGCTCAAGCAGGCCCGGACGACGCTCCAGAAAGAGCTCGATCGCGGCGCGGCGGACGAGACTTTGGCGGACGAACCGCCGGCCTTCGAAGTGCGGCTCGAATCGCTCGACGACGTTTCGTCGTTCCTCATCCAGCTCGAACTGAGCGACAAGAAAGGCCTCGAAAGCGTGTGCGAGGCGCTCAAGACCATTTCGGTCGATGAGCCCGACAAGGAAAAACGCAAGCTGATCGTCAAGGCGGCCCGCGAACTGACCAAGATCGTGACCGGGAAAGCGCCCGACGCCGATGCCGCCTTCGGTTCGGTCAGCGAGCTGATCGATCAGGCGAACGGCCAGATGCCGATCGCGGCCGCGCCGGCCGCGGTTCCCGAACCCGCGCCCGAACCGAAGATCGCGGCCCCGGCCGAAACGCCGGTCAAAGCGGTCGCCCCGGTCCCTGAAGTCGCGCCCCTGAAAGCCGTGCCGCCGCCGAAACCGGTCGAAGCCGAGGTTCCCGAAGTCTACGAACCGGATATTCTGCCGGTCGACGCCGACGCGAGTCTCGTCTCCGAATTCGTGATCGAAAGTTACGAGCTGATGGAAGCCGCCGAAAGCGCGCTGCTCGCGCTCGAAACCGAACCGGAAAACGTCGAGAACGTCAACACCGTCTTCCGCGCGTTCCACACCGTCAAGGGCTCGGCCGCCTATCTCGGCTTCAAACGGATGACCGAGCTCGCCCATCACGCCGAATCGCTGCTGAGCCGGATCCGCGACCGCGAGATCCGCTGCGCGGGCGGCTACGCGACGCTCGCCCTCCGCTCGCTCGACACGCTCAAGGCGATGCTCAACGCCGTCGAGGGCTGCGCCGTCGGCGGGGCGATGCACTTGCCCGGCAGCTTCGCCGAATTGATCGGGGTTTTGAAAAATCCCGAATCTCACGGCGTCAACGACGACAACGAAATCTTTACCGCGCCCGCCCCGCAGGCCGATCAGACGGAAGCCGCGGCCGATTCCTTCTCGATGGACGAGATCCTCGAAGAAGTGCTGCCCGCGGTCATCGCCGGCAAGTCCGATTTCGCGCGCAGCTCGCTGCTCAACACGGGCGACCCGAACGAAGACGTCAATAAAAAATCGCACTCGCACGATTCTTCGGTGCGCGTCCGGACCGACCGGCTCGACCGGCTGATCGATATGGTCGGCGAGCTCGTCATCGCCCAGTCGATGCTCGCGCAGGACGCGACCGTCGTCCAGGGACTGCACCACGACCTCAGCCGGAAGATCTCGCACGCCGGCAAGATCGTTCGCGAGCTTCAGGATCTGAGTATGGGAATGCGGATGATCCCGCTCAAAAATACCTTTCAAAAGATGGCCCGCCTCGTCCGCGACGTCGCCAAGAAATGCGGCAAACAGGTCGAATTCATCACCGAGGGCGAGGAGACCGAGATCGACCGCAATATGGTCGACCTGATCGCCGACCCGCTCATCCATATGGTTCGCAACGCCGTCGATCACGGCATCGAGACGCCCGACAAACGTCAGGGCGCGGGCAAACTCGTGACCGGCAAGGTCAAGCTCGCCGCCTATCACGCGGGCGGCGACGTCGTCGTCGAGCTGACGGACGACGGCGCCGGCCTCGATCCGGAAAAGATCGTCGCCAAGGCGATCTCCAAAAACCTGATCGAATCGGATAAGGGAATGTCCGAAAACGAAATTTTCCGGCTGATCTTCGCGCCCGGCTTTTCGACGGCCGAATCGGTAACCGACGTTTCGGGCCGCGGCGTCGGAATGGACGTCGTCCGCCGCAACATCGAAGCGATGCGCGGCCGGATCGAGATTTCCTCGGAAAAAGGCAAGGGCTCGATCTTCACCGTCCGCCTGCCGCTGACGCTCGCGATCACGGACGGAATGCTCGTCCGCGTCGGCTCCGAACGCTACATCGTCCCGACCGTCAACATCCAGCTCAGTTTCCAGCCCAACCAGAAGATGCTCTCCAGCGTCACCGGCCGCGGCGAGCTGGTCAGCCTGCGCGGCGAGCTGATGCCGGTCTTTCGTCTGCACCAGCTGTTCGACGTCAGGGACGCGCTCGAAGACCCGACCGAAGGCCTGCTGATGATCGTCGCCGACGGCCGCCGGCGCTGCGCGCTGCTGGTCGACGAGCTGCTCGGGCAGCAGCAGGTCGTGACCAAAACGCTGGGCCAGGGCATCGGCAAGATTCCGGGCGTTTCGGGCGGCGCGATCCTCGGCGACGGATGCGTCGGACTGATCCTCGACACGGCCGAGATCGTCGCCCTCGCCCGTCAGAACACGAGCGCCCACGAACGCGCCGAGCGCCGTGACGATTCCCAGAAACAGGCCGCTTAACAGTTATACAGGAGTAATAAAATGAATATTGAAACCACGGCAACAGCCACCAAAACCGATGTCAAAAATCATCACGGCGGAAAATTCCTGAGCTTTTTTCTGAAACAGGAAGAATACGGGATCGAAATTTTGAAAGTCCAGGAAATCATCGGCATCCTGCCGATCACCCGTGTCCCGCGGACGCCCGAATTCGTCAAGGGCGTCATCAATCTGCGCGGCAAGATCATTCCGGTGACCGATCTGCGGAGCAAATTCGGGATGGAAGAACGCGAGGAAACGACCGAAACCTGCATCATCGTCGTCCAGACCAACGGTCTCGAGATCGGCGTCATCGTCGACAAGGTCTCGGAAGTTCTCGACATCACCGACAAGGAAATCGAAGACGTGCCGACCTTCGGCACCGACGTCAGCACCGATTACCTGCTCGGCATCGGCAACACCAACGGCCGCGTCCGTCTGCTGCTCGACATCGAGCGCATTCTGACGGCGCAGGAGGTCGTTCAGATGCAGGAAATTACGGCCACGAGCGAGGCTTTCGCCGGCTGATCGCGGCAAAACCGGACGAGAAGAGGGGGGGAAATCCAACATCGATACATAAAATTATGAACAGAAAGAACATCATTTTAACCCTGGCCCTCCTGCTTTTCGGCTGGCAGCTTTTATCCGGCCAGACCACGATATCCAACATCCCTTCGACGGACGTCATCGAACCCCGCAGCTTTTACGGCGAGGTCAATTTCGGCGGCCATTTCTCCAAATACGAGACCGGCGGTTTTCAGACCTACGGCGTCAAATCCCTCTACGGTTTGACCCGCAACGTCGAGATCGGAGCCAATTTCACGTACACCCGCAACGGCGCCGATTCGCCCGTCGAATTCGGGCCGAACGTCAAATGGAAAGCCTTCCAAAACGAAAAACACAAGGTCGCCGTCACCGGCGGCTTGATGGCTTTCATTCCGGTCCGGGCCGCCGAAGGCAGCCGTCCGATCGCGATGGTCTACGCCAACGCCAGCAAGGGCTTCGATTTCGCAAAGGGCTTTCGCCTGACGGGCGGCTTCTACCAGCTCGTCGGCGCCAAAGCCGGCAGCGGCAACCGGAAGGGCGCGATCCTCGGATACGAACAAACAGTCTATAAAAAAATCAGTTTCTTCGCCGACTGGACGAGCGGCAAAAACCGTTTCGGCTATGCGGCCGCCGGTTTGAGCATACCGCTGTCGAAGAGAAACATCATTTACGCGGGCTACAATTTCGGCAACGGCGGCCGCGGCAACAACTGGTTCAACATCACCTTCGGTCGATTCTTTTGATGATTACCGGGTTTATTTCAGGCGGGAACGGTTTCCGTTCCATTGGAAACTCCCAACCGATCATTTTTCAATAATTTATCGATTAGAAATCGAACGAGGTCACAATGAATTTCATCAAGAATATTTCCATCAAACACAAGATCTTTCTCCTGATCTGCATTTTTATGACCGGTTTTTTCGTGTACGGTCTGATCGCCTTCTTGGAACTTAATACATATAAGGTCGAGGGCAATTATTATCACGAAATCACCGAGGGGATGACCCTCCAGTCCGATACCGAGGCGCCGGCGCTGAATCTGCTGAGCGCGGACTATTACATCGAACAGCTCGAGGGCGAAAAGGATTCGGCGAAAATTCAGCAGCTCATCAAAAACTATGAAACCGCCAAAAAGGATTACCTCGAGGCCCACGACAAGTGGAACAAGGAACTGCCCGAAGGACGGGTCAAGAAACTGCTGATCGACGAGGGCGGCAAGCTCGGCGATGAATTTTTCAAGGCCGCCGACGGCGAGTTCATCCCCGCCGTCCAGAGCGGAAACGTCGACAAAGCCCAGAAGATCTCGGACGAGGTTCTCAATCCGAAGGCCACGCGGAGTCTCGAAATAACCGAGGAATCCGACAAGCTGATCGAAGAGGCCAACACCGCGCTCGAGCAAAAAGTCTCGAGCGGCGTCAATTTCGGCACGATGGTGCTGATCACGCTGGCCGTCGTCCTCGGCGCGTTCGTCGCCTTTCTCGGCTGGTTCATCGCGAAGACGATCAACGACCCGCTGAAGCTGGTGGTCGAAAAAATCCAGGGGATTTCCGAGGGCGACACCCACCAGGTTCTGGAATATCAGTCGCGCGACGAAATCGGCGTGCTGGCCGATGCTTTCCGCAGTCTGAACGGTTACATCCGCGACGTCGCCGGAGCGGTCGATTCGCTCGGCAAGGGCGATTTGAACGTCACGATCGCGGCCCGCTCCGACAAGGATCTGTTGTCGCAAAACGTCGTCCGTTCGGTCGATTCCCTCAAACAGATCATCGCCGAAACGAACCGCCTGATCGAGGCCGCTCAGCAGGGCAACCTCGGCCGGCGCGGCGACGCCGCGCAGTTTCGCGGCGCTTACGCCGAGCTGGTCGGCGGCGTCAATTCGATGATGGACGCGGTCGCCCGGCCGATCACCGAAGCGGCCGACGTTCTCGACCGGATCGCCAATCGCGATCTGACCGCGCAGATGCAGGGCGAATATAAGGGCGATTTCGCGAAAATCAAAGCCTCGCTGAACAAAGCGACCGAAAATCTGGACGACGGCTTTCAGCAGATCGCCGTCAGCAGCGAACAGGTGGCATCGGCCGCCGGGCAGATCAGCGCGGGCAGCCAGAATCTCGCGCAGAGCGCCTCGGAGCAGGCTTCGACGCTCGAAGAGGTGGCCAGCAACATCCAGGAGATTTCTTCGATGTCGCGGCAGAACGAAACGAACTCGAAAGAGGCCCGTTCCCTCTCCGACGATGCCCGCAGCACGACCAAACGCGGAATGGCGAGTATGCAGAAGCTCTCCGAAGCCGTCGAGCGGATCAAGACCTCGTCGGATTCGACCGCCAAGATCGTCAAGACGATCGAGGAGATCGCCTTCCAGACGAATCTGCTCGCCTTGAACGCGGCCGTCGAAGCGGCCCGCGCCGGCGACGCCGGCAAGGGCTTCGCGGTCGTCGCCGAAGAGGTCCGCAACCTCGCGATGCGCTCGGCCGAAGCCGCCAAGAACACGGCGCAGCTGATCGACGAGGCCGTCACGAATACCAACGAGGGAGTCCTGCTCAACACCGAAGTGCTTCAGAACTTCGAGGAAATCCACGGCCAGATCGAAAAGGTCTCGGTCGTCATTTCGGAAATCGCGGCGGCTTCGGAGCTCCAGAATCAGGGAGTTTCGCAGATCAATGTCGCGGTCGAACAGATGAACGACGTCACGCAGCAGGCGGCGGCCAACTCCGAGGAATCGGCGAGCGCGGCCGAACAGCTCTCCAGCCAGTCGCAGGAGATGCTCGGGCTGATCGAAACCTACAATCTGACCGGCAAATTCGTCAAGACCCGGACCGAGTACAAACCCTCGCGAAACGGTCATTTTCATAAAAAAGCCGCGGATTCGAGGGCCGCTTCGACACTTGCTCTGACCGGCGCCTCCAAAACGGTGAAACCTGTCCGGAAGCCGGCGAAAACCGCCGTTGCGAACTTCGATCCGGAAGACTTTATTCCTTTTGACGACCTGAGCGATACCGTCCTGAAGGAGTTTTGATCGTTCGGCAAAAGGCATCCGAGTAATGTCTTTTGCCGATTTTAACAGCTTATAACCCAAAGAGGTCAACATGAATTTCTTCAATAACTTAAAGGTAAAATACAAACTGTTCGCGCTGGTCGGCATCGCCGTCATCGGATTTACCCTGATCGGACTGAACGCCTACCGGACGATGGTCAAAGTCGAGGTCAACGGACAATTGTACAACGACATCATCCAGCAGAAAGATCTGCTCGCCGACGTCCTGCCGCCGCCCGAATATCTGATCGAAACCTATCTGACGGCGCTTCAGATTTCGAACACGGCGAACACGGCCGAGATCCCGACGCTGATCGACCAGACCAAAAAACTGCGCAAGGACTACACGGATCGCCACGAATACTGGGACAAAGAACTGACCGATTCGCAGCTCAGAGAACTGTTTCTGAAAAAATCCTACGAACCGGCGATGGAATTTTTCGACATCCTCGAAAAAGATTTCATCCCGGCCATCCAGCGCGGCGACCAGGCGAAAGCCCGCGAGATCGCCGACGGTCCGCTGAAAAAGAAATACAATCTGCACCGGGCCGCCGTTGACGACGTCGTCAAACTGACCACCCAGAACAGTCTCGAAAAGGAAAAAGAGGCCGCCGGCATCATTTTCTCGAGCAATTTCTGGCTGATCGGCATCGGGCTCATCATCACCGTCATTTTTATGGCGGTCGGCTGGCTCATCTCGAACCTGATCTCGCGGCCGATCGGCGAGATTTCCACCAAACTCGAAGCGATTTCCCACGGCGACATCGAGCAGAGCTTCCATTACGAGGGCACCGACGAGATCGGCCGGCTCGCCGAGTCGTTCAAATCGATCACCGGTTATATTCGCGGAATCGCCGATGCCGCCAATGCGCTGGCCGCCGGCGATATCTCTCGGAAGGTCGATGTCCGCTCCGACCGCGACACGCTATCGAAAAGCCTCAACGGGGCCGTCGATTCATTGCAGAAGCTGATCGCCGAGACCGAACAACTGAATTCCGAGGCGCTCAAGGGCAACATCAACGTCCGCAGCAATTCCAGCCGTTTTTCGGGTTCCTACGCCCAGCTTTTGTCCGGGATCAACCAGCTCCTCGACGCGATTGCCGAGCCGATCAACGAGGCTTCGGGATGTCTCCAGAAAGTCGCCCGGCGCGATCTGACCGCCCAGATGCAGGGCGCTTATCAGGGCGAATTCGCCAAGATCAAGGAATCTCTCAACTCGGCGCTCGCCAATCTCGATGAGGGAATGATCCAGATCTCCGAAGGCGCGGAACAGGTCGCGGTCGCCGCCGGCCAGATCAGTCAGGGCAGCCAGTCGCTCGCGCAGGGCGCTTCGGAACAGGCCTCGACGCTCGAGGAAGTTTCCGCCAACCTGCAGGAGATCTCGGCGATGACCAAACAGAACGCGGCCAATTCGCAGGAAGCCCGCTCGCTCTCGTCAGCCGCCCACAAGGCCACCGAGGAAGGTCTGGCCAATATGAGCCGCCTGAACACGGCGGTCGAACGGATCAAACACTCGTCGGATTCGACGGTCAAGATCGTCAAAACCATCGAGGAGATCGCCTTCCAGACGAATCTGCTCGCCTTGAACGCGGCCGTCGAAGCGGCCCGCGCCGGCGACGCCGGCAAGGGCTTCGCGGTCGTCGCCGAAGAGGTCCGCAACCTCGCGATGCGCTCGGCCGAAGCCGCCAAGAACACGGCGCAGCTGATCGAGGAATCGGTGCAGAACACGATGGACGGCGTCGTCATCCACAGCGACGTTTCAAAGAATCTCGGTCAGATTATGACCCAGATCGAGAAAATGGCGGCCGTCAACGCGGAAATCGCGGCGGCAACCGAACAGCAGAGCGACGGGGTTCAGCAGATCAGCGCGGCCTTCGAGCAGATGAACATCGTCACGCAGCAGGCGGCGGCCAACTCCGAGGAATCGGCGAGCGCGGCCGAAGAGCTCTCCGGCCAGTCGCAGCAGATGCTCGGCCTGATCGGCAGCTTTTCGATCAGCCACAAGCCCGGCGGCGCTCAGCCGGCGTTCAAACGGAGCGCTCCGGCCCCGATGAAATTCGCGTCGCCCCGCAACGGTGCCGAACTGTTAAGCAAACCCGTCCGCAAAAAACCGGCCCGCAGCCTGAGTCTCGATTTCGAAGCCGAAAGCCTGATTCCCTTCGACAGCGACTCGATCACGGTTTTGAAGGACTTTTAAGAACTCTCCCACCTTCTCCCCAACTCTCACTTCCCTTTTCCAGTTTTATCATTCAAGAGGTCCACATGGTATTTTTGACAAACCTTTCCATATCAAAAAAAATTGCCCTCCTTGCGGGCATCACTCTGGGCGCCCTCGTCACGATCGGCGTCGTTTCTTACTGGATCATCACCCAGTTATCCAAGGACATCGACGATCTGAGCACGGTTCAGATCGTGGCGCTTCACGAAACGATGGAAGCCGATATGCTGCACGACGGCCTGCGGTCGGTCGTGCTGCGGTCGATCATCGCGACGCAAAATAAAAACGAAGAAGAAAAAGAGGAATGCGCCGCCGAAATCAAGGACTTTTCCGACCGCTTTAACGAATCTCTGAGCAAGCTCAACCAGCTGCCGCTCGATCCGACCACCAAAAAAGTCGTCGAGGAAACTTTTCCCGAGCTCCAGAAATATCTGCAAAAGGCGGGCGAAATCACCGGCCTCGCCCTTGCCGGACAGACCGACAAGGCGCTGGCCGAGCTGCCCAAATTTCAGGAATCGTTCAAGATCCTCGAAAAGCGGCTCGACACTCTCAACAACCTGATCGAAGCCACTTCTCGCAAAAGCCGCGACAAAAGCGCTTACGAGGTCGGGCTGGCGAAAGCGACGGTGCTCGTCGGCAGCCTGCTCAGCTTCGCGGTGGCGCTCGCCCTCAGCATTTTTGTCGGCAATTCGATAGTGATGCGGCTGCGATGCCTGTCGGAAATCGTCGGCACGCTGTCGGCCAAAAACATCGAGGATAAAATCGACTGCGACGCCGGCGACGAGATCGGCGTCGTGACCCGCGCGTTTCGCGACGCCTACCGGTATCTGGGCCGGATCGCCGACGCGGCCGAAGGACTCAGCCGCGGAAATTTCGACGTCCAGCTCGAAGCCCGTTCGGAGCACGATATGCTTTCGCGCAATTTTCTGGTCGTGACGAAAACGCTTCAGAATCTGGTCAGCGAAACGACCGCGCTGACGACCGGCGCGCAGTCCGGCGACCTCAGCTGCCGGGGCAACAGCGAGCCGTTTCAGGGCGGCTATCGCGAGCTGATCGAGAACATCAACCTCACGCTCAATTCAATTTCCTCGCCGATCAACGAAGCCGCCGAGGTGCTCGACAAGCTCGCCGGCCGCGATCTGACGGCGCGGATGGAAGGCGAATATAAAGGCGATTTCGCCAAGATCAAGACTTCCGTCAACCTCGCCTCGGAAAACCTCAAGGAAGGTTTCGAGCATATCGCGAACAGCGCCGACCAGGTGGCTTCGGCCGCCGAACAGATCAGCGAGGGCAGCCAGGAGCTTGCGCAGGGCGCGTCCGAACAGGCCTCGTCGCTCGAAGAAGTGTCGAGCAACCTCCACGAGATCTCGTCGATGACCCGGCAGAACGCGACCAATTCGGACGAGGCCCGCGAGCTCTCGACGCTCGCGCTCGGCACGGCCGAAACCGGTATGAAGAATATGCGGCTGCTCAATCAGGCCGTCGAGCGGATCAAGACCTCGTCGGATTCGACCGCCAAGATCGTCAAGACGATCGAGGAGATCGCCTTCCAGACAAATCTGCTCGCCTTGAACGCGGCCGTCGAAGCGGCCCGCGCCGGCGACGCCGGCAAGGGCTTCGCGGTCGTCGCCGAAGAGGTCCGCAACCTCGCGATGCGCTCGGCCGAAGCCGCCCGCAACAGCGCCTCGATGATCTACGAGGCCGTCGCCAACACCACCGAAGGCGTCGAGCTCAACGCGAAGGTCTTTCAAAATCTGCAGGAGATCAACGACCAGATCGACCGGGTCAGCTCGGTCATCTCGGAGATCGCCCTCGCCACCAACCAGCAGAGCCAGGGCATCGAGCAGATCAACACGGCCGTCGAAAATATGAATCTGGTGACCCAGAACATCGCCGCCAACTCCGAGGAATCGGCGAGTTCGGCCGAGGAGCTGGCGAGCCAGTCGCAGGAGATGATGGGCCTCATCAACACCTACAAACTTGAGCGGAGAAAGGCCTCGAAGGCAAGGATTCCGGTGAGAAAATCCGCGCCGAAGACGGTCGCCGGTTTCGGCGGGCCGGCCGTCGCCGTCAGACCGGCCGAGGGGCTGATGACCTCATCGAACGGGACATCGAAGAACGGCTCCGCGCCGCCCGCCGACGGACGACAGCTGATTCCCTTCGACGATTTCGACGATCAGGTTCTCGGAAAATTTTGAACCGGTCCGCATTTTTCCTTCGCAGTGAGCCTCAAACCGTCCGGTTTTTGAGGCTCTCCGACAATAAACCGCTGATAAGAAAAGATTTTGGGTCGGCCCGTAATGTTTTGAAAAAAACTGCCGATAAGATGTTGTGGCTACGGCCCGCAACTTGATCTTTAAAGTGAACCGCTTGAGCTCCGTCTCGTAAAAAAAGCTCAATACGGTCGAATTCAGGAGAACGACATACCCAAGTCTTTCAGAAAAGGACTACAAAATAGATAATCCAAACCCGAGTTTTCTGTCGACAGACCTAATCATAATTACCTTAATAATTGACTAACAGAGGATCCGAATAATGTTTTTTAAGCGTAACAGAAATTATCAGCCCGGCATCATCAGCGTTTCCGATCCGGACGTCCGAAAGAAAATTCGATTCCACGGTCTGACGGAAGACGATCTGGGAATAATCAAGAGCTGGTCCGATGTCTGCCGTAACTCGCTCGACCGGCTGGTCGATAGATTTTACGCCTACGTCCTCGACAACCCCGATACGACGGCGATCCTGCGCCGGCATTCGTCGATCGAGCGGCAGCGGCCGCTTTTGTCGCGCTACATCCTGACCCTGTTCGACGGCCGGATCGACGACCAGTTCATCGAATACCGCTACACGGTCGGCCGGGTTCACGACCGGATCGAGCTCGATTCGCACTGGTTCGTCGCGATGTACGAGGTGATCCGGCAGTTTCTCTACGAAGAGATCGAGCGGTCCGGCGCGACGGCGCGCGATTCGCGCCGTTTTCGCGACGCTCTGAACCGCCTCCTGCAGGTCGATTCCGCCTTCGTGCTGATGTCGCAGGCGGATACTTACAAAGACAAGATCACCAAACTGACGGCCGACATTCATCAGAAATTCGACGAGGCCAATAACTTTCTCGACGAAGAAGCCCGCGTCCTCGAAAAAGTTTCGAGCCGCAACCTGACGATCCGGATGGAGGGCGATTTTATCGGCCGCTACGCCGAAATCAAGTCGATGCTGAACAAAACCATCGACAACCTTTACGGTTCCATCGAACAGATCTCATCCGGCGCCCAGCAGGTCACCGAAGCTTCGCACGAGATCAGCTCGGCCAGCCAGACACTGGCCCACGGCGCGACCGATCAGGCGGCGACGCTCGAAGAAATGTCCGCCAATTTTCAGGAGATGGTCCGGCTTTCGAACCGCAACGCCGAAAACGCCCAGATGGCTTTTAAGATGACCGAGTCGGCCTTCCAGAGCACCGAGCGCGGCAACCGCAGTATGACCGAATTGTCCGACGCGATGAACCGGATCAAAGCCTCGTCGGACGCGACCGCCAAGATCGTCAAAACGATCGAGGAGATCGCCTTTCAGACGAACCTGCTCGCACTCAACGCGGCCGTCGAAGCGGCCCGCGCGGGCGACGCCGGCAAGGGCTTCGCGGTCGTCGCCGAAGAGGTCCGCAACCTCGCGATGCGCTCGGCCGAAGCGGCCAAGAACACGGCGCAGCTGATCGACGAATCGGTCAGCAATACGCAGTCGGGCGTCAAATTCAACCAGCAGGTTCTCGAAAATCTGACCGAAATCCGCGGCCACGTCGAGAAAGTGAGTCAGATGATGAACGACATTTCGCTCGAATCGAATTCGCAGCATCACACGATCGAACAGATCAGCAACGCGATCGAGCAGATCAGCCACGTCACCCAGCAGGTCGCCGCGAGCTCCGAGGAAACCGCCGGTTCGTCCGAAGAACTGGCCGCCCAGTCCGAGGATATGCTCGGGCTGATCAACAGTTATAACCTCGGGGACGGTTTTAACGCCAACGGCGGAAACATCCGCCGCCGAACGACCCGGCCGGCCGCCCCCAAATATGTCTCCAAACCAGTCAATACCCAATCCCCCGGCACGTTCGGTACGAATACTAACAGGAGCGAGAAAAACTCAAACTCAAACGGCGAGTCATTAATTCCGTTTGACGATCCGGGCGGCGAAAATACCGGGGAATATTTTTAACCCCAAAACAATCGATTTCGTCCCCCGATTTTGAGCGTCATTATATATGTTTAACTTTTTCAGGAAAAATTTAACTTACCAAAAAGGACAGATTACGGTTACGGACCCGGCGGTCCGTGAAAAACTCGATTTTCATCATTTAACCGAGGATGATCTGGGCATCATCAAAGCCTGGTCGGAAGTCTGCCGCGGTTCGCTCGACAACCTTGTCGACATCTTTTACGACCACGTCAAAAAAGGCCGCGAAACCAGCCGGATTCTTCAGAAATTCACCACCGTCGAGCGCCAGCGGCCGCTGCTGACGCGCTATATCCTGACGATGTTCAACGGCCGCATCGACGACGAATACGTCAGTTATCGGGTTCACGTCGGCCGGACCCACGACCGGATCGACCTCGATTCGAACTGGTACGTGGCGATGTACGAGGTGATTCGCAACGTCCTCATCGACAGCGTCAGAAAAGCCGGCGCGACGCGCCGCGATATGATCCTGTTCCGCGATTCGCTGCAGCGTCTGATTCAGGTCGATATCGCCCTCGTGATCACCGCGTTGACCGACTCGCGGCGCGAAAAGATCGAAAGTTTAGGTGCCGAAAGCGTCCGTAAGTTCAACGAAGCGAAGGCTTTTCTCGATGAGGAAGCGCGCGTCCTGAACCAGGTCTCGCAGCGCTATCTGACCGAACGGATGGAGGGCAAATTCGAGGGCCAGTACGCCGAGATCCAGAAGACGCTGAATTTCACGATCGATACTTTGTTCGAATCGCTTTCGCAGATCGCGGTCGGCGCCGAACAGGTCGCGACCGCCTCCGACGAGATCAACAAGGCCAGCCAGTCGCTCGCCCAGGGTTCTTCGGAACAGGCCGCGACGCTCGAAGAAATGGCCGCCAACTTCCAGGAGATGGTGACGATGTCGACCCGCAACGCGGAAAAAGCCGAAGTCGCCCAGACGCTTACGAAAACCGCCAACACGAGCGCCACCAAAGGCGGCAGCAGTATGAGCCAGCTCTCGATGGCGATGGATAAGATCAAGGCCTCGTCGGATTCGACCGCCAAGATCGTCAAAACCATCGAGGAGATCGCCTTTCAGACGAACCTGCTCGCACTCAACGCGGCCGTCGAAGCGGCCCGCGCGGGCGACGCCGGCAAGGGCTTCGCGGTCGTCGCCGAAGAAGTCCGCAACCTCGCAATGCGCTCGGCCGAAGCCGCCAAGAATACGGCGCAGCTGATCGACGAATCGGTCAGCAACACGCAGGAAGGCGTCCGGCTCAACGAGGAAGTGCTGCAGAACCTGAACGAGATCCAGACCCAGATTCAAAAGGTCAGCAGTATGGTCGGCGAGATCGCGTTCGATAATTCGATCCAGCAGCAGAACATCCACCAGATCAACACTTCGATCGACCAGATCAGCATCGTCACGCAGCAGAGCGCGGCCAGCTCCGAGGAAACCGCGAGCGCGGCCGAGGAGCTCTCCGCCCAGTCCCAGATTATGCTCAATATGGTCGATTCGTTCCATCTCGGGAACGCCAGCCACAATTCATCGGGGCGAGCTTACCGGAATGACCGTTCGTTCATTCAGGAGCCCGATGAGACATTTCATTAATCGTGATGAAAAACTCTACTAATACGATGACTATGATGAAGAAACCCGCCCAAATGACACCGCAGCAATTTCGTGCGCTTTGTGACAAAGTCTATAAATTATGCGGCATCAATCTCAAAACCGGAAAGGAAGAGCTGGTTCATTCCCGGCTTCAGAAACGCCTCAACGCGCTTAATCTAAGTTCATTCGAACAGTATTTCAAGCTGCTCGACGACGACCGGCAGGGGCTCGAGGTCGTCTGGATGATCGACGCGCTGACCACCAATAAAACCAGCTTTTTCCGGGAAATCCAACATTTCATATTTCTCCGCGAACAAATGTTGCCGAAAATCAAAAGCAATTCGCTCAGAATCTGGAGCGCCGCCTGCTCGTCCGGCGAAGAGCCCTACTCCCTCGCCATACTCCTCGCCGAATCGATCCCCAATTTCAAAAAATGGGACATCCGGATTCTCGCAACCGATATCTCAACCAAGGTCCTCGCCAAAGCTAAAGAAGCCGTTTACGACTCGGAAACCCTTGAGCCGATCCCGCAGGATTGGCGTCGCAAGTATTTCAAAAAAGAAGATCCGTCAGGCAAAACGTGGCGTCTCGCGCCGGAACTCCGCAGTCTGGTCAGTCTGGCCCGGCTCAATTTTATGGATAAGTTTCCGATGCGCGGCCCGTTCGACCTGATTCTTTGCCGGAACGCGATGATTTATTTCGATAAACCGACCCAGGAAAATCTGGTCCGCCGTTTTTACGACCTGATTGCTCCGGGCGGTTATCTTTTCGTCGGGCATTCGGAAAGTTTAACCGGGGCGAATCACAATTTCAGGTACATTCAGCCCGCTATTTATCAAAAATGAAACAAATAATCGGAATTGCAGATATGAAAATATCGTCGCGGTCAGACGATATTTTAATAACATATGCACTCGGCAGTTGTCTCGGCATCACGATTTTCGACCCGATTGCAAAGGTTGGCGGCCTGCTCCACGTAATGCTTCCGGCATCGATCGTCAATCCCGCCAAAGCGGCCAACAATCCCTATATGTTCGTCGATACCGGTGTTCCCGAACTTTTCAAGGCCTGCTACAAGGCGGGCGCCAAAAAGGAACGGCTGGTCCTCAAAGTCGCCGGCGGGGCGTCTCTTCAAAACAACGAGGATTCGGATCAGTTCCAGATCGGGAAACGCAACTTCCTGATGCTCAGAAAATTGCTTTGGAAAAATAACGTCCTGATCAAGGCCCACGACGTCGGCGAAAACTTTTCCCGGACGATGTTGCTGGAGATGTCGACCGGCAACGTTATTTTGAAGATCAATAACGAAACGACTATTTTGTAATCAAACGCGGGCAAATAATTGTTCGTTTTTCAGAAGAGGAAATTATGTCATTAAATGTTTTAATCGTGGACGACAGCGCGGCAATGCGCTCGATCATTCAGAAAACATTGCAGATCAGCGGTTTGGAGATTGGGCACGTGTACCAGGCGAAAAACGGCGAAGAAGCTCTGGTGATGTTGGAAGAAAATTGGGTGGATCTCGCGCTTGTCGACATCAATATGCCGGTTATGGACGGCGAAACGCTGATCAACCGCGTCCGGGAAAACCCCGATCTCGCGGAACTGCCGATCGTCGTCGTTTCGACCGAATCGAGCGAAGCCCGCATTGTCCAGTTACGGTCCAAGGACGTGGAATTCATCCACAAACCCTTCGCACCGGAGACTTTGCGTGAGACGGTATTTCAAATTACAGGAGTTGACAATGGAACAAGCACTCTACCAAGCAGCAATTTTGACTTTTGAGGAACTGGGTTTTATCTTCCCGATCGAACGGCCGTCCGACGACGAGTGCGAAAACGAGGAAAGCACCCGAGTTTCGGTCAAATTCAACGGTTCCGTTTCCGGCGAGATCGTTCTTCAGGTCGAAAACACGATCCTCCCGACGATCGCTTCGAATATGCTCGGCACCGAGGAGCCGCTCGAAGACGAGGAGATCCTGCAGGACGTTCTCGGCGAGCTCGCCAACGTCATCTGCGGCAACACCCTGCCCTCGATCGCCGGGAAAAACGAGGTCTTTCGGCTTGAGCCCCCGCGTAAAATCAACAAACTTGAAGCAGGTGAAAAACCGGCCGCCATCGCCCATCTCGACGTCGAAGAGAGCCGGGCCGATGTGCTGCTCTACTTAAATTAATTATGATACGTGTACTAGTCGTTGATGATTCCGCCGTCGTACGCCGAATCATCTCGGATGATTTATCGAAATACGAAGATATCGAGGTCGTCGGAAGCGCGATCGATCCCTATATGGCGCGCGAGAAAATAGCCAAGCTGCGGCCCGATGTGATCACGCTCGACATCGAAATGCCGCGGATGGACGGGCTTTCATTTCTCGAAAAGCTGATGGCCCATCACCCGCTGCCGGTCATCATCTGCAGTTCGCTCGCCCCGGAAAACAGTGAAAACGCGCTTCGGGCGCTCTCGCTCGGCGCGATCGAGATCGTCCGTAAGCCGGGTTCGCAGTTTTCCGCCCCGGACGTCAAAAACGAGCTCGTCAGAGCGATCCGGACGGGGGCCAAAGCCCGCGTTTTCGCCCGCCGGACGGAACCCCGCAGAGAGTCCGTCAACATTCCTTCCTCGCTCGAAACCACCCATAAAATCATCGCGATCGGCGCTTCGACCGGCGGCACGCAGGCGATCGAACGGGTGCTCACGGAATTCCCCGTCAATTCGCCCGGCACGATCGTCGTCCAGCATATGCCGGCCGGCTTTACCCAGTCGTTCGCCAACCGGCTCAATCAGGTCTGCAAGATCCAGGTGCGCGAAGCCAAAAACGGCGACATCGTCGCGCCGGGCGTCGCGCTCGTCGCGCCGGGCAATCATCATCTGCTGCTCAAACGGAGCGGCGCGAGCTACTCGGTCGTCGTCAAGGACGGCCCCGTCGTTCATTTCCAGCGTCCGAGCGTCGACGTGATGTTTCAGTCGGTCGCCCAGAACGCCGGCAAAAACGCGGTCGGCGTGATCCTCACCGGAATGGGCGCGGACGGCGCGAAAGGCCTGCAGATGATGCACGATAACGGCGCGAAAACGATCGCGCAGGACGAGGACACCTGCGTCGTCTACGGAATGCCGAAGGAAGCCGTCAAGCTCGGCGCGGCCGACGAGATTCTGCCGCTGCCGCAGATCCCGCAGGCGATTTTTAATTCGATCCGGAAACTGGGAGCCTGATAAAACAGAAAATTCGGGCTTTGTGGAAACAGGCTGCGGGGATCATCCCCGCAGCCTGTTATTTTTTTAGGCGGCCGAGACGGTTTCCTCTTCCTCGTCGTCCGAGGTCTCGATCTGGAGCCGTTTGATCTTCTCGACGAGCGTCGTCCGCTTCATATTCAGGAGCTTCGCCGCGCGCATCTTGTTGCCGCCGGTCTTGTCGAGCGTCTGCAGCAGGAGCTGGCGCTCGACCTGCGAAACGACGTCCGAAAAATCGATGCCCTCGTCGGGGATCGTCGACGGGACGAAATTCGACGGTGCCGGGATCTGAAACATATTGGCCTGGTTCTTGATCTCCTCGGGCAGATGTTCGAGCCGGACCTGCGGCTCAACTCCCGAAAAGATCGCGGCCCGCTCCATCGCGTTCTGCAGCTGGCGGACGTTGCCCGGATAAGTATAGGAAATCAGCGCGGTATGCGTTTCGTCGGCGATCGTTTTGGGCGGCAGACCGACCGACAGACAGAACCGCTCAAGCAGTCCCTGCGAGAGCGAGAGGATGTCGTCGGGCCGTTCGCGGAGCGCCGGGACGCGCAGATGGACGACGTTCAGCCGGTGATAAAGATCGGCCCGAAAGCCGCCGTCGGAAATCTTCTTCTCGAGATCGGCGCTCGTCGCCGCGACGACGCGGACGTCGACCTTGACGGTCTTCGACGACCCGAGCTTCTCGAATTCGCTCTCCTGAAGCACGCGCAGCAGCTTGGCCTGGAGCGAGAGATTCATATCGCCGATCTCGTCGAGAAAGAGCGTTCCGCCGTCGGCCTGTTCGAACCGGCCCTTGCGCTCGTTCTGCGCGCCCGTGTAGGCGCCTTTGACGTGGCCGAAAAGCTCGTCTTCGAGCAGCTGCTCGGGAATCGCCGCGCAGTTGAGCGCGACGAACTCTTTTTTCTCGCGCGGGCTGGTCTGGTGAATCGCCCGCGCGATCAGCTCCTTGCCGGTGCCCGTCTCGCCCGTGATCAGCACGTTGATCTTGTAGGGCGCGATGATCTTGACCTGTTCGAGCAGGTTCAGCATCACCGTCGATTTCGCGATGATCGGCGAATTCGAGATCGCGTGCGTGGTCACGGGAATGACCGGCTGGCCGATCTTCTCGACGGCGATCTGGATGACGCCGATCAGCTCGTTGAGCGCGATCGGCTTGCAGAGAAAGTCGGACGCGCCGAGCTTCATCGCCTGGACGGCCGTGTCGATCGAGGCGTAGCCGGTCATCACCAGCAGATAGGTGTTCGGATTGTGCTGTAGACAGATCGGCAGCAGCTCCAAACCGCTTTTTCCGGGGAGATTGACGTCGGTCAGGAGGACGTCGAATTTTTCCTTTTCGATTTTTTTGATGGCTTCTTCGGCCGATCCGGCGCTTTCGATCTGGTGCCCTTCGAGGCTGAGGACTTCGAGCAGCAGAGTTCGCAAAAGCGCATCGTCTTCGACCACCAGGATTTTAGCTTTCATAATGAAGTATCACCCCGAACTTGTCCGGTAATTCGATTCCAACGATACTGAATTTGATTGTTTTACAACGTCCCTTGTAGGTTGGAAGGCCGCCGCGGAAGCATCGACGACCAATTCCAACATAACTCTAAAATCCGCAAAGTGTCAACAAAATGACAGTTTTTTTCCGCAACGCCGACACTGTGACGGGATTTCATCACCGATTGAATCCGATAAATCCATTAATTTCGCCAGTTTAGTTTGAGGCACGTGGCTTGCTCATTCCCCCGTCGGAGGTTTGCCGATGGAATTATTACCTGCCGACAACATCACTAATCTGCTGCAGTCCTTTATGGACGTGCAGACGCGCCGCGCGCAGGTCATCGCCGGAAACATCGCCAACACCGATACGCCCGGCTATGTCGCCAAGGATCTCGATTTCGAAAACTACCTGCGCGAAGCGGCTCAGAACAGCCAGCTCCCGCTCGCCAAACAAACCAATCAATCGGATTCCGAATTGAAAGTCGTCGACCAGCCGTCGGAAGTGATCGGCCTCGACGGCAACACGGTCGATATGGGAAGCGAAATGGCGAAGATGGCCCAGACCGGAACGAATTTCAATTTCGGCGCCAAAATGCTGCAATCGCGGCTTCGCCTGCTGCGAACCGCGATCAAGGAAGGAAGATAAGCTTATGTCTTTATTTACCGTTTTTAAAATCGCCTCCCAGGGAATGACCGCCCAGCGCGAACGGCTCGAAGCCGCGTCGGCGAACCTCGCCAACGCCAATTCGACGCGGACCGCGACCGGCAAGCCCTACCAGCGCCGCGACGTCGTTTTCTCGTCGCAGGACATCACCGAAAACTGGCAGCAGAGCGCCGCCCAGAACGGCCTTTTCGACCAGCCCGACACCAAGACGCAGGGCGTCAAGTCGGAAGTCGTGCTGGCCGACGAAAATTCCTACGTGATGCAGTATCAGCCGGGCCACCCGGACGCCGACGCCAACGGCTACGTGATGATGCCGGACGTCGACCCGCTCGAGGAAACCGTCAATATGATGTCGGCCGCGCGTTCGTTCGAAGCCAATTCGACGGTCTTCAACACCGCCAAGGAAATGGCCCGGGTCAGCATCAATCTCGGCGACGTTTAATCATTCGGCCGTCGCCCGCGGACGGCAATTTCAAAGAAAATGGCTATCAACGGCATCAATTTCGGAAACCTGATCCAGCAGACGGGGAGCAGTCCGCTCGCCGCCGGCCGGACGCAGTCTTCGACCGACGACTTCGGATCGTTAGTCAAATCGGCGGTCGAATCGATCGATCAAACCCAGAAGGGCGCCGAACAGGAGATTTCCAAAGCCGTCACCGGCGAGTCTCCGGATTTACACAAAACGATCATCCAGATGCAAACCGCCGACCTTAAATTTCAGCTCGGACTGCAGGTCCGCAACAAGCTTATCGGCGCTTACGAAGAAATCATGAGGATGCAGGTCTGACGAATTCGGATTTCGGATTTCGGATTTCGGATTGCTTAAGATCTAAATCTCCGAAACCGCCGAAACCGACAAAAATCCGAAACCCGAAATAAATCCGAAATCCGAAATCCGAAATCCGAATTCAAAATATGTCTTCTCCGCTAACACAAATCAAGGAAACCTGGGAACGGCTGCCGATGAAGGGGCGAATCGCCACGATCGCGGCGGCCGTCGCCACGCTGGGCCTCGTCGGAGCGCTCGTTTATTACGGATCGCAGCCCGATTACGCGGTTTTGTTTTCGGATCTGAACCCGACCGACGCCCAGTCGATCGTCGACAAGCTCAAAGCCGAAAACGTGCCCTATTCGCTGACCAACGGCGGCACCACGATTTCCGTCCCGCAGGAACGGATTTCCGAACTCCGTCTGCAGGTCGCCGCCAGCGGCGCGATCTCGGGCGGCCACGTCGGCTTCGATCTGTTCGACAAAACGAGCTTCGGCGCGACCGATTTCGCCCAGCAGGTCAATTACCGGCGGGCGATCGAGGGCGAGCTTTCGAAAACGCTCGAAGGAATGGACGAGGTCGATTCGGCGCGCGTCCACATCACCCCGCAGAAGGAATCGGTCTTCACCGAAAAGGAAGAGGGCGCGAAGGCTTCGGTGATGCTGAAAGTCAAACAAAACAAAGAGCTTTCACCGGAACGGACGGACGCCATCGTGAGCCTTCTCGCGAGTTCGGTCGAGGGCCTCGACCCGTCGAACGTCTCGGTGATGGACACGCGCGGGCGGCTGCTCGTCGCCGCCGGGCGCGGCAAAAGCGGCGGCCTCAACGACGCCGGGGCGTTTCACGCGCAGCTCGAAGCCAAACAGAAATACGAGATGGAAAGCGCCGCCCGGATCATCGCGCTGCTCGAACCGGTCGTCGGCCAGGATCGCGTCCGCGCCGACGTCGCCGCCGATATCGATTTCAGCCAGATCGAGCAGAACGAGGAGAAATACAACCCGCAGTCGCAGGTCGTCCGCTCGCAGCAGACCTCGCAGGAGGCGCGTAATTCGAATTCGGCCAACCCGAACGGCGTCGTCGGCGCGCGCTCGAACAACCCGACGACCGCGTCGCCGTCGCCGACGCCGGCGGCCTCGACGACCGGCGATTCGCGCAACACCGCGACCGTCAATTACGAGATCGACAAAACGGTCCGCAAAACGATCGGCGGCGGCGGCCGCGTCAGCCGGATGACGGTCTCGGTCGTCGTCGACAACAAAACCGTCAACGGCGTCGAAGTCGCGCGGACGCCCGACGAGATCAAGCAGATTCAGGATCTGGTCGGCGGCGCGATCGGCATCGATCCCAATCGCGGCGATTCGGTCGTCGTCCAGACGATGCCCTTCGACAAGCCGGCCGACACCGCGACGCCGCCCTCGACCCTCGACAAATACAAACAGTTCGTGCCGAGCGCCCTCAAATACGGCGCGCTCGTCCTGATCGCCCTGCTCCTGTTATGGTTCGTCATCCTGCCCGCGCGAAAAGCGCTGAAGGCGGCCGCCGTCCCGGAAACGGATCAGGCCCGGCTTCTCGAAGGAGCCAAATCTGAAGAATCCGAGGAGGAAGAAAAACGCTTGGAAGAAACGGAAACACCCAAACAACTCGAAGAAAATCACGGAGAAATCCCGCCGCTGACGACCGTCGCCGACCTCGAAGCGCAGATGAACGCCGAGGATCACGCGATGGCGGAGCTGCCGCCCGTCAACGAGGAGATTTTAAGAATCGAAAACATCAAGAAGCAGATCATCGACCAGTCGCTCAACGACACCGAAACCGTCGTCAGCACGCTCCGCGGCTGGCTTCGCGAAACGACCTGAAAGATTCATTGAAAAGCCGGCCGCGCCATCGCCGGCCGGCCGTTTAACCCGAAACACCCGATAATCGAAACGCTAATTTTTATATGTCGCCATCTGTCGAAGAATTTACCGAAACCGCCGAAACCGACGCCCTCGAACACGAGGAAATGACCGCGCTCGCGATCCGCCCGCCGGATTCGTCGCTGTCGAGCGCGCGCAAGGCCGCGATTCTCTGCCTCTCGCTCGGCGAAGAGGCCGCGACCGAACTGTTCAAGCATCTCGACGAGGAAGAAGTCCAGATTCTCTCGAAGGAACTGGCGCTCCTGCCGGACGTCAAATCGCACGTTTCCGATAACGTCGTCGAAGAATTTCACCAGCTCCTGACCGCCCGCAACTACGTCACGATGGGCGGCGTCGATTACGCGAAACGCCTGCTCCTGCGGAGCTTCGGCCCCGAGCAGGCGAAACGTCTGACCGACAAGGTGATGCTCTCGCTCGAAACGCCGGCGAGCTTCGAAACGCTCCAGAAAACCGACCCGCAGCAGCTCGCCAAGCTGTTTCAGTCCGAGCATCCGCAGACGATCGCGGTCGTCCTCGCGCATCTCGACACGGCGACCGCCTCGACCGTTCTGCAGCAGCTGCCGGAATCGATGCGCGGCGACATCGTGCTCAGGCTCGCGGCGCTCCAGACCGTCTCGCAGGACGTCGTCAAACGGATCGCCCACGTGCTCAACCAGAAATTATCGGCCGTCAGCGGAATGGGCCGCTCGAACGTCGGCGGCGTCCGCGCTGTCGCGGACATCTGCAACCGGCTCGACCGCGAAACGATGCGGCTGATGCTCGAACAGATCGAGGGCGGCAACCCCGAGCTCTCGCTCGAAATCCGCAACCTGATGGTCACCTTCGAAGACATCCTGCTGATCGACGACGTCGGCATCCGCGAAATTATGCAGCGCGTCGACAAGAAAGTGCTCGCGCTCGCGCTCAAGGGCACGGTCGAAGAGCTGCAGAACCGCTTCTTCTCGAATATGTCGAGCCGCGCGGTCGAGATGATGAAGGAGGAAATGGACTTTATGGGCCAGGTCAAGCTCAAGGACGTGACCGGCGCCCAGCGCGAGATCGTCGAAGTGATGCGGCTGCTCGACGAACAGGGCGTGATCAGCCTCGGAGGCGGCGGCGGAGCCGACGAATATGTTAGCTAAAGTCATCAAAAATCAGAATGTTCCGGCCGCCGTGACGGCGGTCGCGATTCCCCGGATCGGGGGCTCGTCGACCGATTCGCGGAGCATCGGCCAGTTCGTCTTCCCGTCGGTCGCCGAGCTGCTGGCCGGCGAAACCGAACAACCGGCGGCCGTGCCCGAAACCGAACCGGTCGAAACCGAATTCGAACCGGCGGTCGTGATGCCGAACATCGACGAGATCGTTCAAAGCGCCCGCGACGAGGCGGCCCGGATCATCGCGACCGCCGAATCCAACGCCGCCGACATCGCCGAGGCGGCGCGCGAAAAGGCCGAACAGGAAGTCCGTTTGAGATTCGATCAGGAAGTCGCCGCGCAGGCCGCCGAAATCCGTTTGCAGCTCACCGAAACGATCGAACAGATCGCCGGTCTCGCCGCCGAGATCACGCGGCAGGCCGAAAACGACCTCGTCGAGCTCGCGCTCCGGATCGCCAAAAAGGTCGTCGCCCGCGAGGTGACGATCGACCGCGAGATCGCGCTGACGCTCGTCAAGGTCTCGCTCGGCAAGCTTCATAACCGCAGCGTCGCCGAAGTCCATCTCAACCCGGAAGACCTCCAGTTCGTCCGGATGCACCGCGAAAAACTCGATTTTCGCGGCTCGCTCGAACTCGTCGAGGACCGCTCGATCTCGGTCGGCGGCTGTCTGATCCACACCGAAACGGGCGACATCGACGCCCGCATCGAATCCCAGTTCGAAGAGATCGCCCACGGATTGTTCAACTAAGATGCTGTCGCAATATTTTCAAAAACTCGAAAAAATCGAGACGCTCAAATCGATCGGCCGCGTGATGCGCTCCGTCGGCCTCGTCATCGAATCGCAGGGCCCGACCGTCTCGGTCGGCGATCTCTGCTATCTGCCGACGAAAAACGGCGAACGGACGACGATGCTCGAAGCGGTCGGTTTCCGCGACAACAACGTTTTGTTGATGCCGCTCGGCCAGATGCCGCCCGTCCGGGTCGGCGATTCGATCATCGCGGCCGGCGTCAAGAGCGAGATTGGCGTCGGCGAACAGCTGCTCGGCCGGACGATCGACGCGCTCGGCCGCCCGCTTGACGATCTCGGGGTCATCGAAACCATCGAATCCTACCCGCTCAACCGGAGCACGACCAACCCGCTCGCCCGCGCCAACATCGACGATTCGCTCGAAACCGGCGTCCGCGTGATCGACGGCCTGCTGACGATCGGCGCGGGTCAAAGAATTGGCATCTTCGGCGGTTCGGGTGTCGGGAAATCGACATTACTCGGGATGATGGCCAAACGCTCGGCCGCCGACATCAACGTCATCGCGCTGATCGGCGAGCGCGGCCGCGAAGTCCGCGAATTCATCGAAAACGAGCTCGGCCCCGAAGGAATGGCGCGGTCGGTCGTCGTCGTCTCGACCTCCGACGATTCGGCGCTCGTCCGGATCCGGGCGGCGCTCGCCGCGACCGCGATCGCCGAATATTTCAAGGATCAGGGCGCAAACGTGCTGCTGATTATGGACTCGGTCACGCGTTTTTGTATGGCGCAGCGCGAAATCGGGCTCGCGGCGGGCGAACCGCCCTCGTCGAAAGGCTATACGCCCTCGGTTTTCGCGCTTTTGCCGAAGCTCCTCGAACGCGCCGGCAAATTCGACAACGGCGGCTCGATCACCGGTTTTTACACGGTGCTGGTCGAAGGCGACGATATGAACGAACCGATCGCCGACGCCGTCCGCTCGATTCTCGACGGCCATATCGTGCTCTCGCGGGCGCTCGCCGCGCAGAATCATTACCCCTGTATCGACGTGCTCAATTCGGCCTCGCGGCTCTTCTCGATCGTCACCAACAAGGACCATCAGATGCACGCCGGTAAGGTACGGGAATTGCTAGCTTCATATCAGAAAGCCGAGGATTTGATCAATATCGGCGCTTATCAGATGGGCAGCAACCGGCTAATCGATCTGGCCATCGCCCGGCACGAGGAAATCAACCAGTTCCTCAAACAGGAACGCGACGAGGTCGCTTCCCTTCCCGAATCGATCGACAGGCTTCTCGGCATTAAAACCGTATGAAAAAGTTCAAGTTCACATTGCAAACCGTTCACAAAGTCCGCGAGATGAAGCAGGAAAAAGAGCTGCTCCGGATGAAGGAGCTGCAGACCGAGGTCACCCGCGCCGCGGAGCAGATCGAGCTGCTCGAAGAATCATACCGGCGGGCGCTCGAAAGCTACGGCAGAAAATTGAAAAGCGGGCAGGTGATGAATATCGGCGAAATGGAGCTCGAGGCGATGCACCTGACGGCGCTCGACCGGCAGAAGCAAAAGGCGCTCGATATTCTCAACGAAAAGAAACGGGCGTGCGCCGAGCAGAGCGCAAAACTGGCGGCCGCCGCGCGCGAGGTCAAAATCACCGATCGACTCCGGGAAAACCAGGCTTTGCGCCACCGGCTTGAACTCGCCCGGGTCGAACAAAACGCGCTGGACGAAATCGTATCCGCCAATTTCGCCCGCCAATTGAGGATCAAACAATGAATATCATCTCTTTTGCCGGCTTCGACGGCCACGACAAACCGCTGCCGGGTCTTCCCGACCCCGAGTCGGACGAACCGGCGGCCGATTTTTCGGCGATCCTGAGCAACATCTTCACAACCCTTCAGCCGCCCGAGCAAAAGCCCGCGCCGACCGATCAGGCTCCCGCGCAAAACGGCTCCGAAACGTTCGCGGGGGTGCTGCCGACGACCGGCACGCTCCTCGATCAGGCCGTTTTTTCCGAGCCGCTCGCGACCGCCAAAACCGATGGCGCGGTGCCGGTTTCGGGTCAATTCGAATTCGCCGCCGAACCGGCCGGGCCGGCTTTCTGGGCGAACAGCCAGCCGATTCGCCAGCGCTGGACTTTTTTCAAACAGGAAACGAAACCCGAAACCCTGCCGCCGGCCTTCGTCAAATTTACCGATTCGAGCCTTCCGAAACCGGTCGAAATCCCCGATTTTCTGAAAAACACCGATCTCCGGACGAAATTCGGCGAGCTCTCGAACATCCCCGAAAAGCCGGCCCCGACACAAGGCCCAACCGTCGATTTCACCGCCGTCGCGCCGATCGTTCCCGATGACGGAACGGAAGCGCCGCCGCCCGTTTTCCTGCAGCCTGAAAACGACATTCCCGGCCCCGACCTGTCATTGCCCGCGGACACCACCACCGAGCCCGCCCTTTTCACCGAACCGCCGGCGGTGCCGGGCACGTCGAAAATCCCGGTCGGGATGCCGCCGGTCGAATTCGTTCCCGTCAACCAGGTTCCGAAAGGTTTTCAGCCGGTCACCCGGAACCCGGTCGTTTCGGAAAATTCCCAAATTCCGCCGACCGCGGCGGCCGCCACCGATTCGCCGGTCGATCATATGCAGGTCGAGCTTGCGGCGGCCCCGAAAACCGCCCCGCCGACGGTCCAGGACCGCGTTCTCGAATATTACGGCAAACTCGAGCTCCGGAATCCGGTCAGTGAAACGCCTGACGTCAAACCGCAACCGCCGGTCACGACCCCGCCGATCATCAATCCCGACAACCTCGGCGAGGATTTCCCCGCCGACGGCCGGATTCCCGAATCCGACCCCTTCAAGATCCAGCTCCAGCCGAAATATTCCGGCGGCCGGATCACCGGCTTCGATCTTTCGCCGAACGAGATCCGTTCGCTGCTCGGCACGTTCGAAAACATCTTCAAAAAATCGCCGGTCAAAACCGCCGACGCCGCGCCGACCACGGTTTCGACCGCCGGCGACGAAACCGAAATCGGCGCCATTCGCCCGGAAATTCCGACTAAACAGATCGAGATCCCGGTTCCGACCGTTGATGCGGTCGTCAAAAACTTCGAGCCGGTCCGAAACCCGGTTCTGAAGCCGCTCGAATTCGCCGGGCCGATCAACCAGCCCCCGAAGGTCAGACCGATCCTTTCCGGAACCAAGATCGACGACGGGAAATTCCCGGTTCGGACCGACGACACGCCGCGCCCGCCGGTCGAAAACGTGCTTTTGAAAACCGTGCTCCGCGGCCGTGAAACGCCCGAATTCGAGCCCCCGCCCGAATTGAGCGAAATTGAACCGATCCCCGGTATCGACCGCGTCGTCGAGCTCGGAACAAAGGGCGCGAAAATCGTTCCCAACCTGCCTCCGGACCAGATCGACCCGCGCGGTATCGTCGAGCAGATCGCCCCGCAGATTCTGCAAATGGTGCGGACCGTCGACCGGGAGAAACAGAATCAGACGCTCCGGATGCGGCTCCATCCGGCCGAGCTGGGGACGGTCGAAATCCGTCTCGAACGCGGCAGCAACGGCGCGCTCAACGCGTATTTCCAAACCGAAACGGACGCCGCCCGGAAAGTGCTGACGACCAGCCTCGATCAGCTCCGCGAAAATCTGCATAAATGCGGCCTCGAGATCGGTCAGATCGAAATATCCACCGGCACTTCCTCGTCGAACGCCGACCGGAACGCCGGGAATCAGACCCGTCATCCGGATACCGTCTTCAGCTACGACTATCGTGGCAATTCCGAGAATCCCGACGATTCGGAGCCGAACGCCCCGAACCGTCTGTTGAGTTTGCTGGCCTGAGGGCCGTCATCATAGGAGGTAATAAATGAATGTAAACGCAGCCAACGCGGCCGGCTCATACGCTTCGTCGCAATCGTCGTCGGGCATCGGCGGCACCAAGACCGACAGCAATATGTTTATGACGCTGCTCGTCGCCCAATTGAAAAATCAGGACCCGCTCGATCCCCAGGACGGAACCGCCTTCGTCGCCCAATTGGCCCAGTTCAATTCGCTCGACAACCTGATCGGCATCCGCGAATCGATGGAGCAGATGCTCGCGATTCTCAACCAGCCGATCAGTTCCGGCTCAGGTTCCGGCTCCGGCTCGGGATCGGGCACGAACAACACGCCGATCAATTCAAACGGAACATCAAGAGATTAACAACAAGGAGAATATTAAAATTATGACTTTTTCTTTCAACGCTTCGCTTTCCGGCTTAAATGCTATGTCCAACGCCCTGAGCGTCGTCGGCAACAACATCGCCAACGCCAACACGGTCGGCTTTCGCGGCAGTCAGATCACCTTTTCGGACGTTTACGCGAACACCTTCGGCGCGCGGCTCAACGGCGCCGGGCTCGCGCTCCAGATCGGTGACGGCGTCCAGACCTCGTCGATTCAGACCAATCTTTCGCAGGGCACGCTCAACGAATCGAGCTCGTCGCTCCACACCGCGATCCAGGGCAACGGATTTTTCGTCGTCCGCCAGCGCGACGACACGCTGTCGTACACGCGCGCGGGCGATTTCACGCTCAACAACGAGGGCTACCTGATCACGCCGCGCGGCGACAAGGTGCAGGGCTACGCGGCCGTCGGCGGCGTCATCACGCCCGGCTCGGCGCTGACCGCGCTCCGCATTCCGATCGGCCAGACGCTCGCCCCGCAGATGACCTCGAGCGCCTCGATGAAGGTCAATCTCAACTCGCAGGCGACGACCGGCACCGATTTTCACGCGACGATTCAGGTCTACGACTCGCGCGGCACGACGCGCGTGCTCGACATCAAGTTCACGCGGCTGGCCAACGGCTCGTTCGACGCGACCGCGACGCTCGACGGCGTCGCGACCCAGCTTTCCTCGAACGGCGGCGCATCGGGCGTGGCACCGGTCAATTTCCAGTTCGATTCGAGCGGCAATCTGCTCAACC
The DNA here is from genome assembly GCA_018269075.1 of Acidobacteriota bacterium. GTDB lineage: Bacteria > Acidobacteriota > Blastocatellia > Pyrinomonadales > Pyrinomonadaceae > JAFDVJ01. The sequence goes on from JAFDVJ010000004.1 coordinate 71,028, forward strand.
CGACGCAGTTTTCGGTTCAGCCCGACCAGACGCAGCTCGGCGGCGCGGTGCTGCCGTCGATCGAGATCAACCTCCGCGAAACTAATCCGGACGGCTCGCTCGGCGCCTACAACATCGTCTCTTACGCGCGGCCCTCGTCGAATTCGGCCAACAACCAGGACGGTTTCGCGGCCGGCGAGCTCTCGGGCTCGTCGATCGACCCGAACGGCATCCTGCTGGCGATCTTCTCGAACGGCCAGACGCGGCCGATCGGACAGTACGCGCTCGCGACGTTCAATTCGTCGGAAGGCCTCTCGCGGCGCGGCGACAACCTCTTCGCCGAGACGCTCGCTTCGAATCAGGCGACCATCGGCGCGCCCGGTTCGGGCGGCCGCGGGCTCATCGCGGGCGGCTATCTCGAACAGTCTAACGTCAACATTACCAACGAGTTCGTCAAGCTGATCGAGGCCCAGCGCGGCTTCCAGTCGAATTCGCGGGTGATCACGAGTCTCAACCAGACCTTCCAGGATTTGTTGCAGATCCTCTAAAGTTCTGCCCGCTTTTTCCGATAAGAATAACGGGCGTTGAAAGCTCGTTTGGATCATAAAGCGTTTTTTACAATCACACAGGCACCAACCACAGATAAACGGCTACCCCTTAAACTTGTTTGTCTGTGGTTGATTTTTACCGGAATTATTTCTGATTGAACTCGAACCCTTATGTTTATCATTATCGGCATCGTCGTTGTTTTAGGCTGCGTCATCGGCGGCTTCCTGATGATTAACGGCCCTCTCGGGGCGCTCATCCAGCCGTCGGAATTCGTGGTCATCGGCGGGGCCTGCATCGGCGCCACGATCGCCGCCAACCCGCTCAAATACCTGATGCGGATCCTGGCCGTGCTGCCCGTCGCGCTGAAAGGCTCGCCCTACAACAAGAACACCTATTCGGAAGTTTTGCGGATGCAGTACGACATTTTCGTCAACTCGAAAAAAGGCGGTCTGCTCTCGATCGAAGACGATGTCAACAACCCGCTCGCCTCGTCGCTGTTTACGAAATACCCGAGCTTTATCGCCAACCATCACGCCGTCGATTTCTTCTGCGACGCGATGAAGATGCTCGTCAACGGCGCCTGTTCGCCCGAGGAGCTCGAAATTATGCTCGACGCCGAGCTCGAAACGCACCACGACGAGGCGGCGATCATCCCGGCGCTGCTCAACCGCGCGTCGGACGCGCTGCCCGGCCTCGGCATCGTCGCCGCGGTGCTCGGCATCGTCGTCACGATGCAGCATCTCGACGGCCCGCCGGAAGAGCTCGGCCACCACGTCGGCTCCGCGCTCGTCGGCACGTTTCTCGGCCTGCTGCTCTCTTACGGAATGCTCGCGCCGATCGCCGCGAACATCGACAACCTCGGGCAGGATGAGAGTAAATACTTTAACTGCATCAAAGCCGGGCTCGTTTCGTTCGCCAACGGCGCGGCCCCGTCGACCGCCGTCGAATTCGCCCGCAAGACGATCTACAGCTTCGACCGGCCGTCGACCACCGAGCTCGAACCGCTTCTCAAGGAGATCAAGCCGCGTTAGCAATCTGAGAGCCACCGTCACCGGACGGCCGCGAACCAACTTGTTTTATGGAAAACAAAATCGCCGAAGAAGAACCAAAACCACGACCGCGGATCAAGAAAGCCAAAGGTCACGGCGGCCATCACGGCGGCGCGTGGAAGGTGGCCTACGCCGACTTCGTGACGGCGATGATGGCGCTGTTCCTCGTTTTGTGGCTCGTTTCGCAGGCCGATATGAAACTCAAACAGGCGATCGCCGCCTATTTCCGCTCGCCCGGCGTGTTCGACACGATGCAGGGCGGCATTCTCTCGCAGGCCAAAAAAGTCAGCAAGGAACCCGACACGCTGACCTCGAAGGACGACGAACAGGTTCTTTTCAGCATCGCCCAGACGCTCCAGAAAAAATTCGAATCGAGACCGGAATTCGCCAAGATCCGCGATCGCGTCAAGATCGAAGTGACCGAGGAAGGGCTTAAAATCCAGATCGTCGACAAGGCCGAGCAGGTCTCGTTCCCGTCGGGCAGCGCCAAGCTGACGCCCGAAGCCGAAGCGATTCTCAACGAGATCGCGGCGGCGATCTGCGGCCTGCCGAACCAGATCAACATCGGCGGGCACACCGACAGTCGACCCTTCAGCACCGACGACAACAACTACACCAACTGGGAGCTCTCGGCCGACCGCGCCAACGCCGCCCGCCGGGTGCTCGAATCGAATTGCGTCAAGCCGGAGCAGATTCGCCGGATCGTCGGTTACGCCGACACCGAACCGCTCGTCCCGAACGATCCCTTCGCACCCGCCAACCGCCGGATCAGCATCACCGTCCTGCGGCTCGCCGCGCCGGCGACGACGACCGGCCTGGCGAACGATAAAAACAAAACCGTCGTCGACGACAAGATCGAGAAGGAAAAACAGATTCTCGAAAAATCGAGCCCGCTGCCCCAGAAAAACGACGCGAACTCCAACAGCTCGAAGATCTCGAATACCGACGAAAAGAAACTGATGAAAACCAAGCTTCAGAACGACGGCGCGGTCGTCGTCGGCACTCCCGATAAAACTCCTGAAAAACCCCGGGACAAATAAATCCCGAAGGAACAAACTATGAACATTCGCAAATTTAACCTGACCGGCAACGTGAAGACGCTCGTCGCGCTTTTTCTGATTCTCTTTCTGAGCCTGACCCTGCTGACGGCCTGCGGTTCGGCCGAATCATCGAGCAAGAAAGACAAATCGAAAAAGGCCAAAAAAGTCGAGGATGACGAAGAAGACACCGCTCCCGCGACCAAAAAGGAAGCCGAAAACACGAACACCGGCAACAAGACGGCGGACGAAAAAAAGGAAAAGACCGAAAAGGTCTCGGCCGACGCGCTCTGGGCCGAGCTGATGGCCGGCAATAAGAGATTTATGGCCGGCAAGCATACCGCCGCCAACTATTCGGCGTCGCGCGTCGCCCTTTCGAAGGGCCAGAAGCCGCAGTTCATCATTCTCGGCTGCGCCGACAGCCGCGTCCCGCCCGAATTCATCTTCGACCGAAACCTCGGCGAGCTGTTCGTCGTCCGCGACGCCGGCAACATCGCCGACGAGGTCTCGCTCGGCAGTATCGAATACGCCGTCGAGCATCTGCACGCCAAGATGATCGTCGTCCTCGGCCACGAAAGCTGCGGCGCGGTCGCGGCCGCCGTCTCGGGCGAAAAAATGCCGACCCGCAACCTGTCGGCGATCGTCGATTCGATCACGCCGGCCTTCGAGGGCTCGAAAGACTGCGTCCTCGGCGACAAGCCGAATATGGCCTGCGTCGAGCTCAACGCCAACCACAGCGCCAAGGATCTGCTCGAAAAGAGCCCGATCATCAAAAAGGCCGTCGAAGAGGGCGAAGTGGCGATCGTCGCGGCCGTTTACCATTTCGACACGGGAGAGGTAGTGCGCCTTAAAGAATAAGCCTCACCGCCGCCTCGACCAATCGGATCGGCCGCACGCCGTCACGGCGTGCGGCTGGTCCTTTTTTTCCGTGGTGTCGAATCGTTGACGCCCTTCGTCAAAAAAAAGTCGGGAAAACCGATTTATCGCGTTCAAATGAGTTTTTTTCACCGCAAAATCAGGCATTTTCGCGTGGCATACATTTCGCAATCGTTTCCGGCGGAGGAAGCTCTATGTCAGAAACCGATAACAACAATGCCGCCGAAGAAGCCGTCGAAGGCGGCGCTCCACGGAGAAATTTCAAGAAACTGATCATCATCGCCGTCGTCCTGCTGCTTGTCGGCGGCGGCGGCTTTTACTACTGGCGCAGCCGCTCGGCGGCCGCGACCGAAGCCACCGAAGAAACCGATGCCAAACCAACCAAAGCCGCCACAGAAAAAAAATCCAAAGCCAAAAAGCCGGTTGACGACTCTGAAGAAGAAGAGGAAGATAGCCCGCCGAAAAAATCGGGGACGCTGAAATCCGCGCTGCCGAAGGACGGCGACGTCAAGAAAGTCATCGAGCTGCCGCCCTTTATCGTCAACCTCGCCGATACCGACAACGCCCGCTACCTGCGGATGACCGTCAGCCTCGGCGTCGGCGGCGACGACGGCTCCGAAAAACCCGACCAGCTTTTTATGACGCGCGTCCGCAACGCGATGCTCGCCGTTTTATCCGAAAAAACCTCGGACGAGATCCTGACCGCCGAGGGCAAGGCCAAGCTGCGCAAGGAATTGCTCAAAGCCGCGCAGGCCGCTTCGGATGAACCGGAAGTCCAGGCCATTTACATCACGGATTTCATCGTCCAGCTTTAAGATCCAATGAAAAACGAAAACGAAGAAACGATCAATTCGTGGCATCGTTTCCTTGATCTGCCGCTCGAGCTCTCGGTCGAGCTCGGCCGGACCCGGCTCAAGATCCGCGACATATTGAATCTCGCGCCGTCGAGCATCATCAAGCTCACGCGCTCGACCGGCGAGGGCGTCGACATCCGCGCCGACAATAAATCGCTGCTCCGCGGCGAGATCGTCGTGCTCGAAGACCGCGCCGGCGTCCGCGTCACCGAAATCGTCAAGGAAGACAACTGATGAAACGCTCGAATTTCACGAAACTGATCCTCGGACTCGTCCTGCTGCTCGGCCCGGCCGTCGCCGGCTTCGCGCAGACCGCGCCGGCCGACCCGCCGGCGACGACCGAACAGACCGAGACGATGGGCGACGACGACCGGCTGCCGTTTATGCAGCACGAACAGTCGCCGCCGATGGCCGAACCCGGTTCGGGCGGCCTGCTGCTTAAAACCCTCGGCGCGATGCTGCTCGTCGTCGGATTGATCTTCGCCGGCGCGTGGGGCGCGAAAAAACTCGGTTTCGGCAATCAGAAAGCCGACCCGGCGACCGGCGACGTCGAGCTTCGAATATTAACCTCGGTCGCGGTCGGCAGCGGTCGGACGATCTCGACGGTCCGCTTCGGCGACCGCGTCCTGCTGGTCGGCTCGACCGCCCAGAACTTCACGCTGCTCGCCGAAGAAAAATCGCCGGCCGACGGCGCGCTGCTCAATTCGCGCTCGGTGGCCGAGCTGCTCGGCGAAGAACGCCCGACGTTCGCCGCCGAATTCGAACAGGCCGCGGCCCGGCTCGAAATCGAAAACGGAGGTCGGCTCCAATGAAAAAACTGCTGCTGCCCTCGATCGTCTTTCTGGTGCTTTTGATCGGCCCGCTGACGGCCGCCGCCCAGCCGCGTCCGCCGGTGCCGCCGGCCAAACCCGAGGCGACCGTCGATCTCAACAAGACCGTCACGAGCTCGACTCCGCTCCAGATCGTCGTCCTGCTGACGCTGCTCAGCTTCATCCCGGCGATTATGATCTCGATGACCTGCTTTACGCGGCTGATCGTGGTCTTTCACTTTCTCCGGCAGGCGATCGGCACGCAGGAAACGCCGAACAACCAGATTTTGCTGGGGCTCGCGCTCTTTATCACGATCTTCGTGATGGGCCCGACGCTCAAACAGGTCTACGACATCGCCTACAAACCGATGTCCGACGGCCAGATCACGCAGTCCGAAGCGCTCGAAAAAGGGCTCGGCCCGCTTCGCGCCTATATGCTCAAACACACCCGGGAAAAGGATCTCGCGCTCTTTCTGCGGCTGTCGAAAAGCCCGCGGCCGGCGACCGCCGACGACGTGCCGACGACCGCTTTGATCCCGGCCTATATGATCTCGGAGCTGAAGACGGCGTTTCAGATCGGATTCGTCCTGTTTCTGCCGTTTCTGGTCGTCGATCTCGCCGTTTCGAGCGTCCTGCTGTCGATGGGTATGATGCAGCTCCCGCCGGTCATCGTCTCGATGCCGCTCAAGGTGCTGCTCTTCGTGATGGTCGACGGCTGGTACCTGATCGTCGGCTCGCTGGTCAAGAGCGTGATGTAGCCGGGTTCGCGGCTCGATGCCCCCTGTTCGTCGGTTTTTATGGCTAACCGGCGACCGGCAGCCGGAAAAAGCTCTCGATTTGAACCGCCAGCGAACGATAAATAAATTTTCATATGAACGACGCACTGATTACCAACTTGATGCAGAACGCGCTCTCGACGCTGATGTGGATCGTCGGGCCGATGCTCGCGGCGGCGATCATCATCGGCGTGATCGTCAGCCTTATTCAGACGCTGACCTCGATCCAGGACCAGACCTTTTCGTTCGCCCCGCGCGTGATCGCGATTTTCGTGATGTTTCTGATCACTTTCCCGTGGATCCTGCGGGTGCTGCTGACGTTCGCGGCCTCGCTGTTCAGCGATTTTTCGCCCTATTTGAAGTGAACACGACAACGCTTTGGAACCTTTCGAAATTCCATTACGACCGGTCCTGATCTTTCTCGTCGTCCTCGCGCGGATCGGCGGGCTGGTTTCCTTCGCGCCGTTCTGGGCGCACAAGGCGGCCAACTTCAAAATCCGCGTGGTGATGGCCCTCGTCCTCACGCTCGCGCTCGCGCCGGTGCTCGCGGGCCGGATCGAAACGCCGCCCGCCGAAGCTTACGGACTGCTGGTCGTGCTCGCCGGCGAGCTCGTGATCGGTGCGATTATGGGTTTTGTCGGCCGGCTCGTCTTCAGCGGCCTTGAAACGGCCGCCCATTTTCTGGCGGCGCAGATGGGTTTTTCGCTCGCCGGCACGATCGATCCGTCGACCCAGGCGCAGACGACCGCTTTCGGCACGATCGCCCAGATGTTCGGGCTGCTCGTCCTGCTCGGCGCCAACGGCCACCACTGGTTTCTGGCGGCGGCCGTCAAGAGCTTTTCGACGACCCCGCCGGGCAGCTTTACTTTTTCGGGCGACCTGCTCGATCTGCTGCTCAGGTTTTCGGCCAACACGCTGGTCGTCGGCGTGACGCTCGCCGCGCCGGCGATCATCGTTTTGCTGGCGGTCGAGTTCGCGATCGAATTCTTCGGCCGGACGGCCCCGCAGTTTCAGGTCTTCATTCTCGGCTTCCCGCTCAAGATCGGCGTCGGCCTGTGGATCGTCGGGGCCTCGCTCTATTTTCTGCCGGCCTCGATGCGCGACATTTTATCGCAGATCTATCACGGTCTGATCAAGGCGATGGGAGCGATGTGACCGTTTTGCGCCGCGGCCTTTGATTAATCGATGTCCACCGAACGCACAGAGAAAGCCACCCCGAAACGACGGGAAGACGCCCGGCGCAAGGGCCAGATCGCCCGCGGCGCGGAGCTGCCGGCGGCGCTCGCTTTTTTCGGCGCGCTGATCGCCCTCAAGATCGCAAGCGCCGATCTGTTCAGCCGGATGGGCTTTTATTTTCAGAATTCGGCGCATCAGATCGCCGATTTCCGGTCTTTTACCGACACCGACGTCCACCGCCTGTTCATCGAGGCCGGAAAAAGCCTCGCGCTGCTCGCGCTGCCGGTGCTGATGGTCGCCTTCGCCGCGATCGTCGCCGGCAATTTCGCGCAGGGCGGCCTCGCATTTTCCGGCGAGGCGCTCATCCCGAAAGCCGATAAGTTCAATCCGGCCAAAAACATCAAACGAATTTTCGGGCTCGACTCGGTGGTCAATCTGCTGAAATCGCTGATCAAGCTGGCGCTCATCGCGACGGTCGCCTACGGCGTTCTCGGGCCGGTCGTCGAGACCGCGCCGACGCTTGTCAACGCGCCGCTCCAGACGGTCGCCGCGCGGCTCGGCGAAACGCTTTACAATCTGGCTTTCCGCTGCGGCGCGGTGCTGCTCGTGATCGCCTGCGCCGACTACGGCTACGCCTGGTACAAACACGAAAAATCGCTCAGGATGAGCAAGCAGGAGATTCGCGACGAATTCAAGGAACAGGAAGGCGACCCGATGATCAAGGGCCAGCGCCGCCGGGCCGCCCGCGAGCTCGTCCAGAAACGCTCGATCGCCGAAGTTCCGAAGGCGACGGTCGTCGTCACCAACCCGACGCATTTCGCGGTCGCGCTGCGCTACGACCGGGAAAAGGACGCGGCCCCGGTCGTCGTCGCCAAGGGCGCCGATCTGCTCGCCGCCAAGATCCGCCAGATCGCCCGCGAAAACGAGGTCCCGCTCGTCGAAAATCCGCCGCTCGCGCGCGCGCTCTACCGGGCGGTCGAACCGAACGACATCATTCCGGCGGAATTTTTCGGGGCGGTCGCCGAAATTCTCGCTTTCGTTTACCGGCAAAAGAGAAACTGAGCCGACGCGCGGGCTTGTCGGCCAGGGTTTTATTTGCCACAATAACGAATCGGTGATCTCGTTATTTTAGGTTTCGCAAAAATATGAATCCGACCTTCGAAAAACAGTTCGCGCTGACCGATCAATTCTGCCTCGATTATTTCGCCCGTCACGCCGACGGAATCTTTCGGATCGAATTTCGCGAGCCGTTCCGCCCGGCCGCCGACACGGAGGCCGCCGTCGAGTCTTTTTACCGGACCGGCTTCGTTTCCGGGTTCAACGATTCGTTCGGAGATATCTACCGCAAATTCACCCACCAGCCATTCGAACTCGCCGAGGCGAAGCTGTTTTTCGAAACGCTCGTCCCGGCCGTGATCCGCCGATTTTTCGAGTCGGGGCTCCGGCTCGACGAATTCGAAACCGTCCAGACCGGCCTCAACGGTCGCGAGCTCTTTTTGCGCAGCAGCCTGCTCGGGATCGGCGAAGACGGGCTGCTCCGCTGCGTCTGGGGCACGGTCCGCGACGTCACCGCGGAAAAAGCGGCGCGGCAGACCGCCGAAGAGGTCGAAAAAAATCTGCGGCAGACGCAGAAGATCGAGGCGCTCGGCCGGCTCGCGGGCGGCATCGCCCACGATTTCAACAATTTTCTGGCCGTGATGGTGCTGCATAACGATATGCTCAACCTCCAGCTCCCGTCGGCGAGCCCGCTCCGCCACCGGATCGAGGAGATGCGCAAGGCGATCGGCAACGCGACGAGTCTCGTCCGGCAGCTGCTCGCGGTCGGGCGCAAGCAGACGCTTCATCCGCGGCCGACCGAAATCAACGCGGCGATCAACGAATTCGCCAAAATCCTCTCGTCCATCGTCACCGACGAGATCGAGGTCGTCTTCAATCTCGACCCGGATTCGGGCGTCTGCTTCGTCGATCAGAAACAGCTTCTCCAGACGCTCGCGAGTCTCGCCGCCAACGCCCGCGACGCGATGCCGGCGGGCGGCGTGCTGACGATCGAAACCAGCTCGGTCGTGCTCGACAAGCAGTCGATCGGCCATAAATCGCAGCCCGAGGGCTCGTTCGTCCAGGTCACCATCGCCGACAACGGCGTCGGGATGGACCCGGCGACGCTCGACGGCGTCTTCGAGCCGTTTTTTTCGAAAAAGCAGTCGTCGAAAGGCGTCGGGCTCGGGCTCGCGACCGCCTACGGGTTCGTCAAACAGTCAAAGGGCTTCATCTGGGTCGAAAGCGAGCTCGATAAGGGAACGACCTTCCGGATCCAGTTTCCGCGCATCGATCAGCCCGAAATGCTCGACAAACCCGTTTTCCCGTAAAATCGGCCGCCGACAAAAAAAAAGACGGGCGTCAACCCGTCTTTCATAAATCGCCTTTGTTTTGTTTGCTTCCCCTTCAGGCCATCACTTTGTCGAGGCTCGCGACCGGCACGTTGACCCTGATTTTTTTGCTGATAAAGCCGGCTTCGGCGAAATTGATCAGACGGAGGATCAGCGAGAGCGTGATCTCCTGCCCGGCCGAGAGCAGCAGCGAATCGCGGGTCGAGTAAAGCGGCTGATCGAGGATCATTCCGGGCTTGAGGTCGACGACAAAGACATCGAGCGTGACGAACTCGTCGATGTCCAGTTCGATGATTTCCTTGAGCACGCTGAGAACGGTCGGGTCGTACCAGCCGATCCGGTCGGCCAGCTCGTGATAGGCGCTGCGCGGCAGATGCCCGGTCTGGAGCAGTTTGTCGAAATCGAAAACGACCTTGAGGATCCGCGCGCCGTTGCTGACCGTATCGAAATTGCTCGACGGCAGGCTCGAGACGACCTCGTCGTTGACCCGCTTGTTCTGATTGGCGATGATCTCGGCGACCGCTTCGAGCCGCGGAATCCGGGCGATCAGATCGTGGCCGACCTGCGGATGCTGGTGATACAGCACCGCTTCCTTTTCGCTGAGCGCGCTGCCATTGGCGATTTTCTGCAATATTTCCTCGGGCACCGTGACGCAGCCGATCTGCGAGAGCATCGCCGCGAATTCGACCTGCCAGGGATTTTTCAGCCTCATCTTTTCGGCGATTTCGCGGGTCATTTTGCGGACCCGCGTCGAACGGTTGAAGGCCGTCGGGTTGACGAGGCCCAGAATATCGACCAGCACCTGGATGCTTTTGTTGAGCGTCTGTTCGAGCAGCTGCCGTTCGGCCGTCACGAGCCGGTACTGTTCGATCCCGGCGTGGATCGTCTTCGCGAGCATCTCCGGCGGACAGGGTTTGGTCAGAAAGCGGAAGATATGGCCCTCGTTGACCGCATCCATCGCCGTCTGCTGGTCGGCGTTTCCGGTCAGCATCACCCGGACCGTCTGCGGCGCGACTTCGCGCACCCGGCTCAGAAGCTGGACGCCGTCCATTCCGGGCATCCGCATATCCGAGACGATCACCGCGAACGGCCCTTCGGACGCGATCATCGTCAGCGCCTCCTGACCGCTTTCCGCTATGTAAATATCGAATTCCCGGCGGAGGCCCCGCTTGAAGCCCTGAAGGATGTTGACATCGTCATCGACACATAAAATTTTAAAGCTCATCGTTTTTTTTCTCCCTGTTAATTTTCCCGCCCCGGTTCGTTCGCGCCGCGGCTAGTTCATTGATAATTTGTCTTCCCAGTTGAGGACCCTGTCCAGAAGGTTCAGCCTTCTTAAATAATCGACGTCGTAATGCGGCCTTTCCGAAACCGGCTGGCTGCCGGCCTGGGTGTTCTGAATGGCGTTGGCGATATGGACCGCCGTCAGAGCCGTAAACTGCTCGGTTTTCGATTCGGACGGCGTATGATGATAGGCGACCGCTTCGACGACCTGCGTCGGCAGCCCCCATAATCCCAGCAAATAAGCTCCGACCTCGGCGTGGGTCGTTTCGAAAACCTCCCTTTCGGCTTCGGACCGATCGATCTTTCGTTCCTCGACCAGCTTTTGCGCGTCGAGGAACTGTTCGGGCAGATTGACCGCGAGCACCACTTCGCCGATGTCGTGCAGCAGCCCGGCCGTGAACGCGTCGACCGCGACCGCCGGTCTTTCCGACTGGGCGATCTTGCTGGCGAGCAGACCGACCTGGATGCTGTGTTCCCACAACCGCGCGAGCAGCATCGCCGGCGGCTCGGCCGAGGCGAGCTGCGAGATCACGCCGAGTCCGAGCGTCAGCGAGCTGATCGTGTCGAGCCCGAGAAATTCGACCGCCTCGTTCGAATCCGAGATCCTCCGCTGGAGACCGAAAAAGGCCGAATTGACGATCTGCAGGATCTTGCTCGTCATCCCGATGTCCTTTTTGACGATCTCGCCGACTTTTTTGGTCGAGGGCTCGTTTTTGCTGAGCTCGTCGATCAGCTCGTGATACAGCGTCGGCAGGCTCGGGATCGTCGGCATCTGCGAGACGAGCCGCCGGAGCCCGTCGTCGGCCAGCAGATCGCGCAGCGCGCAGACCCTTTTGACGGTCGCCTTCAGGATTTCCGGATCGCACGGCTTCGACAGATACTGGTGCGTCGTCCCGACCGATTTCATAATCATCTCCTTTTCCGAATAGCCGGAAAGGATGATCCGGATGATCTGCGGGAATTTTTCGCGGACCTCGTTGAGAAGCCTGGCGCCGTCGATCCCGGGCATTTTCATATCCGAAACGATCACGTCGACCTTCGTTTCCTGCAGCAGTTCGAGCGCCCGGTCGCCGCTCTCGGCAAAGAACATCTTCCATTCGTGGCGCATCGACCTCAGCATTCGCTGGAGTCCTTCGAGAATATTCGGCTCATCGTCGACAAAAAGTATGTTTATCATTTCTTTTTTACCCCTTTTCCATAATGCTGCCGTTTTCTTCGAGCGGCAGCCGGATAATAAAGGTCGTTCCCTGCCCGGGTTCGGATTCGAAACTCAATTGACCGTGGTGTTTTTCGACGACGACCGTATGCGAAATCGCGAGCCCCTGCCCGGTTCCCTTGCCGACGTCCTTGGTCGTGAAAAACGGGTCGAAGATCTTGCCCTGGATTTCCGGCGGAACTCCGGTTCCGGTATCGCCGATCCGGATTTCCGCCCATTTGTCGTTGACGCGCGTCGTCGTGATCGTGATCTTGCCCTTGCCGTGCGAGCCATCGCCGACGACGTCGGCGATCGCGTGTGAAGCGTTGATGACCATATTCAGGACGACCTGATTGATCTCGCCGAGCAGGCACGGAACGAGCGGCAGCCGGTTGTCGAAATTCGTTTCGACGTCGGCCACGTATTTCCATTCGTTGCGGGCGACGGTGATCGTGCTTTCGATCGCCTTGTTGAGATCGGCGGCCTTTTTCTCGCTCGTGCCGGGATGCGCGAAATCCTTCATCGACTGGACGATCTTGGCGATTCGCGAGACGCCTTCGAGCGACTGCCTGATGGCGTTCGGGATCTCCTCGACGAGGTATTCGAGGTCGGCGTTTTCGATCTCGTCGGCGATTTCTTCGATGATCTTTTCCGAGATGTTCTTATTCTTGACCATCTCGAAAAGCTGGTGATACTTGTCGAGCACGACGTTGATGTCGGTAAAGGCGTCGCGGATAAAACGCGCGTTGTCGCCGACATACTGGGTCGGCGTGTTGATTTCGTGGGCGATGCCGGCGGCGAGCTGGCCGATCGATTCGAGTTTCTGCGAATGGCGGAGCTGGCTCTCGAGGATCTTCCGTTCCGTGAAATCGGTCGCGATCCCGATGATGCTTTCGACGCCCTCGTCGCCGATCAGCGGCCGCTTGATGGTCTGCAGCCAGTGGACGTTGCCGTTCGAATCGGTCAGTTTTTCCTCGTGGACGATTCTCTCTTCGAGGTTGTTGATCACGTATTCGTCGTCCTGATGATACCGCTCCACCTCATCCCGGTTCATATTGAAATCGCCGTAGGTTTTGCCGATCATTTTTTCGGGCCGCGTGCCGAACATCCGGGCGAGCGCCCGGTTGACGAGAATGAAGCGGCCGTGGATGTCCTTGACGAAGATCAGGCTCGGGATGTCGTCGATCACTTTTCTCAAAAACTGCTGCGCTTCGCCGAGCTCCTGTTCGACGCGTTTGCGCTCGTTGACCTCGGTTTTCAGCTGTTCGTTGATGCGGACCAGCTCGGCCGTCCGTTCGCCGATCCTCGATTCGAGCTCGTCATAGGCGTGGCGCAGCTTTTCCTCCATCGCCTTGCGTTCGGTGATGTCCATTTCGACCGAAATGAATCCCCGCAGTTTGCCGCGGCTGTCGTTGATCGGCATTATCGAAAGCGACAGCCAGTAGCCGGTGCCGTTTTTATGATAATTGTAGATCTCGCCGGCGAAGGGCTGGCATTTCGTGATCCGTTCGCGAATCGCGGCGATCGTTTCGCGGCTCGTTTTTTCGCCCTGTAAGATCGACCCGGGCTTGCGGCCGGCGACCTCGGCGAACTGAAAGCCGGTCAGCCGGGTAAAACCCTCGTTGACCCATTCGATCCGGCCTTCCGGGTCGGTGATGACGACGGCGTTCTGCGTCTTTTTGGCGACCAGCGCGAGCCTTTTCAGTTCGAGCTCGGCCTTTTTCTGTTTGGTGATGTCGCGGGCGTTGACGCAGATCGCTTTCTGATTCAGATAGGAGATCAAACGTCCCTTGACCTCGACGTAGCAGTGCTGCCCGTTGCGCCGTTTGAACTTGCGGATCGCCGTCAGCGAACGGTTTTCCTCCCGCAGGACGCGGGTCGTTTTTTTGAATTCCTCGGGTTCGACCGGATCGAAATCGAAGACCGTCAGCTGGGTCGCTTCCTCGACGTTGTGGCAGCCGACGAGCTTGACGAAGGGATGGTTGCAGTCGATCACCCGGGCGGTTTCCGGATCGACCAGAAAAATGCTTTCGGTCATCTGTTCGATGACCGTGTGATAGCGTTCCTCGCTGGCTTCGAGATAAGAATCGCGGACCGCCGTTTTCCACATATCGTTGAGGTTGCGCCGAATCGCGACGACCAGCAGCAGGTCGGCCATCAGCACCAGAACGGTATGTTCGGTCCAGTTCCATTTGCCGATGAACAGCTCGGCCGCGGCCGATTCGAACGGCCCCAGGCGGGTCAGAAACAGATGCCCGCCGATCGTGATGATCGATGCGGTGATCAGAATATTTATATCGCGGTAAAAGGACAACAGCACCAGCGAGGCGAAGATGAAAAGATAGGTCTCGAAATTCCCGCCCGTCACCCAGAAGAGCACCGCCGCCGAGAACATCTGGCCGACCGCCAGCAGCTGGCGCGTGAAAACAGTCCCCGGAAACAAAAACAATCCCAATAACGAAAGCAGCGCGACGACCGCCCCGCCGATCACCGTCGCATTCAAAAAGTTTGCGGTATGTTCGGAAAAGAACACGAACGCCGTCAGGATCGCCAGCCACTGGACCGGCAGCAGGAATTTGAAGACGCGGTCGGTGTCGCGTTCGATCACCGCCATTTGTCCCCGGAAATACTGGCGAACTCTTTGATTTTCACGATTGATCGAATCTTTTTGCATTTTACAGTCCTTTTCGCCGAAACCGTTTACAGAATCAGTTTCCCGCGGGTCATTTCGACCGCCGGAATTTTTTGCCCCCAGATCAGACGCCGATATTTCGAGAGGCTGTTTTCGGACGAAAATCTGATGTTCTGCAGGTGATTCCCGCCCCTCGCGATGGCATTCAGCAGATCGAACGGCGCTTCCGATAATTCCCTCAGCCGCTCCGCCAGATGGCCGGCGTCGTTGGCCCGGAAACAGAAACCGTTGACGTTGTGCGAGATGATCGAGCCGATCCCGCCGCTGTCGGCGACCAGAATCGGCAGCCGGGCGGCGAGCGCTTCGAGAATCGACTGGCCCGATGTTTGAACCGGACACAGATGAAGAAACAGATCCGCCCCGGCAAAGCTGTTTTCGACGCCCTCGGCGACTCCCCGGAAGACGACGTTCGGATTTCTTGCGGCCGCCCTTTCCCGGAGCCGCGCCAGCTCGGAGCCGCCGCCGAAAATCGTGAATTCCAGCGAATTCAGTTCCGGCATCGAGTCGAGCGCGTCGAGCAGCAGACCGACTTTTTTTTCGGGTTCGAGACGGGTGATCAGCAAAACCCGGCGGACGCCGTTCTTATCGAACGGACGGCGCGGCCGGATCTCGTCCTTGCGCTTTTCGGTCAGAAAGTTCTCGATCACCCGGATCCGGTCCTGCCGCGCTTCGACCGAGATCAGCCTTTCCCGGGCCATTTCGGTCGGCACGACAAAGGTCACGTCGAATTTGTTGAGCTTTTTTTTCTTGCCCAGATCATCGGCGCCGCCGACCAGGTGAAGATGTTTGATCTTCCGCCGGTAAAAGGCGTTGAGCAGGATCAGCGAGTAGGAATGCGAATGATCGGTCGCCAGAAAGACCAGCTCGCGATGGGCCGCCAGCGACTGCCGGAGCTTTCTCGCCAATTCCGTCCGGCTGGCAAAGATTTCGGTCGAGATTCCGATTTTTTGGGCTTCCTGAATCACTTCTCCGTCCGGCGCGAAAAGATACGGCGCGAATTCTTCGCTCAAACCGTCGAGCGTCGCGAGCGCCATCCTTTCAAAACCGTTGAGGCCTCCGTTTTGTAACACGTAAATTAATGGGATCATTGTTTTTACCTTCCCGTCTCGTCGTCCCCCTGACCCGATCGTTTCCGGCCGCCCGGTCCTTTCGGCCCGGCCCGGTTGAATCCTGCCGCCGGTCGCCCCGAACGGGTCGGACCGGCCCCTTGACTTATCGGCAAAATCAACCGATTAATGAAATTTGCCGGAATTTCGGCGGCTCAGGAAAAGCTGCCGACCGCCAGATCCTTGCTCTCGAAAATGTCGAAGATTTTATGCATCCTGACCAGTTCGAAAAGGGCTTTGACCGGTTTCGTCAGCGAGCAGATTTTGAGATCGCCGCCGCCCGCGTTGAGCGTCCGCAGGCACGAGAGGATCGCGCCGACGCCCGAGCTGTCGACGAACTGGATATTGCTCATATCGAAAACCACGTGATAACCCGACTGCAGAATCGGAGTGATCTCGCTTTTGAAATCGCTGACCACGCTCGCGTCCAGAACTTCGCCCCGCAGAGTGACAACCGTAATATCGTTTACTTTTTCTTGTTTTAATTTCATAGTATTTTTTTCCTTTTAGTTTGAGTTTTTGATTAGCAGAATCGTGCTGCGGTTTTGATCGTCGGTCGAATAACTGACGAAATCGACGCAGTTTGAAATGATGAAAAGCCCGAAGCCGCCCTCGGCCGTGTCGTCGAAAACGGGCGCCGGCACCGACGCCGGATCGACGCCCTCGCCCCAGTGGTGAATTTCGAACCGGATGCCGCCGGCGTAGCTTTCCGCCGACATCTCGATCCGGTGACCGCCCTCGCCCCTGTAGCCGTGTTCGATCACGTTGGCGACGGCCTCGGTGACGGCCAGCTGGAGCTGATCGACGCTTTCCTCGGCCATCGGACTGCCGGGCAGAATGACCGACGCCTCGCGCACGAACCGGCGGGCGCGGTCGAGCTCCTTGAGGTCGCTCGTCAGGTGAATCCGCATCTCGGTTCCCTGTTTTTCGGCCGGGGTCTTCCCGAACCGGACGGCGACGCAGGTCAGATCGTCGTTGAATTTCTTTTCGGTCGAAAATTCCTGCAGATTTTCGAGCAGCCGGCTGATGATCAGCTTCGGTTCGAGGTACGCGTGACGGCGGATGAATTCGGTCAGCCGCTCGTCGCCGAACAGGTCGCCGGCCGGATTGCGCGACTCGGTGACGCCGTCGGAATAGAAAAAGAAAACGTCGCCGGGCTCGATCGAGAGCGTTTTTTCGGAAAAAATCTCGCGCTCGGAAAAGCCGAGCGGCATATTGTCGCCCTCGAGAAAAGTCAGTTTTCCGTCGCGGAAATGATAATGGATCGTTTTCGTGTGGCCGCAGTCGACGAACGTCAGTTCGCGGCGGGCGAGATCGAACCGCGCGTAGCAGGCGGTCACGAAGCTCTCGAACTGCATCAGTTTGACGGTCACCTCGTTGTTGACCCAGGTGACGATCTTTTCGGCCGACGGCCGCAGGTTCTGCTCGCTCGACTGGAGCTGGCCGACGGCCCGCAGAAAGCTGTTCTTGGTCGCCGCTCCGACGAGCGCGGCCGGGATGCCCTTGCCCATCACGTCGCCGATGATCAGGTCGAAACAATCCTCGCCGTGCTCGATAAAATCGTAGAAATCGCCGTCGATCTTCTGCGACGAGATGCTTTCGGCGGCGATTGCGATGCCGGGAATGCCGTTCGGCGGGTTGCCCGAGAGCAGCGTCTGCTGGATCTTCGAGCCGATCTCGATCTCCTGGTTCAATCGCTCGTTCCGGATCGATTCCCGGTGCAGCCGGTCGTTTTCGACGACCATCGCGGCCTGCAGCGCGAGCGTGTCGAGGAGGCGCATCTTTCGCGAATCGAACAGAAAATCGTCGCTTTCCTGCCAGACGACGAGCACGCCGTAGGTCGCGACCCGCGTCGTCAGCGGGACGAATGCCACCCGAAAGGCGTTTTTCAGCTCGGCGTCGAGCTCTTCGTCGTGCTCGGAATGCGCGAAATTATTGAAAATCACCGATCGCCCGTTCGAAAATACGCGGCCCGTCAGCCCCGTCGTCGCGGGCCGCGGCGTCAACTGGCAGTTGCAGTTGGCGGCCGCCGGCTCGAGATTATCGCCGTTTTCGAGCCACAGCACGCTCTGCACCTTTTCGCCGACCGCGATCGCCCGCTCGGTGATTTTCCGGAGCAGGCTTTTCGGATCTTTGGTCGAGCTGAAATCGGCGTTGAGATCGTAAACCGCCTGCAGGCTTTCCCAGCTCGCGCTGAGTTCTTCGAGCAGCGCGGTTTCGTCGTCGCCGGCGGTCAGCTCGCCGATCGCCAGCGCGACCAGCTTTTGGAGCGTCTTCTCGCCGTGCGGCGTCGCCGGCGAACAGCATAAGACGACCCGGCCGAGCGGTTTCCCCTGATGCTCGACATCGCACGTAAAATGCTCCGCGGCGCCGAACCGGCCGCGGGCGGCGTCGGCGATCCGTCCGCACCCGCAGTTTTCGCCGAAAGACGAGACGACGTGTCCCGCCGGGGCGTGATAGATGAACGAGGCGTTCGACCAGAAGATAAAGGGCTCGACGATTTTTTCGAGCGCCCTTGAAAACCGCGCTTCGGTGGCGGTCGGCGGCGGAGCGGATTTCGCTACCTTTTGTTTTTTGACCGGGAGAGTTTCCGGACTTGGGTTGGTCATTATTTTTAATTGAGGTTGTGCGGGCGAAGGAGATTCAGGTTCTGAAGCGTGCGGACAAGCGTCGTCGGCGCGATCGGTTTCGAGCATTGGGCGTCGGCCCCGGCCGCGCTCAGCTGGTCGCTGATGCCCTCATACAGCGTCGCGCTGAGGACGATCACTTTCGCGTCCTGATGCGTCTTGTCGGCCCGGATTTCGCGGAGCAGATCGATCCCGCTCATATCCGGCAGCCCGAGATCGAGCAGAATCGCGTCCGGCTCGAAAGTTTTGAGCGTTTCGAGAGCCGCGCGGCCGTCGCTTGCGCACAGGATCCGGCAGCCTTCCTTGACCAAAATAAACTCTAAAAATTTAGTGATGTGCCGTTCGTCCTCGATGATTAAGATTTTTGTTTCTTCCATTGGCAGGTCCCCCCGGGAGTTTTACGGGTTAGTGTGTGGGCAACCCCCGTACCACGCGCGGCCGCTTCGCTTGAAACCCATAAGCCGCGTGATTTCAGCGTTTACATTTTCGCGTCGGAATTTTTCCGAATTTTCCCGTGTGGCAGTTTTTTTCGCGGTCGGCGCAGTGTGGCGGAAAGTACGGGGCGCCGCGTTTGGTCAATCGTCGAAATCGGGCTAAAATTTCACTAATGATTAAGCTGCTGGCCCTCGATCTCGACGGAACCCTGCTCGATTCGCGCGGTAAGATTTCCGAAAAGAACAAAAAAGCCATCCGCCGCGCCGAAGAACGTGGCGTTTTGGTCACGATCGCGACCGGCCGGCGGTTTCGCGACGCGCGTCCGGTCGCGCTCGAAGCCGAATTCAACGCCCCGATCGTCACGCATAACGGCGCGCTCCTGAAATTCGCCGAAAACTTCGAAACCGTCGCCTTTTCGCTGATCGACCCGGAAACCTGCCGCGAGATCATCCGGGTCGGCCGTTTGTGCGGCGGCGACGCGCTCGTCTCGGCCGATCCGCACGGGCCGGGGACGCTGCTCTACGACCGGATTTCCGCCGAAAACCTGCCGCTCCGCAAATACATCGCCTGGTCGCGGAGCCTCCACGGCGCGGGCGCCGAGGATTCCGTCCGCCACGTCGACGACCTCGACGCGGTGATCGATCGAACCGAAGTCGTTCACGTTTCGTTTTCCGGCGGCTGCCGGGCGATGAACGAGATGCAGGCGATCCTCGAAGGCGAGCTCGGCGATTCGGTCAACATTCTGGCGACCGTTTACCCGCCGCTCGACTTCACGCTGCTCGACATCCTGCCGCCGGGCGCGTCGAAGGGCGTCGGCGTCGAAAAGCTCGCCGCGCTCCACGGGCTGACGCGGGAAAACGTGATGGTCTGCGGCGACAACTACAACGATCTCGAGATGCTCGAATACGCCGGCACGGCCGTCGTGATGGGCAACTCGCCGCCGGAGCTGCTCGAAAATCCCGATTACGCGCAGACGCTCTCGAACGACGAGAACGGAGTCGCCTGCGCGATCGAAAAATTCATTCTCAACCAGTAGATTTCGGATTTCGGATTTCGGATAGGTTTGGGAATAAGCGGGATCGTTTTTTGGTTTTACAGGGTTATCAAGGGGTTATGAATTGGTTGAAAACCATCCTTAAATGGCGTTGGATCCGGGTTTTGATGATCTGGAATCACGCTTCGATCCGGGCGCAGGGCGGGATACTGGCGTTGATCCCGGTGATCGCCGTCGTCGTCTCGTTCGTCTTCGCGCTCTACGGCAACCGCAACCGCGAATGGATCGAATCCGATATCCAGCGAAAATTTCAGATGGTCCGGCAGCTCAACGATCTCTCGTCGCTGATGGTCGACGCCGAGACGGGCGAGCGCGGTTTTCTGCTGACGCGGCGGCCCGAATATCTCGAACCGTACCGGACGGCCGTCGACCGGATCACGCCGACGATCGCCGGCCTCCGCGACACGATCGAACTGGAACCGGGCGAAAAACCGCGTCGCGAGCGGCTCGCCAGCCTCCAAAAGATCGAGGAGCTGGTCGGCCGCCAGCTCGTCTCGCTCAAGGAATCGCAGGACTACCTTTTCGAAGGCAAAACGCGCGAGGCATTGTACGAACATCTCAAAAAAGGCAAGGATCTGATGGATCAGATCCGCGCCGAGATCGGCTCGATGCAGAACCGTGAGGAAGAGCTGCTCGCCGACCGGATCGACGACATCAACTACATCCGCTGGCGCGATTACGTTTTCGTCTTCATCGCGCTCTGCATCGGCCTGTTGACGCGGATCGTCTCGTTTTATCTCTTCGATCGCGGCATCGTCCGCCGGCTCGACCGCCTGACCGAAAACGTCGCCGCGATCACCCGCGGCGGGACGTTCGCGCACCCGCTCCCGAAAAAAGACGACGCGATCGGCAAGCTCGAACAGGAAATCCTCAAAATCGGCGAAAAATACAATATCGAACAGAAACCGGACGATTAAGCGTTAAGAATCGAAGCATCGATTACCGATCCGGTCTGCTTCACTAATTTCTGTTTCCCGAAAAAAAACTCCCGCCGAATTGGAAAGTTTTCAGATTCAGGACGTTACAAACGACTTCATTTCTTATTATAATCAAAGGAATCGATAATTTTTTGAAATATCGCGGTTGAGGGTTGCATAAAAAGAATTGATTCGAAATATACTGATTGCATCATTTACCGGCTTTAATTTTATTTTTATGTCGAGATGAACCTTTCGATCGCGCCGTTCGCTGATTTTATCGGCAATCATCAATAAAGGAGAACATTTAATGGCAAACAGAATTGCAGTTTTAGAGACCAACAAAGGCACCATCAAATTCGAGCTGCTCGAAGCAGATTCACCGAAAACGACGGAAAATTTCCGGCTGCTGGCCGAACGCGGCTATTACGACGGCGTGATTTTTCACCGCGTCATCCGTAATTTTATGATTCAGGGCGGCGATCCGCTCGGCGAAGGCTACGGCGGCGAATCGGCGTGGGGCGGCCGTTTCGACGACGAGATCGACAAATCGTCGGCGCTCTATCAGGGCGCATACCGCAAAGGCACGGTCGCGATGGCGAACGCCGGCCCGAACACCAACGGCTCGCAGTTTTTCATTATGCATATCGATTACCCGCTCCCGCCGAGCTACACGAAATTCGGTCAGGTGATCGAGGGTCAGGACGTCATCAACGCGATCGCCGAGACTCCGACCAACCAGCGCGATAAGCCGCTCCAGCCGGTCGTGATGGAAAAAGTTTATATCGAAGAATAATAACTTTGTTTTTAATTACGAGAGTTTGATCTTCGGGCTTTGATCTTCGGTCTTTGATTTGAAAGCGATGATCAAAGGTCAAAGACCGAAGATCAAAGTTCCGATTTTTATTTTTTGATGGGTGAGGATCGATCCTCATCTGCGCTCACTCAATTCTCGATTATGCGGGCAGTCATCCAGCGCGTATCACGCGCCAAAGTCACGGTCGACGGCGAGTTGACCGGCGAGATCGGCGCCGGCATTCTCGTCCTGCTCGGCGTTTCGAAAACGGATTCGGAAAAAGAAGCGCTTTATCTCCTTGATAAAACGCTCAATCTGCGGATCTTCGACGACGCCGACGGCAGAATGAACCGGTCGCTGCTCGAAACGAACGGCGGGCTGCTCGTCGTCTCGCAGTTCACGCTCTACGGCGATTCGCGCAAGGGCCGCCGGCCGTCGTACATCGACGCCGCCGCGCCCGACGAAGCCAATCGTCTGTACGAATTTTTCGTCGCCGAAGCGCGCCGGCAAATAGCGGATGTCGCGACCGGCCGGTTTCAGGCGATGATGGACGTCGAGCTCGTCAACGACGGCCCGGTCACGATCCTACTTGACAGCGAGAAAAATTTTTAGAGAATCTTTAATTTATGTTTAAGAATTCCGCATTCATCGTTCTGATCATCGGGCTCGTCTTTTCGCTGTCTTGCGACGGCGGCAAAAAGCCCGCCAATTCGAAGCCGGCCGCCAACGCCGAGGTCAAAAAAGGCGTCCAGCCGGTCGCCGATAACGAGGTCGCCGTCATCGAGATGGAACAGCCGGCCTACGGCAAGATCAAGATCGAGCTCTACTCGAACATCGCACCGAAAATGGTCGAGCGCTTCAAACAGCTCGCCCGCGAAGGCGTCTACAACGGCACGACCTTTCACCGGATCAACCAGTCGGTCGTTCAGGGCGGCGATCCGCTTTCGAAGGACAACGATCCGTCGAACGACGGGACGGGCAAATCCGACAAACCGGACGTGCCGGCCGAATTTTCCGATATTCCCTACGACACGGCGATCGTCGGCGCGGCCCGCGGGGCTGACAACAATTCGGCCAACTCGCAGTTTTTCATCACTTTGCGACGCGAACAGGGCTTTGACAACCGTTACACGATCTTTGGCAAAGTGATCGAAGGGATGAACAACGTGATGACGATTTCGGGCGTTTCGCCGAAGGATGGCGAACGTCCGGTCGAGCCTGTCAGAATTAAATCAGTCACGATTGAGCCGAAATAAATTTTTCTGCTATAATCTTTTTCAGCATGCTCGCGTAGCTCAGTGGATAGAGCGCTTCCCTCCGGAGGAAGAAGTCGCAGGTTCGACTCCTGCCGCGAGTATTTTTTCTTTTTAAATCGATTCCCGATGCCCATCATCACGAGCCGCGACAACGCCCGACTGAAGCTCGCCCGCCGGGTGCGCGACGGCCGCGTCCGGGATTTGATCTTTGTCGAAGGCCTGCGGCTCGCCGAAGAAGCGCTTAAGTCGAAAATCGGGATCGACGAGGTTTTCGTCAGCGACCGGTTCGAGCGCGGCGAACGAACGGCGACCGTTCTGGACGAGATTCAAAGCCGCGGTCACGCCGCGAATGTGGTGGCGGAGCAGCATTTTCAATCGATCGCCGATACCGCGAACCCGCAGGGCATCGTTCTGCTCGGCCGCCGCCCGGATACCGGCCAAATCAATTTCGCGGCCCGATTCGCGGATCGCCGGCCGACGTTTCCGCTCGTTTTGCTCCTGCACCGGGTCAACAATCCGTCCAACCTCGGGGCGATTCTCCGCACCGCCGAAGCGGTCGGCATCGCCGGCGTCATCCTGACCCGAAATTCGGCCGACGTCTTTTCGCCGAAATCGCTGCGCGCCTCGATGGGCGCGGCTTTTCGACTGAATCTCTGGACGAACGCCGCCTTCGACGAAGCGCTCTCGTGGGCGCGCGACGCAGGCCTCGTCACGACGGCCGCAGACGTCAACGCGAAAAAAAATTATCTCGAAACCGACTGGCAGCGGCCGCGGCTGCTGGTTTTCGGCTCCGAAGCGCACGGTCTGACCGACGACGAACGCGACCTTATCGACGAGCTTCTGGTGATCCCGATGGCTCCCGAAGTCGAAAGCCTCAACCTCGCCGTCGCCTGCGGCGTGATCCTTTTCGAAGCCAAAAGACAAACCCAAAATTAAAAGGCGCCGCCCGCCGGCCGCGCCCGTCGTTTCGCAACGACTGTAAACAAACACCTCTTTTTCATTTCTCCAACCCGACAACCGAAGCAAATTCGCCCCATCACCGAGCAATCCGAAATCCGAAATCCGAAATCCGAAATCCCCCTCACTGGTTAGGTTTCGGATTGGTTTCGCCGGCCGGCGGGGTTTTCGAAAACTGCGATTCCTTTTCGAAAGCCGTCTGCGCGGCTTTTTCCTCGGCAATCGCGAGGCCGATGTTGATGTCGTTTTCGAGAACCGATTTGTTGGCGGCCTCGGTGTAGTCCTTCAGCTTGTTCCGCGCGTCGAGAAACGTCCTTTTGGCTTCCTCGTAATTCCGGTTGAGGAGCTGCGCCCGGCCGAGAAAATAATAATCGGCGGCGTCCTTCGGCGGCGTGTTCGTATATTGGGCGATGATCGCCTTCGGGTTGGCGTCGACCGTTCTCCGAACGTTCTCGTAATTATAAAACGGCGGGTTCGGCGACTGCATCTGCTGGATGGGCGGCGTCCCGTCGGCGGGCTTGGCATTCATCATCAGCCAGCCGTAATAACCGGCCACGCC
The DNA here is from genome assembly GCA_018269075.1 of Acidobacteriota bacterium. Taxonomy (GTDB): domain Bacteria; phylum Acidobacteriota; class Blastocatellia; order Pyrinomonadales; family Pyrinomonadaceae; genus JAFDVJ01. The sequence continues at coordinate 95,398 of JAFDVJ010000004.1, forward strand.
GAGGATCGCGCCGACCAGCAGCAGCAGGATCGACGATAGAAACCGGCTGCCGCCGCCGCTTTTCGGCTCGGGTTCATAGGTCGGAATTTCCTTGGCCCGCACCTGCGCCGGCTGGGCGGGTTCGGGAACCGGGGCCGGCGCGACGGCCGCCGGGACGAATTCCTGGGTCGGCGGCGGCGGCTCGACGTGAGCCTCTTCGGGTTCATCCATCAGATAAGATTCGTCGTCGTCGTGCGAATAGACCGGCGCTTCAGTCGGCGCGGCGAAAGCGGCGGCCTCGGGCGCCTGCATCGAGGCCGGCATCTGCAGATCGCGCGTCGGAATCTCGTCGAACACGTGCTGACTGTCGGCCTGAACCGGAGCGGCCGGTTGCGGCCGGGCGGCGGCGACCGTCGATTCGTCATCGACCGGCGCGACCGCGGCCGCCGGTTCGCGATATTCGTCTTCGGCCTGGGTGACGACCCGGACGATGACCGCCGTCAGATTGTCCTCGGCGCCGCGGGCGTAGCAGACTTCCTTCATTTTGGCGCAGATCGCGCCCGGCGCCGCGCCCGAAAGCAGCAGCTCGCGGATCTCGAAATCGTTGATGTGGCGGGTGATGCCGTCGGAACAGAGCAGAAAGGTCGTGTTCGAGTCGAACATAATGGTCTTCATATCGACCTCGACCGTGCTCTCGGCCCCGAGCGCCCGCGAGATCACGTTGCGCGACGGGTGATTGGCGGCCTGCGCGGCCGTCATCCGGCCGGCCCGGACTTCTTCTTCGACGACCGAATGGTCCTGCGTCTCGCGGTAGAGACTGCCCTTCGCGTCGAGCCGGTAAAGCCTTGAATCGCCGACGTGCCCGATCGTCGCGATGGTGCCCGAAATCTGGAGCGCGACGATCGTCGTCGCCATCGTCGAGAGCTGCGGCAGATCGCTCGACATCTGATAAATCGCGGAATTGGCGCGTTCGATGGCGACCTTCATCATCTCTTCGGGATCGCCGCCGGTCTGGAGATTGGCAAAGGCCTCGCCGAGAATCTCCATCGCCATCTGGGAAGCGACGTCGCCGGCCTGCGCGCCGCCGACGCCGTCGGCCACCGCAAACAGGCCGAGCTTCGGCACTTCGAGATACGAATCTTCGTTTTGAGGGCGCTTTTCGCTTAAACCGCGGTCGGAAACGGCCGCCGAAGTCATCTGATAATTATTTTCCGTCATTTTCTTCTCCACCAATGGAATCGGGGTAAACCTTTATTTGTTAAGGCCTTCGGCGGCCGTCTGGTCCGCCTGAAAATCGGTCGTGTTGCGATCCGAAAAGGCCATCAACATTCCGAGCATCACGAAACAGGTGATGAGCGAGAACCCGCCGTGGCTGACGAACGGCAGCGTAATGCCGGTCATCGGCAGCGCGCGGGTGATGCCGCCCATATTGACGAGCGCCTGAAAACCGATAAACGCGGTCAGGCCGGCCGAACACAGCTTGCTGAACATATCGCGCGAATCGAGGGCCGTCCGCACGCCCGCGCTGACAAACACAATCAGCGCAAAGATTACCAGTAATCCGCCGAAAAGTCCAAGTTCTTCGCCGATTGCCGCGTAGACGTAATCGGAATCCGAGACCGGAATCAATTCGACGTAGCCGAGCCCGAGACCGCGGCCGGTCGCGCCGCCCGAGGCCAGCCCGAAGGTCGCCTGCGCGGGCTGAAAGGCGAGCTCGTCGAACCAGATGTCGATGTTGATCCGCGACAGCAGCTTCGGGTCTTCCTCGATCATCTCCGGCAGATTCGGGGTTTTCTTCAGCAGTTCAGCGTATTTTTTGTCGTAGGTTTCCTTCCACCAGTCGGTTTCGGGCGGCGGCGGATTGAAGCCGTCGAGCCAGAGATGGAAACGCTGCTGGATGCGGTTCGGCAGGATCTTTTTGACTGGTTTGGCGAGCGTCGGCAAAAACGGGATTTTCTCCTGCGTGCTTTCCGGCAAAGCGCCGACGACGAGGATGCTGACCATCAGCACGACGCTCCCGATCAGCACGAACCGCTGCGAGAAACGGCGAACGGCGATCACGAACAGCGTCACGTAAACCGAGCTGAAAACCATCATCTGCCCGAAATCCTTGAGCACGAAGAACGGAACGAACGGCATGATCGCCATCACGACCAGCGGGACGACGTCCTTGGCGCGCGGGATTCCCCAGTAAGTTCGCGCCAGATTCTTGTAAAGAATCGCGAGCACCGCGGCGAAACCGATCAGAAACGGGATCTTCGCCGGCTCCCACGGCGTCATATTGCCGAGTGCCTTGCCGGCCCGCGAGGTGACGGCCGCCAGCAGCAGCGGGACGAGCGTCAGCAGCACGATCAGAAAACCGTTTTCCTGCAGCAATTTCAGGATGTTGTCGCGGCGGATCAGCCAGACGGTCGCGATCATACAGAAGATCGCGAAGATCGGGATCAGCGTGCGGCCCGATAGAAACACGCCGAAAAGCGAATCGTTGGCGGGCCGCGGTTTTTCCTTCGACAGATCGACCGGTTCCGGCGGCGTCGGGTCGAGCCCCATCATCTTCTTCTTATCGGCCGAGTAGTTTTCCTCGATGTAATGAAGCTGCGCGGTCTTGATTTTTTCCTGACGGACTTCGGCTTTTTTATCCTTGAGGACGTACTCGGGATCGCTGAACAAGCGGTATTGAATCGTCAGACCGATCGAGAACAAAAGCACGGCCGAGGTGTAAAGCGTCCAGTTTCCCTGAAATCTGAAGACCCGCGCGAGGACGATCGGGAGCAGCGCCAGAAACGAAAGCAGGCCGAGATTTCTGATCGCCGTGTAGTAGCTCGTCTCGTAACCGCGAATCAGCGCGCCGTAATAGATGGAGTAATGCGAGATCGCCGTTAAAATGACGATCAGAATCAGGATCAGAAAATGTGACGACGCTCGGCTCTTCATTTTTTATTCTTCTTGGTCGTGGTCTGCTGGGTTTTCGGCTTGTACTTATCGCCCAGCAGCCCGAGCTCGCGCAGTTTCAGGACGACATTGGCGGCGATCGGGGCGGCGGTCGTCGCGCCGAAACCGCCGGCCTCGACGACGACCGCGATCGCGAACTGCGGCGCTTCGGGCGAATCTTCCGCGCCGAGCGGGCCGATGCAGATAAACCAGCTGTCGGTCCGTTCGAAGCTCTGCGGATCGTCGTATTCCTCGATCTCGCCCTGCGCGTTCTTGCGCTTTTTCTTGACGGTGACGCGCTTGCCGGTCTTTTCGTCATAGAGCGGAACGACCTTTTCGGCGGTCCCGGTCTTGCCGCCGACGCGGATACCGGTGCCGCCGAGCTTGCCGGCGACGACCGCGCCGGTGCCGCCCGGTTCCTCGACGACGCTCGACATAATTTCGCGGATCACCGAGGCCTGATCCTTGTTGAGAATCTGCGCAAAGGGCTGCGGCTGCAGATCGGCCTCGATCTTGGGCTTCATCAGCGCGCCGTTCATATTCGCCGGCACCGAGGCGATCATCGCCATCTGGAACGGCGTCATCTGGCCGGCGTAGCCCTGGCCCATTCCCTCGAGACCGAAGTCGAAGGCGGTGATCTTGCTGCCGGTGACCATCGTCGACCGGGCGGGTGCCATCGCGGCCGCGATCCGTTTGTCGCTGGCGTTGATGATATCCGAATAGAATCCCTGAAAACTCGCTTCTTCGGGCGTTTCGACGGCGGCGATCCCGACGAGATTGGCGGTCTCCTTCATCCGATCGCGGCCGAGCTCGTTGGCGAGCTGCGCGAAATACTGGTTCGACGAAACCTTGTAGGCGAGCGCGATGTTCTTTTCCTCGCAGCCGCCGTCGCAGGAGCCGACGACCGTGTCGGGCGGGATGAATTTCTGCGTCGCGTCGACGATCGGCCGGTAGCCCTTGACCGGCCGGTAGCCTTCGGGATAGCTCGGAAAGACCGAATCCTGTTTGCCGGCCCGGAACGCCGACATCATCGTCAGCGTCTTAAAGGTCGAACCCGGCACGTAAAACGCCCGCGTCGCCCGGCTCAGCAGCGGCTGGTTCATCTTGTCGGCCTCGAGCTTCAGATAACCGTCGAGCGATTCGGCCTCGCTCAGCGAAAACGAAGGGTTCGAATACATCCCGAGAATGTCGCCAGACTGCGGGTTGAGGACGACGATCGCGCCTTTTTTGCCCTGCAGCTGTTGGGCGAGAAACGACTGCAGATCGCGGTCGATGGTGATCCTGACGTCCTTGTTTTCGGGCTCCGGCTTTTTGTATTTCGTCAGAATCTCCCACGATTCGGGCATCGGATCGGCCTCTCTTTTGTAAAGCGTCCGTTCGAGGCCGGGCGTGCCGCGCTCGGTGCCAAGAAAATGCGCCATTTCCTTTTCGAGCGGAAAATAGCGGTTGATTTCGCCGTCCTTGTCAATCCTGTAATAGGCGAGCGCGCTCGTCAGCTTGCCCGACCGGTCGAGCATCCAGCCGCGCAAGGTCGAGGCGTTGGTTCGCCGGTTGCGCAGATCCTTGTAGCTCAGCTCCTGAAATTTCTGATTGTAATCGTCGGCGTAGTAGGTCCAGTAGACGTGAAACCCGTAAACCGTCAGCGCGAGCAGGACAAAGACGATCTGCCAGAGCCGAAGGCTCCGGTTGGTCAGCGTCGAGCTCAGTTTTTTGACGACGTCGCGCGAGAGATTCTGCTCGAACATAAACTTCGGGCGGCGAAAGTTGCCCCAGAACGAAAGCACCAGAAACCAGAGCAGGATCAGCACGCCGATCAGGTAGACGATGCTCAGCCCGGCCGGCGTGCGTTCGAGCACCTGCCCGCCGAAGATTTTTTCGGGCCGCAGTTTATCGAGTTGATATAAAAACAGCAAAAGCATCACGTTAGGAATCCTCGTTTGAAAAATCGTAAACTATCCGGTCCTGCGTGCCGGTCGCCGCGGGCGGCTCGGTTTTGGGTCCGGCCTCGGGCCGGATCTCGGCGATTTTCGTTTCGGCCAGCGTTTTCTGCGGCAGCGGCTCGTTCGGCTTGACCGGCGCGACGCCCGCCGACGGCGGCGGTTTAACTGCCGCGACGGTTTCGGTTGCCGGCGGAAGCTCGGCCGCCGAATTAAAGGCGACGGTTTCGACATCGCGCTGGCTCGCGGCCGGCGTGAAGGCCTCGGTGTTAAAGTCGGCGACGGTCGGCGCGGCTTCTTCCGCCGGTTCCTCTTCGACCTCGCGGGGCACGTATTCGAACGCCACCTCGACGTTGCCGAACTTCACCCGGTCGCCCGGCGCGACCGGGAACGCCCGGCCGTAGGCAATCCGCTTGTCGTTGATAAATGTTCCGTTGGTCGAGCCGGTGTCGGCGACGAGCAGCTGTTTTTCGGCATTGACGACGAGCGCGCCGTGCATTTTCGAGACGCTCGCATCTTCGAGGCTGAGATCGTTGTCGCGGGTCCGCCCGACGCTCCGGCGCTGTTTTTCCTTAAAGGTCAGTTCGAGCTCTTTCGGTTTTCCCTGCATCGTGTAGCGGGCGATGAAGGTTTCGAAGGCTTCTTCGATCTTGACTTCGGGCAGCGCCTCGGGAATGTAATCGCCGACCTTGATCTGCGGGACGGTGACGTTGATCGCGACCTCGCCTTTATCCTCGGCGAATTTGTCGAAGCTGACGAGCAGTTTGACGCCGGCGGTGAAATAATCCGGCGTCACTTCGAGCCGGAGCGGGGCGAAAGTGTGAAAGCGATTGTCGTTGATATGGTCGATGGCGGCGATTTTGAGCTCGTTTTCGAGCTTTTCGATGGCCGAGTCGGAATCGGTCGAAAACTTGTCCCACTGCATCTTGAGCTTGATGTTGTGCGGCACGAACTTCCCTTTCGGGCCGAGATCCTGGACCTCGAGGTCGAGCAGCTTTTTCAGCTTTTCGATCAGCTCGCTCGTCGCCAGACTGCTCGACGGCGTCCAGCGGCGGCCGGTCAGCCGGTCGACGGTGTCGCCGATCTTGGTCAGAACACCGCGCATCAGCCAGTCGAGTGAAGTTTTTTTCTTTGTCGAATTATTCTCTCCGGACATTTTCGAGACAGTTTCGGGTAACAAACTCTGCTTCAGACTCTTTGCCTGCATTTTATCCGAAACCTGCCTTAAAAGAAAGTTAATTTCACTCGAAAAATCGGCAAAAACAATTATGTTAAAAAATTTTTTGGAAAGTGTTTTACATTGTTTGTCTTGTATTAGTATGTCAGTTTGATAATTTTTCATTCACCGATTCGGTCAGATTGAACGAATCTTCTCAAAATCATCGTCAAAAACTAGCGGTTTCGAATTCTCAAAACAGTAATTTTCAAATTGAGGTTGGAAGTATTATGTCGCGTGGATTTTCAATGGTGGAGCTTTTGATCGTTTTGACCGTCATCACGATTCTGACGGGCATTTCGTTGTTTTATCTGTCCGGGCACGAGCGTCTGTTCCGCCCCGACGAGGAAGCCCTGAAAATTATCGATATTTTTCAGGAGGCCCGGCAGCGGTCGCTGACCCAGCGCGAGACGATGCGGGTCGAGATCGATCTGACCGACAACGTGGTCCGGCTGATCGACGAAAACCAGCCGAACACCGCCGACGACGACCGGCTGATCAGAACCTCGGTCCTGATCCCGCAGGCCGAAGTCAAGCTCAACTCGCGGCCGCCCGACATCGCGACCAACCCGACCGAGCTGATGCCGGTCCCGATCGCCGTCTTCAAACCGAGCATTTACCCGTCGAGCGCCGGCCACGACGTCTGCACGTTCCGGTTCCAGCGCAACGGTTCGGTCGTCAACGAAGGCACGGACGCGGTCGGTTCGAACGCGACGACGACCGGCCTGACGCTCTTTATCTGGTCGCCGAAACAGAACGATCCGAACCAGTCCGAGATCGCCCGCGCGATCACCGTCATCGGCGCGACGGGCTCGGTCCGTTTCTGGGAATACAACCGCAACCTGACGGACGCGAACAAATGGAAGGATTCGCGCCGCTCGAGCATCTACGGCGGCCAGACCGGCGGCTCGAACTCGAACTCCAATTCCTGAGCCGAATTTTCAACCGACGGAGGTAACAAACGATGATCCAAAACCAGAACGAAAAAGGCTTTTCCTACATCGACGTGATGATCGCGCTGGTCATTCTGATGATCGGGATTCTCGCGTCGGCGGCAGCGCTGACGGCGAATCTCGTCCGGTCGTTCGAGACCGAAAAACAGGTGATCGCCAAACAGATCGCGCTCTCGACGATCGAATCGATCTTTTCGGCGCGCGACATCGCCAGAACCGGCGCGATCTCCGGCTGGAGCTCGATCGGCAACGTCGGCAGCAACCCGGACGCGAGCGGCAATCCGCAGGGCGTCTTTCTCAACGATTTCTGTCCGATCCGCGAGGATCTGGGCTGGGACGGCGTGGCCGGCACCGCCGACGACGCGTGTGCCGCCGGGAATGCCTGCCAGGTTCCGGGCCGTCCCGACAATACGAGCGCGGCCCTCGGCGGCTTCGAACGCCGGATCGTGATCACCGACCTGCAGGACGCCGAGCGGCCCAGCCCGCCGCATCCGATCTCCCGCCGCCGGATCGACGTGACCGTCCGCTACAACGTCAACCAGCTGCAGCGCGAGCAGACCGTTTCGACCATCATTACCAATTACGCGGAGTGACAAGATGCGCCACCACGAGAAAACAAACCAATCGAATCAAGCGGGCTTTTCGATCGTCGAGATGATCGTCGCGATGGTCGTTTTTATGATCATCGTCGGGACGATCTACGGTCTGCTGCAGATCGGGCTGATCGACCGCAACCGCGCGAGCCGCCGGTCGGACGTGCTCAAAAACGCCCGCGCGGCGATGCATCTGATCGGCCGCGACGCGCTCAATGCGGGCCTCAGCTACAACAAGAGCGGCGCGGTCGTCCCCGACGGCTTCATCTCGGCGCGGCTCGGGATCACGACCTACGCCGACGGCGAGCGCGACGTGCTGACGTCGATCGTCGGCGGCAACGATCTCTTTTACGACATCCTCAACACCGACCCGAATTCGCGGACCGATCTGATCTCGTTCTCGTACCGCGACAGCGATTTCAACGGCGGCAACGTGATCTCGCTCAACAACGCGACGACCGTCGGCGGCGCGCCCACGACCGTCCGGCTCCAGACCGCGCCCAACGACGCCCGCAACGCGAAGGGCTATGATCTTTATCTCGTCGAATCCGACAGCTCGCAGGTCGCGGTGATGGCGACCGGGCTGCCGTCGCAAAGTGCGATCGACATCGCGCCCGGCGACCCGCTCGCGATCAACCAGCCGCTCGGCGGATCGGGCATTACCGGGAGTCTGCTTCAGAAATGCACGGCCGTCATTACCGAGAACTGCACGACCTACGTCGCCTCGGTCAAACGCTTTTTCTGGGTCGCCTACCGCGTCAAGGCCGACGGCACGCTCGTCCGGATCGTCTTCGGCAACAACACCGGCGCCGGCCCCGCCCAGCAGATCCAGGAACTGCCGGTCGCCTACAACATCGAGGACTTTCAGGTCCGCTATATCCTCGAAGACGGCAGCGCGACCGACGATCCGGCGGCCGGGCCCGACGCCGTCGCCGGCACCGCCGACGATACGCCCCAGAATTTCAATCTCGTCCGCCAGATCACCGTCACCATCCGGGTGCAGGCGACCGAATCCGACGAGCAGCTCGGCCGTCCCGAGAGCATCACGCTGATCGGCACGTTCAGCACGCGCAATCTCGAATACGATGCCGGATAGAGTAGAGAGTGGAGAGTTGAGAGTTGAGAGTTGAAAGGCATTTTCAGATTCGAGACTCAAAGCCCGCCGATGGAAGAACATAAACCGGGAATCGAAAATCGGGATTCCCCGAACTCTCCACTCTCCACTCTCCACTCTCCACTAACGACGAAGGAGTAGATTTATGAAGAAATTATGGTCGAAAGGTAAGGAAGACGGGTCGGCGATCGTGATCGCGCTGCTGATCCTGACGCTGCTGACGGCGTTCGTCGCGCTGGCCGTGACGCGCACCACGAACGAGACGATCGCGACGTCGAACGACGCGGCCGAATCGCGCGCTTTCTCGGCGGCGCAGGGCAGCCTCGAGGTGATGACGCGCAACTTCGATAAGATCTTCGAGGAAAAGCTCTCGCCCGCGCCCGTCGACCTGCAGCACGTCGAGGATCAGAAGCCGCCGGGTTTCGACACCGCTTACGACTTCGAGCAGCACATCACGCAGACCAAGCAGACCGAGACCGTCGTGATGAGCGGTCAATTGCTGCAGGGCCTCAACGCGCTCCGCGACGAATGGCAGGTCGAAACGACCGCGACCGACAAGTCGAACGGCGTCCAGGTCGGGCTCCGGCGTCAGTTTTACAACAACCGCGTGCCGATCTTCCAGTTCGGGATTTTTTACGACGACGATCTCGAATTCCATCCCGGCCCGCGCTTCGATTTCGGCGGCCGCGTCCATTCGAACGGCAGTATGTTTCTGATGGCCCAGACCGGACTCTATTTTTCCTCGCGCGTTTCGGCCGTCGGCCAGATCTTCACGGACGTCGCCCGCAACGGGCGGCCGTGGACGGGCTGGGGCGAGAACGTCTGGATCAAGAACGGCTCCGGCACTTACGTGAAACTCCTGCACACGATGGGCAGCGTGCTCAAGACGCCGGTCAGCGGCGCGCCCGTTTTCTCGAACCCGGATATGCCGGCCGTTTACAAAAGCTCTAACTGGAGCACGAACAAGGGACTTTTTCAGGGCAACCTGCTCTCGGACCAGAAACCGCTCAACCTGCCGCTGAAGATCGCGAGCACGATCGCCGGCGCGCCGCTCGACTATATCGAGCTCGTCAAGCGCGGCAAGAACGTCGGCGACCTCTACAACGACGGCATCGGCGTGACCGCGGTGACGGCCGCCGCCGCCGACACGCTCGTCACGAGCAAGGAACGTTACTTCAACAAGAAAGGCATCCGCATCTCGCTCTCGGACAGCAAGGCGAAACTTCCCGGCTGCGCGAGCGGCACCGGCACGGGCGCGGTCACGACGGCCTGCGGAATCCGGCTCGACGGCGCGTCGTCCGGCGACGGGAGCGAGCCGACGGGCGGCGAGGGCCGGGGCTACCGGCCGCTGCCGATGACCGACGGCTACGCGGCGACGCGAATCAACGGCGAACGCTTCTATAACTCGGGCCGGCAGGTCTGGATCAAGATCGAGCTCGTCGGGATCAATCCGGCCGACAACACGATCCAGACGCAGGACGTGACCGCCGACGTCCTGAGCCTCGGCGTCACCGAGCCGGCGCCGGTCATCACGCAGGCCGCCGTCACGAAATTCTCGATCAACGGCTACGGCACGAGAGACAGCCGCTCGATCGTCAAGCTCCAGCGCTTTATTATGCCCGGCGTCGGGGTGACCGCCGCCGACACGAACTATCTGACGGCCTATACGTGGAACGGCACACCCTACAACGTCGTGCTCGCCGACGAATGCACGAACGGCACCTATACGACCTGCAACGGCGTCGACAACGGCACGACGATCGGTTTTGCGGGCGACAACAACAGCAACAAATACGCGGCCGTCGTCGACGACGGCACCAAGTTCCGCCGCGTCGTCCCGTTCCCGATCGAGATGTTCGACACGCGCGAGGGTCTTTACAACGACGATCTCAACTGGAACGGCACCTACGGCTCGAACGTCCCGCGCGCCGGCGTGATGAGTATGGTCGACATCGACGTCAACAATCTCAAACGCTTTCTCGACGGCAACTTCAACGCCGTGATGCCGACGGCCGGCACCGTCTACACGGCCGCCGCCGGTCACGCGCTGCGCCACACCGACGTCCCCGAGGCGAACGGCTGGGTCTTGTACGTCTCCGACCGCCGCGGCGACTCGGACTTCGACGGCGAATACGATATGGAGGACATCTACGGCCCGAACGACAACCTGCTCCAGCCGGGCGAGGACGTCAACAACAACGGGCATCTCGACGTCGACTTCCTGAGCGAAGCCGTCCGCTACACCGGCGCGAACACCGCCGACAATCCGGCCGTCGCCGCCGCGCTCGATCATCCGTATTACCGGCGCGGCGTCCGGCTGATCAACGGCCAGCAGCTGCCCGGCGTTTACGACTCGGTCAACTCGCTCAACACCAAGGGCTTCACGGTCGCCTCCGAGAACGGCGTCTATATCAAGGGCAACTATAACGCGACGGGCATCGCGTCGGTCGGAACGCCGACCCCGGCGACCGATTATCTGCCGCAGGGCACGTCGGCGCACATCCCGGCCTCGGTCGTCGGCGACGCGATCGTCATTCTGTCGAACAACTGGCAGGATTCGCGGAGCTTCCGCTACCCGTTTTCCTTAAGCTCGCGGCCGGCGACCGAGACGACCGTCCGGTTCGCGATGCTCGCCGGCGACGCGCGGTCGAGCTACGAGAATTCGCCGAACCAGGGCGGCGGCGACCCGCGGCTGACGGGCGGCGTCCACAACTTCAAGCGGTTTCTCGAATACTGGAACGGCGCGCGGCTCAACTACGCCGGCTCGCTGATCAATCTCTTCAATTCGCACAACAACAACGGCGCGTTCAAATGCTGCACCAACGTCTACAGCCCGCCGACGCGCAACTGGGTCTTCGACACGACGTTTCTCGACCCGACGCGCCTCCCGCCCGGCACGCCGTTCTTCCAAACTATTCAATTGACCGGGTTTCAACGAGTCAATTGATTGCGGATTTCGGATTGCGGATTTCGGATTTGGTTTTAAGAAGGGGGAGAACCAGATCCGGCACCCGCAATCCGAAATCTTCCCTGACCGGATTCGTCCCCATTCAGACAAAGCATTGTCAAAAACAGACAATCCGAAATCCGAAATCCGAAATCCCAATATCTCCTGTTGCCTGCTTCGGGGCCCGCGCGCGGTTCGCGCGGGCCCCGATTCGATTTGGATCGACGTCATTTCTTTCACTTCCCGGCCGATTCACGATCTTACCCGCCCGAAACCGTTATTTCCTTTCGTCGAACAACCCGCCGGTCGCGCAAAACACCTTGCCGGTCGCGTGAAACACATTGCCGGTCGCGTGAAACATCATACCGGTCGCGTGAAACATCATACCGGTCGCACGAAACATCGTGCGGGTCGGGTGAAACAGCGTGCTGGTGGCGTAAAACAGCGTGCTGGTCGCGTGAAACAGCGTGCTGGTGACGCGAAACAGCGTGCGGGTGTCGCAAAACAGCTTGCGGGTGTCGCAAAACAGCTTGCGGGTGTCGTGAAACATCGCGCCGGCGGACGTTTTGAGTTCCGCCTTCAGGCGGCTTACGTTTCATCAGCGGCAAATTCGGCGGCGATCCGCGGGCCGCCTGAAGGCGGAACTCAAAACGGGTTGAAGCGGAGCTCGAAACGGGCGGCGGGCGGCGGCGGGCGGGCTTCGTTTTGAACTTTACCGGCTTTCTTTCGTATTTTTTTTATTGGTTATGATTCGCGTTTTGATGTAGCATTAGGTTGACCGGATGATCAGAGAACTTTCGCTAATAAACAGCCGCCTCGACGGGCGTTACGATATCCAGGATCTGCTCGGGCGCGGCAGTTATGCCGAGATCTACGTCGCGCGCGACAACGTCGCCGCGCCGACCTCGCCGCATAAGATGGTCGTCGTCAAGGCACTCAACGTCTTTATGCAGAACGACCTCGATCCGGATCTCGAACGGACGCTGGTCGAAAATTTTCAAAACGAAGCGATCGCCCTCGACCGCGTCCGCCATCCGAACATCATCAGCCGGCTCGGCCACGGCACGGCCCGCGATCTGCGCGGGATGGTCTTTCATTATCTCGTTCTCGAATACCTCGCGGGCGGCGACCTGCAGCGCGCGACCCGCGAGAAATCGCTCAATTTCCGGAGCTCGTACAATTATCTCGAACAGGTCTGCGCCGGGCTCGCCCACGCGCACCAGCACGGCGTCATTCACCGCGACATCAAGCCGCAGAACATCCTTTTGACCGGCGACCGGCTGACCGCGAAGATCGCCGATTTCGGCGTCGCCCGCTTTTCCGCGTCCGATTCGCCGATCACCCGCGTCGGCACGAACATCTACGCGCCGCCCGAACACTCGCCGATGCTCTCTCCGGACGGCCGTCATTACGAGGTCGCCGAGCTGACGCCGGCCGCCGACATCTACTCGCTCGCGAAGACGGCCTACGTTCTCTTTACCGGCGAATCGCCGCGCATCTTCGCCAACCGGCCGGTCACCGAGCTCCCTTACGCCTGCCGGCAGGAGCCGTGGGCGCGCGATTTCCTCGAAATCGTCGGCAAGGCGACGCGCACCGACCCGCGCGAGCGGCACCCGGACGTTTACGAGTTCTGGAAGGACTTCGCGCGGCTCAAACCGTTCACCTTGTCGGACGAGGGCGAGATCCGGACGCAGGTTTCGACGCGCACCGCCGCGACGCCGAAGGCGCACGTCGCCCGCGGCTACACGCCGCTCGCGCCGCAGCGGCCCGATTTCAACACCTCGAAGGAACTCAAGATCCAGAACAACCCGGTCCTGAAAAACCCGGCCGTCGTCGTCAAGATCGACAACGCGGCCCCGCTCAACCGCTTCGGAACGCCGCCGACCGGCAATTTTCCGATCGCCCCGCCCGTCTCGAACGAGCTCGCCGCCGAGCGGCCGCCGGTCGTCGTCTCGGGCGCCGGGCCGATCTATCAGACCGAGCCGGAAACGCCGCGCCGGCGGCGGGGATTTCTCCGCAAATTCGCGATCTACGTGATCGTCCTCGCGAGCTTCACCGGCCTGCTCTTCGCGACGCACAGCTACCTCCGGGGCAAGGGCCTGATCCCCGAATTCAAAAACCCGTTCGCCAAACCGACGGGCGTCGCCGTGAGCGACGTCAACCTGCGGATCGCGGGCGATCCGGACAGCCAGAAAATCGGCCTCGTCCCGAAAAACTCGCGCGTCCGGATTGTAAATTCGAAAGATAACTGGTATGAAATTGATGTGACCGAATTCGGCCGCCCGAAAGATAGTCCGACGGACGCCGAACACGGGTGGGTCAATAAGCGTTATATTGATGTTGATAATTAGTCGAGAGCGGAGAGTGGAGAGTGGAGAGTCCGGGGTTTTATTTGTTTCTTTAACTGTTCACGCTCCCCCGATACGCATTTTGATAATTAATCGAGTGGCGGGAGCCGAGAGTCGGGATTTTCAATCTGTTTCCCCAACTCTCCACTCTCCACTCTCCACTCTCCACTAAATTCTTATGAGCGTTTTAGATAAAGTACGAAAATGGATCGACGGCGAGACGGCGGAGCTGGTGCTCGAAGAGGCGGCGCGCAACGCGCAGGTCAAGCCGCGCAGTCAGGCCGAAGAATTCATCGTCAAGATCGCCCGCGAAGTCGAGGGCGTGATGCAGAACGAGCTCGTCCCGCTGCCGCAGGGCACGGCGATCATCCCGACCGAATACACGATCTTCCTGAGCGACGAAGACGACAAGGACTGGCAGGGCGTCAAGCGGCGCGGCCTCGAACAGGGCCTCTATCACATCCTCGCCGAGCGCGCGAAGGAGATCGCCGGCAAGAAGAAGCTCGAAACGCAGAGCTTCGCCGTCGCGCTCCGGGTGGACGGCACGCTCGAAAAGGGCCAGGTCCGCGTCCAGCACAGCTGGGAAGACGCCAACGCCGGAAAAACCAGCATCCTGTCGCGGCCGAAACCGGCTTCGGAAACGCCGAAACCGGCCGTCCAGCCGCCGCCGCCCGTCGTCCAGACGCAGCCGCCGCCGCACAACTACGTCGTCCAGCCGCCGATCGCGCAGCCGCCGCAGAATTTCACGCCGCATCAGCCGGTCGTCCCGAACCGCCCGGCCTCGTCCGACGCGCCGCCGCCGACGATGCTGCCCGGCAGCTTTATGCCGCCCGTCAACCCGCAGAACGTCCCGCAGGCGACGCCGCTCGGCGCCGAGGAAACCGGCGAGGAGATGACGCACGTCCAGAAGCGCGTGACCGAGCTCTACAAGCTCGAGATCTGGCGCGGCGGCGTCCGCCAGAACGTCGTCCCGGTCTACCAGAACCAGATCACGGTCGGGCGCGGCTCGAAATCGAAACCGGTCGACGTCCCGCTGCCCGGCGATCCCGAAATCAGCCGCCGCCACCTGACGCTGATGACCGACGGCAAGGGCAATTACTCGATGATCAACGAGGGCCGCAACCCGGCGATCATCAACAGCTACGAGCTGCCGATCGGCCAGCAGGTTTCGATCCAGCCCGGAATGCAGATCGCCGTCTGCACGTATATGCTGCGGATTCAGCCGCGATAGGCCGGATGGAGCGTCCGCATCCCGGCCGGCAATGCGTTTGAAAACGCAAACCGCGTTTGATGTCCCACGATGATTGAAAGGTAATGAAAGGTTTTTGCCGGCCGAGATGCCGGCGCTCCGATCAAAAGAAAGGCGACCGATAAACGGTCGCCTTTCTTTTTTTGTCCGTCGATTTCCGACGATTACTTCATTTTCAGCGTCGGGTCGCCGAGCAGCGTCCACGAGAGGCGGACGTCGCGGCCGCCGATCACGTTCTGCTTGGCGTCGCGGATGAAGTCGCCGAATCTGACGAGGTTCGGATTGACGGCGATCTGGCTGAAAAAGCGCGTCGCCATCACTTCCTGCACGTCGGGCGTGGTCTTGCCGGTCGAGGCCCAGACCGCGACCGCGCCGCCCGAGGGCGATTTGAGCAGCGTTTCGCCGAGACTGTCGGCGGGCGTCAAATAATACCCGTTGAGACAGGTCAGCAGCGTGAAGACCGAATAATTGGGCATATTCGACATACCGGGCACGTCGGTCGAGCTGAAAAACGTCGTCGCCGACCAGACGCTCTGCGAACCGTGACCGGAATAGTTGACCAGATACCGGCCCTGATTCAGATTGTTGAGCAGAAGATTGCGCGAATCGACCTGCGTCTTGTTGACGAAGAACCGCGGAATGCTGATCGGGAGCTGATCGGCCAGCCGGTGGCTCAGACCGTCGAAGTCGTAGCCGTTCGGCTCGTCGCTCGCGAACAGAAATCCGCGGGTGAAACCGTTCGCGATGGTGTTTTCGAAGGTCATCGTCTTGTTCAGCGCCAGCGTCACCGTGTTCGTGTCGCGGACCGGAATCCGGCCGACGGCGAGCTCGGCGAGCCCGTCGTTGTTGAAGTCGCAGAGCGCTTCGTCGCTGCCGGTCTCCTCGTAAACGGTGTCGACCAGTTTGGTCGGCACGAAGCTCTGGAAGGCGCGGTTCTCGTAGTTCCGGAAATCGTAGGTCGCGTCGCCGATCAGCAGCACGTAATTCGGGCCGGTCTGCCAGTTGCTCTTGGCGTAGATCAGAAAATTGGTCATCGCGGCGGTGCTCGTCGAACCGTAAGAGAACTCGTCGAAGATATCGGCGACGTCGACGACCTCGACCGTCATTCCCTGACCGCGGCGGTAATTCGCCCAGTCGTTGGCCGGCGTCAGCCAGTCGCGGTGCGTGATGATCACGAGGTCGGCGTTATGCGCGGCGGTGGCGAGCGTCGACGGGAAATTCTGCGTCACCGAATCGGGCGTCATCACGGCCGAATCCTCGACGGCGTAAATGGCGCGGCCGCGGTGCGACGGCATCACGACTTCGTAGACGCCGTTGTTGTTGTCGATCTGCAGGTTCGTGAACACGGTCGGGTTGTCGGGGAAGTTGAGATCGAAGACGCGGACGTTCGGCGAAGTAAAGCCGGTCAGCCGGCTCGAACGGTAATTCACCGTATAGCACGACAGCTTGTTGCCGACGGCCAGATAGTTGCGGTTGAAACCGACCTTGATCGATTCGGCGAGCGTGATGTCGCCCGAGCCGCCGACCGACGTCAGCGTCAGCGTGTTGGTTCCCTCGACGAGCAGCGCGCGCGGGATCTGGTAATAGCCGTTCATCAGCGTTTTTCCGCCGCCGACGATCGTGTCGAGCTGTTCGCCGTTGATCTTGACGGTGATCTGATGCTGCGTGTCGGTGATTCCCTGAATGCCGACTTCGAGCGAGGCTTTCGGGACGGTCGTGTCGAGGCCCGACAGCGTAAAGGTCAGATTGACCGGCGTCGGCGTTCCGGTCGAGCCGATGATCGGCGACGAGCCGAAGAAGTTTTCGGCATCGCCGTTGAGAATGCCCGACGAAATGTAGATCTGCCGTTCCTTGCGCGAGAACGCCTGCGAATAGCTCTTGTTGACGACGTTGCCGCCGAGCGGCCGGAGCGTCGTGGTCGTGATCCGTTTGCCGTCCTGCGCGCCGACGATCAGGTAGAAGACCTTGGTCGCGCTTTCGGGCGTGTCGATTCCCTTGCCGTAAAACTCGATATACGAATCGCCCGCGCCGACGATGATCGACTGCTCCTTGCCGTCCATATAAAGCTGCCAGAGATTGCCGGGAGCCGAGACGTTGAAGCCGGCCGCTTCGAGCTGCGCGCGGGTGACGCGGTAAAAGCCTTCCTGTTTGACGCCGATCTTGACGCCCGGCTGGGCCGCGACCCAGCGCTGGACGTTGATGTCGGCCGGAAGCGCGTTGGCGCTGATCAGCGCGGCCAGATCGTCGGGCAGGTTGAGCAGGCTTTTCGTGAGCAGCGGATTCGGCTTGTCGTTCGGCCGGACGAGCGCCTCGCGGGCGATCGCGTTCAGATCGGGCGCGTATTTCGGATAGATGACGTCGAACGTCCGGCGGCGGCCGTCGAGCCCGACGCTCTCGATGTAGTAGCCGTCGGACATACTGCCGTCGGCGTCGTAAAACGTGTATTCGCGCCCCGCGGCGGGCTGATCGCCCATCGTCAGGGCCGCGCCGCCGACGATCGACGGGCTGGCGAGCGTCGTCCCTTTAGCGGTCTGACGGTAGACGAAAAAGCCGAAGTTGCGGACTTCGGTCTCGGCCTGCCAGCGCAAAAGGACGCCGCGGCCGTCGGTCAGCGCCTCGGCCCGGCTCAACTTCACGTCGGACGGCGGCAAAACCGGCGACTTGACGATGCCCTTCGCGACGAGGCTGCGGCTTTTTTGTGAGAAGACGGCAAAGCCGGCCGTCAGCGTTATCAAAACGATTACCAAAAACGAAACTGATTTTTTCATTACTCTAGCACTCCTTCCCGACCGACCCTGTTTTCGGCCGGAAGACCTGATAATTTCGAAAACTGAACCAAGTGAACCGATACTTTTAAATTACTCCATTTTGAAGTCCATAGGCAAGATTTTTTCTTGTAATAAAGGACTAATGACCGCGATGTTTTATAAGCGCGGCGTTTTTTTTTTGAAATTTCTTTCTTTTTTCCGTAATGTTAATTCTGTCAAAGCGCAAAATATTCCAGTTATGAAGAAAATTACCCGTCCGCTCGCTCTTTTCGTTTCGATCCTGCTTTTTCTGCCCCTGATCGCGCCGCCCGCCCGCGGCGCGTGGCGCGATCCGGTCCGCGCCCGGCACGGGATGGTCGCCGCGCAGCACGAGCTGGCTTCGAAGATCGGCGTCGAAATTATGAAGAAAGGCGGAAACGCGGTGGATGCGGCGGTCGCCGTCGCGTTCGCGCTCGCGGTCGTCTACCCGGAAGCGGGCAACCTCGGCGGCGGCGGCTTTATGCTGATCCGGTTCAAGGACGGAAAAACGGCGGCGATCGATTACCGGGAGATGGCTCCGCAGGCGGCGAATCGCGACATTTTCGTTGACAAGAACGGGAACCTGATCAGGGGTGAAGGCTCTTCGACGGTCGGTTATCGGGCGTCCGGGGTGCCGGGAACGCCCGCCGGACTTGAACTAGCATACCAGAAATTCGGCTCAAAGAAAATACCCTGGGCGAATTTAATCGAACCGGCCCGGCTGCTGGCGCAGAACGGCTACGTTCTGAGCTACCGCGTGACCCAGTTGTTCCGCTCGTATCAGGCGACGCTCGAAAAATACGAGGACAGCAAACGGATCTTTCTCAACGGCGGCAAGATTTTCGAGGAAGGCGACACGCTCCGCCAGCCCGATCTGGCCGCGACCCTCGGCCGAATCCAGAAATCCGGCGCGAAGGAGTTTTACACCGGCCGGACCGCCGAGCTGATCGCCGCCGATATGAAGGCGCACAACGGGCTCATCACGCTCGACGACCTGAAAAACTATCAGGCGAAGGAGCGGACGCCGCTCGTCGGATCGTATCGCGGCTATCCGGTCGTCACGATGCCGCCGCCGAGCTCCGGTGGGATCGTGATGCTCGAAGTCCTCAATATGCTCGAAAATTACGACCTCCGGAAGATGGGCTACAATTCGGCCCAGAAATATCACATCCTCGCCGAAGCGATGCGCCGCGCCTTCGCCGACCGCGCCGAATATATGGGCGACCCGGATTTCGCGAAAGTGCCGACGGCGAAGCTCGTCGACAAGGATTACGCCAAACAGCGCGCCGCCACGATCAATCTCACGCAGGCCACCAAAAGCGCCGACGTCAAAGCCGGCGAGGTGACCTTCGCCGAGGGCACCGAGACGACCCATTTCACGGTCGCCGACGCCGAGGGCAACATCGTCACCAACACCTACACGATCAACGATCTGTTCGGCTCGCGCGTGACGGCCAAAGGAACCGGCGTGCTGCTCAACGACGAGATGGACGATTTCGCGGCGCGGCCCGGCAAACCGAATATGTTCGGTCTGATCCAGGGCGAGAACAATTCCGTCCAGCCGAAAAAACGGCCGCTCTCGTCGATGACGCCGACGATCGTCCTGCGCATGGACGGTTCCCCGTGGTTCGCGCTCGGCGCGCGCGGCGGCCCGCGGATCATCACCGCCGTCCTCCAGTCGGTCGTCAATATGATCGATTACGATATGAACATTCAGGAAGCGATCGACGCGCCGCGTATTCACCAGCAGTGGTACCCGGACGAGATTCTCTACGAGCCGCTCGGGATGTCGCCCGATACGCTGCGTTTGCTGGAAGGCTTCGGCCAGAAATTCGCCGAACGTCCGTCGAACATCGCCTCGGCGACCGGCATCGCGATCGAAAACGGCACCGGCGTCAAATTCGGCGCGATCGACTCCCGCAGCGACGGCGAAGCGGTCGGATATTAGGGATTTCGGATTTCGGATTTCGGATTTCGGATTTGTCTGAGTTCGAAGGTTCCGATTTCAACAATCGCCATCAAGCTCAAACCAATCCGAAATCCGAAATCCGAAATCCGAAATCGTCTTATTTTTCCTTTTCGAGCAATTTCGTGGTCGGGTCGGTGACGCTCGTCGGCTGGAGGTCGTTGGTGTCGCGCCAGTTCGACTGGCGGGGCGGCATATAGCTTTCGGCCGGGATCGTCTGGTGGGCGGGCAGCTCGCCGGCCGTTTTTTTGCGGTTCATCAATTTCTGGGCGGTATGATAGACGTTTTCCTCAAGCGTCTTCTCGCCCGGAGTCCCGTTTTCGAACATCAGCGCGTAAAGCATCCGGACGACTCCGCCGAGGTAGAAGACGATCGCGGCGAGCCCGATGATTTCCTGCGGGAAACGGATCAGCAGCGAAAGCACGCCGAGCAGCGGCACCATAAAAACACCGAACAGAAACCACGCCCCGCCCTGTTTGAGGCCGCGCCGGCGCGGCGTTGGCAGCTGCGGCGCGGTCGGATCGAGATGCGTCGGGACGCCGCCGGTCAGAACGATCTCGGACATCCCGGTCATCACGAAACCGCAGCGCGAGCAAAACCTGACTTCCGGCGTAATCTGTTCCTGACCGCAGCGCGGGCAATACACTTTCATAATCTTTCCCTTCAATCCTCTTTGTGCAGTAATTTGGTCGTTTCCTCGGTCACGCTGCGCGGAACGAGATCGCCCGTGTCGGGCGCCTTCCACGAACCGGCGGCCGGCGGCACATAGCTCGAAACCGGCCGGCTCGTCGCCGGCGGCAAAGCGTTGCCGCCGACGTTTCCGGTCAGTTTACCCGGAAACGTCTGCGGATTCGGATCGGCCGCCTGAATCGGATATTTCGGGTCGTTTTCCAGAAACAAAAACGACAAAACCATCATCACCAGCGCGCCGCAGACGCCGATCACCGACAGCCCGCCGATCGCTTCGCCCGGCGCGCCGGTGATGCCGGCCAGCGGGACGAGTATGAAAACGATGAACAGAAACCAGATCAGGGCGATTTTCAGACCGAGCTTGCGGGTGAATTTTTTCTTTCCCTGATGAAGATCGGCGAGCTGCGGCAGAAAGCCGCCGTGGGCGAGAATCTCCGAGACGAGGCCGAGCGGAAAGCCGCAGCGCGAACAAAATTTAATTTCTTCCGAAACCTGTTGTTGACCACAACGCGGACAGTGCATTTATTTTCTCCGAAGTTAAAAAGAATCACTAAGACTCAAGCCTTAACGAATTTTGTCACGAAAAAGTTCGTAATGCAAAATGATTTCGGAGTCAATTCGCGGCGGCCGCTCATTTCAGACGCGGCGGTTTTTCGTCCGAAAATGTCTGGAAAACGGCAAAGGCGCGGCCCTGAAAATGCTCGGCCCGGGCGATCGTGTCGAGCAGGATCGCGAAGATCGATTTCAGCTTTTCGGGGGCCGGCAATTCCCTCTTCAGATCGTCGTCCGAGCCGAAAAAACCGAAGCCGCGGCGCCGTGTGGCCTCGACCTCGGCGAGATATCCGAGGATCAGCTCGCCGGTCGAAAGCGCCTCGGGCAGCGTCCATTCGAACGGGTCGTCCCAGAGCCGCGTCGTCAGCCCGCCGAAGGTCTGCTCGACGGCGGCCGCCGACCGCAGGATGTATTCGCCGCACGAATTGACCGGAAAAAGCGCCCCGGTTTTCCGCGGCTGCCAGTAAAGCCGGTCGCCGGGCACGCGCCGGATCAGCCCGCACGACCGCTCGTGCAGATTCACAAACCGGTTTTCAAAAATATCGAGAAACGTCGTCATAAAAAAAAGGAACGACAAGATTTTACCTCGTCGCTCCCCGAACCGCCATATGGGATTTCGGATTTCGGATTTCGGATTTCGGATTTGTCTGAGTTCGAATGTGTCGATCTCAACAATCGCCTTCAAGTTGAAACCAATCCGCAATCCGAAATCCGAAATCCGAAATCCGAAATCGCCCTCATTTTCCCCGGAATTTTCGCTCTTCTTCGTAAATCCCGAGACCGTAGTTTTTGCCGTTGTAGTTGATGCCGTTCTGCAGTTTGCCGCGGACGCCGATCTCGGTGCCTTTCGAGGGCACGCTTTTTTCGGTAAAGACCCAGATCGAGCCGGTCCCGTCGTCGATCTTGTAGACGCCGCCGCGAATGTTCGTCAGCGGAATGTTGACGCCGTAGGCGTCGCGGACGATGCCGGCGACGACGACTTCCTTGTTCTGATATTTCGACGGGTTCGCCTCGATGTCCGCGATGCTTTTGCGTTCGGGACAGGCGGCCGTCAGAAGCGCCACCCCGAGCAGCAGACCGATCCAAAACACGATTGTTCCTTTTTTCATCTAAATTTCCTCGCTGTTTAGTTTATCCTCTCGGGAGAGCAGTTTTTCCCAGTCATAAAGATTCAATTTCGGCGGCAAAGTTTGCCAAAATTTTGAAATTTTGCGATGCTTTGTTTGTTTCATTTTCGAATTCTAATTGCGGCGGGCGGCCAATGACCACAGCAGGACGGAAAACCTTGCCTGAAAAATTTTCTTTCACTTCGAGCTTCGCGGCCGACGTCTGGTCGCCGAAAACCGATTCGCGGGCCTACGAATGGTGGTATTTCGACGCGCTCAGCGACGACGGCCGCGATGCCGTCGTGATCATCTTTCTCGATAATTTCATTTTTTCACCGCGCTACAACCGGAACGGCCGCGACGAAGAGAAGCGCAGGGACGGCGAGGAGAACGGTCTTCATATTTCGGCCGGCCTCGACGATTCGATTCCGCCCGCCGAGGCCGACGGCCCGCAGTCGCGGGTTCCGGCGGTGGCCTTTTACTACTATCGCGACGGCCGGCTCGTCTGCCGCGCGATCAACGAGTTCGACCCGGCGCATTTCACGGCGTCCGAAACCGAACCGACCTGCACGATCGGCGACAGCTTTTTTAAGTTCGACTCCGCGCCCTACGGCCAGGGCTACTACATCTCGATCGACGCCCGGCTCTACAAAAACCGCCGTCTGAAGGCCCGTTTCGAATGGATCTCGATCGAAGGCGATTTCGCCCCCGAGAAAAAAGTCGATTACCACGACGCGCACGTCTGGAATCTGGTCGTGCCGCGCGCCGACGTTTCGGGCAAGATCAACGTGCTCGACGGCCGGGACAAGGAGCTCGACGTCGTTCATTTCCGCGGCACCGGCTATCACGACCACAACTACGACAACCGCTGGCTGCCAGAAACCGTTCGCGACTGGCAGTGGGGCCGCGCGCATTTTTCGGATTCGACGGCCGTTTTTTACCGCTATCAGGAATGCAGCGATCACCCGCCGACGACCAAGCTCTTCACGGTCCGCGACGGCGAGCTCCGCGAACGCGACGCCCAGTACGACGAGCAGCAGCCGGCCCGCGACATTTTCGGGCTCCGCTACCCGCAGCGGCTGACCTTCATCACCGACGACAATATGCGGCTCCGCGTCAAGCAGACGAAGGTCATCGACGCGAGCTTTTTTTACCTGCGGTTTTTATCAGAAATGACGCTCACGCTGCGCGACGGCAAGCCGCGCAAGGCGATCGGCATCACCGAATACCTGAACCCGAAAGCCCTCAAATACCGCTGGCTCGACTGGCTCGTCAATATGCGGATCGGCCGCCGCGGCAAAGGCGCACTCTTGAAATAGTGGAGAGTGGAGAGTTCGGGGAATTTATTATCCTTTAACTCTCCACTCTCCACTCTCCACTCTCCACTCTATTTGTTGGTCAGTTTGACGGCCGTCCCGTAGGCGAGGACTTCGGTCGCGCCCTGCGTGAATTCGGTCGCGTCGTAGCGCATCCCGATGATCGCGTCGGCGCCGATTTCCTGCGCGTGCGCGACCATCCGCGCAAAGGCTTCCTGACGGGCCGCCTCGCAGACCCGCGTCCATTCCTCGATATTGCCGCCGCCGAGGGCCTTTAAGCCGCCGATGATACCCGCGCCGATGCTCGTCGCGCGAACGACGATCCCGCGGACGACGCCCAGATACTGGACGACCTGCCCCATTTCCACATCATTTCCGGTGGTCACGATCATTTTCTTTTCTCCCTTCAATCAAGATTTCCACCCAAGTTTAAAGGGTCTTTTTTCGTAAGTAAACCCGATTCCGCCCCGGTCGGGATTTTTTTTTGACCGACGGTTTTCCGCCGGTCACGGGCGTTATTCCGCGGCCGTTTACTTTCGGATCGAAACGTGTGAATGGTACACGAACTGCCAGTCTTTGCCGCGTTTGACCCAGACGGTGGTCGCCCGGACGTTGTCCGAGACGGCCTGACCGTCGGGCGTGACGAGCTCGAATTTGACGTTCGAGGTGACGATCGCCGTGTTCCGGTCGAGCATTTTGACCCGGACGTCGGTCACGCTCGCCGACTTGAACTGCGACTGCCGGGCCTCTTCGAGCTCGGACGTCTTGGTCGTGGTTTCGTAGTCGTACACTCCCTGATAATCGTCCGTGACAAACTTGCCGAAATCGTCGTATTTCTTTTCGACCAGAAATTTCCAGGCCATCTGCTCTTTCATTTCGAGATCTTTTTCGACCGAAGTCCTGGTATTCTGCGCCGCCGCCGCGAGCGTCGAGAAAAGCAGGCAGATCGCCAGCATCGCTATTTTTTTCTTCATAAATGTTCTCCTGATTTATTTCGCGTTTCGTGCCGGAAACGCTTTTTGAAGACATTGTTCGGTGAAGGGCCGGCGCCGGATGCAGAAAAAAACGCGGGGCGGCGTTTCGGCCGTCCCCGCGCTGATGGTGTTTACCGGTCGTCGCCGCTATTCGTAGCGGAGCGCTTCGATCGGGTTCAGACGGCTCGCCCGGAACGCCGGCAGGACGCCGGCCAGAAAGGCGATCAGACAGATGATCGCGACGATCGTCAAGAGCGCCGCCGGTTTGAAGGCGAACAGGCTGTAGCCTTCGAAAGACTCGAGAAAATACTTCGAGGCCCAGGCGTTGCCGATCTTCCCGACGAGGATCGCGCCGGCGATGCCCGAAACCGCGCCCCAGAAACCGATCAGGATCGATTCGAGCGAAAACAGAAAGAAAACCTTCGCCTGTCCCATCCCGAGCGCCTTCTGCAGCCCGATCTCCTTCGTCCGCTCCATCACCGCGATGACCAGCGTGTTGATGATGCCGAACGAGGCGGCGAGCAGCGCGACGAAGGCGAACATATTCATCCCGATCTGAAAAACCCCGATCGCGTTGTAGGTTCGTTTCGACTGATCGACGATCGTCTCGCCGGTGAAGCCTTTTTTGTCAAGCCGCTGCTTGACCGACTCGACGACCTGCGGATCATTGCCCGCGACCTCGAACGAAAACGTCGTGAGCCGGCCGTAATCGGGCGAGCCGGCGCGCTGCAGTTCGTAGATCTTCCTCTCGGTCGCGGCGTCGATCGCCGAAAACGCCGAGGCCATAAAGCCCTTCGTCGCGACTCCGACGACCGTCAGCCGGAGCGTCTGCATCGCCGGCGGATTTCCGCCCTTGAAGCCGATCGTCACCTCGCGCCCGATCAAGCCTTGAAAATCGGCCGAAAACACCTTCGCGATGTCGTTCTGGAGGACGATCTGGTTGTCGCCGTCGATCTGGCGGCCGGCCTCGAGCTTCTGCGTAACGCCGCGGGCGAGCGCGTTGAGCTGAACCTGATATTTTTTGCCGTCGTCGAGCGTGATGTATTCGCTGCGGATCTGAAAATCCGGCGAGACGCTTTTGACTTCCGGAAAATCGCGGGCGAGCCGGTCGATCTGGTCGAGGCCGACGGCAAACGAGTTCGGGTCGAACTCCTGCTCGTTCTCCTTTTGTTCCTTGTATTCGGCGGGCTCGTTTTTGGATTGTCCTTCCGGCAGCTCGATCTTTTTATGAATGAAAATGACATTATTGCCTTCGTAATTCTTGACCTGCGTTTCGATATAATCCTTCAAGCCGTCGCCGAGACCGTTGGTCATCGTGAGCGTGAACGCGCCGACGAAAACGGCCATCACCGTCAAAGCCGTGCGCAGTTTGTTGCGCAGCAGATTGCGGTTGGCGGTCACAATTAAATCTTTGATCTTCATAATTTGTCAGTTCGATTCCAAAAGCGGCCGGAGGGTTCCGTCCGAGCGGCCGGCGAACCCTCACCGCGCGGCAACGACCTCGCCGTCGCGCAATTCGATCCGGCGCGCGCATTTGGCGGCCAGCTCGTCGTCGTGGGTGACGATCACGAGGGCGATGCCCTGTTCGCGGTTGAGCCGGAACAGCGTTTCCTCGACCATCCCGCCGGTCACCGAATCGAGATTGCCGGTCGGCTCGTCGGCGAAGATGATCTTCGGCTCGCCGGCCAGCGCGCGGGCGATGCAGACGCGCTGTTTTTCGCCGCCGGAGAGATCCTTGGCGGCCTTCTGCGCTTTATCCGCGAGCCCGACCGCGCGCAGGTATTCGAGCCCCTTATCGCGTCTTTCGGCCGCCCCGATTCCGCGGATCTTGAGCGGCAGAACGACGTTCTCGATTACCGAATCGCGGCCGTTCAGATAAAACTGCTGGAAGATGAAGCCGAATTTCTCGTTGCGGAAACGGTTCAGCCGGTGGTTCGAAAAAGTCGTCACGTCCTCGCCGTCGAAGGTGATCCGGCCCTCGGTCGGCGCATCGAGACAGGCCAGCAGATGCATCAGCGTCGATTTCCCGCTTCCCGATTTGCCGACGATCGCGAGACAGTCGTCGTCGGCAATTTCGACCGACACGCCGTTCAAGGCGCGGTATTCGTCCGTGCCGCTTTTGTAGGTTTTCGATAACTCGATGGCTTTCAGCATTGTTTTCGTTTGCAGATGTCGTTGATTGTTCCCGGCGAACGGGTTCGTCTGGTCTTACGAAGGCTTTTTTATTTTTGTTTCCGGCAAAATTCTCTTGGCGGCGGGTTCGATCCGAATTTCCCTCCGGTTTCCGAAAAAAAAAGACGAGCGAAATGGATTTTCGCTCGTCCCGATAAATTCCCGTTCGGTAAATCCGCGGCCGGATCGCGGTCTGTCGCGGCCCGTGAAAAACGACGTCCGTCAGCCGGCGGCTTCGGCCTGCGCCTGCCGGGCGGCCAGCCAGGTCATCGCCTCGAATTCGTCGAAAAAGGCGAGCACCTCGATGTCCGTGTACATTTCCATCAGCGTGTGAAATTGGCGGAAGACGCCGAACTGCAGTCCAGGCTTGATCAGATAGGCCAGCCGGCAGTTTTCAAACAAACCGGCCCGGTCGACGTAATAGTCCACGATGCGTCTTATGTCGTCGATGAACAAAAGACTCAAATCAAGCTCGCGATAATCGGAAAGGATCACGAACTCGGGTTGTTTAACGTATTTTTCCGAGATTTCGTTAAGGGCAGACAAACAAACCGGGATCGAAATCGTGCCCTGATAGATAACCCGGATGATTTTCTGGGAGCCGTAGTTTTCAACAGTCCAATCCATAGCCATTCACCTCGATAGCGATATTATTCGGGAATGTTAAGGGTGACTAATCACAATATAACAGAAATTTTTCGAAAAGATACAATCTTTTTAATACCATTTTTTCTTTTTAATCAGATTAGAAATAATAAACTTTGCCGGGGCCGCCGCCGGACGCTCTTTTCGGCGCGCCCGGGCCGCCTTCCGAGCTTCGCTTTTTCTCCGTCCTGCCAGGTTTTCCGGAGCTTTTCGCATTTTCCCACCGCCGGCCAAGGCCCGGTTTGCGTCCGCCGGCGGATTATCGTTAAAATGGCGTTATCAAACCAAAACGGCCGAATTAACGGGCGGAAACCGCTTCCGCCGGCGACATTTTTTTTCAGCGGCCGAAACCGGATGAAACGGAGAAAAATAAATATGCCCCTATTTGTTTACAAATCGAACACGCCCGAAACTGTCGCTGCCGAAAGCGGCATCAAGGTCACCGCCGCCGACGGCAGCGGCCCGAACGGCAAACGCCTGTTGTTCCAAAGCCACGCCAACTGGGTCAAAATCCCCGGCGCCGGCCAGATCGGCCACGCGACCGGGTCGAACGACGGCATCTACACCGTCGGCCAGCTGCAGTGTATGGCGATCATCGTCGCGCGGTTCACGCACGGCGCCTGGACCGAGGCGCATCTCGCCCACGTCAGCTACGCCAAACATTCGCTCGTCGGCAAATTGTTCGACGACCACGCCAAATCCGACAGCTTCGTCGCGATCGGCGGCAAATTCGGCTCGATCAAATGGATGGAGGAAATCGCCGAACGGTTCGAACCGGCCGTCGCCGGCGTTTGGATCTACACGGCCGGCAAAAACTCGCCCGATTTCGGAATGAACAAAAACGGATTTTTCGGCGAAACCGTCTCGTGGAAATCGGCGACGCCCGATTTCTCGAAGTTCATTTAGAAAGCAAAAAAAACGGCGCAGCCGCGCGCTTGTCAGCAGCGTCAGCGAGAGCCGACGCTGCTGACTTCGCGCGTCTTTCGCCGCTTTTTCGGTTTTCGTCGAGACCGGATTACACGATTTGTTTGACAGTTTCCGAAGAAACGCCGCGCTTTCTGCGATATTAAAAGCCGGAGAAACGCCGGTGCGTTTTGCAAACGCAAGGCCGGCAGGATGCCGGCGCTCCCGGCCCGCCGCATTCCGCAATGATTTATAAAACCGCGGTCAAAGAATTGAGGTAAAAGAACCAAAGTCGGTTTAAAAAGCAAAAAGGCGAGATCATTTCTCGCCTTTCTTGAAATTAAATGGTGATCCGAGAAGGACTCGAACCTTCGACCCAATGGTTAAAAGCCATTTGCTCTACCGACTGAGCTATCGGACCACGTTTTCAATGCTTCGGGGTTGTGCTTCCCCGAAGCCGAAACAATGATTCTACATATCGCGGTTAAAGTTTGCAAGTCGAAACCTTAAAGTTTTTCCCGCCGCGCTCAACTTTTGAACCAGCCTTCCATCACCGAATCCCGGAGGATGATCGTCTGATCGCGTTCGGGGCCGGTCGAGATGAGGCCGATTTCGACGCCGATCGAGTGCGAGAGAAAATCGACGTAGGCGCGCGCCTTTTCCGGCAGATCGTCGGGATTCGTGATGCCGACCGTGTCTTCCTGCCAGCCCGGCAGCGTTTCGTAGACGGGTTTGATCCGTTCGAGGTCGTGCGAGACGGCCGGAAACGTGTCGATCCGGCGGCCGTCGATCTCGTAGCCGGTGCAGACTTTGATCTCGGCGAGCGCGTCGAGCACGTCGAGCTTGGTGAGCGCGACCGAGTCGAAGCCGTTGAGCTCGGCGGCGTAGCGCGTCGCGACCGCGTCGAACCAGCCGCAGCGGCGCGGGCGTTTCGTGACCGAGCCGTACTCGTTGCCGCGCTGCCGGATGAGATTCGCCGTCTCTTCCTCGGCGCCGGTCATCTCGGTCGGAAACGGGCCCTCGCCGACGCGCGTCGCGTAGGTCCGGACGATGCCGAGAACGCCGGTGATGTGATGCGGCGGGATGCCCGCGCCGACGGCCGCGCCGCCGGCGGTCGGGTTCGACGAGGTGACGTACGGGTACGTGCCGTGATCGACGTCGAGCAGCGTCGCCTGCGCGCCTTCGAGCAGGATCTTTTTATTCTGTTTTTTAGATTCGGCGAGAAAATGCGAAGTTTCGGCGACGAACGGCCGGAGCCGCTCGACGAGCAGGCTGATCTCGTCGAAAATCTCGTCGGCGCGGAGCGGCGGCCGGCCGTAGAGGACGATGATCCGGTTCGCTTCCTCTAAATTACGCTCGATCCGCAGCCGGAGCAGCTCCGGCACGAGCGCGTCGGCGACCCGAATCCCGCGCCGTCCTGCTTTGTCCTCGTAGGCCGGGCCGATGCCGCGCAGGGTCGTGCCGATCTTTTCGTTGCCGAGACGTTCCTCGCTCGTATGATCGAGCGCCCGGTGATACGGCATAATCAGATGCGCGCGGCTCGAAACCTTGAGCCGTTCGGGCGTGATCGCGATGCCCTGCGACGTCATCTGATCGACTTCCTCGAAAAACGCCTTCGGATCGATGACCATTCCGTTACCCAGTACGCAGGTCTTGTCGGCGTGGATGATGCCCGACGGCAGCAGCCGCAAAACGAACGCCCGGTCGCCGACGTAAACCGAATGCCCGGCGTTATGCCCGCCCTGGTAGCGCGCGACGACGTCGAACCGGTCGGCGAGCAGATCGACGACCTTCCCCTTCCCCTCGTCGCCCCACTGGGCGCCGATAATCACGATAATCATAATTTTCTTTAGTGGAGAGTGGAGAGTGGAGAGTCAAAGGAAAAATCCTTAACTCTTTACTCTCCACTCTCCACTCTCCAATCTTTCAAAAGCATTGAATAAACGACGAGATCGACCCAGCGGTCGTGGAGCCAGCTCGCTTCGCGTGCGGTGCCTTCGCGGGTGAAACCCAGTCGTTCCGGGATCGCGCGGCTTTTCAGATTGCCGGGCGCGCAGCGGATGACGATCCGGTTCATCTCCATTTCGTCGAACGCGAAATCGATCAGCCGTTCGACCGCCCGCGTCATCAGCCCGCGGCCGGTCGCGCTTTCGATCAGCCAGTAACCGATTTCGAGCTTCCGGGCCTTGCGGTCGATGTTGACGAAGCCGGTCCCGCCGACGATCTCGCCCCGGTAAACCAACTGCATTCCGACCTCGTCGCCGTCGTCGAATCGCATAAACGTCCGCCGGTAAAATTCGCGGATCTCGTCGGCCGTCAGCCCTTCCGTCACCCACGGCATCCATTCGCGGAGATGGTCGTAATTTTCCGTTATGATCTCGTAAGCCCGCCGCGCGGACTTTTCGGTCGGCAGCGCGAGTTCGAGTTCGTCGTCGATTTTGAGGCTGAACATCATTTTGATTTTTGGTCTTTGATCTTTGGTCTTCGGTCTTTGAAAGCCTAAATCAAAGGTCGAAGACCAAAGACCGAAGATCAAAGTTTATGAAACCGTCCGCCGGTAAAGCTCGACGTATTTGCGGGCGGCGTTTTCCCACGAATTGTCGATCGTCATCCCGTTCCACTGAAGCTTGCGCCACGCGTCTTTGTCGTAATAGGCGAAGAGCGCCTCGTAGATCTTTTCGAGAAATTTGTCGGGACTGTATTCGCGAAACTTGAAACCGTTGCCCGTCCCGCTGACGGCGTCGAAGTTCTCGACCGTGTCGTCGAGTCCGCCGACCGCCCGGACGACCGGGATCGTTCCGTAGCGCAGCGAGTACATCTGGTTCAGGCCGCACGGCTCGAACTTCGACGGCATCATAAAGACGTCGGCGCCGGCCTCGATCCGGTGCGCGAGGCTCTCGTTGTAGCCCCGGAAAACGCCGACCTGCCGCGGCGCGTAATCACGCAGCTTCTGCCAGAAATTCTCGTACTGCCGCTCGCCCG
Source organism: Acidobacteriota bacterium (assembly GCA_018269075.1). Taxonomy (GTDB): domain Bacteria; phylum Acidobacteriota; class Blastocatellia; order Pyrinomonadales; family Pyrinomonadaceae; genus JAFDVJ01. The sequence continues at coordinate 126,757 of JAFDVJ010000004.1, forward strand.
ACCCGAGCGAAACTATATACGCGCCGGTCGCGAGGATGTCGCCGGCGACGGCCATCATCAGATCGATGCCCTTCTGCGCGGTCAGCCGCGTGATGTTCGCGAAGATCGGCCGGTCGAGATCGACCGGCAGGCTGAACTGCTCCAGCAGCTGCCGCTTGCATTCGCGCTTGCCCGAGAGATCGAGCGCGTTGTAATGCGCGCCCAATTCACGGTCGGTTTCCGGGTTCCAGATGTCGAAATCGACGCCGTTGACGATGCCGTAAAGCCGGTCGCTCCGCTCGCGCAGGAGCCAGTCGAGCCCGTAACCGTTCGCCGGCGTCTGCATCTCGTAGCCGTAGGTCCGCGAGACGGTCGAGAGCATATCGGAAACCGCCAGACCGGCCTTCATCGCCGAGGCGTAACCGTTGAAGGCGAACGCGTTGCGCTCGAAATCCGACGAAAAGCCGAACTTCCACAGCTCGCCCAGATCGAAACCGCCCTGATAGGCGAGATTATGGATCGAGAAAACCGTCCGGGTATCGCGCCAGTACGAATCCCAGAACCTTAAATGCGCGAGCTCGACCGCCGCGAAGCCGCAGTGCCAGTCGTTGAGATGGACGATGTCGGGCGGCGCGCCCAAACGTTTGATGAGCGCGAGCGCGGCGTGGTTGAAAAAGGCGAAGCGCTCGTAGTCCTCGACGTAGCCGTAGATCGAATCGCGGTGAAAATACGACGGCGCGTCGATCAGAAACGTCGGCGAGCCGTTGGCCTCCGAATAAAAAGCCTTCGCCGGATACCGCCCGCCGCGCCATTCGACGTCGAGGTCGTGGACGGCCGTGTGCCAGAGATACTCGCCCCTCGTCTGCCAGTAGCAGGGCGTGATCAGAAAGGCGTCCTCGCCGACCGCCCGGAGCGCTTTCGGCAGCGCGCCGGCGACGTCGCCGAGCCCGCCCGTCTTCGAATATGGAACTGCTTCCGCAGAAAGAACCGCAACTCGCAAGTTATTTATCCTAAAAAAGAAGTTGTAAAACCGTAGTTTATGTTATCAAGACTCGGGCGGGTTCGTCCATTTGGAGTTCGATCTTTGATTTTCGGTCTCACCGGCGGCCGCCGCGATGGCCGTCGAACCGCCGATTTACGGTCGACGCCGTTCTTTTTCCGGAAATTTCGTCCGCCGCCGCTCTTCGGCGGTCAAAATTCGATTCCCTGCTTTTCACATCTGCCTTTTCACGATTAAAATAACAGGAAAAGGTTTTTTCGGTTCATTTCTCAAGCGTCCGTTCCCCGTCCTAAACATATCTTTACCCGGACGGGAATGATGAAAATTATTTTGAAAAACGGCTTTCCGTAGAAGAAAAGGCCGCCGGGTTCGCGGGTCTTTTTCGACGGTCTTTCCGCGCCCGAATAACAAGGAGCAATTTTGATGTGTAAATACATTTTAACGAGATTCATCTTTCTGATCGCCGCCCTGGTCGTTCTGTCATCGAACGCGCCGGCCCAGAACCGGCCGGTTCCGGATCAGGAATTGATCGCCAAACGCAACGAGATCGAACGGCAGCTCGAAGAGATCGCCGTCATCGACCGCAAGGTGATGGTTCCGATGCGCGACGGCAAGCGGATGGCGGCCGACATCTACCGGCCGAAGGACGACACGAAAAAATACCCGATCATCTTTTCGCGGACGCCCTACAACTTCAATTTCTGGGACGTCCGGCTCGGCGCGCCGCGCGATATGACGACGATCCTCGAAGCCGTCCGGCGCGGCTACGCCTACGTCGTGATGAACGAGCGCGGGCATTTCTTCTCCGAGGGAAATTACGACATCCTCGGCGCGCCGGTCACCGACGGCGACGACGCGATCAAATGGCTGACGGCGCAGTCGTGGTCGAACCAAAAGCTCGGGACGATCGGCTGCTCGTCGACGGCCGAATGGCAGCCGGCGGTCGCCGCGCTCGGCAATCCGAACTTCACGACGATGATCGTTCAGGGCTTCGGCGCCGGCATCGGCCGCGTCGGCCCCTATTACGAGCAGGGCAACTGGTATCGCGGCGGCGCCGTCCAGATGCTCTTTATCGCGTGGCTCTACGGCGAGCAGAACCAGGTCCGGCCGATGTTTCCGGCCGGCACGTCGCAGGAAGAGCTGATCCGCGCCTCGAAATCATTCGACCTCGCACAGCAGCCGCCGCCGGTCGACTGGTCGAAGGCGCTCCGGCATCTGCCCGAACAGGACATCATCAAAGCGGTCGACGGCCCGCGCGGCATTTTCGCCGACGAGATGCCCGTCCCGACCGGCGGCGCGATGATCCGCCGGACGCCGAACGATCCGGCGTGGTATCGCGGGGGATTGTGGCACGACGACAAAAAGATCAACATCCCGGGCTTCTGGTTTATGTCGTGGTACGACGTCTCGGTCGGGCCGAATCTCGCGGCCTACAACCGCGTCCGTCAAACCGCCGATAAAGACATCGCCGACAAACAGTACGCGGTCATCGCGCCGACGCTCCACTGCAGCTACACGCGCGCGACCGAGAACACCGTCGTCGGCGAGCGTTCGATGGGCGACGCGCGGCTCGACTACACCGCGCTGACCTACGGCTGGTTCGACTACTTCCTCAAGGGCGAGAAGAACGACGTCCTGAAAATGCCGAAGGTCCGGTATTTCACGATGGGCAGCAACAAATGGCAGACGGCCGAATCGTTCCCGCCGGCCGGCGCGCAGAAAATGACGTTTTATCTCGCGAGCGGCGGCAAGGCGAATTCCTTGAACGGCGACGGCGCGCTCGCGGCGACCCCGCCCGAGGCCAATCAGCCCGACGCTTTCGATTACGATCCGCTGAACCCGGTGCCGTCCTACGGCGGCAACGTCTGCTGCACCGGCAACGCGGTCGCCGGCGGATCGTTCGACCAGCGCAAGATGGAGGAGCGGCCCGACATTCTCGTCTACAGCACCGAGCCCTTGAAGGAAGGCGTCGAGCTGACCGGTTCGATCGACGTCACGCTCTATGTCTCGTCGGACGCGAAGGACACGGATTTCACGGTGAAATTGATCGACGTCGACGAACAGGGCCGCGCGTATAATCTCGACGAGACGATCCAGCGGATGCGCTACCGCGACGGCTACGACAAACCGCTCGTCTGGATGGAGCCCGGCAAGGTTTACAAGTTCAGTTTTCAGCCGATGACGACGAGCAACTACTTCGCGCCCGGCCACCGCATCCGGATCGAGATTTCGAGCAGCAATTTTCCGCGTTTCGACCGTAATCTGAACACCGGCGGCAACAACTACGACGAAACCAAAGGCGTCGTCGCTCACAACCAGGTGCATCATTCCAAACAGTATCCGGCCGCCGTCACGATCACGGTCGTCAAAAACAAATAATTATGAATCGGAGCCCTGCAATTTCCCCCCGACTTAATTTTCTGGTGGTCCTGATTTCCCTGCTGGCCTGGCTGCCGGCGACAGCCGCCGACCGAACGGAAGCGGCCCGCTGGGAGCAGCAGGCCGCAAATGTCTCGATCGTCCGCGACGACTGGGGCATCGCCCACGTCACCGGCAAGACCGACGCCGACGCCGTCTTCGGGATGCTCTACGCGCAGGCCGAAGACGATTTCAACCGGATCGAGACCAATTATCTGAACGCGCTCGGCCGGCTCGCCGAGGCCGAGGGCGAAGCGGCCGTCTGGAGCGATCTGCGGATGAAGATGTTCGTCGACCCGGTCGATCTCAAAAAGAAGTTCGCCGCGAGTCCCGCCCGGCTGCGGAAACTGATGACCGCGTGGGCCGACGGGCTGAACTATTACCTTCTCAAACACCCGGAAACCCGACCGCGGGTCATCACGCGTTTCGAGCCGTGGATGGCGCTTTCGTTCACCGAGGGCAGCATCGGCGGCGACATCGAAAGCATCAACCTCGCCCAGCTCCAGTCGTTCTACGGCGAGCGGCCGGTCGTGAGCCTTGCCGAACCGGATTTTCCGCCCGAGCCGCAGGGCTCGAACGGGATCGCGATCGCCCCGAAAAACACGACCGCCGGCCGGGCGCTGCTGCTGATCAACCCGCACACCTCGTTTTTCTTCCGGTCGGAGATGCAGGTCACGAGCGGCGAGGGCCTCAACGCCTACGGGGCCGCGACGTGGGGCCAGATCTTCATTTATCAGGGCTTCAACGAGCGCGTCGGCTGGATGCACACGTCGAGCGCCGCCGACGCGATCGATGAATGGCGCGAGACGATCACGAAAAAAGGCGACCGCTATTTCTACAAATACGGCCGCGGGGAACGACCCGTGCAGTCATCGACGATCAGAGTGCCCTACAAAACGCCGACCGGAACGGCCGAACGCGCGTTTACCGTCTACCGGACGCATCACGGCCCGGTCGTCCGGCGCGGCGGCAAGCCTGACGAATGGATCACCGTCGGCTTGATGAACGAACCGGTGAAGGCGCTGACGCAGTCGTTTACCCGCACCAAAGCAAGGAATTACAAGGAGTTCCGGCAGTCGTTCGAGCTTCATACCAACTCGTCGAACAACACTATCTACGCCGACTCCGACGGCAACATCGCCTATTTTCACGCCAATTTCATCCCGCGCCGCAACCCGAAATTCGACTGGACCGAGCCGGTCGACGGCAGCGATCCCGAAACCGACTGGCGCGGACTGCTGACGTTCGACGAATCGCCGAACCTGCTCAACCCGGCGACCGGCTGGGTCTACAACAGCAACAACTCGCCGTGGTCGGCGGCCGGCCCGAACAGTCTGAAACAGGCCGATTTTCCGAGATACGTCGACAACGGGATCGAGTCGGCGCGCGGCCTGCACGCGATCCGGGTGCTCGAAAACCGCCGCGACTTTACGCCCGACAGACTCCGCGACGCCGCTTACGACAGCTATCTGCCGTGGTTCGAAAAGACCGTCCCGGCGCTCGTCAAAGCGTGGGACGAGCTGCCCGAAACCGACCCCTCGAAGGCCGGCCTGCGGGAGCAGATCGGCGTCCTGCGCGCGTGGGATCTGCGCTGGTCGACCGATTCGGCGGCGACTTCGCTCGCCGTCTTCTGGGCGCTCGAGATTTTACGGACGGTCGGCCGGAGCCGCGACATTCCGTCGCAGGACATCGTCGCCGCGAAGGCCTCGCCGGCCCGGATGCTCGACGCGCTCTCGCGCGCGTCCGAACGGCTCGCGGCCGATTTCGGCAACTGGCGGACGCCGTGGGGCGAGATCAACCGGTTTCAGCGGCTGTCCGGCGACATCGTCCAACCGTTCAGCGACGCCGGGCCGAGCCTGCCGGTCGGCTTTACGTCCGGCAACTGGGGCTCGCTCGCCTCGTTCGGGGCGATGCCGACCCGCGCCACGAAAAAATGGTACGGGACGAACGGCAACAGCTTCGTCGCCGTCGTCGAGTTCGGGAAAAAGGTCCGCGCCCGCGCGGTCACCGCGGGCGGCGAAAGCGGCGACCCGAAATCGAAGCATTTCAACGATCAGGCCGCGCGCTACACGACCGGCAATCTGCGCGACGTCTATTTTTACCCGGAGGATCTAAAGAACCATATCGAAAGCCGGTACAAACCGTAAATCGACGATCAAAGCCCGTCGTTTCATTGACTTACTTTCGGAAACAGGATAAACAGTTTATACTGCGCTTTCACTTATAGATTTTTCAAATGAATAATTCAACCGAAAACGTCAACGCCGCGCTGCCGCTGGTCATCGTCAACCCGAAATCGGCGGGCGGCGCGACCAAATCGCGGTGGGCCGAGACGGCGGCCGATTTCCGCGCGCATTTCGGACCGTTTCAGGTCGCCTTCACGAAAAAACAGGGCGACGGCGCGGCGCTCGCGCAGCGCGGCGCGGCGCAGGGCCGCCGGATGATCATCGCCTGCGGCGGCGACGGGACGATCAACGAGGTCGCCAACGGCATTCTCGAATCGGGTGCGGACATCGAATTCGGCGTCCTGCCGTCAGGGACCGGCGGCGATTTCCGGCGAACGCTCGGGATGCCGAACGAAACGCGCGCGGCCGGCGCGGCGCTGCGCGGCGGCGTCACCAAACGAATCGACGTCGGGAAAGTCACCTTTATCGATCACCACGGCGCTGAAGCGTCGCGCTATTTTCTGAACGTCGCCTCGTTCGGGCTCTCGGCGGCGATCATCGAGCGCGTCAAATCGTCGAACATCGTCGGCTGGATCCCGCACGACGTCCTGCGCGGCAAAACGAATTTCGCGCTCTCGACGCTGCAGGAGGTTTTGGGTCTGAACTTCGACACGGTCCGCGTCAGATTCGACGACGGCGAGGCGAAACCATTGAACACGATCAATTTCTGCGTCTGCAACTCGCGCTTTTTCGGCGGCGGGATGAAGATCGCGCCCGACGCCGTGATCAACGACGGATTTTTCGACATCGTCAACATCGGCGACATCAAGACCGTCAAGATCCTTTTGAACGCCTACAAACTTTACGGCGGCTCGCACTTGAGCCTGAAAGAGGTCAAGGCGACGCTCGCCCGCAAAGTCGAGGTCTCGCCGATGAACGACGAGGAAATCCATATCGAGGTCGACGGCGAGCTGCCCGGCCGGCTGCCGGCCCGTTTTGAAATCATCCCCGAAGCATTGAAAGTCCGCGTCCCGAAGCCCTGATTTAACGCGGAGGCGCAAAGACGCCAAAACGCAAAGTTAAAGAAATATCTATTTTGCGTCTTTGCGCCTCCGTGTCTTTGCGTTAGAAGAGATAACTTATGAACGATTCATTTTGCCAGCGATTGATCGAATCCTGCGAACGCCACGCCGCGCGGCCCGCGATGCGTATCGTCGGCGATGAAACCGAGGTCTATAACTACAAAAAGCTCCTCAAACAGGTGCGGAGCGTCGCCTTCCGGCTCGGCGAGGAAAACGTCGATTTCGGCGACCGCGTCGCGCTGATCGGCGAAAATCACCCGTGCTGGGCGATCGCTTACCTGGCGACGCTCTACCGCGGCGCGGTCTGCGTCCCGATCGACCCGCACGGCGAGATCGAAACGATCACCAACTTTCTCGAAAACTCCGAGACCAAGCTCGCCTTTCTGTCGCCCGAGGTGACCGCGAAATTCGCGCAGATCGAGGAAAAGCTCGGCCGTCACATCCCGACCGTCGTCTGGCGGCTCGGCCATTCGACCAACGGCTTTCAGAGCTTCGAGGAATGGACCGAAACCGATTTTCCGGAAAAATTCGAAAAGGAGATCCCGGCCGCGCGCGGTGCGGACACCGCTTTGCTGATGTACACTTCGGGAACGACCGGCACGCCGAAGGGCGTCCCGCTCTCGCACGGCAATATCTGCTCGGAGCTCGACGGCATCAACGAGGTTCTCAAGCTCACCGAAAAAGAAAAAGTTCTCAGCCTGCTGCCGCTCTTTCACGCTTACCTGCAGATCGTCAATCTCTGGGTCGCGACGACCTACGGCTGCGAGGTCGGCTATTTGAAGGAGCTGACGCCGGACGAGCTGTCGCGCTCGATGAAGGAATTCAAACCGACGCTGCTGACGACCGTGCCGCGGCTCTGGTATCTCTTTCATAAAAAGATCTTCGACGCCGTCGCCGAAAAACCGAAAGCCGTCCGGACGCTGTTCAAAACGATGCTCGCGGTCAACGGCTTCGCCCGCAAGACGCTGAAACTGAATCTCGGTCATTCCTTTTTCGGCAGGATCCACCAGGGTTTCGGCGGCAGCCTGCGATTTGCCGTGACCGCCGGCTCGCGCTTCGACGAAGCGGTCGCCGAGGATTTCGACCGGCTCGGCTTTACGATCATTCAGGGCTACGGACTGACCGAAACCAGCGGCGCGGCGACCGCGACCTACGAAAATGACAACCGCGTCGGTTCGGTCGGGAAACCCTTCTTCAACGCCGAAGTGAAAATCGACGAACCGGATTCGATGGGCGTCGGCGAAGTGCTGATCCGCGGCGAGATGGTCTTCGCCGGCTACTACAAAAACCCGGCCGCGACCGCCGAGGTCTTTACCGACGACGGCTGGTTTCGTTCGGGCGATCTCGGAAAATTCGACCGCGACGGCCATCTCTACATCGTCGGCCGCAAAAAGGACGTGATCGTCCTGCCCAACGGCAAGAACGTCCATCCGGAAGACCTCGAGGTCCATTATCTGAAAACGCCGCTCGTCGAAGAGCTCGCGATTCTCGGCGTCGAAGACAAATCGGTCGGAAAGGCCGGCGCGGAAAAGCTGGTCGCGGTCGTCGTCCCGGATTTCAACTATCTCAAACAGGCCAAGATCGCCAATTCGCAGACCGCGATCCGGTTCGAGCTCGACAATCTCGGCCGCGAGCTGCCCGAATACCAGCGCGTCCGCGAATACATCGTCCGCGCCGAGCCGCTTCCGCGAACCGCGACCCGCAAGATCAAACGCTTCGAGCTGCAGAAGGAAATCAAGGCCGGAATGGTCGGCGGCGGCGAAAAACCGCCCGAAAAAGAATGGAAGTTCGAGGCGATGGACGAAAAACTCGTCGCCTCCGAAACGGGCAAAACGGTCGTCGAGGTGATCCGCCGCAATCTCCGCGAAGCGGGAGTCGTGCATCCGGATATGAATCTCGAAATCGATCTCGGCCTCGATTCGCTCGCCCGCGCCGAGATCTTCGCCGCCCTCGAAAGCATCTTCAAGCACGAAATCGAACCCGAACAGGCCGCTCAGGCCCTCACCGTCAGGGATCTTGTCGGACTGCTCGAAAATCGCGAAAATCCGAATTCCGAAATCCGAAATCCGAAATCGTTTGGTTGGTCGGCGATCGTCAAAAACGCCGACGACGATCTGCCCGAGCTGCGAAAAGTTCTTCAAAACCGGCCGTTATTCACCGGTTTCGCGTTTTCCGTCTACAAGGTCTTCAATCTCTTCTGCCGCGGTTTTATGCGGCTCGAAGTGCAGGGCCGCGAAAATCTTTTGAATCTCGAACGGCCGTTTCTGATCTGCCCGAACCACCAGAGCTTTCTCGACCCGTTCGTCCTCTGTTCGAACTACGATTACGACAAATTCAAAAACACCTTTCACGTCGGCGCGTCGGAATTCTTCGAGAATCGGTTTATGAAATGGGTCGCGAATATGCTGCAGGTCGTCCCGGTCGATCCCGACGTCCAGCTGATGAAGGCGATGAAGGCCGGCGCGATCGGGCTCAAAAACGGGAAGATTCTCAACATTTATCCCGAAGGCGAGCGCGGTTTCGACGGCGAGCTCCACGAATTCAAAAAGGGCGCGGCGATTCTCGCGACCGAGCTCGGGCTGCCGATCCTGCCGGTCGCGCTCGACGGGCTGCAGAACGTCTGGGCCCGCCGCTCGTGGCGAATTCGTCCGGCCAAAGTCCGGATTCGTTTCGGTAAACCCTTTTATGCCAACGAGATCGTCCCCGAAGAGATGGACGCCGAGCAAAAATATGCGGCCGTCACGTCTTATCTAAAGGAGACGATTGCCGATATGATAAACGATCTCCGAAAATAAAAGGAGAGAAAAAATGTCCGAAGATGATTACACCAACAGCGAAAATTACCGAAAAAACTATGAGATTCTGCTCGATCTGATCGAACGGCGCGACGACCTGCGGAGGCTTTTGAAAATCGCCCAGCCGCAATGGATCGGCCCGGCCCGCGAAGCGATCGCCCGCGTCGACGACTGCATCGAGCGGACCGAAGTGATTATGGACCTCGAACGGCAGCTCTACGAGGAAACGATCAAGGCCGAAGAGGAAGAAGCGCGGCTCGCCGAAATGGCCGAAGGCATCATCGACGAGCTCCGCGACCACGTCGCCCGGAACAATCCCGAAAAGCTCGAGCTGCTCGAAGCCATCCTGAGCGGCGACGATAAAACCCATTAGCAAATTTTCGCACCGGAGCGCCAGCCTTTTAAAGCGCCGGCAGCCTGCCGGCAAACGGCGCGTAAGCGGCGTCACAGCGCTTTAATTCCCTGAAATTTCAGGGAATTGAAGCGCTGTCCGCATTTGGTCAAACCAGCGCCGGCCGAGATGCCGGCGAGGCGTTTTCATTTGGCGGGCGGCCGCTCGGGCCGCGGAAAGGGCGTGAACTGCGCCGAATAGATCTTCCATTCGTCCTTTTCCCGGCGCAGCGCGTAAATCACGATCCCGAGCGGGGTCGGCGGCTTCTGGGCGTCGTTTTTCGGGCCGATCGAAAAGCGGGCGATGATCATCGCGAATTTCCCGTAATGCCGGACCTTGAATTCGTCGAGAATGAAGCGGGGCGTCTTGGCCCTGACCTGTTCGACGTCGGCGACCTTGTAAAATCCGATCGCCTTGTCGCGGACGTCGATCTCGCCGCGCGGCGAGATCTCGACATAATCCGCGGCGTAGATCTTCTCCAGCGTCGCCGGATCGTAATTTTCCTGCGCCGCGGCGGCCTTTTTGGCGACCGCGATCACTTCCTCTTCCTGTTTATTCTGGGCAATCCCCGAACAGGTCAGCAACGCGAGCAAAAAACTCGATAGGATAATTTTTTTCATATCAAACAAAATTGCAAATAAAACGATTTCCACGGCCGGCTCCGAAACGGGCGGTTTTGTAATGGAAGCTCGACGGTTCGGGTTAAATTCCGGCCAGACCCGCAAATTCGCCGGTTTCGATTCGGTCAGACCACCGTTTTTTTCCGTTTTCGGTTATGAATCGAACTTTCGATCCGCGGCCGCTTTTGGTAAATTATTTGACGAAGAACCATTATTTCGAGGCTTTCGTCCCTCACCGAAAACGGTTCGGGTCGTCAATTTGTTTCGTTTTTTTCGGAAACACCGGTTCAGGGCTTCGGCCGCACACTGCCGGTCGAAGATTTCGAACGGTTTCAAAGAGAGGTTTATGCGGATCACCAAATATATTCATTCGTGTCTCCTGATCGAGAAAGATTCCGATCGTCTGCTTTTCGATCCCGGAAATTTCACTTTTCTCGAGGGCCGTTTCGCGCCCGCCGATTTTCGGGACATCCGGGCTGTCGTCGTGACGCATTATCATCCGGATCATCTCGACGACGAGGCGCTCCGGGTCATTCTCGAAAACAACCCCAGGGCGCTCGTCCTCGCCAACCGCTTTATCGTCGACCGGCTCGCCGCGAAAGACATTTCCGCCGAGGTTTTCGAGAGCGGCGAGCGCCGCGTCGGCGACTTTCTGTTAAAAGCCTTCGAGGCGCCCCAGGAAAAAATTCTCGCCGACGAGATCCCGCCGAACACCGCCTTCACGATCGACGACGAGATCCTTCATCCCGGCGATTCGCTGAGCCGGAATCTGCACGCGCTCCGCGGGACGCCGGTGCTCTGTCTGCCGGTCGCCGCGCCGTGGCTGACCGAACCGGCCGCCTACGAATTCGCGGCCGCGCTCGAGCCGCGCACGATCGTTCCGATTCACGACGGCTTCCTCAAGGATTTCTTTCTCAAATCGCGCTATCAAAATTTTCAGCGGCATTTCGAGCGCATCGATATCCAATTCCGCCGGATGATCGAGCCGGGCGATTTTTGCGAGGTTTAGCCCGTCCGGGTCAGACGTTTCGATCCGCTCTTTCCGGTTTGAAAACAAGGCCTGAACGATTTCGTCGTTTCTTCGATTTCACTGCCTCAGGGCTCTGAAAAGACACGTTTTTTTTTCGGATTCCGCATTTGACTAAAACCCCGAATTGCATAAAATTATCAATAAATTTTGGGAATGGAAGATAAAGGAATGAAAATCAATTTACGCAAAATTATCACGGTTTTAGTTTTCACGCTGGCCTTCGGCGCGGCTTATTCGGCCTTCGGTCAGGGGCCCAACGTCGGCGGCTATCAAAAGGTTTCGGTCGACGCCAGGGACGTCGTCATCGCGGCCGACTTCGCCGTCAAGGCGAAGGGCAAGGAACTCAACCAGACGCTCAGGGTCGAAAAGATCAAAAAGGCCGAAACGCAGGTCGTTCAGGGCAAGAATTACCGGATGTGTCTCGATGTTTACGCGCCGCCCGCCAAAGAGGGCGAGGACGGCGTCCAGGTGACGGTCGAAGTGGTCGTCTGGCGGAACTTCGACGGGACTTATAAACTGACGAAATGGGAAGACCAAGACTGCGGCGACGATCAGTAGTCCGATTTTTTGTAGGTTAAACGAAAGGCGGCTCGTGAAAGCGAGCCGCCTTTTCATTTTCGGCGGCCGGGTTCTATTCGACGTAAACCGACTTCGGCGCGGCGACCGTGTATTGTTTTTTGACCTTTTTGCGGCCCGCGTCCGACAGATCGAGCGTGATCGAACGGAGCTTTCCGGCGGCCGGGTCGTTGTTCGATTCGTAGACGATCAGATACCGCGTCCGCAGCCGGTCGAGCATTCCTTTGATCACGCCGCCCATTTTGTCGGCGCTCTTCGACCGCAGCAGACTGCACGGCTCTTTTTCGCCGCCGGTCTCGTCGGGCAGCCGTCGCCAGAACTTGAAGGGCGGGATCGGAAAGACCGCGCCGTCGTCGCCGATCCAGTTGACGATCACGTCCTGCCGGGCGAGTTCGAGTTTGAATTTGGACTCGTCGGCGTCGGTCGTCTGTGTCAGGTTGTAAAAGGGCCGCAAAAAGAAAAGCACCTTCTGGCTGCCCGGCGCGGCGTATTTATCCAGATACTGCAGAGTCCCCTCGACCGCCTTCGTGATAAAGATCGTTTCGACGCCGTAATAGATCTTTTCAGCGTCGGGCGTTTCGTTGGTGATCAGCGGCAGATTATTCTCGTCGATCCGGTGCTGGACGCTTTCGCTGTGGCGGGCGAACCGCTCGAAATCTTCGGGAATCCTCAATTTCGGATCCTCCAAATCGCGGAACAGGGTGATCTTCGAATTCGGCAGGATCATCGCCAGCTGGTCGTTGGCGGCCAGATATTTTTCAAACGCGCCGCCGACCAGCGGCATCGGGATCGGCGGGCCTTTACGCGGAACCAGAAAGAGGACGGTGTCGCAGTACTGGCCCTGCCCGAGCATCGGGACGAGCGCGATCGACAGCGGGCGCGTCGCGCGTTCGATCCTCAAAATCGTCTGTTCGCGGCCGTTTTCGAAGAGCCGGAAATCTTCCTTTTTCAAATCCGCGACGGGCGCGCCGTTTTTTTTCGTGAAAACCTGGGCCGTAAAATCGGCCGGCGCGGCCCGGAAAACGGCGGTCAAACCCGATGTCAGAACCAGTAATCCGGCGAGGCGGCGGTAAATTCTGTTTTTCATAAATACTACTTCCTTGTGAAACGAAAATGAGATTATCTCGATGATATTGAAATCCGGCCGCCGAAAGCAATCGAAACGTATCGGTATTTTCGTACAAAATACATTTTTCTGCTTGTCAGCGCCTAACCTTTTCGCGAAAATTACGTATTAACCGAACGACTTTCAAACAGCCGTCAAGGCATCAGGGGAAAATATGAAAATAAAATTTATCGCGGCATTATTGCTGATTTTCGGCGCTTTTTCGGCGATCGAGGCTCAGCGCCAGCAGCTCAGTCCGGCCGAGGCCGAACTGGCCAAATACATCAGGGAAAACTACACCAAACGCGAGGAGATGATCCCGATGCGCGACGGCGTCAGGCTTTTCACCTCGATTTACGAACCGAAGGAGCGCTCCAAACAGTATCCGATCCTTTTCAGCCGGACGCCCTACACCGTTTCGCCCTATGGGCCGAATGATTACAAAACCTCGCTCGGGCCGAACGAACTGTTCGCCAAAGAGGGCTATATCTTCGTTTACCAGGACGTCCGCGGCCGCTGGATGTCGGAGGGCGTTTACGAGGACGTGCGGCCCGACATCGACAACCGGACGCCGCAGGACATCGACGAATCGACCGACACCTACGACACGATCGAATGGCTGCTCAAAAACGTCGGCAGCAACAACGGCCGCGTCGGGATGTGGGGCATTTCCTATCCTGGCTTTTACACTTCGGCCGGCGCGATCGATTCGCATCCGGCCCTCAGGGCGATCTCGCCGCAGGCGCCGGTTTCGGACTGGTTTCACGGCGACGACGCGCATCACAACGGCGCGCTGTTTCTCGCCCAGAATTACCATTTCTTCGAATTTTTCGGCCAGCCGCGGCCCGCGCCGACCAATCAGCGCTACGGCAAACAGCTCGACTGGGGAACGCGCGACGACTACAAGTTCTTTCTCAACGTCGGCGGACTCAGGGAAGCGGCCGATTTTTACGAGAAGAGCCTCGGCACGCGGATCAGCTTCTGGGACGCGATGATGGCGCACCCGAATTACGATCAGTTCTGGAAGGACCGCAACATCCTGCCGAAACTCAAAAACATCAAAGCGGCCGTGATGACCGTCGGCGGCTGGTACGACAACGAGGATCTTTACGGCGCGCTCAACACTTACCGCGCGATCGAAAAACAGAATCCCGGCATCTATAACGTGCTCGTCGTCGGGCCGTGGTTTCACGGCGGCTGGGAACGTTCGTCGGGCGACTGGCTCGGGACGGCCTATTTCGGCCAGAAAACGAGCGAATTCTACCGCGCGAAATTCGAGCTTCCCTTTTTCGATCATTTTCTGAAGGACAAGGGCGAGATCCCGCAGATCAAGGAGGTCAATCTCTTCGACACGGGCGCGAACGAGTGGAAAAACTTCGACACTTTTACCCCGTCGAACGTTGCCGAGACCCCGCTTTACCTGACGGCGAACGGCGGCCTGAGCTTCGCGGACGCCGCCGCGACATCGGAAAACGGTTTTAACGAATACGTTTCCGATCCGATGAAGCCGGTTCCCTACACGCAGAAGATCACCTCGAACTACCCGCGCGATTTTATGACCGAGGATCAGCGGTTCGCGGCGACGCGGCCCGACGTGCTCGTTTACCAGACCGGGATTTTGAAGGACGATCTGACGGTCGCGGGCGACATCAAGCCGTCGCTTTTCGTCTCGTCGACTGGCACCGATTCGGATTTCGTCGTCAAGCTGATCGACGTCTTCCCGGACGACTATAAATATCCGGAAGGCGTCAAACCACCCGAAAATTCGGCGTTTTCGGTCTTTCAGCCGGGCGGCTACGAGATGCTCCTCAGGGGCGAGCCGTTTCCGGCGCGGTTTCGCAACTCGTTCGAAAAACCGGAACCTTTAAAACCAAACGAAACGACGAAGATCGAATACGTGATGCCGGGCGTCGTCCACACCTTCAAAAAAGGCCACCGGATCATGGTCCAGATCCAGAGCACCTGGTTCCCGCTCGTCGCGCGAAACCCGCAGCAGTTTATGGACAATTACAAAACGGCGACGGCCGCCGATTACCGCAAGGCGACCGAACGCGTTTATTTCGGAAACGGCGCGAGCTCGAAAATTATGCTTCCGATCGTCAAAAACTGACTTATAGTGTGTGACAAAACTGGTTGGAAAAATCAGCGTTAAACCCGCGGGCGGTTTTTAATCGATCCACTAAAAACACGAAAAAACACTAATGAAATTTAGTGTTTTTTCGTGTTTTTTGTGGAAGAACAAAAAAGTCAACGCGACCGGAATCGCCGCTTTTTCAATCGGTTATGTCACTAACTATAATTTCTCTGCGCCTCGGCGTCTTTGCGTTAAACCTCAGGATTCCGGTCGGAGAATTTCAGGATGAAACCTGAGTTTCCCGCAAAGACGCCGAGGCGCGGAGTTTGAATTTCGGTGCCTTTTCGGCGCATAATTCACGAATGATGAAGATAAAACTGTTGACCGCCTGCGCTTTGATCTTCCTGACCGGCTGCTTTAAAACGCCTTCGACGAACACTTCGCGGACCTCGACGAACGACCGCCAGACGTCGCCGACCGCCGAAAAAACCGATCCGAAATCGAAAAGCGACGATTTCGGCAAGGCGGTTTCCGATTTCAACGGCAAATATTACGATCAGGCGCTCGCCGGTTTTCAAAAAGTGCTCGAAACCGAGCCCGACAACGCCGACGCGCTCTTTTTCATCGGCCAGATCTACTACATCCGGCAGGACTGGAACACGTCGCTCGGCTATTTCGAAAAAGCCGCGAAGATCGACTTCAAATCGCCCGAAAAACTGATGGCCCTCGCCGAAAATCAGCGCGGCCTCAAACAGTACGACCGGGCGATCGTCCAGTATCAGAAAGTCCAGGGCTTTCAGCCGAAAAACGCCGCCGCCTACTATGGCGCGGGATTGACCTACGTCGGCCTCAACAACAAGATCGCCGCCCGCCAGCAACTGCAGATTCTCCAGCCGCTCGACAAATCCCTGGCCGATAAGCTCGCCAAAGAAATCGACGGGATGAAATAAGTTCGGGAAGTTCGGGAAGTTCGGGAAATTTTGGAAGCTCGGGGATTTTTTCCCAAACTTCCAAAACTTCCCGAACTTTTTATTTCCCTCGTGGTTTTGGTAAATTAATTTCAAGACTTTTATTTTGTGAGGAATTTAACATTATGCCTTCAACGGCGATTGGTTGCGGTTTGGCTTTGATTTTGCTCGGTGTGGCGGGCTACGTTTGGGGAATGATCGACGGCAACGCGAGCGTAACGGCGCTGATCCCGGCCTTTTTCGGGATCGTTATCGCGATTCTGGGCGCGGTCGCGAAATCCAACGAAAATCTAAGAAAACATCTGATGCACGCCGCGGTGATGATCGCGCTGATCGGATTTCTGGTGCCGGCGATCCGGATTTTGATGAAGCTCGGCTCGATCAGCTTTTCGGCGGCGTTTCTGTCGCAGCTCGTGATGGCGCTTTTATGTCTCGTGTTTCTGGTGCTCGGAATTCAGTCGTTTATCAACGCGCGCCGGTCCGGGGCAGTTTGATCTCGACCTCGAGCCCGTCGCCGGTGTTTTTCGCGCGGATCGTGCCCTTGTGCGCAAAGACCGCGCGCTGTGCGATGGCGAGGCCGAGGCCGACGCCGCCCGAGGTTCTTTCGCGGGCTTCGCCGATCCGGTAAAACGGCCGAAACAGATTTTCGAGCTCGTCGTCGGGCACGCCGCCGCCGTGGTCGCGGATCTCGATGACGGCGTCGCCGTTGAGGTTCCGGAGCGCGACCTCGACCGCCGAGTTTTCGGCGGTGTAGCGGACGGCGTTTCGCAGCACGTTCTCGACCGCGCTCCGCAAAAGATCTTCGCGGCCCATAAAACGGCTGTTTTCGAGCGTCGTCAGCCGAACGGCCTTGTTTTTCGCCTGCGCCTCGAAATCGGCGTCGGAAACCGTCTCTTCGACCAGTTTTTTCAGGTCGATGACCTGTTTGTCGAGCTCCTCGCCGCCGCTTTCCAGCTTCGACAGAGTCAGCAGCCGCGAGATCATCTCGTTCAGCCGGACGGATTCCTTCTCGATCCGTTCGAGCACCGGCCGCGTTTCCGGGTTCGATTTCTGACGGGCGATCTCGAGCGCGACGTTCATCCGCGCGAGCGGCGACCGCAGTTCGTGCGAAATGTCGCGCGTCAGGCGTTTTTCGCTCGTCACCAGCGACTCGATCCGCTCGGCCATCTCGTCGAAATCCTTCGCCAACAGCGCGAGCTCGTCGCCGCCCTTGCCGGCTTTTTCGCCGACCCGCGTCTGGAGCTCGCCGCTCGCGATCTTGCGCGTCGCCGCCCGCAGCTTGCCGACCGGCGAGGTCAGGTAGCGGGCGAGCCCGTAACAGACCAGACCGCCCGTCAGGATGAGCGCGACGATCCGCAGAATCAATGTGTTGACATCCGGCGTGACCGCCGGCTGCGGCCGTTTATACTGGACGATCATCACGAAATCGCCGCCGTTTTTAAGGCTGATCCGGCGGCCGACGAAGGTGTCCTCGGGCAGCCGGTCGAATTCGATCGTATCGCTCTGGAGCGCCGTTTCGAACAGCCTGATCCCGCTCGCCGGCAGTTCGTCGCCCGAGATCAGATGGCGGTTCTGATCGAAAAATGCGACCGCCGTCACGCGGTCCGATGACTTCAGCCGGCCGAGATATTCCTGCAGCCCGGCGAGCCCTTCGTTCTCGTAGATCTGCCCGGCCGTCTGCGCCTGAATATTGAAGGAATCGGCCATCAATATCCGCCACTGCCGGACAAACGGCTCGTTCTGCGTCGTCCAGCTGACAAAACTGAACACCCCGATCAAAAGCGCGATCGCAAGCCAGAACCAGAGAAAAATTTTCAGGAATAAACTCATTTTGATTTCGGATTTCGGATTTCGGATTTCGGATTTGTCCGAATTCGAATCTTTCGGTTTCAACGATCGCTTCCGACTCGAAACCAATCCGAAATCCGAAATCCGAAATCCGAAATCACAAGACTGTATAAATATAGCCGACGGAGCGGATCGTTTTGATGCGCTCGGTCTGGTCGGGGCGCGGGCCGAGTTTTTTTCGGAGATTGCTGACGTGCATATCGAGACTGCGGTCGAACGGCGACAGGCTGCGGTCGAGCACGCGGCGGCTCAGGTCCTCTTTTTTGACCACTTTTCCGGCCTGTTCGAGCAGCGCGACGAGCAGATCGAATTCGACCGCCGTCAGGTTCGTGTCCTCGCCGCCGATCCGGGCGCTCCGGCCGGTCAGCGAGACCTCGATGTCGTCGACCCGGAAAGTCTCGGGCGCGACCCGCTGATTTTCGTCCGGGGCGGCCTGCACGCGCCGGAGCACGGCGCGGAGCCGCGCGACGAGCTCGCGCGGGTTGAACGGCTTCGGCAGATAATCGTCCGCGCCGATCTCGAGCCCGACGATCCGCTCCATATCGTCGCCCTTCGCGGTCAGCATCAGAACAGGCAGCTTCGAGGTTTTGCGGAGCTCGCGCAGCACGTCGAAACCGTTCCGGCGCGGCAGCATCACGTCGAGAATCGCCATCTCGTAATCGCCCGAAAGCGCTTTCTGGAGTCCCTTCTCGCCGTCGTGGACGGCCTCGGTCGTAAAACCCTCGACGCTCAGATACTCGGAAACCAGCTCGCAGAGCTCTTCGTCGTCGTCGATGATCAGAATCCTACTCATACCGTTTCCTATTTTACGCCAAAACCCTGCCGTCCGCCTAAAGCTTTACATTTCTTTGCATTACTTCACTTTAAATGACGATACTTGACGCGCGGAATTCGTCTTATATAGTGAACGCGAAAAAATTTCGCGGCAGATTCAAACGAAATCATAGATAGGAGAAATTCAAATGAAAAAAGTTATACTGGCGATCACGGCGACCACGATTTTAGGACTCGGCGCGGTGCTCATCTTCGGACAGAAAATGGGCGGAGAACGGTTCGGCTTCGGCCCGAAAGGCTTCGGCGGCCCGCATTTCGAAAGGCTGTTCGAGAAACTGAACCTGACCGAGGAGCAGAAGACCCAGGTCAAACAGATCATCGAAGATTCGAAGACCCGCGTCAAACCGCTGATGGAAAGCCTCCGAGCCAACCACGAACAGATGGAAAAACTCGGCAAGGACGGCGTTTACAACGAGGAACAGGTGACGCAGCTCGCGGCGGCGCAGGCCGACACGATGAAACAGCTGATCATCGAAAAGGAAAAGACCAAGGCGCAGATTTTTGCCGTCCTGACGCCCGAACAGCGCGCGCAGGCCGAACAGATGAAGGAACAGTTTAAGGAACGCTTCAAGGAACGCTTCAAAAGAGGCTTCGGCCGCGGTCAGGGCTTCGGTCCGGGCCCGGGCTTCGGTCCCGGCGAAGAATAACCGCGAACGATCCCGAATTCGGAAGGGCATTCACCAAGGGCAGGAACGCGGCCTCATCGGAGGCCGCGTTTTTTTTTGGCGACGGCGGATAACCTTTTTCAATTCCCTGCGTATCAACAAAACTGCAAATCCTGCTACAATCGAAATTATGCCGACAAAATTCACGGAAATCGAAGACGTCGAACGCGGGAAAACGGTTTTACGAATCGAAGGCACGATGCTCCACGACGATGCCGTGCTGCTCGAAAAGATCGCGCTCGAGCTGCGCGCGGCGCGCGCGAAAAACATCACGCTCGATCTGGCGGATCTCGATTTTATCGACAGCGAAAGCGCGCCGATCCTCAAACGAATGGTCGCCGAGCACGGTTTCGAGATCGAGGGAATGGAATTTTTTCTCCAGACGATGATCGACGAAGCGGAACGTCAAGACCGCCGGTAAATTTGATTTTTTTTCGCCGCCCGCGGCAGCTCGATGTCGATTGTTTCGATCCGGTTTCCAAATTTTTGCTGCTTTGAAACTCCGATTCAAAGATCAAAGGCCAAAGAACAAATCAAGCATTTTTAGAGTTATGAAAACACAAGAAATTGCCGAATTCCTGAACGGCCGGCTGACGGGCGGCGGCGATATCGAGATCGTCCGCGCGGCGAGCCTCGACACCGCCGGTCCCGACGCGATCGGTTTTCTCGAAAAGCCCGAAAATTTCGCCGGCCACCGGGCGGGCGCGCTGATCGTCCCGGAAAATTTCGACGCCCCGGAAACGGTTCCGACGATCGCGGTCGGCAATCCGAAGCTCGCCTTCGCGAAGCTCGCCGCCGTGCTCCACCCGTTCAAATGGCGCGAGGGCCGTCACCCGTCGGCGGTCATCGACGAAACGGCCGAGGTGCGGGCGGATTTCGTCGGCGCGTTCGTCTCGGTCGGGGCCGATTCCCAGATCGGCGAGGGCACGAATATTTTCGACGGCGTCCGGATCGGCGACAACGTCCGGATCGGCAAATGCACGATCATCCATCCCAACGTCGTCATCTACGACGGGGTCACGATCGGCAGCGACTGCATCATCCACGCCGGCGCGGTGATCGGCGCCGACGGTTTCGGTTTCGTCCGCGACGGCGCGGCCGGCTATGTCCGCTTCCCGCAGATCGGGACGGTGACGATCGGGGACGGGGTCGAGATCGGCGCGGGCACCTGTATCGACCGCGGCGCGCTCGGCGAAACGCGGATCGGAAGCGGGACGAAGATCGACAATCTCGTCCAGATCGCGCACAACGTCCAAATCGGCGCGCGCGTCGTGATCGCCGCCCAGACCGGCATTTCCGGCTCGACCGTCCTCGAAGACGACTGCGTGATCGGCGGGCAGGTCGGCTTCGGCGACCACGCGACCGTCAAGTCGGGCGCGATCATCGGTTCGCAGGCCGGCGTCCTGCCCGGCAAGATCGTCCGGCCCGGCGTCTGGTGGGGCACACCCGTTCAGCCGCTCGACGAATACAAGCGCCAAAACGCCCATCTCAAAGGACTCGGAAGACTCAGGGACGAGATCAGGGAGCTGAAGAGACAACTGAAGGAAAAGTCCGATTAGAGAAAACCTCACTGGCCGAAAAGCCCGTCCGGTTTCGATCATCGGTGAGACAAAATGCGCTGCTTGACTCGACTTCCGTCTTGTTGGAAAATTAGGGCGTATATTAATCCCGAATCGCTATGCCGGAATCCGATTTAACCAAAGGAGTCGAAATCGAACTTTGCGACGGTTATCTGCATATCACTCATCCCGAGGGCTTCATCGTCTCGGCCGAAGCCCTCGAGCCTTTATGGGCCAATCTGGCCGATGCCTGTCGCCGCCACCGGTGTAAAAAAGTACTCAACGAGGGACGGCTCGATTTCAGCCGGCTCCGAACCTACGATTCATACCAGTCGGGCTCTTACGCGGGCGAGATCCGGGGTCTCCAGATGGCCTGTCTTTTTTATGGCTTCATCCCTATGGACAAGGCCGAGTTTTTCAAAACCGTCGCCTCCAACCGGGGCGCGCGGATCGACTTCTTCGAAGACCGGGCGTCGGCCCTGAAGTGGCTCGGCGTCGGCCCCGCGTCATAGATCTCCGCCCGCTGTTTCCTTTGTCGAAAAGCCGATTTCCCGCAGGATGACCTCTGCCGCCCGACGCGAGGCGCCGCCGTGCCCCAGCTGATCGGCGATTTCCCGCAAACGGGCCCGCATCTGCCCGTTCCGGCCGGGATCGAGCAGGCGAAACAATTCGTCGGCCAGCGTCCGCGGCGTGAAATCGTCCTGAATCAGTTCGCGCGCCAGCCGTTCGCCGGCGATCAGGTTGATCAGCCCGAAATGCTCGACCGCGATCAGCGGCCGGAGCAGCCTGTAATTGAGCGCCGAGGTCTTGTAAACGATCGCCAGCGGCGTGCCGATGAGCCCGGTTTCGAGCGTCGCCGTCCCGCTCGTCACGGCCGCCGCGTCCGAGGCGTTGAGCGCTTCGAAAGTTTCGTTTTGGACGACCGTCAGCCCGACGTTCGCGAGCGCGCCGTTGCGGCTGAGGGCGAGCTCGTAAGCGGCCTCGTATTCGGCGCGCCGCCGTGTCGGTGCGAGGGCCGCGACGAACTGCAGACGCGGATCCCGCTTCGTCATCACGGCCGCCGTTTCGAGCAGCTCGGGAAGAATCCGGACGATCTCCTTGTGACGGCTGCCGGCGAGCAGCGACACGATCGGGCGGTCCGGATCGAGGCCGTGCCGCGCGCAGAATTCCGCCTTCGTCAGCTTTGAATGGACCTCGCGAACGGTCGGATTGCCGACGTATTCGACGTGCGAGACGCCCTGTTCGGCATACCATTTTTTCTCGAACGGGAGGATCGCGAGCAGCCGATCGACGTATTTCGAGATCGTCCGGACACGGTATTTGCGCCACGCCCAGAGCTGCGGCGAGATGTAGTAGATTATCTTCAAACCCTGTTTTTTCAGCGATTTGGCGAGCTTAAGGTTGAAGTCCGGAAAATCGACGAGGACGACCGCCGCCGGACGCCGTTCGAGGGCCGCCGTTCTGAGCTTTTTGAAATCGCGCCAGAACCGCGGCAGCGCGCGGGCGATTTCCGGCAGGCCGACGACCGAAAAGTCGTCGGCGTTGACGATCTCCTCGACGCCCGCCTCGCGGAGCCGGTGGCTGGCCGCGCCGAAAAAGTCGAGCTCGGCGGCCGGCGCCGCTTCGCGGAGCGCATTCACGAGCCGCGCGCCGTGGGCGTCGCCCGAGGGCTCGCCGGCCACGATCATTATTGAATATTTTTGCTGGGTCATTCGGTTTTCGACGGAAAAACGTCCGCTCCGGCGGCATCGACGACGGCCGGCCCCGGGCCCGGTTTCTCGTTACCGGGCAAAAGATAAATGTAAATTGAAAAATGCCAAACGACAACCATTTGACGCCCTGCCGGCATCAAAGCAGATGTTTTTCGGACGTTTTTGCAATATTAAATCAAGACCTGCCTTGCAGAACGCATTTTTTACCTTTAAAATGCAATGTTTTGTGTAAGTGTAGGAATTCATATTTTATCAGTCTTTTTTACGCCCTCGTAAAAATAATAAATTCGGAGGATTTTGTGAAGTTTCACATTTTCGTTTTATCAGTCATTATAATCGCTCTGGGCAGCTTTATCGAAGCCGCTGCCCAGGTCGACACGGTCATCGGACAGGTCACGAACTCAACCACCAACTCTTTTGCCACCAGCATTTCCGGTGACGGTCGTTTCGTGGTCTTCGAATCGACCGGCAACCTCGCGACCGAAAATCCACGAAACACGGACGGCAACCGCGAAATCTTTCTCTTCGATTACGCCCAGCGCCGGATCTACCAGATCACCGACACGAAACCCCTGAAGAAAGACGCGACCCTGACTTTTTCCTTTGACAACATCAAGGTCGACATCGTCAACGAACGACCCGTCATCAGCAACGACGGCAAATGGATCGCCTTCAGCTCGAACGCGACCTGCGCGTATCCCGGCAACGGCACGATCCCGCCGATCGTCAGCACGACCAATCCCGGCAATTTCGACGCCAACGCCGCCGCCGCTTCGAATCCCTGCGTCACCGGCACCGGCACCAATCAGGTCAACAATCTGGTCAACGACGGCAACACCGAGATCTGGCTGTATCAGGTTCCGACGGCCCCGGACGTCGCCGATCTTTCGGCCGGCGACGAGATCGCGCCGACGGATTTGAGCGCCGGCACGTTCACGCGCGTGACCAACACGCTGCCGAGCCGGCTGCCGGTCGAAGCGACGACCTCCTTTCCGGCGATCATCGCCGACGACAACACCGACACGAGCATCGACGACACCGGCAGCGCGATCAGCTTTACGTCGAACCGCGATCTCGTGACCGGCGGCAACGTTTCGCCGTCGGCCGACAACAACGAGATCTTCGCCTATTTCCGCGCGCCGGCGACCATCCGGCAGATCACGACGACCCCGCGCGGAACGATCGGAAACCCGATCTACAACATCAACTCGACGATCGCCAACATCGCGACCGGCTGGCGAATACTCTTTATGAGCAACGCCAACAACCCGGTCACCGGGATGACCGGAACCGGCAATTCCGACAATAACGAGGAGCTTTTCTACACCGACCTCGATTCGTCGGGCGCGCTGACGGCCGTCAAAAAACAGATCACCGCGACGACCCGCGTCAACGCCGGCGACGTCGTCAACCTGCTTTATCCGGGCCGCCGGATGAGCCGCGACGGCCGCTACATCGCTTTCGATTCATACGCCGATCTCGGCAGCACTTCGCCGGGCGCGAATCAGGCCGGTTTCGCCACTTTTCTTTACGACACGACGCTCGCATCGCCGGTCTTCCGGCAGATCCTCCCGCGCAGCAACGCCGACAGCGCGGCGGCCGGCGGCGATCTCGGCCGCTACGTCGGGTTTACCGACTACGATGCGGTGCTCGGCCCAAAAACGCTCGTTCTGCAGTCCCGTATGAACTTCAAGCCCGACGGCACGATTCCCTCGACATCGAGCGACGGCCTGAACGACGACGCGGCGCGGCCGACACAGCTTTTTTCGTATCCGCTCGACGTTTCTTCGACCGCGGCGACCTTCAAGCGGCTCGGCAAGCTGCCGACGCCCAGCTTCTTCCTCGCCTCGACCCAGCCGATGCCGAGCAACACGCTGAAGCGGATGGCCTTCAACTTTTCGCAGGGCGAGATCGGAACCGGCAACGCCGACCTGAACAGCGAGGTTTATTATATGGTCAAGCCGGACGTCGAATCGACGTCGGCGGCAAGCCTGAACTACTCGACCGGCGCGAGCCGCATTCCGGTTTCGGCCTCGCCCGTTCCGACGCCGACCGCGACGCCGACCCCGTCGCCGACGCCGACGCCGACCGTGACGCCCTCGCCGACGCCGACGCCGACCCCGCAGCAGCCGCCCGCAGTGCAGGGCGTTTCGCCGGGAATGCTGGCGATTATGGACTATAATTCCGGCATCAACCAGCCGGTCGTCGCCCGCACCGCGGTCGGTTCGGTCGACCGCAGCTTTATGCTGCCGATCGAATTGAGCGGCGTCACGATGACCGTCAACGGCGCGGCCTGCGGATTGAAAACCGTCG
The DNA here is from genome assembly GCA_018269075.1 of Acidobacteriota bacterium. Lineage (GTDB taxonomy): Bacteria > Acidobacteriota > Blastocatellia > Pyrinomonadales > Pyrinomonadaceae > JAFDVJ01. The sequence goes on from JAFDVJ010000004.1 coordinate 151,891, forward strand.
GCCAGCGGCAGATCGTCTTCGTCGTCCCGCCGGGACTCAATTCTTCGGATGCCGGCACGGTTTACCCGGTCGTCATCAACAACAACGGCGTGGTTTTCAAGGGCAGCATCACCGTGATGCCGGCCCGGCCCGACATTTTCACGAAGCTTTTGACGCCGGGGCCGAACGGGCGAACCCTGATCTTTAACGCGACGAACCGGGTTTTGACGAACGAGCCGTTTACGATCACCACGTTCAAGCTCCGCGGCAGCCGGCGCGTGCCGTCCGTGCTGCGGGTTTACGTGACCGGCATCAACAATCTGACGACCGCCAACTTCATCGTCCGAATCGGCAGCATCGAAATTTCCGGCGCCAATTTCGTCGCCGGCCCGACGCTTTACCAGCCCGGGGTTTACACGGTCGATTTCACGCTTCCGGCGACGCTCGCCGGGGCGGGCGATCAGCCGATCGTATTTAAGGCCATCGTCAACGGCGTCACCTATCAAAGCCGGCTCGACGACACCGCATCCAGGCTTTTCATACTGTAGCTTTTCGGAAATCGAGAGGGCAAAAGTTTCGGTTATTGGACAATTAACCGGACTTTTGCCCTTTGGTTTTAAATGTAATATTCTTGAATTGATGCTATCCCGGCCCGATATCCGATTTTTGAATATTCGCCTTTTTAATAGTTTTTAAACAATAGCAGGTTTACCTGATTCATATCCTTAAAGGAGCCAATTTTTCTATGTCGAAAAAAGATGTGAGCACTTTGCGTATTGCGCCGAAAGTTTGGCGCAATGGCGAATTGATCGATTGGAACGACGCGCGCGTCCACGTGATGTCGCACGTCGTCAACTACGGTTCGAGCGTGTTCGAGGGAATCCGCGCTTACGACACCGTCAACGGAACCGCCATTTTCCGGCTTTCCGAACATATGCAGCGGCTCGTCAATTCGGCCAAAATCTACCGGATGAACATCGCCTTCACCCGCGACGATTTCTGCCGCGCGGCCGTCGAACTGGTCCGCGACAGCGGCCTCGAAGCCTGTTATCTCCGGCCCGTCATTATGCGCGGCCTCAACGAAGAAAAACCGGCCTTCGGCGTCAACCCGTTTCCGAACCCGGTCGACTGCTACATCGCCGCCTGGGACTGGGGCAAATATCTCGGCGAGGAAGCGCTCGAAGCGGGCGTCGACGTCTGCGTTTCGAGCTGGACCCGGATCACGACGAATTCCCTGCCGGCCGTCGCCAAAGCCGGCGCCAACTATATGAATTCGCAGCTCATCAAGATGGAAGCGATTCTCGGCGGTTTTTCCGAAGGCATCGCGCTCGACGACCGCGGCTTCGTTTCCGAGGGCTCCGGCGAAAACCTCTTTCTGGTCAACAACGGAACGCTGATCACGCCGCCGCTCGGCGCTTCGATCCTGCCCGGCATCACGCGCGATTCGATCATCCAGATCGCCCGCGATCTCGGCATTCCGGTTCAGGAAGCGGTCATCCAGCGCGCCGCGCTTTATCTGTGCGACGAGCTGTTTTTTACCGGCACGGCGGCCGAGATCACGCCGATCCGTTCGGTCGACCGGATCCAGATCGGCGAAGGCAAACGCGGCGAGATCACCGCCCTGCTGCAGGAACGCTTCTTCGAGATCCTCCGCGGCGAGCGGCCGGCCCCGAACGACGCGCCGTGGCTGACGCCCATCGAGGAAAAAAAAACGGCTAACGCCTGATCGTTAAACTCAAATGCCCGGCTTCGAACGCTTTAGTCCGAAGCCGGGCATTCAAACTTTCAACCGCTTTCACCTTGCAATCTACGCCCTTTCCGGCGCCCGGTTCTTTCTGTTTCTTTCAACTGACTAAAAATTATCGCCAGACGGAGCGCCGACATCCTGCCGGCAATGCGTTTGAAAAACACAAACGGCGCTTCATTTCCGCGAAATACGAAGGGAATGAAACGCCTGACGCCGTTTGCACGGTGTTTGCTGGCAGGATGCCGGCGCTCCGTCCAAATGTTTATTTCAGCTTCGCGAGCAGATCGCGGTAATCCTCGATCGCCGCCCGGATCACTTCGTAGGATTGTTCGCGCCCGTAGTTATAGGCGATCTCGCATTTGGCCTCCTCGGTCGGGAGCTGTTTGTAGGTCAGAAAATAATGTTCGAGCCGGTTGACGATGCCCTCGGGCAGTTCGGAAATGTCGCCGAAATTTTCATAGACCTTGTCGCCGATGAGCGTCGCGATGATCTTGTCGTCGGCCTCGCCGCCGTCGATCAGGCAGAAACCGCCGATCGGCCGCGCCTTGAGGATGATGTCGCCGCGCGGGATGTGATGCTCCGAGAGGACGAGGATGTCGAGCGGGTCGCCGTCGCCCTCGCTGACTTCGAAACCCTCGGAATTTTCGCGCGCGAGCCGGGCGATCCGTTCGCTGCAGTAGGTCTGCGGAATAAAGCCGTAGTTGGCCGGGACGACGTTCGAATACTGCTGCGGACGGTCGATCTTGAGATAGCCGGTTTCCTTGTCGACTTCGTATTTGACCGTGTCGCGCGGGACGATCTCGATGAAAACCGTGACTTCCTGCGGGACTTTTTCACCGATCGGGATGCCGTGCCAGGGATGCGCCTTGTTGCTTCTGAACATAAAACAAGATTTTAACCGCTCGGTCACGATCAATCAATCGAAACCACGGTTTCAAGCCCGGTTCGAGCCGACCGGCTTGCGCGGCGGCGAATTTGAGCTAAAATTTTAATGTGAGCCAAGCGATTATTTTTGAACAACTTCCCGGCGTCCTCGTGATCCGTTTCAACCGGCCCGAAATTCGCAGCCCGTTGTCGATCTTCGTGCTCGAAGAGCTTCATCGGACGTTCGACCGGCTGCTCGAACAGGCAACGCCGGCCAACATCGTCTTCACCGGCCGCGCCGACGTTTTCGCTTCCGGCGCCGACCTCCGGGAAATCGCCCTTGTCAACGGCGAAACGGCCCGCGAATACGCGCTGCGCGGCCAGAATCTGATGAACAAGATCGCCCGCACGAACGCGGTCGCCGCCGTCAACGGCTTTTGTTTCGGCGGCGCGCTCGATCTCGCGCTCGCCTGCCGGAAACGCTACGCCGCGCCGGGCGCCAGTTTTTCGCATCCCGGCGCGACGCTCGGGATCATGACCGGCTGGGGCGGAACGCAGCGGCTGACGCGGCTCGTCGGCGAGGCGGCGGCCCTCGAAATGTTTCTCACCTCGAAACGCGTCACCGCCGGCGAGGCGCTCGAAATCGGGCTCGTCGACGGCATCTTTAACGATCCGTTCGAAAATGCGCTACAATTATTTGCCGGACGAACGGACGCCTGAACGGGAACGGTTTCAAAGCCCGGTCTTATTTTATGAATCTAAAAACGGAATTACGGCAGCTCGTTTTGATCGGGCTCGTCGCGCTCGTCGTCTTCGCCAACTCCGCCGGCGGCGACTTCGTCTATGACGACAACCGGCAGATTCTGCGAAATCCGCTGATTCAGGACACTTCCCAATTCAAAAAAGCGCTGACCTCGGACGTCTGGGCCTTCAAGGGCGACGGGACGGTCGCCGCCAGCAACTACTACCGGCCGACCTTCGTCGCGTGGCTGATCCTGCTTTTCAAACTTTTCGGCGCGAGCCCTGCCGGCTGGCATCTCGCGAACCTGCTGCTGCACGCCGGCATCTGTCTGCTCGCGTATCTGCTTTCGCGGCGGCTCGGGTTCGGCCCGGCGGCCGCCTTCGCGGTCGCGCTGCTCTTCGCGGTGCATCCGGCGCATACCGAATCGGTTGCCTGGATTTCGGGCTCGCCGGATCTGCTGTTCGGCGTTTTTTTCCTCGGATCGCTGTGGTTTGCGATGAATCACGCGGAGAAGAGGCACGACGCGACCGCTCAGGACGCCCGCCGGGGCTTTGCTCTCGACCTTGCGCCGGCGCTGGTCTTCTACGCTTTCGCGCTCGGGGCGAAAGAGATCGGGCTTTTGGCTTTTCCGCTTTTTTATCTGATTTATTCGCGCCCCGCGCCGGTAAACGGCGAAGCGCCGGCCGGTAAAGACGTGGTTTCGCCGGCCGACGGCCCGGTCGATTTACGGCCGCGGTCGGCCAACATCCTGCCGGTCATTCCCTTTGCGGTTCTCGCGGCCATCTACTTCCTCGCCCGGTGGGCCGCGCTCGGCGCGATTTCGCTGCCGCCCGACGGCGGCGGCGTTCCGCTGACCCAGACCCTGCTGACGCTCCCGTCGATCTTCGTCTTTTATCTCCGGCAGATTCTGTTTCCGCTCTGGCTCGGCCCCAACTACCCGCTCCGCCCGGTCGAGACGGTCGAGCTGCTGCGGTTCGGCCTGCCGCTCTTCGTCGCCCTCGCCGCCGCCGCGCTGTTTGCCCTGCTCGCCCGCCGGAGCTTCGCCCAGAAATTCGGTTTCGCGCTTTTCGGGCTCACGCTGCTGCCGGCGATGAACGCGACCGCCTTTCCCGTCGAACAGCTCGTCCACGACCGCTATCTATATCTGCCGCTGCTCGGCTTTCTCTGGCTGACCATTCCCTATTTCGAACAGCTTGCCGGAAAACTGGCGCCGGCTTCGAAAAATACGGCGCCGGCGGTCATCGCCGTCCTGCTCGCGCTCCCGCTCGGCTGGCAGACTTTTCTCTACAACCGGGTCTGGAGCACCGATTTTTCGCTCTGGTCGGAGGCCGTCACCGTCGATCCGCAGTCGGCCTTCAACTGGCTGCAGTACGCCGCCGCGCTGTCGGAAAAAGGCCGCATCGACGAGGCCGTCGCGGCCTACAACAACTCGATCGACATCCGTCCGACGCCGCTCGCCTTTTACGGCAAGGCGCGGAATCTGCTGGCGCAAAACAAATCCGACGAGGCCGTTTACGACATCCGGACGGTCATCGAACTGCCGAACGAGCAGGTCAACGCCTACACTCTCTATCAGGCCTACGAGCTGCTCGCGATGGCGCTTTCGCAGCAGCAGAAATACGAGGAAGCCGAGCTCTACCTGTTTCAGGCCCGGCGGCGGCTGCCGATCTATTTCGCCGCCCTGACCGAGAAGCTGGCCGTCGTGATGTACCAGAAGGGCGCGAAATCGAACGCGCTCCGCGAGCTCGAAGCGGCCCGCAGTCAGGCGCGGACCGAATTTTTGCCGGAATCGAAAACGGTGCTGCTGCGGCTCGGGATGCTCTACGGCGAACTCAACCGCAAGGACGAGGCGCGCGGCGCGCTGCAGGAATATCTGCGGCTGACCGACCAGATTCAGGACACGACCACCCTCGGCGACCGCCGGCAGGCGCTCGCGCTTCTGAAAAGCCTTCAATAATAGTCTGGAGTCCTGAGTCCTGAGTCTTGAGTCCGGAAGCTATGTAATGAGGGTTTGTGTTTGATATTGAAGCGGATTTGGGGCGGGCATCCCGATTATTTTCCGCGTATCGCCGAAAATTAAGACCTCCGCCCCCGCAGACTCAAGACTCAAGACTCAAGACTCAAGACTCAAGATTCAAGACTCAACAAAGCCCGCGCGGTCACGCGGATCAATCTTTTTTCAGAAACCGGGCGATCCCGTTCCGGCAGTCGGACGTCAGCCGGGCGATCGCGTTGACCTCGGCGCCGGCCGAAAGCGCCGCGTCGAACGTCATCCCGTCCATCTGATAAAGCAGTTTTTTCGAGAGCACGACGGCCGACCGCGAGAGCTTGGCGTAAACGCCGACGTAGCGGCGCACCTCGTCGTCGAACGTGATGTCGTCGAAAACGCGGTTGACGAGACCGAACCTTTCGGCTTCCGCCGCCGAGAATTCGAATCCCTGCGTGATCAGCTCGAAAGCCTTTTTTTCGGGCAGGTTGCGGCGCAGGATCGCCATCACCATCGCCGGCACGAAACCGATCTTCACTTCCGGATAACCGAACCGCGCGCTGTTCGCGGCGACCACCAGATCGCAGGCCGTCGCCAGCCCGCAGCCGCCGGCGAGCGCGCGGCCCGTGACGGCGGCGACGACCGGCACCCGGACGCGGCGGATCATCGCCAGCAGCTCCATCAGATTTTCGGCGTCCCAAAGATTTTCGAGAACGTCCGAATCGGCGATTTTCCGGAGCGCCGAAAGATCCGCGCCGGAGCAGAAATCCTTTCCCGCGCCGCGAATGACGATCGCCCGCAAACGGTCGTCGCGGTCGGCGGCGGTCAAAGATTGTTTCAGGGCGTCGATCAGCGCGTCGTTCAGGGCGTTGCGTTTTTCCGGCCGGTTGAGCGTCAGGGTCAGAATGCCGTCGGCTTCGGCGGTGATGATTTCGGACATAATTTTCCTTACTCTCCGCCGCGCGTCATCAACACGATGTTCTGAATCGTCTTGCCGCGCGACAGAAACAGTTTTTGTTTATCGGCCGACCACGCGCCGTAATAGACGGGGTCGTCCTTGGCTTCGAAAACCAGTTTCGGGGCCGTCCCGTCGAGCGGCTGCACCCAGAGGCTCCCGCCCTCGCGGGAGGCTTCCGAAGCGTTGTAGATGAGAGATTTGCCGTCGGGCGTCCAGTCGAGATAGGAAATCGGGTCGATCTCGAATTCCCGCACAGTCGAATTGTCGGCGGTGTTTCGGAGGGCGACGAGCCAGCGTTTTTTTTCCTCGTTCAGATAACTGAACGCGTACTGCTTCCCGTCGGGCGACAGGCTGTAGACGCCGGCCACCTCGTTGACCAGATGCACGACGTCGCCGCCGGCCGCCGGCATCTTGACGAGCCGCCAGCGCGCGCCGTCGTAGCGGAGAAAGAAGATTTCCCTTCCGTCGGGAGTCTGACGCGGGCAGAGCACGAAGGTCTTGTCGTCGGTCAAACGGCGCGGGTCGCGGCCGTCGAGGTCGCTTTTCCAGATTTCCTGCGTGCCGCTGCGGCGCGAAATAAACAGCAGCGATTTGCCGTCGGCCGTCAGAGACGGCGACCGTTCGCCGTTCGGCTGCTCGAACATCGGCGACAGGTTTCCGCCGTCCGTTGACAGGTATTCGAGCCCGTTGCTGCCGTTTTCGACGTACTCGGCGAGCAGCCGGCCATCGGGCAGACCAGTCAGAAAACCGATAAAGTTCCGGGTCTCGGTGATCTTCGACGCGGTTTGCGGCGGGTTCCAGTTGAGACTCCAGAGATCGCCGTTGGTATCGCTCTGGATCGAGACCAGCGCCGAGTTGTCGGCACTCAGGACGACGTCCTCGTAGCTCGAAACATCATTTGTCAAACGGGTCACTTCGCCGGAGCGATAATCGACCCGCCAGAGCTGTCTTTGCCGCGTACCGGTCGGTTCGGCCGGAAAAAGCAGTCCGCTCCCGTCCTTCAGCCACGCCGGCGCGTAAACCTTGCCGACCTGCGGCGCCAGAATCTGCCTGATCGGACCGCCCGGGGCCGGTATTTCCTGGAGCCCCCAGACGCGGCCCTTTTCGGTCACGTCGCTGGCGACGAAGGCGAATTTTCCGCCGTCGGGCGACCAGCGCGGCTCGATCAGTTTATGATTATCGCTGACCGAGTAGATCTCCTGCTCGCCGCCGCCGTCCTCGGCATTGACGATCAGCAGCCGCCGCATTTTATCGGGCGTGTCGCGGACGAAGGCGAATTTTTTGCCGTCCGGCGAAAAGGTCGGCGTCGAACGGATGTTTTCGACGATTTTGCGCGCGGCGCCGCCCGAAATCGGGACCCGGTACAGAACGTCGAGGGCGTTTTTTTCGGTGACCGCGTAATAGATCGAATTATTGTCGGGCGAGACGACGATCGCGTTGTACTGCAGATCGGAAGGCGGGACGAGCTGCAGGGCGTTGGTCTGGCCGATCCGCTTGAGCCAGAGGGATTGACGGCCGCTCCCGTCGGAGGCCGCGTAAATCACGGTTTTGCCGTCGGGCGAAATCGTCGCCTGAAGGATGTTGCCGGTCGTCGTCAGTTTTTGCGGCCGCAGATTGTCCGGCCGAAACTCCCCGGCGAGCGCCCGTCCGCGCGCCAGCATCCAGAGCCCGAAGGCCGCCAGCAGAACGACGGCGCAGACGCCGCCGGCGACGAGCGGCCAGCGCGCCCTTCGTTTTTGATTTTCGGGTGGCGGGGCGGCGAGCTCCCGGCGGATCGGAGAAACGACGATTTCCCGGTGATCCGGCTCGTCGAAATACTCCTCTTCGACGATGATTTCCTCGCGGGTCTGCTTGACGATAACGGAATCATTGGCGGCATCCGGCAGGGCGCGGACGTCGGCGACGAAGCTGTAGCCGCGGCGCGGGACGGTCTTGATGTAGATACTTTCGTTGGGCTGTTCACCGAGCGCCTGACGGAGCGCGGAAACACTTTTCTTGAGATTCGACTGCTCGACGAACATTCCCTCCCAGACCATTTCGAGCAGTTCGTCGTGCTCGAGAATCCGGCCCTCGTTTTGCACGAGAACCAGCAGCAGATCGAAAATTCGCGAAGAAAGCGCGACGCGTTCGCCTTTTTTCAACAAAATTCGCCGCCGGACGTCGATTTGATAATCGTCAAACTCGTAGTAACGAAAATTATCAGTTCCCATATTTTATGGAAATAAAGAACTTAGCCTTTTTCACCGCTTTTCACCGTTTTTCACCGGAATCTTTCACTAAAGGTTACCAAAATTTTCACCTTTTGAGAACGACATTCACCGTAATTTTTGACAAAGTTGAGCCATCGACGAAACAACCGGTTCCGAAAGGGCCGGAGGAAACAAAGAAGGGTTGAAATGAAAAGAATCAAAAGAACCAAAATAACGGTCATCCGCACGGAGACGGTTTTCCTGAAAAGGACGGAAGACGAAAACGTCGCGGAACGCCAGCCGGTGAAAACGCCCTTTTTTTTGGATGACGGAGATCGCGACCGGATCATCGAGGTCGAAAGAATCGACCGGATCGTCGAGCAGGAAACAGAAGGAGAACAAGAATGATCAACGCTATGCCGATTTTTATTAATTCGCTTTTCCCGTTTTTCGCCGGTAACGGTCTCGATGCCGAGGCCCGGCAGCTGATCGAGGACGCGCGCCGGGCGATCGCGCTCGCGGAAAAGGAGTCGGGCTACGCCGATATCGCTTTCGCGCAGACCGACCCGGAATCCGAAACGCCGAACCTGAAGCTCGCCGAAATCGCGCGCTGGCATTATGCCCAGTCGCTGAAGAACTACGGCGACGCGGTAAACCTTCTCGGCCAGGCGGCGAAAACCGGGCTACCCCCGAAATATCGCAAATATGTCGAGCTGAAAACGAAAAAATGCCTTGAAGAAATGGCCTATTCCAACACCCGCAAGATCGTTCTCGGGGTTCTCCTGAGAACCGGCAGCGCCAAATAAATAAACGAACAACCGCGGTCGATTGAAGGCCGCCATCGATCAGAGCCCCCTGAAGCCCCCGCCGGCCGGCGTTTCGGAAACGAGTTCCGAACGCCCGCCGGCGGGTGAAAAGGACAGCTTTTACCCAAAATACCGTTCTCCCCAAACCGCGGCGGAAAATTCCGCGGCCCGGAGAACTACGCCCCGCAAGGGCTTTAACGACAAGAAACCGACGTTCAAGTCTGAGAAACATTATGAAACGAACCGCGATTATTTTAACGACGATTTTATTTATGGCCGCTTCGGCTTTTGCCGGCGAACTGACGCTCCTGAAGCGCACCGTCTTCGTGACGCCCCAGAAATATCTCCGCTACTGGAAAAACCCGAAAGCCGCCGAGCCGGTCTACAACACCAACAGCTGGTACCCGAAAATCAAATTCGACGTGCTCGGGCCGATCGAGGCCGGCAGCAAGCTTTATGTCGAGATCGACCGCGCCGGCGGCGGGCCGTGGCTGAAGATCAATATGCAGACGCCGGTGCTCGAAAACGATGTCTGGGAAACGATCAGACCCGAATCGATCAGCTCGGACGACGAGGAAAAACTGGCCTCGGTCGAAACCGGCGTCTTCAACTTCCGGATCAAGCTCAAAAACGCTCTGGCCGGAACCGACACCGTGCTCTTCAGCGGCAAATTCAAGGTCAACCAGCTGACGCTCGACCAGAACATCCCCGAAAACAAGGGCAAAAAAGAGTTTATGGTCGATTACGACTGGCATCTCCCGATCGGCTACGTCTGGATCAATCCGGAAGCCGACGAGGAAGTCCCGTATCTTTCGACGCAGGTCTGTCTCAAAGGCGCGGTCGAGCAGGACAAAACCGAAGCCTATCTTTTTTTCAACGGCAAACAGATCTCGAAAGATCCGATGACCACTTATTCGACCAAGGAAGTCCTGACGAGCGGGGCCGACGAGCCGCATCACCGCTACTCGATCCTCCAGTTCAATTTCTCGAACGTTCGCGGGTTCAACCGGAGCTCGAGCGCGTCCGATTACTCGCAGAACTTCTTTCTCGACAAAAATCCGGGCAGCTACGAGATCAAGATTATGCGCGGCAACGCGCTCGCCCGTTCGATCGGTTTCACGGTCGGCCGCGACGGCGCGATCGTCGATAACGGAATCGCCAAAACGGCCCGCCTCGGCGGCGTCCGGATGATCTTCCCGGCCAAAATTTCCGGCTCGCTCGACGGCGCCTACAACGCCGCCGCATGGCAGACCGACGCGCTCTGGAGCAACCCGCTGAGCGGTTTTTCGATCCAGTAGGAGGAACACAAGAAATGATGAATGCAAAAGTCAAAACGATCGCCGCGCTCCTGTTCGTGATGCTGGCCGCGGCCGCCGAACTGCCGGCCCAGACCGCGAAGGTCTACGCCTGGGTTCGGATTTACACGGCAACCCGAGCCGCCAACAGCTCGGCCGTCACGGAAAGCGCATTTTACACGAGCATCGGCGCGATCAACGCCGCCGACACCGAAAAGGCCCGGCAGAACGCGGTCAGTTATTTCAACGCGAAGATCGTCCCCTATTTCTCGGAAGATCTGAAACTGACCGTCAAGGACGTCCAGATCAAGACGTTCCCGTCGCTCGCCGAGGCCGACGACGCCCGCTACGCGGTCTTTCAGAACGACAAGAAAACGCTCAATCCGAAAGCCGACGACGATTACTGGTCGACGTTCTTCTTCAACTGCTCGCTGGCCGACGGCGGCCCGCGCGCGTCGTGGATGGCGGGCGTCGCCGAAGTCCACGTCGCCGGCGTCCCGGTCTGGAAATATTTCAAGATCGAGGTCGCGAGCTACCGGAAGGCGGACGGCGAGGAAAGTCCGGGCGTCGATCAGCGGTTTTATTTCAGCGAGCCGTTCGAGGTTTACGTGACCGGTTCCGATTCGCGGCGGATGCCCGATATTTTCAGCAAGTATTTCGAATCGACGGTCGAACAGCCGCTGATCCGGAAACACGGCTACGGACTGCGCTGGTCGGCCGATCAGAAGGAAATTCTGCCCGGCTACGTCCGCAACGACACGGGCAACACCTACCGCGAGGCGAAGGCCGATCTCGACGAACTGATCGAGAACCGGAAGGGTTACGAGATGCCGATGCTGATGTTCGAGTTTTCGGACCGCGGAACCGATAACGGCGAGGACACGAGCCGGCCGCGCTGCTTCGCCAACTGCGAGCTCGCGAAAGCCCCGCTGACCGCTTCGCAGGCGAGCGCGCCGGTCAAGCCGTCGAACTCCCCGAAGAAAAAGAATTGACCCGATAATTTTGATTGATCCTGAAGGAGGAAATTTTATGGATTACACAGCGGTTTATCTGGCTCTGGCGACCTGCGGCGGCATCGGCCTGCTCGTGACGGCGCTCGCGATTCCGCTTGCCAAAGGCAAAATCAATCGCAACCAATGGTACGGGTTTCGGACGCCGAGGACGCTTTCGAGCGACGAAATCTGGTTTCCCGCCAACCGTCTGGCGGGCGGCAATATGATCGTCGCCGGCGTGCTGGTGATGATCACGGCGGTCACCCTTTTTTTTCTGAAGGGACTGCTGCCGGTTCCGGCGACGGTCCTGACGATGGCGTCGGTGACTTTTCTGGCGATCGTCGCTTCGGTCGTGAAGAGCTTTCTGGCGCTGCGGAAGATGTAAAAATGACTTCGGTCAGGGATTAACAAAATGGAAAAGTCAAATAACAAAGCGCTTTACATAATTATCGGCCTCGTCCTGCTGCTGGTCGCGATCCCGATCCTGATAATGATCGTCGGAATGATCGCGGGATTCGTCTTCTACAGCGCCGGGGCTCAATAAACGGAGTGATGAAAATGAAGATATTGATTTTTATGATGACGCTGGCTTTTTCCGGCGTCCTGCCGGCGGCGGCGCAGTTTCCAAAATTGCCGAAAATGCCGAAAGCCGACGTCCGGCAGCCGAGCGTCGAAACGCCGAAAAACGATAACGGGGCGACGCCCGAAACCGGAACCGGCGCCGGAGCGATCAACGGCCGCGACCCGCAAACGGCCGTGCTCAAACCGTCGCTGACGATCCGCGCCGCCCGCGATCTGCGGTACTGGAAACAGCCGGCGGTCGATAATTTCTGGAGCTGGATGCCGGAGGTCGAATTTCTGGTTTCCGGACCGATTCCCGATTCGAGCTTCGTAACGATCGATTTCACGACGCCCGACGGGAAACCGTGGTACAGCTGGGACAGCGCGCCGTTCGCCGTTCCCGAGGGCGGACGTTACGCGATCCAGTCCGAAGCCGTCCCGCGCTGGCAGGACAAGCGGTCGACGATCCTGACCGGCACTTTCGGTTTCCGGATCACGCTCAAAAACGGGCTCAACGGAACCGCGCAGGAGCTTTATCGCGGGAGCTTCAAAGTCGGAAAGAAATTCGCCGGCAACGAAAACGCCAATTTCAAGAACCAGTTCGCCTTTTACGTCGAACAGGACTGGGCGCTCCCGATCGGCTATCTGCGGCTCGATCCGAAAGACGAGCCCGCCGCGCCGGCGCTCGCGCTCGCGATGTGGTTTCGCGGCGACTACGATAACGATCGGCTGACGGCTTTTCTCTTCTACAATGGCAAGCAGATCTCGAATACCAAAACGAGCGACAAGGGCAGCGGCGGGACGATCAAGTCGCTGATTACCGAGGGCGACGACCGGAAGGAGCTTTTCTGGGCGTTCTGGAACTTTACGTTCTACAAGGTTCGCGCCGCCCGAAGCGGCAATTACCCGGAAGCCTTCGTGCTCAAAGACAATCCCGGAAATTACGAGGTCAAAGTGCTGCTCGACGACGAGCTCGTCCGGACCGTCGCGTTCACCGTCGGCAGCGACGGCCGGATCGTCGACAACGGTCTCGCCGAACGCAACGGCCTCGGCGGCTCGGGGATCGTCGTCCCGGTCAGGGTCATCCCGGTCAAGGAAGGGGCTCTGAACCTGCAGGCGTGGAAAACCGACGCCTTTTACGGGAACCCGCTGGACGGGTTCACGGCGGTTCAATAACGATTTTCAAAACAAAAAGAAACTAATTACTGAAACAGGAGAAAGAAAAAAAATGAAGAATATTACGGCAATTTTAGCGGTTTTGATGTTGATTTTCGCGGGTCTCGCGTGTTCGAGCGACGAGACGGACAAGGCCAACGGGCTCGTCGACGAAGCCAACAAATTCATCAAGGAAGCCAACACCGCGGTCGATCAGGCCGAAAGCAAGGGCAAGGAATTCGACCGGATGGTCGGCGCGATCGAAACCGAGGACGACTTTAAAAAAGCGACCGATTTCGGCAATAAAGAGTTGATCCCGGCTTACGACAAGATGAAGGACAACTTCTCGAAGGCGGGCGAAAAATTCGAAGCGGCCGGCAAGCTCAAGGTCAACGATAAATTCAAGGAATATCTCGAAGCGAAGGCCGCGGAAATGAAGAAACGGGCCGAATACGCGGAAGTCTACAAAGGCATCCCGAAAGCGCTCGCCGACAGCAAGGGCAAATCCGATTACAAGGAAGCGCTCCAAAAGATTCTGGATAAGGCGCAGGGCCTTCAGAAAGAGGCCAAGGATCTCGACGAAAAAGCGACCAAGATCCAGAAGGACAACCCGAACGTGATGAAGCAGAACTGAGCGCGGGTTTGGCATTTTCGCGAATCCGCCGTATCTTGGGGAAAAGGGAGCGCGGCCCGCGCGGTAACGCTCCCCTTTCGCGGCTTCGCGAAAAATTTTGGCAGCGGATGGAGAATATGATGGTGAAATTATTTATTTCCGCGCTGTTCGGCGTCGTCCTGACGGCGTTCAGCGTTTCGGCGCAGACCGATCTCTGTTTCAAGAACGAGGGTTTGAAATTTGTCCGGACCGTCTCGTTCACGCTTCAGGGAAACAAGCTCGAAGGGACGTTCGAGAGTTCCGGCTACGAGCCCACGACCTCGGCCGAAACCTTCGAATTCACGGGCCGGAAAACGGGTTCCCGGCTGACGATCAAATTCGCCGGCAAACCGCCCTACGAGCTGCCGCCCGGCACGAAAACGATCGTCTGGACGCTCGGCCCGACGACCCTGAAAATCCCGACCTACGGGAAGAATTACACGACCAACCGGTATTCGGCGTACACCGCCGTTTACAATAAATGCGGTGAGATATGACGTTTCCACGAACGGCGAAAAATAATCTGTTCAACCTGACGGCCGTCCTGCTCGCCGGGCTGCTTTTGACGGCCGGCTGCCAGCGCACCTCGACCGACGCCGACGACGCCGACGCGGAGCAGGTCGTCCGCGGCCGGCTCAAGATGTCGAAGGATGTCAAGGCCCTGCGGATCGGCAACGAGTATCTGTTCCGCGACGTCAAACAGTATTTTTTCGTCGACGGCAAACCGTGGGCGCCCGAAGACGACAAGAATCTGGCGCAGCGGATCGGCTGGTGCGACACGAGCCCGAACCCGGCGGTCGAGATTCTCCGCTGCTCGAGCGACGCCGAGGAAAACTACGCGGCCACCTACATCGTGCGAATGAAGAACGACCGGCCCGAAGTTCAGCGGATTCCCGAGGGCGGCGGCAGCGTCTGGGCCGATAACGACGGCCGCTGGCTGTTTTTCCGCAAGCACCGGGTCAACGTCGAAACCGGCGAATCGATCGAGATCAAAGGGATGCCGTTCGCCGACGACCCCAGCGCGTCATCCCCCGTGACCTACGTGATCGCGGTTTCGCCGGATCTGAAAACCGTCGTCGCGATGCCCGACAGCGCGACGGTGGCGGAAGGCGGCGAGGAATTTCTCCGTCTGCGGATCATCGATACCGAGAGCGGCCGCGTCGACTACCGGCGGGCGAGCTACACTAAAAATCCGTGGCTCAAGGACTGGGAAAACCCGAAAGGCGACATCCAGCCGCCGCCCGCGCCGTCGAAAAGCTTCGTCTGGCGGAAAAACGCCGCCGGCCGCGACGAGATCGCGGTGCCCGCGCTGCTGACCGACCCGAAAAAGAAATGAATCAATTCACCGAATCAAAACATTCGAGACTCGGACTCTTCTCGTGCTTCGTCGCGATCGGCATCTGGGTTTATCTGGCCGTTCTGACCGGGCTTTTTTTCTTTACCGACTGGTTTCCGAAATTCTTCGGCGACCAGATGCTGCCCGCTTCAAGGGGCATTTCCGATCTCCGCGGGCTCGGGATGGCGATCGTCTGGCTGGCGGCGCTCTTCCTGTTCGTCCCGGTAATCGGCCATATCGCCGGCTTCGTCTGCGGCGCGGCCGGCGCCCTGTCGCGGCGGCGGAACCGGCTTTTCGCCTTTACCGGCTTGTTTCTCAATCTTTTACCGTTTATAGTCGGGTTGTTTTTCTACCTCGTCGGCTATTTTGCCGCCTGACGCAAACGGGCCTGCAAGATTCAAACGGTCCGACGTTCAAAAAACCGGATCCGACAAGTTTTTCGGATAAGAGGTAAAAATATGAGATTTTTTTTCTTCGGTCTGATCGCCCTTTTCGTCAATCTGCCGGCGATCGAATGCGACGCCCAAACGTCGAAGCTGCCGCCGGCGATGCCCGAACGGGTCGAAATGCGCTGGTCCGAAAGCGGCGGGATGCTGCCGGCCTACACCAATATCACGGTGACGAGCCGGACGCTGACCGTCGAGGAAAAAAAACCCGAGGTCAATACGCCCTCCAAATGGTCGGCCAAAATCGCCCGCGAAGACGCGGAAAATCTTTATCGTTTGTTCGTCGAAAACAAATTCGACACGATCAAAAACGATAAGCAGGAAGGCATCGTCTACGACGCCGGGAGCGAAGGCGTCAACATCAACGCCGGCGTCGGGCTCAACTTCAACGTTTCCTACGGTCCGAACTCGCCGCTTTCGGGCGCCAATCAAAAACGTTATCTGGCCGTTTCGACGGCTTTCGGCGAGCTTCGCGGGCGTTACGAAAACAAGCCGCATTTCATCTATATGAAGGACTACGCCGTGCTCGACTACGATCCGCGGTCGGAGGACCGGATCTTCAAAAACGCACGGCCGGCGACGCTCTCGGAACCGGAAATAACCCGCGTCCGCGATTTCGTCGAAAGAGCCGTGTCCGACCACAACTCGCGTTCGGTCAACGAGTTCAAACGCATCGGCGATCTCGAAAACTACAAATTCCAGCTCATTCCGGCGACCGACGAAAACGGCGAGAAATGGGTCTGGGTCAACGCCTTCTGCGACGATTTCAAAAAAGACTGGAAAAAACAGCTCGTCCTCGTCGACGACGGCGGAAACTGCTTTTTCCAGTTCTACATCAACCTGAAGCGAAACTCTTTCGAGAGGTTTACGGTCAACGGCGAGGGATAACGCGATGATTCGTCCGATTTTATTCTGCTTTTTTCTGTTCTGTCTTTTGCTGACCGTCCCCGCGCAGCGAAAACCGGCGCTGACGCGGCTCAAAGACGCCAAAATCAAACTATCCTATCGCGGGCGGACGGCGGTCGTCGATCTCGAAAACACGGCCGACGTGACGCTCGGCAGCGACCGCTGGCATCGGTACAAACTGTATTTCACCGCCGTCCAAAACGACAAGGTCTATTTTCTCTTCGAGGAACACGGCGGCTCGCCGATGGGCAATCCGATGGGCTACTGCGGCGGCGACGTGCCCTACACGCTCGTCTGGCTGAAGACCGATCTCAAGTTGACGGTCGAGGCCGCCAGATCCGAGATCTTCGCGTCCTGCGCCTACAACGGCGGGCGTTATCCGATCGGCCGGCCGAAAATTCGCGGCGGCGACTTCCGGATCGTCTTCGAAGAGCAGAAGGTTCGCTACCAGCTCGTTTACAATAACCTGTCGCCCGAATTATCCTTTACCCTCAAACCATTGATTCTCGACTAATTCTTCGCCGCGGCGGCGGCCCGGTCGATCTCGGCCGCGAAATTTTCGAGCGTTTCGGCGGCGATCGCGATCTGCCGACCGGCCTCGATCCAGTCGCGCTGCTCGATCGCCTCGCGGACGCCGGGCAGCGTTTTGACGCCGTAGCCGGTATAAAACCCGGGCGCGTAAATCTGGTGCTTGAACCAGTCGCGGCGCGGCAGTCCGTTCGGATTGGTCAGCATTCGCTCGGTTTTCATCAAGATCCCGTCAAGCGTCCGTTCGGTCGCCGGCGCATATTTTTTGCCGGCCGTCGCCGCCTGATAATTGCGGGCGCTTTCGCGGAGCCGCGCGAGCGCGTTCTGGAGCGGCGTGAAATTCAGATACGGCACCGGTTTCTGCGTCTTCGGCGCGATCAGCTTGGCTTTCGGATCCTGCACGGCCTGCCACATCCCGCTCGTGATCAGCTGGTTGGCGGCGGCCGTATCGTCGCGCATCGTGTCGGTCAGTTTGATGATGTCGTTGAGGTAGCCGCCGACCGTGTCGGCGAAATTCGTGAACTCGAACGGCAGCGTGTCGGCGTCGGCGAGCCGCATCACCGCGTGACCGCAGACCCGGGCGAGCGCGATCCCGTAATCGAAGTTCGTATCGCCGAAACGCGTGAAATGATCGAACGAATCGTAGACCGAATGATACGAGCCGCCGCCGTCCTCGCCGCCGAACCCGAGATTGAGCGAGGCGATCCCGAGATGCTGTAAAAACGGCGTGTAGTCAGACCCCGAACCGAGCGCGCCGATCCGCAGATCGCTGCGGCCCGAAAGTTCGGCGCGGACGGTCGGCGATCCGTTGACGAGCTGGTTGGCGCGGCTCCGTTCCCAGACCGAAAGATCGGTCTGCGGATCGGGAACCGATTTCGCGACCTCGTTGATGAATTTTTCGAGCGTGTGCGAGCCGCTCATTCCCAGAAAGCCGCGGCCGTTCGAATCGGTGTTGATGTAGACGGCGGCCTTGTTTTTCAGTTCGTCGGCGTGCAGCTCGACCCATTCGGTCGAGCCCAGCAGTCCGGGCTCCTCGCCGTCCCACGCCGCGTAGACGATCGTCCGGCGCGGCTTCCAGCCGGTTTTCGCGAGCTCGCCGAGACCGCGCGCTTCTTCGAGCAGGGCGACGAGGCCGGAGACGGGATCGTCGGCGCCGTTGACCCACGCGTCGTGGTGATTGCCGCGGATGATCCATTCGTCGGGCCGTTCGGCGCCCGGCATCTTCGCGAGGACGTCGTAGATCGGCTTGATGTCCCAGTTGAATTCGAGCTTGAAATGCGCTTTCGCCGAGTCGTCGCCGCCGAAGTGATAGGTGATCGGCAGCGCGCCGCGCCACGCTTCGGGGACGACCGGCCCGCCGAGATTTCTGAGCAGCGGCAGCGCGTCGCCGTAGGAAATCGGCATCACCGGGATCTTCGTGATGGTCGGCGCGTCTTTCCGGTCGAGCCGTTTGGCGTCCTTCGTCGCCGGGATTCCGGGCGTCAGGACGTCGCCGGGAAAGACCGGCATATCGGCGACCGAGCCGCGCTGCGCGCCGTTTTCGCTGCGGTACGCGCCTTTCGGATAAACGTCGCCCTGAAAATAACCGTCGTCGCGCGGGTCGGAATAGATCAGACAGCCGACCGCGCCGTGCTCGGCGGCGACCTTCGGCTTGATCCCGCGCCAGCTTCCGCCGTAGCGGGCGATGACGATCTTGCCCTTAACGTCGATGCCGCGCCGTTCGAGCTCCTCGTAATCGCGCGGAACGCCGTAATTGACGTAAACGAGCGGCGCGGTCACGTCGCCGTCGGCCGAAAAGGCGTTATAGGTCGGAAGCTGTTCGTCCTTCTGCCCCGAAGTCGCGTCTCCGGCGACCGCCGGCTCATCGAGCCGGGCCGTGAATTTTTCCGGCGCGACGAGTTCGAGCAGACGGGTTTTCGGCGTCGGGAAAAGTACGTCGAACGATTCGATCTGCGCGTCGAAGCCCCAGGATTTGAACAGTCCGAGCATAAATTCGGCGTTTTCGCGGTCGTACGGCGACCCGACGTGATGCGGCCGCGCCGACAGCCGCTTCATCCATTCGCGCAGATTCTCGCGTTTGAGCGAAGCGTCGAATTTCGCCTCGCGCTCGCGCTGGCTTTTCGAAGCGTCCGGCCCGAACCCCATCAACGGCTTTTCCGCCATCTGCGAAAATACCGGGTTCATAAAAATACAAACAAATATCCCCAACGACAATAAACGACGCATCCTCTAACACCCCTCAAATTTTATGATAAAAACAAACCGAAAAACCGGCTCGGCTTTGTCGGTTCGAAATAATTCGACCGTTTCGAAAAAATGATGCTGCACCGGCTTAACCCGCTCGAATGCCGAAGCCGTTTGAGAAAGCCGGTCTGCATCGATTTCGAACCATCCGAAATCCGAAATCCGAAATCCGAAATCCGA
This sequence comes from Acidobacteriota bacterium, assembly GCA_018269075.1. Classification (GTDB taxonomy): domain Bacteria; phylum Acidobacteriota; class Blastocatellia; order Pyrinomonadales; family Pyrinomonadaceae; genus JAFDVJ01. Next base: position 171,458 of record JAFDVJ010000004.1, read on the forward strand.
AATCCGACTTTATCTCCGCGCTTCGTAAACGACCGGAAAGATCTTCCCGGCGTCTTCCGGCGAAAGCTTGTAGCCGAGAACCTCGATCGCCCGCGCGAGCACGACGTCGCGCCCCGAGGCGAGATCCTTCGCGGTCGGGATGATCTTCTCGTCGGGCGTGACGCCGATCTTTTCGAGACTCTTGCCGTCCTTCATAATCAGATCGGCGACCGTCACGCTCGCGCCGTAAAAAGCGACGACGTCGATCCCGGTCTGATGGCCGAAATGCCGCGCTTCCATCACCGCGCCGGCCGTCTGGTCGCCGATCACCGTTCCGCGCTTTTCGAGCTGGACGACCTTCGAGAAGATTTCCGAGGCCGAAGCCGATTCGCTGTCGACGAGCACGACGAGCTTGCCGCCGTAAACGTCCTTGCCCCGCGTTTTGGCGATGATCTCCTTCGTTTCCTTGCGCGTCTTTTCGTCGTAGACCTTGACGTTGTCCGCGAAAACGTTGCCGATCAGCCGGAGCACCATATCGACGCGGCCGCCGCTGTTGCCGCGCAGGTCGATGATCATCGCCTTCGAGCCGCGGGCCTTGTCGACGATGTCGTCGACCTTTGTCGGATCGAGACTGAAATGCGGCATTTTCCAGATAAAGAGGCCGTCGATCTTATCGTAAAAATACTGTTTGACCGACCGGTTGTAGCTGTCTTCCTCTTCGCGGATCAGCTGGTTCAGGTCGCCGCCGGTCGCGTCCATAATCTGTTTGCCGGGCGTGATCTTCGATTGAAAGCCGATCTCCTGTTTGGCGCCGTCGGGCTTGACGATGGTCAGCCGGAGCCCGGTCATCGGCCGGAGCCGGTTGAAAAAGAACTCGATCTTCCAGAAATTGCCGCGGTCCGGCCCGAAGCCTTCGATCGCGTAAACCTGATCGCCGACCCGCAGTCCCTGTTTGTAGGCGTCGCTTTTTTCGTCGACGCTGATGACATAGCAGTTGTCGCCGATCATCCGCATATCGAACCCGTAATCGGTCTTGTTGACCTTGCCGGGCGGCAGGAAAAACAGGTGCGAGTCGTCGAAATCGAGCATAAACTGCGCGACGATGCCGCTCATCTGCCCGATCGAGCCGGCCTGCTTGATCTTCTCGGCGGCGGCTTTGAATTTCGCGTCGAGATCGATGCCCTTAAAGGTCGGGTCGTAGTAGTTTTTCTTGATGTCGTCCCTGATCGTTTCGAGCATTCCGCGGTGCCGCTCGCGCTCGTAATCCATATTCTGAGCGGCGGCCGCGCCGGCGAAAAGAATAAATAGCAACAAATAGAGTAAGATTTTTCGCTTCATAATGAGAACTCCCGTGATTTCAAAGATGGCCGATTTTAATGTAAACGGATCGGGGGACGAGCCTTCGAGCGATTCGCAGACTCGATTTCTTCGAAATTCCCGGCCGATCGTTCGAAGCCTTGTTTTCGTGGACTTCGAGCGCGCCGTGAAAGAGCCTTTTGCCGGCCGGAATCGAATATCGTTCAGGCCAGCCCGAGCCGCCGCGCCTCGTCGTCGGTGAGCTCGATCTTCATCCTCAGCAGGGCGGTCGAAAAGGTCTTGCCCTGCGCGTCGGTCATCAGCGACAGGGTGCCGCCGCCGCCGAGCGATTCGTGGAGCAGAAAATTCAGCGCGCCGAGATTCGGCAGCTCGAACCGTTCGACCGGCCCGCGAACCATCGCCCCGAAATGTTCCCTGACCCGCGCCTCGGTCACCTCGCGCACCAGAATCGGGTAGATCTCGTCGTTCAGCGCGATCACGCCGACGTTCGCCGTGTCGCCTTTATCGCCCGAGCGCGCGTGGGCGAGTTTCGTCAGTTCGATTTTCATACTTCAGTTAATTTTGAATTTCCTCAATAGAATTATCAACCAGACGACGACGAACGTCAAAAACACGCCGAGAATGACGGTCGCCGCCCGACCCGAAAAATTTTCGTGGTCGAGATTGGCGCGAAAGACGAGCTGGTTGAGCGCGACGAAGACCGCCAGCAGACCGGCGCTGAACCATTCGAAATGATTCCGGAGCATCCCGATCGTCGCCGCCCGGCGCTCGGGCGCGAGCCAGTATTGCTTGTTCGGCAGGTTGATCATCGAATCCGGCAGCCGGTCGATCATCAGCGGCGCCAGAAAGCTCTGGCCGATGATGACGAAGAGCAGAACGACCTCGAAAATCATAAACACGCCCTTCGGCATCTGGCCGTCGGGTTTGCCCGCCGCATTGAAATGCGAGGCGACCGTTTCCGGCAGAGCCGCGTAATAATAAGCGCACTGCGCGAGATAAATCCCGACCAGCATCAACAAAATCATCCGTGACAAACGCATATTTTCGAGTTCCTATCGCGGCCTGTCTGCTTCCGCCATCTCCCGCCGGCAATCGGATCGCACGAATTCCGAAACATCCGACATCCGACACCCGACATCCGACATCGCCCTCATACTTTCATAATAAAAAACGAAAAGAACTGGAGCGCCGCGAGGACGAGCGAATGCGTGATCGCCCCGGTTTTGATCAGCCGCGGGATCTCCATCACCGCGCAGAGCGAGGTCGCGACCGATTCGTGCTCGTCGAAATCCGCCTCGCCGGTCTGCTCGGCGTCGATCGCCGCGTAATGATAGATCCAGTTGCCCTGAATCGCCGGGTTCGGCCGCGACCGGCCGATGAGCACGAACCGTTCGGCCGTGTAGCCCGTTTCTTCGCGCAATTCGCGCCGCGCGGCCGCTTCCGGGTCCTCGCCGGCGTCGATCATCCCGCCCGGAATCTCGAGCGTCACCTCGCCGGTCCCGTGACGGAACTGTTCGATCAGGACGACGTCGTAATTCTTCGTCAGCGCGACGACGTTGACCCAGTCGGGGTTTTCGATGACGTAGAATTTTCCTTCCTTGGCGCCGTTCTTGGAGTGATCTTCTCTGACTTTGAATATGCGGCAATCGGCAATCTCTTTGGATTCGACCGTTTTCCAGGTCTCGACTCGTTCGCTCATAAATTATTTTCTTTCGCAGGGTGAAATATGATTCAATAATATATCAAGTTTATTTGGAAAAGGGGGAAATTATGAAAAAAATTTTATTACTCGCGGCGTTGGCCGTCGTCGTTTCGGTTTCGCCGGCGGTTCGCGGCCAGAATTCTCAGCCGCCGCTCGACACGGTGCTCGCGGAATCGCAGAACCAAACGCAAAAATATATCGAAGGCTTCAAAAATCTGCTCGCCGATGAAATCAAGACCTTCGCAGATTACGATAAAAACGGGCAGAATCCAAAGACGACGACCGTCAAATCGAGTTTTCTGGTCTATCAGTCGGGCAAAAACGCGAAGGCGACGGCCGAGCTCCGCAACGTCCGCGAGGTCGACGGCAAACCGATTCCCGACAGCCAGAAACGCGGCGAGGAATTTCTCGCCGAGCTCGACAAACAGCAGACGCTCGAAAGCGAGCTCAAAAAACTCGAAAAGGAAGGCTCGAAATACGACAGGACGCTCGAGATCAGCGGGCTGACGCTCAATCAGGCGGTCGCGCTCGCGCCGAATCTGCGGCAGTATTTCGATTTCCGGCTCGCCGGCACCGAAAACGTCGAGGGCCGCGACCTGATCGTCCTCGCCTTTCAGCAGAAAGCGAAAACGCCCGACATCACCGTCAACGAAAAAGAACGCTCGACGCCCGGCGCGCTCGCCGTCAACTACGATCTCGACATTCCCGGCGAACTAAAAAAGTCGAATCTCTTCCTCCGCGGCCGGCTCTGGCTCGATCCGCAGACGTTTCAGGTCCGGCGCGAGGAGCGCGAGCTGACGGCGCAGGCCGCCGGGCCGGTCGTGCTGCTTTCGAACGTCTTCGAATACCAGTCGAGCGATTACGGAATCCTGCTTCCGAAAACGATCACGCTGACGACCTTCAAAGCCAAAAAGAACGGCGACGCCTTTACCACCGTCAAGGATCTCGACATCCGTCTCGACTATTCCAATTACCGCCAAACCAACGTCGAGGTCAAGATCCTCGACGATGAAAACTGATACGATTTCGGATTTCGGATTTCGGATTTCGGATTGGTTTCAAGGCGTCAGGAGAATATTCCGCTTTCAGCCGATTCATTTCGAATATGCTAAAAGAGCAATGAGATTATTCCATATACGAGCAATCCGAAATCCGAAATCCGAAATCCGAAATCGACATAATCCGAAATCCGAAATCCGAAATCCGAAATCGTCAGGCTTCGATCACGCTGACCTTTGGTTCGATCAGGGTTTTCGGGATCAGGGCCGGGAAATAGGCCATGATTTCCTCGACTTTCGGGCGGCCGCCGGCGAAACCGGTGACGGCCGGCGGGCCGGTCAGGATCAGCGGCGCGAGCTCTTTGGTGAATCTTTCGACGTCGGCTTTGTTCGGGCCGCGGACGCCGAAGCGGAGCTGGACTTCGGGAATGTCGGGCGACGGTTCGCCGGCGAGATGGCCGTGCGTCGCGCTGACGCCGACGAATTCGGTTAACGTGACGTCGAATTTGAGGCCCAGTTTTTCGAGCCGCGCGCGCAGGATCCGGTCGGCGGCCTGCGCTTTCTCGTAGGCGTCCGGATATGCGTAGACGAGCGTCCCGACCGCTTTCCAGCCGGCCGAGTAGGCGATCGAAACCTTGTAGAAATCGGTGTTCGGATGGCCCTTGATGCCGGACACGCGGACGCGGTTGTCGCCGTCGGCGGCGAGATTGATGGTCGTGAAATCGGCGATCACGTCCGGCGTGATGTAACTGTGCGGATCGCCCATCTCGTAAAGAAGCTGTTCCTTGATCGACTGGATATTGACGCGGCCGCCGGTGTTTTCGTGTTTCGTGACGACGAATTCCCCGCCCGGCGCGGCCTCGACGATCGGGAAACCGATGTTCGCCAGATCGGGAATGCTGCGCCAGTCGTACTGGCAGTTGCCGCCCGAACACTGCGCGCCGCATTCGATGATGTGACCGGCGATCGTCCCGGCCGCGATCCGGTCCCAATCGTCGAAAGTCCAGCCGAACTCGTGCATCAGCGGCGCGAGCGTCAGTCCCGTGTCGGTCAGCCGGCCGCCGATCACGATCTGCGCGCCGCGATCCAAAGCCTCGACGAGCGGACGCGCGCCGAGATAGACGTTGGCCGACTGGACGCGGTCGCGAATCGCGGAGAGCGGCTCGCCGGTGTCCATATTGGTAATCGCGACGCCCTTTTCGAGAAACTCGTCCAATCTTCCGAGGATATCGTCGCCGGTCACGATGCCGATCTTGAATTTTCCGGAAAGCCCCAGTTCTTTGGCGACCTCGCGGACGGCTTCGGCGCAGCCCTCGACGTTGACGCCGCCGGCGTTGGCCGTGACCTTGATGCCGCGCGCGACGCAGTCCGGGAGAATTTCGCGCATCAGGCCGACGAAATCGCGCGCGTAGCCGGCGCGCGGGTCGCGCGCGCGTTGTTTTTGAAGGATCGACATCGTCACTTCGGCCAGATAATCGAGCATCAGGTAATCGATCTCGCCGCCGCGGACCTGTTCGACGGGCGCGGTCAAAAGATCGCCCCAGAAACCCTGTCCGCCCGCCACTCTAACTTTTTCTTTCATATGGATAATAAAGGTTTATAAAAGTAAATTAGAAACCAATTTGAGTAACGGGTCAAACCGGCCGGCGGAAATTCGGCGGCCGCAGTCGCGGAAAGGGTTTCGCCCGGCTCGCGGCCGCTTTCCGACCGCCGAAACCGGCTGATCATCGAAAGAAACCCCGGAAAACGTTTCCTCAAAGCGCGTTTTTCGGGGTTTCTTTATTTTTTCGATTCGAGATTTGCGTTTTCGATTGAAAAAGAACTGTCCAGCCAGCAAACGATTGTTTATTTATCCACCAAAAACACCAAAAACACTAAATTTTCTTTCGTGTATTTTTAGTGTTTTTGGTGTTTTTGGTTGATAGAAAATAAATCGCCGGCCGGCCGGCCTTTTTATTACGGGCCATCAAACCCGAGTTTCGACAAACTGCGGCCCGCTCTGGTTACGGTTTCTTTTCGTCGTCGCCGACGACCGCGTCGCGCGTCGCGCCGGCCGCTTTTTTGGTCGCGAACCAGGTTCGCTTCGAAACCCATTTCGTTCCGTCCCACGTCGTCACGACCAGCCAGCGGCCGCCATCGACAGACGCATCCTTGACGTTGTCGACGAGCCGGACCGTCCAGCTTCCGCCCGTCTTCGCGCCCGATCCGGCCGCCTGCGCCGCGTCCTTCGTCACGTCTTTCGTCGCGCCGGCCGCGTCCTTCGTCGCGTCGACCGTCTTTTCGGCGGCGGCCTTCGTCACGTCGGCGGTTTTCTTCGCCGCGTCCTTCGTTACGTCGGCGGTTTTCTCGGCCGCGTCCCTGACCGCGTCGACGACCTGCGCGCTGATCGAAACGTACGAAAACAATGCAATCGTCACGATCGCCAGACAGTTTCCCAACACTCTTAATTTCATCATTTAAATCCCCCTTATTCCTTTTTGTCGGATCGCAGAACCGATCCGCCCGTTTGAAACCGCAGTTTCCGTGCCAATAAAAAAGGCGTTCGAACGAACGCCTCTCGATAAATCCGGACCGAATCCGGTTTTAATAAACGATTTTCTTGGTCCGGCTGACGACCTTGCGGCCCGTCTTCCACGTTTTCTTGCCGGTCCATTTGGTTCCCTGCCAGACCTTGCGGGAAACCCATTTCGTGCCGTTCCAGGTCTTGCGGACGACCCATTTTCCGCCCGCGTAGGTCTTGCGGATGACGCCTTTCTTACGCCGTTTGACGGTCACCCGCTGCTGGGCCTGCACCGAAAACGGCGCGTTCGAATTGATGGCGTCGCCGATAAAGACGACCCCGAACATCATCGCGATGGCAAAAGTCAAATTGATTATTTTCTTCATATTCTCCCCAATTCGTAAATTTTATTTTAAGTATTAAAAGCCGCTTCGTATGGTTTTAATACGTTCGTGTAACCTGACCGGGAAAATTGCAAACCCCGTACCAGATCAGTTTTCGTGGCGGACGTTGGTATTGATGTAGCTGACGATGTCCTCGGTCGACGTGCCGGGCAGAAAGACTTCCGAGACGCCCTTCTGCTTCAAGCCGGGAATGTCTTCCTGCGGGACGATGCCGCCGACCAGCACGAGCGTGTCGTCCATCCCGTTCTCGCGCAGCAGATCGACGATCCGCGGGCACAGCGTATTATGCGCGCCCGAGAGGATCGAGATGCCGACCGCGTCGACGTCTTCCTGGAGCGCCGCCGAGGCGATCATCTCGGGCGTCTGCCGCAGACCGGTGTAGATGACTTCCATTCCGGCGTCGCGCAGGGCGCGCGCGATCACCTTCGCGCCGCGGTCGTGACCGTCGAGGCCGGGTTTCGCAACTAAAACTCTGATCTTTCTTTCGTTCATATATTCGTGCAAAATAATATCGAATCGCGGGCCGCCGCCAAAAAACATCCTCAAACCGCGCGGCCCGTTATATTTATATTAATCCAAGTTTCGTCAAAGAAGAAGTTTTGACGGCCCTCAAACGATTTGAGTTCCGCCTTCAGGCGGCTTTTCGTTTCACCGGGAAATATTTTCCGGATGAAACGAAAAGCCGCCTGAAGGCGGAACTCAGAACGTTTTTCGCATCTCATTTGACGAACCGCGCGAACGGGCCCGTGGGTTTGACGAACGGTTTGATGTCTTTCCAGCCGAGAAAATAATCGCCGCCGGGTTCGAGCGCGTAGATCACGTGCGGAAAGCCGTATTCGTAATGAAAACTGACGCCGTCGTCGGTGATCGAAAAGCCTTCGAGATTCAAGGCCTCGAATTTCGTGTATTCGAAGAGGCTTTCGGGATTCTCGCCCTGAAAATCGGGCTCCTTTTTCAAATCCTCGATCGACTGTTTGACCTCGGTGTCCTGTATTTTCTTGACTTCGGCGATCAAACCGGGAAAATTCGCGAAGACGGCGGCCGCCTTTAAGGCGTTTCCGGTCTTCAGATCGACGACCACGTATTTCCCGATCGACGTCGGGTAGGCGGCCGTCCCGGTCGCCGACAGGTAGACGCACAAAAAGCCGTTTTTATTGTAGGAAACCTCGTAATCGGCCTCTTCGAGCCATTGATACTCGCCCATCTCGTCCTTCAGGCTGACGAGATTGTTTTTCCCGTAATCGAGCGCCGCTTCGATCTTCCGCGAAAGCGCCGGCGTCGCGGCCCTGATCTTCGGATAGTTGACGGTAAACGTCTTCTTAAAATCCATCGACGGCTTCGGCCGCGTGTAGGTCGTCTTTTTCCCGGTCACGACGACCGACTGGCCGAACGCGGCCGAAACGAAGACCAGCCAAAAGACAAATAAACAAAGTTTCGGTTTCATAATTCTTTTCTGATGCGAAATTTCGATAAACCTTTCGGAACAGGTGAAAGGCGATAAGTGAAAGGTGATACGTGAAATCGTTTGATCACTTATCACTTATCACCCGTCACCTGTTCCGAATGTAAAAAACATCTCTGAAAATAAAATCCCCCAGAAATAATAACGGCCGCCCATCGCGCCGGATTAATTGCGGTTAGGGAGAATCCCGGATTTTAAGCTCAACGAAATCCGACCTCTAGCTGAAATCTCCGGAATAGATGAGAGATCAAAGATTATAGATGAGAGATCGGCGGCCGCCGGATCGATCATCGTTCGAACTCATTTGACGAACCTTCCGAACAGACCGTCGGTTCGGACAAAGGCCTTGAGTTCGGCCCACGCGAAGAAGTAGCGGCCGGCCGGTTCGGCGGCTTCGACGACGTGCGGAAAGCCGGCGTCGTAGAGGATCGTCACGCCTTTGTCCGAGATCGAGAATTCGTCGAAACTGTCGGCCGTAAACTCCAAACCCGTGAGCTGTTCCTTGAGCGCGTCGTCGGCTTCCTTGCCGTTGTCGCCGAATTCGCCCTTGTCGATCCGCTTGACGATCGCGGCGGCTTCCGTTTTCAGCTTCCGATCGACCAGCCGGGCGAATTCCCCGGCCTTCGACTGATCGAAGACGTCGGCGAATTTGACGGCTTCGCCCGATTTGAGATCGACGACGAGCGTTTTCGTCTGCGCGTCCGGATAGGCGGCGGTGCCTTCTTCGGTGAGCGTGATGTCGAGCAGGCCGCCGCGGTTGTAGTTGACCTTAAAATAGGCGTCGTTGAGCCAATCGTCCCCGCCGAGATACTCCTTGAGGCTCGTCCCGAAGACTTCCCAGTAGCTGATCGTCTTTTCGAGCTTTTGTTTGACCGCCGGCGCGAGGCCGCCGCCGACGATCGGGTAAACGACCGTAAAGGTCCGCTTTTCCCGGAGCGAAACCTTGCCCTTGCGCGTGTAAACCGTCTTTTTCGGCGTGATCGTGACCGTCTGCCCGAAGGCGAACGAAACAAAAACGAAGAGCGCCGCGATTACCGGAATTACTTTTAATTTCATAATATCTTTACTTAATTTTATCGAAGCCTTGATTGATGAATATTATCGGATTCCCCTTCCGTCACGGAAAGCAAACGCCGATTCGTCAAACTGCATTAAATCTAATTCGCCAAAATCAAAAACAAAAACCCCCAAACCCGTATCAATCCGAAATCCGAAATCCGAAATCCGAAATCAAACCCCTTTTTCCTCGAACTCCATCGCCGGCGCGCCGAACAGACAGCGCAGCTTGCCGGCGAATGTGCGCTTCCCGCGCATCGCTTCGAAGGTCTCGGCCCACGCGTGGCAGTTGATCCAGAGCCAGTTGTAGCTGTGGATCGGCTTGATGATGCCGTAGCGGACGGTTTCGTCCTCGGCGACGAACGTTCCGAAAAGGCGGTCGAAGACGATGAAGATGCCGCCGTAGTTTTTGTCGAGATAGAGCGTGTTGACGCCGTGATGGACGCGGTGATGCGACGGCGTGTTGAAGATATATTCGAACCACGCGGGCATCCGTTTGATGATCTTCGTGTGAATCCAGAATTGATAGATCAGATTTAAGCCGTGCATCACGACAAAGGCCCAGAGCGGAAAGCCGAGGAGCGCGGCCGGCAGATAAAAGACCCAGTGGGCGATGCCCGAAAACCAGCTCTGACGCACGGCGACGCTCAGGTTATACTGATTCGAGGAATGGTGGACGACGTGAAAGTTCCAGAAGAACCGAACCTCGTGACTGATCCGGTGAAACCAGTAATAGAGAAAGTCGTCGAGAAAAAGCAGCAGCGCCCACGACCACCAGACGTCCATCGGCATCTTGTAGGGCGCGACGTTTTCGTAAACGAGCGTGTAAAAGAAAAGCTGGATCAGCCCGAAGAGTAATCCCCAGGCCGAGCTCCCGAAACCGAGCGCGATGTTCGTCCAGAGGTCTTTGCGATCGTAATTTTCCTCATAGCGCACCGAAAGCAGCGTCTCGATCGCGATCAAAAGCGCAAAAACAGGGATGGCAATCTCGGTCGGTTTCCACATAGGCGCATTATAAATCGAATTTCGTGAAAAATCCCGTCGGCTGTGATGATAGTTCAACTATCACAACGGTTTATGATTCGAGTTTCGGCCGGACGCGTTGCCGGGAATTATCCGCCGAACGAATTTTCGCGCGAACCGGCCGGCCGCGTCGTTACGACCAACGTCGAATCGGCGGCCGGTTTGTTTTATCTGTCCACTAAAAACACTAAAAACACGAAATAAATTAGTGTTTTTAGTGTTTTTAGTGGATAAAAAACAAAGCCGGCGGAGCCCGGACGCGACGATTTTCACAAGGACTGCTTCACAAACAAAATTTCGCGGCCCGCGAGGCGGTCATTTCCGGCGCAGGACTTCGGCGAGCGGCCGGTGCGGGCGCTTCATTTCGAGCAGTCTTTCGGATTCGTCGACGGCGGCTTCGATTTGATGAATGATTTCCGCGTTTTTTCCCGATACGAAATAGAATTGAAACGGCGGGATGCTTTTCTTAATCCGGAAGAAGAAAAACCGCCCGTCGTCGACCAGAAAAACGAGCAGATCGGCGGGATTTGCCCATTGCGTTATTTCATCCGCCCAAAGAATGACGAATCGGGGACCGTGCTCGACATATTTCAATTTGTATGTTTCGCCGGTCCGCTCGATCATCCGCCGAATTTCATCGCCCGACAGGCCGGTTCGAATTTCGGTCAGCCGGAGATTTCGAAACCGTTCGTCCATCAGAAAAGCTCCGAACACCGCCGGCACTAACGAAATTATCAAAATGCCGTAGCCCGGACCATTGGACTCCGACCCTGTCGGCTTAAGGGACAACAAGATCAGAAAAAAGACAAATAAACAGACCGCCAACCCGAACGCCGCGAAAACCGCAAAATAATGAAAGAACATTTGATCAGTGGACAGCCGCAACCGGCCGGTCTTGATCGATTCCCTGATGTCTTCGTCGGACATTTCGAACATAAAATCACCGTTTCCGCCAATGTTATAAACGATCTAAGGCAAAAAGACAACGATCCGGCCGGGCTTTGCGAAAGCGGCCCGGAACGCCGGCATCCTGCCGGCAATGAGCACGACAGCCACCCGGAACGCCGGCATCCTGCCGGCAATGAGCGCGACAGCGCGAACAAACCTTTCTTTGCCGACCAAGCCGAAAGCAGACGAAACGCCTTTGCGTTTGGCAAACGCATTGCCGGCCGGATGCCGGCGTTTCGGGCCGCCGCCGCGTCAACGAAGCCCGGGCGTCGAATTACCGGACGGAACATCGTTTTTCATAACAAAATGTTATTTTCGTCCGGACGAAATATAGTTTTGCTTTGAGGAAAGTCACTTTTGTCTACCCGAAAGTTACTTTTGTCTACCCGAAAGTTACTTTTGTCTACCCGAAAGTTACTTTTGCCTTGACGAAAGTTACTTTTGCCTTGACGAAAGTTACTTTTGCCTTCACGAAAGTCACTTTTGCCTTCACGAAAGTCACTTTTGCCTTCACGAAAGTCACTTTTGCCGACCCGAAAGTCGATTTCGTCCGTGCGAAATCGGGTTTTCGAACGGAGAAACGACGATTTCGGCTTTAGTTATCTCGATTGGCGGGTTTAGTTATCTCGATTCAGGGTTTAGTAATCTCTGTTCAGGGTTAACGTATCTCTGTTCACGGTTAACGTATCTCGATTCAGGGTTAACGTATCTCTGTTCACGGTTAACGAATCTCTGTTCAGGGTTAACGAATCTCTGTTCAGGGTTAGCGTATCTCTGTTCAGAGTTGAGAAATCTCGATTCGATGACGGATAAACGAACGGCCGGGCTTCGAATTTCGATCTCCGGTCGGCGCCGGCTACCTTTTTTTCTTATTCGGATTGACGAGCCGCAGGCTCCACGTCCAGGTCTGCTGGCCGGTCTGCAGATCGCCCTCGACTTTTTTGCCGGTCAGCACGTCCGGGTTCTTCGGGTCGATCCGTCCTTCGAGATTGATGTAGGCGAAGTTTTTCGAGTCTTCGGTTTCCCTGACCGACGACGCCGGAACCGGCCGGCACTCCGCCGGATTGCTTTTCGTTTCGACCCTGACCGCGGTTTTGACCGGCTTGAACCCGCTCGCGTAGACCGTATATCTTCCGTCGTCGAAAAACCTGACGAAAACCGTCACGACTTCCGTTCCGCCGCCGACTTCGGTCTGGACTTTCCTGAATTCTCCGGTCACTTTCTTGTTGTAGGTATTGCGTCCCGGTTCGCGGCAGGGGATTTCCGTCGACTGGTTCGAGACGAACTCCTCGCGATAACTGAAATTCTGCGTGACGCGGGCCTCGGCGCTCGACCGGCCGGAAAATCCGAGCGTCATCGGTTGGAGAAGAATGTTGACCGTCGCCGTCAGATTCTTCGATTTTGTCTCGGTCGAGGTTTTCAGACTCTGTGTTTCCGACATCTGGATCAATCGCGTCTGGGTGATAGTTCCCGTCCAGTGGGGCTCGCATTTGTTTTTGAAGATGCGGGCGAAACTCTGCAGGATCTTATTCGCCACCGATTCGGCATTGGCGAAAGCCGCCTCGGCGTCGGCCGCCGTCTCCGATTCGCTGGCGATGACACTGGTCGTTTTGGTGTCGAGCAGGCGGGCGTTGACGACCGTCTGCCCGTTCGGAAGAACCGTCACGCTGACCAAAACGACATACCGCGCGCCGATCGCGCCGCCGATCGCGGCCAATTGTTCCTGGCTGAGCTCGCCCGTCAGCAACTGCTTGTCGCGGGCCGCGTCGAGCACGGCCTTGACGTCTTCGGGGCTCGAATAATCGACGCACGGGAACTGGTTCTGGAGTCCTTCGCCGATCTCGCCCGCGACATAGTCGGCGACCACGCCCGCCGAATTGTTGGTCGTCGTCTGATTGATGATGAAAACCGAATCGCCCGTGCTCTGGGCCGCCGCGGCCGCGGCCAAAAGCGCGAGCAGCGCCAATGCACTGAATCCGCGAAACCATTCGTCGAGATGCGAGCCGCGCCCGACGGCCGAAACAAACGCCGATATCAAACTTTTTCCGTAACGCATAAAAAATATCCTCGCTGCCGGGGATGATCCGGACGGCGAAAAGAGCTTCGCCGCCCCAAACCCGAACGGGCAAAAAGCGTTCCAGATCGATAATGCGGTTTTGTCGGTTTCGGGGCCGGAATTGCCTGTCGGACCGGGTAATTTTACGCTTCGGACGCGAGAAATGACCCGATTCGCCGGCGAATCGGGGATGCGGGTTATGAAATTATCGCGGCCGGCGAAAGTCGTCGTCGTTCGCGGTTCGCGGTTCGCGGTTCGTCGCCGGCCGTTTCGAAGCGCGGCGGGTCGATTCGAAGCCGGCTTTGCCGAAAACCGCGAATCGCTGGTTTGCAAATTCGTTCGGTCGCTCGCGATCCGGGTTTGTTTCACTCCGAATGACGCCACCACGCCATCAAATAAAGGCCGTCGGGCATTCGCCGGCGATTCATCAGTCGAATTCGAGCCGGTTCGCCGACTGATCGCGGCCGACGCGTCCGCGTTCGATCTCGGCCTTGACGAAATTTTCGGCCCGCACCGGCGCGTCGAACATTCGCCGCAGGAAACCGATCTGGCCGATATGCGTGAGCGAGTCGGCGACCGGGCCCTGAAAGAGTTTTTCGAGCGAACGGTCGATCTCGGCGTCGGACGCGAGATAATCGTCGAGCTCTTTGAGCGCCGCGAAAAAGCGGTCGCGGTCGTGTTCCCAATCGACCGGCTGGTATTCCTTCCAAACCGTCTTTCCCTTGACGGTCGAGAGCGCCCAGACGAAGAGATCGCCGAGATGCCCGAGTATTTCGAGCGGCGTCCGCGACGTCGGCGAGGCCCGGAAAGCCTCGAACCCCGCGGGCGCGTCGCGCAGAACCTTTTCGCCGCGATAAGCGACGGTCGCCAGCGTATGCCTGAAAAATTCGCGTTTGATATCCTGTTCCATTGCCACCTCGATTCGATATTTCCTAATTCAAACTAATTTTCACCGCCCGCGAACCCCGCGAACCAAACGAAAAATGAATTCCCCGAAACAAAACCCCAAAACCCCTTCAGCCTTTGCGCCCTTGCGCCCTTGCGCCCTTGCGTTAAAACCACTCCTTCACCAAAACCGCCCGCCCAAAGTAACCGGCGGCCAGTCGTCGGTGCGGAACGAAGAAGCCGGAAAGCCCGCGCCGTTAAAGAGATTGGCGTCGACCGGCGCGTCCGCCCACGCATAGCGAACGGCGACCGGATTTTTGACGTCCGGGCTCGAAACGACGACCGTGTTTCCCGAGATTTCGGCGCGCGCGTAAAAGAATTTGCGGTCCGCGCCGGCGATCTCGAAACCGCGGACGTAGCTGAACTTGTCCCTGACGGTCAAACCGCCGTCGGCATTGCGAAAGCCGACGACCGCGCGGCCGTTTTCGAATCTCACGTTGTCGTACAGCGGGCCCGAAAACGGCATTTTGACGCCGTAGACATTGTCGAGCGCGGCCGCCGCGAGCCGCCGGCCGACGGTTTGTTTGTCGGTCGGGTGAATATCGTTCGGATTGCCGACGTCGGTCGTCACGGCCATCGCGGTTTTCGGGATTTTGAGCGTCATCGTCTGGGCTTCGCGAAGCTCGGCCCAGCCGCTGCCGTCGTTCGCGCTCCGGTTCGCGCCGTAGCTCGACAGCTGGACGAAGAAGAAAAAGAAATCGTCGCCCCATTTTTTGCGCCAGTCGTCGATCAGGAGCGGAAAGGTCCGGCGATACTGATAGGCGCGGCCGGCATTCGTCTCGCCCTGATACCAGAGGACGCCGCGCACGGCGTAAGGGACGAGCGGCGCGATCATTCCGTTGTAGATAAACGTCCCGACGTTGTTGCTCGAATGCGCGAATTCGTGTTTTTCGGCGAACGCGGGCATCAGGTACCAGCTATCGGCGGCGAGCGGAATCCGTTCGTCGCCGGCGGCAAGATAAACGTCGTCGGGCGAGCCGGAAAATCCGAGACCGTACCATTCGGGCTCGATCGCGCGGTTCATCTTGACGACGAGGCTGTTGTCGCCCGCCCGCCACGTATTGCGCGGGACGATGATCGCGCGTTTTCCTTTGGTGATGCCGGCGAAAACCCGCGTCCCGTTGACGTAGATCTCGTTGTAGCTGTAGCTTTCGGCGAGGCCGAGCACGGTTTCGCGGCCGACGAAGCCCGCCGGAACGTCGACCCGGCGCGCCATAAAGCCGTTGCCGCGCCACGCCCAGATTCCCTGCCAGTCCCATTGCCCGACGGGCCCGCCGCGCAGCCATTTCGAAAAGTCGTAGCCGTTTTCGGTGTATTTTTTCTCGTCTTCGGGCGTCGGATTCCGGTTTTCGTCGCCCAAAGTCGCCTTTTTGACGTGGCGTTCGAGAAAAGCGTCGGCGGCCGGCCAGTCTTTCGGCAGGTTGAGCGCGTAATCGCGCAGCTCGTCCGACCCGAGCATTCCCTCGCGGCTCAGCCAGCCCTCGATCTGCGAGCCGCCCCACGACGAATGGACGATGCCGACCGGGATTTTGAGTTTTTGATAGACCTCGCGCGCGAAGAAAAAGCCGATCGCCGAGAAATCGCCGACGGTCGAAGCGTTTGCCGGCCGCCATTCGCCGCCGCGGAGATCGCTTTGCGGATCGGGCTCGACGCGATGCTCGACGAAGAAATGGCGAATCTCCGGATAGTCGGCGTTTTTTCGTTCGGCGGCGAAGTTGTCGGCCTGTTTGACGGTCCATTCCATATTCGACTGACCGGAACAGAGCCAGACCTCGCCGACGAGGACGTCTTTGACGACCGCTTCGCCGGACGCGGCCGACGCTTTCAATTCAAAGGGACCGCCGGCCTCGATCGGCGCGAAGACCACCGACCAGCGCCCGGCCGCATCGGCGTTCGCGCTCTGCGTTTGGCCGTTGAAAGCGACCGAAACCCGTTCGTTCGGCGCGGCAAAGCCCCAGACGGGAATGTTTTTTTGCCGCTGCAGAACCGCGTGATCGGCAAAGATCCTTGCAAAGCGAACCTCGGCGGCCGTTGTCAGGGCCGCGGCGAGCAGAAAAAGAATCGCGAAAACGGATTTTTGTTTCATTCTGGTTTGAGTAGAATTTTGGCGCAGGTTGGGTTTTAACGCAAAGGCGCGAAGACGCAAAGACGCAAAGAATTTTTTCGGCGGGTTCGGGCGGCGAGCCCGATCGTCGTCCTTTAGCTGTTTTGTTAAGCGCAAACCGCCGCCGCGTTCAATCAACCCTAACAAATCTTTGCGCCCTTGCGCCTTTGCGCCTTCGCGTTAATCAAACCCGCCGCCCGGCCGCGCTTTCGGCGATCAGTTTGGCGAGTCGCTTGCGGCGCGTTTCCTCCTGTTTGGCGGACAAGACCCAGTACATCGCGGTCCGCCGGTAGCCGTTCGGCTGTTTTTCGAAAAACGTCCAGGCCGGTTCGTTCTCGCGAAAGACGGTTTCGTATTCGGCGGGCAGCTTTTCGGGTTTGTTCTCGTAGGCGTAGACCGCCGAGCGGTCTTCGGTGCGGTTCTCGAAGGCGCGGACGCCGGCCGGCCGCATCAAACCCTTTTCGGTCAGCTCCGCGATCTTTTTGATGTTGACGGCGCTCCAGTTGCTGCCGGCCCGGCGCGGCGTGAAGCGGATCCGGTAGCTTTCGGCGTCGATCGTGTGGCGAACGCCGTCGATCCAGCCGAAACAGAGCGCCTGATCGACCGATTCCGACCACGTCAGCGACGGTTTGCCCGAGCCGACCTTGTAAAAACCGACGGCGAGCTCGCTCGCGGTTTCGTGATTTTCTTCGAGCCAGCGGCGGAAATCTTCGGATGTTTGGAAAAATACGGGTTTCATTTTTGGTTCGAATTGAATTTTGGCGCGGGTTTTGTTTTAACGCAAGGGCGCGAAGGCGCAAGGGCGCAAAGATTTTTTGGGCGGGTTCTCATTGTGACATCGATCGTCGTCCGATTACCGGTTTGATAAACCCAAACCGTCGCCCCGTTCAATAAATCATAAAAAATCTTGGCGTCTTCGCGCCTTCGCGCCCTTGCGTTAAAACCCCGCCTTTACGCCGTCAGATTATTGAGCCCGTGCGCGAGGATCGCGCCGGCGAGCGAGTCGCTGCGGCGCGTGATGAGGCCGAAAACGAGGCCGAGCAGCAGGATCACGAGCGCCTGCTGCGAGAAGACGCGGGCCGCGAAGTCGCCGCGAAAGAGCCAGCCCGGAAAATGAATCAGCAGAAAAAAGACGGCGGTCAAAAGATTCGCCCAGCGAAAGCGGAAAACTTCGAGAAAACCGTCGAGCACCGCGCCGCGAAAGGCGATTTCCTCGACAAACGGCGCGATGACGACGGCGCTCAGAAACGGAAAGAGGCTGTCGTAGGAGAACAGCGGCTTGTCGAAGATGAAAGTCTTCGAGACGAGATTGATGACGACGATCACCGCCGCGATCGCGCCGCCGAACAGGAGCGATCCCCTGAGCCGGTCGGCCGCGAACAGCTCGCCGAAGCGGTTTCCGCGTTTTTTGAGAAAGTAAATTGCCGGCGCGACCCAGATCAGCAGTTTCGCGGCGAGCCAGTAGGCGAACGTGAGGCCCTCGTCTTTGAATTGTTCGTGATGCGCGTCGAGAAAGTTCTTGACGAGCCACGCGGCGATCCAGCCGGCGAACAAAAAGACCAGAAAAACGACGACCGGCCGGAGCGATTTCGATTGATTGACGGTGGTATTCATTCAGTTGATCGACCTTGATTACGGTCGGCGCGCGGATTGCCCTGACGCACCCGGACAACATCGATGTTCATACGGCTTCGATCCGAAAAATCCGTGCGCTCCGTGTTTTAATCGTCCCACGCCCGCCGTCGGCGGCGCGGGATCGACATTCGTTTCAAGCCGATCGAGCCGGCTGCCGGCAAAGCCGTCCGCCCGGCGTCAGTGCCGCATAAGTTTCCGAATATGCGTATCGCATCTCTTGCAGAAAACGTCGTATCCGTCGATGCAGTCCAGCCGCACCAGAAAAAAATCGCAGATCAGCAGCGGAAGAATCATTACCAGACACCGGCCGGAAACATAAACGCTCAACGCAATCAGGATCGACAGCAGGATCGCAATCAGCAACTGGGTCAGCACGAACTTTGGAAAGCCTAATCCCACGATCCGGGAAAACGAGTAGGAGACCACCCGCGTATAAGTCGGGCCGGGGCCGCATTTCGGGCATTCCCGAAAACCGATATTCTGGCGCGGAACGGGCACATAAAGCGGGTCGGACATAATCGGGCACCTCCGTCGATCGAAAATCGCGCATCAACCGGGTTCAACCTTCCGCCCCCTGCTCGTTGTTTATACAAATCCGCCGTCCTGTTAATTTTTCGCCGGCGAACGCTTCCGGCAGCCGTCGCCGAAATATTTCAGGCCGCCCCAAACCCGGCTTTCGATTCCGCCGCCGGCAATCGACTCAGGACTCAGGACTCAAGACTCAAGACTCGCCGACCATCAAAACGCCGGTTCCTCGTATATGCCGTAGACATCGCGCAAAGCGGTGCAGATTTCCTCGACCGTCGCGTAGGCTTTGACGGCTTCGACGGTCGCGGGCATCAGATTCTCGCCCGTTTTCGCGTTTTGCCGGAGCTTTTCGAGAACATTGGCGACCGCGCCCGGGTCGCGTCTGGTCTTCGTTTCTTCGAGCCGCGCCAATTGGTGATCGCGGACGGTCTCGTCGATCTGGAGGATGTCGGTTTTATGGATCTCCTCGGCCATCGCGTATTTGTTGACGCCGACGATCGACTGTTCGCCGCGCTCGACGGCCTTTTGATACTGGTACGCCGATTCCTGGATCTCGCGCTGCGGGAAACCGGCTTCGATCGCTTCGACCATCCCGCCGAAACCGTCGATCTTGTCGAAGTAATCGAAGCAGCCGTCGATCATCTTCTGCGTCAGCGCTTCGACGTAGTAGGAACCGCCGAGCGGATCGACGGTGTTCGTGACGCCGGTCTCCTCGGCGATGATCTGCTGCGTGCGGAGCGCGATCAGCGCGGCCTGATCGGTCGGCAGCGCGAGCGCTTCGTCATAGGAATCGGTGTGAAGGCTCTGCGTTCCGCCCAAAACGCCGGCGAGCGCCTGGATCGCGACGCGCGCGATGTTGTTCAAGGGCTGCTGAACGGTCAGGCTGACGCCCGCGGTCTGAGTATGAAAGCGCATCTGCATCGCGCGCGGGTTCTTCGCGCCGAAACGCTCGCGCATCGTCGTCGCCCAGACGACGCGGGCGGCCCGATACTTGGCGATTTCCTCGAAAAAGTCGTTGTGCGCGTTGAAAAAGAAGGACAAACGCGGGACGAACTCGTCCGGATCGAGTCCGCGCTCGATGCCGTACTGAACGTACTCGACGCCGTCGCGCAGGGTGAAGGCCAACTCCTGCAGCGCCGTCGCGCCGGCTTCGCGGATGTGGTAGCCGGAGACCGAGATCGGGTTGTATTTCGGAACGTTCCGGACGCAGAATTCGAACGTGTCGACGACGAGCTTCATCGCCGGCTTGATCGGGTAGATCCATTCCTTCTGCGCGATATACTCCTTCAGAATGTCGTTTTGGAGCGTGCCGGAGATCTTTTTGAAGTCCGCGCCCTGCTTTTCGGCGAGCGCGACGTAAAATGCGAGAAAGATCCACGCCGGCGCGTTGATCGTCTGCGAAACGGTAACCGCTTCGAGATCGATTCCGTCGAAGAGCACCTCGAAATCGGCGAACGAAGAGACCGCGACGCCGCACTTGCCGACCTCTCCCTCGGAGAGCGGCGAATCCGCGTCGAGGCCCATCAGCGCCGGCAGATCGTAAGCCGTCGAAAGGCCCGTCTGTCCCTGCGACATCAGATATTTGAACCGGCGGTTGGTCTCCTCGGGCGACGAAAAGCCGGCAAACTGGCGCATCGTCCAGAGCCGGCCGCGATAACCGGTCGGGTGAATCCCGCGTTTGTACGGGTATTCGCCGGGAAAGCCGGGATCGCCGAGATTTTCGGTGTCCGAAATCGTGTAGAGCCGTTCGACCGGCTCGAGACTGACGCCCTCGAATTTCGTTTTGCGTTCCGGCGCGCGATCGAGCACGCGCCTGAGCGTTTCCGCTTCCCAGCGTTCCTTCGCCGCCTGATTCTCCGAGACTGCTTCTTTAACTTCTGCCATATATTCGTTCGAAAATTAATTGTTATGCCGTTATTAAAATCGATTTCGATTCTAGTTTAAGGAACGCCGCGCCGCAACGCAAGAAAAGCGGAAAGCCGGCGCGGCGATTAAATTGCCGTTCGTGGGTAATTTCCCCCGTAATGCAGGGAGAAATTACCCGCCGGCCGGGCTTGGACCTCCGATTCACGGCTTTTCCACTCAATTTAACCGCTCGGCGGCGGCATTGCTTTTGCAGTGAAGAGGTTGAAACACAAACTTACTGGAGGAGTTTTGTATGAGAAGCACGGAACTTGGAAAACGGATTTTGAGATTCGTTTTGACGATTCTGGGAATATTAATTTTCTATTCGTTCTCCTTCGGCCAATGCCTGACGCCGCCCTCGGGCCTGATCGGCTGGTGGGCCGGCGACGGCAATTCGCTCGATAATCGCGGGTCGAACCACGCGACCTTCGTCAACGGGCCGGTTTATACGGCGGGCGAAGTCAATCAGGCCTTCAGTTTTAACGGCACGAACCAGTATCTGGCGATTCCGCAGACCGCCGATCTGCCGGTCCGCGGCACGAACAGCTTCACGATCGAAGCCTGGGTCCGCCATCTCGGCGACGACAGCCCCTCGATCTTTAATCTGTTCGCCTACCGCAGCGGCGGCGACGACGTCCAGTTCATCATCACGCGGACCGAAGTCGTCGTCTGGGCGACGACCGCCTACGGCGTCATTATGCGGTTCCCGCACGGCGTCGATCCGACCGTCTGGAATCATTTCGCCTTCACCCGCAGCGGCAACATCTGGCGCGCCTATGTCAACGGCGGGCAGGTCGGCACCGACCTAAACGTCAACGTCAATCTGCCGACGCCTTCGACGTCGCAGAACGTCGGCACGACGGGCGGCGCTGACACGCAGTTCGCGCTCGGAATGCTCGACGAATTTTCGATCTACGACCGCGCGCTGACACATGCCGAAATCCTCGCCGTTTTCAACGCCGGCACGGCCGGCAAATGCCGGCAATGCACGGCCGCCCCGGTCAGGCTCGCGGGCTGGTGGCCGGCCGACAACAACACGCTCGACATCCGATCCGGCAACACCGGCATTTTCGAAGGCACCGCCGCCTACGCCGCCGGCAGGACGGGTCAGGCCTTCGATTTCAACGGCTCGGACAACGACGTCCGCATTCCCGCCGCGGCCGGCCTGAATGTCGGCGCGGGGCCCGGCCTGACGATCGACGGCTGGATCAATCCCTCGACGCTCGCGCAGAACAGCCCGCTTTTCGAATGGAACAACGGCTCCGCCTACGGCGCGCATTTATGGATGTACCGGATCAACGGCATCGACGGCAATCTCTATTTCAATTTCGTGGACACCGGCAGCGGCAATCACTACGACTACACGACCGGCGGGGCGCTGACGGCGGGTCGATGGCAGCATCTCGCGCTGACCTACGATAAAGCCTCGGGCGCCATCGCGGTTTACGTCGACGGCGTGCCGGTCCCGCTGAATGCCAGTAATCTCGGCAGCTTCACGCCGCAAACTTCCTACGATTTCTACCTCGGCGCACGGCCGCCCGGCTTCCCGGATTCGACGCACTTCAGCGGCGGGATGGATGAGGTCGAGATTTTCGACCGCGCGCTGACGGCTGCGGAAATCAGGGCGCTCGCGCTCGCCGGGTCGGCCGGCCAATGCCGGCCGACGGCCGTTGCCGCGCCGGCGGGTCTGGTCGGCTGGTGGCCGGGCGACGGCGATTACAGCGATCTCGTCAACAATCGAAACGGGATCGGTTTTTCGGACGCGTTCTTCGCGGTCGGCAAATCCGGCCAGGGCTTCGTCGTCGACGGGGCCGACGATTATATCGACGTCAGTTCCGCCTTTCCGGCGATGACGTCCGCGACGATCGAAGGGTGGGTCAACCCGACGCTGCTCACGGGCGGTTATTCCGACGGCGCGATTCCCGGTCTTCTGCGGCACACGGCCGCCGGCTTCAACGGCAGCTGCAGCGATCTCTCGATCGGTCTTTACGGCGGCAAACTCGGCGCGATCTACAAGCCGCCCGGTGCCTGCGCCGGCGTCATTCAGTCGAGCTTCAGCGCGGCGGCCGGCACGTGGTATCACGTCGCCGTCACCGACGACGGCACGAACGTCAGCCTCTACGTCAACGGCAATCTCGAAACGTCCGCGCCAGTCGAATCGAATTACACGATCTACAACACTTTCCGGATCGGCCGCGCAGTCTGCTGCGCGGGCGACAATTTCGGCGGCAGGCTCGACGAAATCTCGCTTTACGACCGCGCGCTGACGGCGTCGGAAATCCAATCGATCTACGGCGCGGGGCTCGCCGGCAAGCTCAAATCGGTCAACACCGCGCTGCCCGGATTTTCGAAGCTCCGGAAAGCGAAAACCAGACCGGCTGGCGAGGCTTATTCGGTCAACGTCGGGGACGCCTCGGTGCTGCTCTACGGACCGCTCGCCGACGGCTATACGCAGGAAATCCCGCTCTCGGGAAGCGTTCTGCCGGCGCTTCCGGGGGGGTACGTTTCGACCGGTCTGGTTTACGACTTGGCGACAAGCGCCGGCTATGCCGGGCCGGTCAATATCGGTTTCAACCTGACCTCGCAGTCGACGAATTTTTCAGAACTGCGGGTGCTCCATCTTGAAAACGGCGTCTGGGTCGACCGAACGAATCTCTTCAGCACCTATCCGATTCTCTACACAACCGATATGAATTCGCTGTCGCCGTTCGCGATCGCCCGGCTCAACCCGACGGCGGCGTCGGTCACGGTCTCCGGCCGTGTGACGGATGCGGCGGGCAACGGGATTCGCGGGGCGCTCGTTTCCCTGACGGACACCACCGGAACCTTGCGCACGGCGCGGACCAACACGTTCGGCGTGTTCCGGTTCGAGAACGTCCCGAGCGGCTTTACTTACGTCTTCGAGGTAACGGCGAAGAAATACCGGTTCGACGATTCGGCGCGTGTGATCTATGTCGCCGACGAGCTGACCGACGTCGATTTCACGGCGCTCGAATGATCTTCGATCCGCCCGACTGCTTGACCGCCGTCCCGGAAAACGGGAGATTTCACCCTCGCTGACGGGTAAAATCTCCCGTTTTTCCCTTTTGTTTACAGGCCTTTCGCCGGTTATCGGGCGGAAAGCGCCGGCGGGCCGCGGCAAAGTATTTGCAGTTAAAGATATTCCAACCTTTATTACAGGAGGAACTAGTTATGAGACACACGCTTTTCTTCAAGGGTCTTATTCTCCCGGTTCTCCTTTTGGTTTTCATCGGTTCGGCGGGCCCGGCAATTTTCGGTCAATGCCTGACGCCGCCCTCGGGTCTGACCGGCTGGTGGGCGGGCGATGGCAGCCCGCTCGACAATCGCGGGCCGAACCACGCGACCTTCGTCAACGGCCCCGTTTATGCCGCCGGCGAGGTCAATCAGGCCTTCAGCTTTAACGGCACGAACCAGTATCTGGCGATTCCGCAGACCGCCGATCTGCCGGTCCGCGGCACGAACAGCTTCACGATCGAAGCCTGGGTCCGCCATCTCGGCGACGACAGCCCCTCGATCTTTAACCTGTTCGCCTACCGCAGCGGCGGCGACGACGTCCAGTTCATCATCACGCGGACCGAAGTCGTCGTCTGGGCGACGACCGCCTACGGCGTCATTATGCGGTTCCCGCACGGCGTCGATCCGACCGTCTGGAATCATTTCGCCTTCACCCGCAGCGGCAACATCTGGCGGGCCTATGTCAACGGCGGACAGGTCGGCACCGACCTCAACGTCAACGTCAATCTTCCGACGCCTTCGACGACGCAGAACGTCGGCACGACCGGCGGCGCCGACACGCAGTTCGCGCTCGGGATGCTCGACGAATTTTCGCTCTACAGCCGGGCGCTCACGCAGCCCGAGATCCTCGCCGTCTACAACGCCGGCGCGGGTGGCAAATGTCCTCAGTACGCGACCGTCCCGGTCGGTTTGGTATCCTGGTGGCAGGCTGATGACAACGCGCTCGATTCGCGCGGCCAAAATCACGGTCAGCTTCAAAACGGGGCGGATTTCGCGACCGGCAAAGCCGGCCGGGCTTTCAATTTCGACGGAATCGACGACTACGTCGAGGTGCCTCATTCGTCGTCACTGGACATTACCGGCGCGATTACGATGGAGGCCTGGTTTCGACAAAACGCGGTCGGTTTCGGCACGATTCTGAGCAAGGGCGACGGCAATTGCAGCGTCGGGACCTGTTCCTACGATCTGCAAATCAGCGAAACCGGCGCGGACGGGAAAATCACTTTCGTCCTCTATGGCGGGTATCCGGGAGATCATTACGTCACGACTGCGAGCCTGATCGTTCCCAATCGGTGGTATCACCTCGCGGTAACGTGGGACGGCACGACCGCCAACCCGGATAATGTAAGGCTTTATCTCAACGGGGTCTTTGTCCAGAGCTGGACCAAAACGACGCCGCTCGCCGCGAATACGCAGAATCTTTCGATCGGCTCGAAGAAACCTCCGACCTTTTACGGCCCGTTCAACGGGCAGATAGACGAAGTCGGAATTTACAATCGCGCGCTTTCCCTGCCCGACATCCAAAAGTTGTTTATCTCCGGCTCGAAAGGAAAATACGCTCCCACCGCGACCGTGCCGACGGCCGTTCCGTTCGGCTGGTGGCCGGGCGACGGCGATTCGAGGGATATTTCCGGCAATAATCTCAACGGCACGCTCGTCAACGGCGCGGGCTACGCCGTCGGCAAGGTCGGCCAATCGTTCGATTTCGACGGCGTCGACGATTATCTGAACGCCGGCACGATCGGGCTTGCCGACCGCTCGTTTTCGATCGAGCTGTGGGCCAGACGCAAGACGCTCGGCGGCGCGGTGCTGCTCGTCGGGCAGGGTTCGGCCGCCGGCCAGCAGGGGCTCCATATCGGCTGGCGGAGCGATTCGAGCTTTACGATGGACTTTTTCAACGACGGGCTCAATATCTCCGACACGGCCGATCTCAACTGGCACCACTGGGCCTTCACGTTCGACCGCGCGACCAACACCAAGCGCATCTACAAGGACGGCGTCCAGACCGGCCCGAACGGCGGCGGCGGCTACTTTCAGGGCGGCGGCGCGCTCTGGTTCGGCCGTTCGCCGTGGAGTTATAACGAATGGGTCAACGGCGCGCCGATCAACGCGCAGATCGACGAACCCTCGGTTTACGTCGACCGGGTGCTCAACGCGACCGAAATCTACTCGATCTACAACGCCGGTCTCGCCGGTAAATACAAATCGGTCTACACGCCGGTCGGATTTCTGGGCCGGCGGCCGATGATCCCGCCGAGCGTCACGACCAGCGTCGGCGACGCCGCCATCACCGTGACAAACTTCACGATGGCGGGCACGACGCAGGAAGTCCCGCTGGCGGCCGCCAAGCTGCCGCCGCTCCTGCCGGGCTATCTTACGACCGGACTCTTTTACGACATCGCGACGACGGCCGTTTACACCGGCTCGCCGAAGGTTTGCTTCAGATTGCCGGCGCTCACGCCGCAGTTTTCATATCTCCGGCTGCTGCACCTCGAAAACGGCGTCTGGATCGACCGAACGAGCCTGCCGGCGACCAGCCCGCTTCTCTGCTCGACCTCTTTAACCGGACTTTCGCCGTTCGCGATCGTCTACGCGGTGCCGACAGCCGCGCGCGTGACGGTCGGCGGCCGGATCACCGCGAACCTGACCGGGCTCGGCGGCATCCGCGTCACGCTGACCGACAACGCGGGCGTCGCGCGCACGGCCCTGACCAACAGCTTCGGCTATTATCGCTTTGAAAACGTCGAAGTCGGAGGTATTTACGTCGTTCAGGCGGCCTCGAAGAAGTACGAGTTCGGCAACCCGCTGCGCGTGATCTACGTCGGCGACGAGCTGAGCGACGTCGATTTCGAGGCGCTCGAATGAACGTCTGCGGGCGGGACGAACAGTGTCCGGTCCGGTCCCGCCCGTTTTTACAGCCGCCGGCCGGCGTTTCGGGAGCCTAAACCCGCCCGCCGGCCACCTCCGGGCGGCTGTTTTTGATCCGCCGCTCTTTGTCAATCGCGCAAAAGGGCTTGTTGTTGTCTTGAAACTTCGTTCAGCGGTCGTGAAACATCGAGCTACTGTCGTGAAACAGCGGTTCGGCGTCGCGAAACCGACAAGTCGTCGAGCGGTTCGATTTTCGCCTTCAGATCAATGGCCTTAAGTTAAGCGAGAAGTTGAATAAATTGAACGGTTTAATAGAACGCGGATGACGCGGATTTGGCGGATTTTCGCGGATCTTTCTTTTAATGTTGGTAAACCAAAGATAGATCCGCTAATGTTGGTAAACCAAAGATAGATCCGCGAAAATCCGCGTCATCCGCGTCATCCGCGGCCTATTTTTATTTCGCCTAAGTCAATCATCACACAGGAATTATTCCTTAACTTAGGGCTATTGGCCTTCAGCCGGCTTTCGTCTGATCATCGTCGGATTCGGCGGTGGAACGGGGGCCGCCTGAAGGCGGAACTCAAAACAGCCGGCCGGTGTCGCGAAACGATTGACAGGCGCGGCCGCCGCCGCTTTTTGATCCGTCCGGCCCGAAACAGGTCAGGATCCGGCGCTGCATTGCCAAGTGGTTGAATTCCTTATAAAATGTCCAAATGAAACTGACCCCAATCTATTTCGCCCTGCTCCTGCCGGCGTTGA
Source organism: Acidobacteriota bacterium (assembly GCA_018269075.1). GTDB lineage: Bacteria > Acidobacteriota > Blastocatellia > Pyrinomonadales > Pyrinomonadaceae > JAFDVJ01. Next base: position 198,684 of record JAFDVJ010000004.1, read on the forward strand.
TTTTCACGGCCTGTTCCTCTTCCGCCCCCGGCGTCAACGCCAACGCCGCCAACCGCACCGCGGCCAACGCCAACACCGCTAAAGCCAACGATCTGAAGGACGACGTCGACGAGCTCGAGATGACCGTCAAGCTCCCCTTTCATCCCGAAGAAGCCGTCTGGCGCGAAGAACCGCTCGGCAAAGCCGACGGCCGCGTCCCCGGCCCGACCGACCGCAAGCTGACGGCCGTTCTCCGTTTTCTCAAGGATGATTCCGTCAAGGTCGTCGCGCAGGCCGAAAAATACAAGACCGGCACGCCCGAAATCGTCAACACCGAAAGCTGGTTCCCGGCCGAGCTGATCGCGAAGAGCCAGATGAGCGGCGACGGCACGCTCAAGGGACTGAGCTACCCGGCGAACGACTTTTTCAACCCGCCCTACACCGCCGGCCGGATCACGCGGATCGAAGGCACCGATTTTTTCGTTCTTGAACTGAACACGCAGTAACCCCAAATTGGAGCGCGGGCATCCCTGCCCGCCGTCCGTTAAGCGAATGCGAAAACGGACGCTTCGTTTCGATTTCTTTTTCGGCTCTTAAATAGCGAACGCTGACGCGCGACGCGCGGCCGTCAGGATGCCGGCGCTCCGGCTAGTTGTCCTCGTATTTTTTCAGCTTGCGGTAGAGCGTCGAAAGGTCGATCCCGAGAATCCGGGCGGCTTCGGTCTTGTCGTCGCTGGTCGAGCGGAGAATCTCATAGATGTAGCGGCGCTCCATCTCGTCGAGCGTCGGCCGGAGGCCTTCGGGGTCGCGCATTTCGAGCGCCTGGCTCGCGCTCAGGCGGATCTTCGGCGGCAGACTGTCGAGATCGATCTCGTCGCCGGACAGGATGAACGCGCGCTCGACGGCGTTTTCCAGCTCGCGGACGTTGCCCGGCCAGTTGTAGCTGACGAGCGCCGCGAGCGCCTCGCGGTTGACCGGTTTCTCGGCGAGCCGCTGGCCGCGGGCGGCTTTGGCGACGAAATGGCGGACGAGCAGCGGGATGTCCTCGCGCCGCGTACGGAGCGGCGGCAGGCTGATCTCGATCACGTTGAGCCGGTAGAAAAGATCCTCGCGAAAGCGGTTTTCGGCGACCTCGGTCTCGAGATCGCGGTTGGTCGCGGCGATGATCCGCGTGTCGAACCGGACGGGCGCGCTCGATCCGACCGGCAGCACTTCCTGCTCCTGCAGCGCGCGGAGCAGCTTGACCTGCAGCGCGGCCGGCATCTCGCCGATCTCGTCGAGAAAGAGCGTCCCGCCGTCGGCCGAGCGAAAGAGGCCCTTTTTGTCGGCGGTCGCGCCGGTGAACGCGCCCTTCGTGTGGCCGAAGAGCTCGGATTCGAGGAGCGATTCGGGCAGCGCGCCGCAGTTGACGGCGAGAAACGGCTTGTTGGCGCGGCGGCTGTTGAAATGGATGGCTTTCGCGATCAGCTCCTTGCCGGTCCCGGATTCGCCCTGGATCAGGATGCCGGCGGTCGTGTCGGCGACCTTTTCGACGAGGTAGAAGACCCGCTGGAGCGCCTCGCTCGTCCCGATGATCTCGGAAAAGCTGTATTTCTTGTCGAGTTCGTGGCGGAGCGCGCGGTTTTCGCGGGCGAGCTCCTTCGTGCGGATCGCGTTGCCGACGGTTTTCAGGAGATCCTCGTTGACGAACGGTTTCGTGATGTAGTCGTAAACGCCGCGCCGGAGCGCCGCGATCGCCGAATCGACCGACGAATAAGCGGTCATCACGATGACCAGCGCGTCCTCGTCGACGGCCCTGATCTTCGAGAGCAGCTCGAGCCCGTCCATTCCGCCCATCCGGACGTCGGTCAGGGTGACGTCGATCTCGGCGGCCCCAAAGATTTCGAGCGCCGTTTCCGCGCTGTCGGCCGTGAAGACCTGATAGCCCTCCTCTTCGAGCAGCTGCCGGAGGATCGAGCGCATCAGCTCCTCGTCCTCGACCACGAGTATTTTGGGATTCGTCATAACCTTGATTACCGCTTTTTCAGTTTAATTGCTCCGAACCGAAACTCCAAAATAGTTTGGGAAGTTTTGGAAGTTTGGGAAGTTTTGGAAGTGCAGGAAGAAGAACTTTTTACTTCCCAAACTTTCCGAACTTCCTGAACTTCCTGAACTTCCTGAACTATTTTCCCAAACTTCCCAAACTTCCCAAACTTTTCCCCTTTGCTTTGAACTCGATTGACGCTTCGTGTTAGCATCGAATTTACTTTTTTTATTTACTTTAATGGGGCTTTATAAATCATTCCTGAAACTGGTGCTTCCCGGCGTTTTATGCGCTTCGATCGTGTTCGGTCAGCAGACCAATCCGGTCGAGCGGCAGGTCTCGAACCCGATCACCGACACGCCGAACATCGATCCGGTTTCCGAAGAACAGTCGATCAAGGCCCCGAAACGGAAGAACGGGTCGGTCAGGGAAGAGGGCGGCGACGACGAGGTGGTCATTTATTCCGAAAACCAGACCGTCGAGGGCGAACCGGGCAAGCGGATCGTCACGCATACCGGCAACGTCGACGTTCATTACGGCATTTACCGCCTGCAGGCCGACAAGGTCGTCGTTTACGAGGCCGAGAACCGGCTCGTCGCCGAGGGCAGCGTCGTTTTCGACCAGGGCGAGGACCAGCGCATCACCGGCGCGCGCGGCGAATGGAACTACAAGACGAAGCTCGGCAAGTTCGTCAACTCGACCGGCTTCACGAACCAGACCAACGACGGGACGGTCATCTATTTCACGGCCGATCAGGTCGAGCGCGTGAGCCTCAACGAGATCGTCATCACCAACGGCAAGTTCACCGCCTGCGAGGACGCGGTGCCGAAATGGAGCTTTACGGCGAGCGAGGCGCGGGTCCGGCAGAACGACCGGCTGAAGCTCAAGAACGCCAAATTCAAGGTCCGCGACATCACGCTCGTCCCGCTTCCCTACGCCTCGATCTCGATCAAGAAGGAAGACCGCAGCTCGGGCTTTCTGACGCCGACGGTCGGCTATTCGGCGCGCAAGGGCCTCCGGCTTTCGGGCGCGTATTTCCAGACGCTCGGGCGCTCGGCCGACGTCACTTTTCGCGGCGACGTCTACACCTCGCGCGGGATCGGCTTCGGGATGGATCTGCGGACGCGCGCCAACTCGCGGTCCTATTTCAACTTCGGCTTTTACGCCGTCAAGGACCGGATCTTCGGCCCGAACGCCGACGCCGCGCACCCGGATCAGGGCGGCTCGATCGTCTACGCCGACGGCGTCCAGTATTTTCCGAACGGCTTTACGGCCGCCGCCGACGTCCGGCTGACGTCGAACCTCGCCTTCCGGCAGGTCTTTTCCGACGGCATCCAGCAGATCATCTCGCCGATCGAGGTCTCGCAGGTCTTCGTCAACAAGAGCTGGAACAACTACACGTTCAACCTGCTCGCGCGGTCGCAGGTGATCTCGATCCCGAACGTCCGGATCAAGACCAAGAACCTGCCGAGCATCAATTTCGAGAAGCGCCCGTCGGAGCTCTCGTTTCTCAAAAACGTTTATTTTTCGTTCAAGACGAGCCTCGAAGGCGTCTCGCGGCGCGAGGAAACGGACGACCGCGGGCTCTATCTCCAGCAGACCGGCAGCGGGCCGGTCGTCACGCCGGCGCTCGGTCAGCGGTTCGACATCCACCCGCAGATCGCCGTCCCGTTCAATTTCAAATATCTTTCGCTGACGGCGACGGCCGGGACGCGGGTCACCTATTATTCCAACTCGTTCGACGATTTCCGCCGGGTGGTCGGCCGCGATTTCGTCCGCTCCTACTACGAATTCGAGCTCGACGCGCGCCCGGTCGCGCTCGCCCGCAATTTCTACGGCAAAAACAACGCCTTTCGGTTCCGCCACGTGATCGAGCCGTACGTCACCTACCGCTTCATCAACGGCGTCCGCAATTTCAACAAGATCATCCGGTTCGACTACGCCGACACCGAAACCGACACCAACGAGGTCGAATTCGGCCTGATCAACCGTTTCTACACGCGCCGCTACACCGAGGCCATCACCGAGGAAGCGCAGAAAAAGCTCCGCGAGGACGCGGCCGCGAGCCGCAACCCGCTCGCCGTCCAGCCGTACGAGATCTTCACCCTGACGATCCGCGGGAAATACTTTTTCGACAAGACCTTCGGCGGCGCGCTGATCCCCGGCCAGCGCAACCAGATCGCGCCGATCACCGCGCTCACGTTCTACACGTTCGGCGGCATCCCGCGCCGTTTTTCGCCGCTCAACATTGACGCGACCTACCGTCCGCGCAAAACGATCTTCGCCAATTCACGGATGGACATCGGAGTCCGGGGCGACGGACTCCGCGCGCTCTCGGCGACCGTCGGCTACGACACGCGGCTCTTGAAGATTTTTCAGACGTTTTACTACACGCGCGCCGTCAGCCTGATCCCGTCGCTCGCGCAGTACGCCGACGCCAACGGCAAGGAAGCCGGCACGCTCCGCGGCTCGCAGTGGAGCCCGTCGATCTTCATCGGCGACCGCAGCCGGGGCCTCTACGGCGGAACCTCGCTCTTTTTCGATTTCCAGAACCGCCGCGAAACCAAAACGTCGCCGCTGATCAGCTCGCTTTTCACGATCGGCTACGCCTACGACTGCTGCTCGCTCGCGCTCCAGTACTACACCTTCAACGTCGGCGCCCGCCGCGAAAACCGCCTCGTCTTCAGCTTCAAACTAAACGGCATCGGCGCGTTCGGCACCGAACAATTCGGCCAGGGCCTGCGCTAAGGCTCAACGGGATTTGGCTTGTTTTGATTGAAAGGTCAGCGGGATAAAGTCTCCTTTATCCCGCTTTTTCAGAATAGCCGGTTTAACTGGTTCGATTGAATTCGATAACCGATTTTGAAGACATTGACGGTGCTCGTAAACGGCGGTGCGTCACCCTTTTCGAAAGCCACGAAGATTCCGTTGGAAGTTCCTCTGAACGGACTGCCGAAACGCGCGTAGGCCTCGCCCTTAAAGTGGTTTTTAAGGCGGTTCGATTCCAGTTCGTAGCGCGCGTAGATAGTGTCGTTAAAGGTCAGCGTAAGATGCGAGCTGATGTCGAAGCTCATATCCAACCCGACGTACAACCGCTTGACCAGATCAGTCGCCTCGAGCGCCTCCGCCGGATTGCGGCGCGAATAGGTCTTCCCAAACTCGAAACCGGCCTTCGGCAATATCTGCCATCCGAAAGTCCGGTATTTAACGACCTTGTTGGGCTCGGTCGGAGTGCTCGTGATGACATCATCGACAAAATACCAGCGGGTATCGCGCGGCCGGTATAAGGCCCCGAAAACCGGCTGAAATTCAAAAGTTCCGGTTATTTCCTTCTGCTTGAAATCACGGTCCGATGAGTGATTGCCCTTGAATTTCAAACGGTAGAAGTCGAGCGGTTTGTCGGTATCGGACGTTTCGCCCGACCCCGGTTTCTTCAGTCCCGGAATCAGCCGCAGTTCGACCTCACTGCCGACGATCACGCGGTTCAGCGAAATCGTGTCCTTCGTAATCCTGCCGGTTGCGACGTTGGCGTTCAGAAAAAACGGCGTAATTTTCCAGATTCGCGGACCGCCCCGATATTTCACGAGGTCGAAGACCGGCGCGAACCTGACGTCGAGAATGCCGCGCTTTTCGCGCATCTTTTTTCCGGTGGTTTCGTCCGGCTTGACCGAAGTCGTGAAACTAACTCCCAAATCGAGATTACGTTCGATTTCGCGTTCGTCGGGCGAATCCGGCAGTGCGCTCGAACTTTTGATGGCCGTCGCCCCGCCCCACGAAAGTCCGGGGCCGGTAAATTTGGCGCCGAGACTGAACGGCGGGTTATCTTTGAACTGAACCGAAATGTTGAAGCTTCCCGATTCAGGCTTCGACGCCGGAGCCAGACAAACCTTTGTTCTTCCGAAATTCTGTACGTTTTCAAAACTTTCGACGACCAGTTTGGCCTGTTTGAGATTCAATGTTTCAAGTTTGTCCCCGTTACTCGTTTGAACGATCATTTTATCCTTCAGATTTTCATCCTTCAGATAATTCGTCACCTCGGTCCAGAAGCGAAGAACCTCCGCATTATTCGTTCCGTCTCTGGCGATTCCGTCCAGAAACATCGGAATGCCCCCCTTACAAAATTCAAATTCCCGGGCGGACTCGAATTTTGCGGTCAGACCGCGCGAAACGTCGATGGTTTTCCAAAGAATGTCACCCGAAGATATTTTGACCTTATAATCCTTGTTGGGATCGAGATTTTGGGTCAGCGCGATCGTCATCAGGATTTCGTTTTCCGATTTCGGTACCGCCCGGCTGTCCCCGCTCAAAACTGGATTGTCTTTTGCGTCGACCAGCTCGAAATGAAGTTTGGTTTCTCGGACGCTCAACGCGGCGTCGATGGTGATCTGCAAAACGTTGTTCGAGTAAACGGCTTCATCCGCATAAATCGTCTGGAAAAACAACATCAACGTTAGAATAAGCAGTATTTTTTTCATAGATACCTCGATAAAAATCATAAACCGTCGGTCCATTAACTAAACCAGAATATCGATCAGAGTGTTAAGCGCTGATTTCGGCGTGTCGTCGACTTTGACGAGTTTAAAATACTCCTTCCATTTCGGTTCCGAAACCGTGACGTCATTATCGTTTAGAACTGGCTCGAAAGACTCTCTGAGCGCCGTCTGGATAACCTGAAGCCTGATGTCGGGGTGTTGTTCCTCGTATAATTTTCCGAGTTCGGTCGTGTTCCAATTTGCGGGATCGAACCGATCCTCGCCGACGTCCCGTTTTACTCTCTTTTTCAGAGATTCGCGTAATTTGTCTCTTAATGTCGCCATTTTCCCTCCTTTGTAAATACGGAAATGAAGTTGATTATTTTACCGTTTGTAAAGAAATTCCGATTGGTAATGAGATTTTAGAGAAAAAACTGGCAATAAATTTTCGGATTTTTTCGATTTTCGCGAAACCCGTTGATTAAATGCAGAGTTGTTCGGCACGGTAATTGACCGGTGCGTCGATTCGTTCGTGAACCACGTTTTCGATTGAATCGGAACCGTCAAGCCGGCGAACAGCCGATTATTAACCACGAAAAACACCAAAAACACTAAATTTCTTTCGTGTCTTTTTAGTGTTTTTCGTGTCTTTCGTGGACAAAAAACAACCCCTCGCCGGCCGGTCTTTTCATTTAACGGCAAATTTGGCGGCGTTTTGTCTCAAATATCGTAAAAAGCGCGTTTGAGCAATGATCGTGCCGAACAGTTCTGGATTAAATGTGGAAATAACAGCGATTGCGCGGCTTCAAAAAACGCCGGACCGGAAAATCGATGTCGCCCGGGGCGGGGCGTTATCGGAAGCTCTGGGCAAACGAGTTGTAATATTCGACCGGCGCGCGATCGTCGGTCAGGGCGGGCAACGTTGGCTCGAACGGTAATCGGTAACGATTGTCCAGGAGTTTGGCGATACCGCCATCGAAATTTGGCGTTTGGAAACAACTTTGATATTTGCAGGCGACGATGATCAGGTTCTGAACTTCCCCGTCGGCGCGCTCGGGCCGGACTTTGAAAAGTCGGACCTCGGGGAAGACCGTTCGATACGCGGCGATTTCGGCGTTGACGAAACCCGAAGCCTTTCCCGTGATCGCGCCGCCGACGTTGAAGATGACGACGCCGCCGGGTTTGAGGGTGCGGTCGATTTCGCGGACGGCTTCGATGGTCGTCAGCTGGAACGGGACCGAGAAGAGCGAACCGAAGGCGTCCATCAGGACGGCGTCGTACTGTCCGGCCGGCGCGCGGTTGAGAAAGACGCGGCCGTCTTCGTGGAAAACGGTCAGATCGGGAGAATCCGTCAGCCGAAAATATTGGCGGGCGATCGCGGTCATCTGCGGATCGATCTCGACGACGTCGATCCGCTTTCCGGGATAGGTTTTCAGGTAATCCTTCGGGAACGAATAACCGGCGCCGCCGATCAGCAGGACGCGCTCGAAATCGGGTTTGAAATGGCGGACGAGATGGTAGTATTTCGCGTATTCCGAGGCGAGCTCGTCCGAGTCGAGAAACATCTTCGACTGCACGAAATACGGATCGATCGCCATCGCCCGAAGCCGGCGGCCGCTCGTCTCGTCGGTCATCGTGAAAACGCGGACGCGGTTGTATTCGGTGTCGATGTCGTGCAGATCGCTCGTTTTCAGAAGATAGTAATTCTGCAGCTCGGTCGTCAGGATGCCGAGCACGAAAATGATCAAGATCGAGAGATTGGTCTTCGTCAGCGCGAACGGCGCGAGCAGGACCGAGAGGCCGATCAGACAAAAGCCGATCAGATACAGCGTCTTCGTGCTGCCGACGAACGGAATCAGCAGAAACCCGGCGAGAAAAGTCCCGAGAATGCTGCCGACGGTCGAGAGCGCGTACAAACGGCCGACGGTCTTTCCCGAATCTTCGAGCGCCCGCATCTTGAGCCTGACCGCGTAGGGCGTCACGAAACCGAGCAGCACGCTCGCCGGCGCGAACAACAGCAGCGCGGCGAGCAGCGATTTCAATTCGAGGATCAGCGGGCTTTCGGCGATCAGCGCGAGCACGACGTCTTTGAAGAGGATCGTCGTCGCAAGCGCGCCGCCCGCGAGAAAGATCACCGAAGCGAGAATTTTCAGTTTCGGCTGGCGGTCGGCCGTCTTGCCGCCGAGCCAGTAGCCGAGGCTGAGCGCGCCGAGGATGACGCCGATCAGGCTCGTCCAGACATAGGTCGAGGTGCCGATATACGGCGCGAGCAGCCGCGAGCCGATGATCTCGAAGATCATCACGAGCGCGCCGCACATAAACACGGTGATTTCGAGGACGAATTTCGGGCGCGGTCGGGGGTCGTTCATCGTAAAGTTCGGGCGGACTATTTCCCGTTCAGCTCCTTCAGTTTCTCCCGCGCCTGCGCCCTGGCGTCGTCGTTCCCGTATTTGAGGACCGCTTCGTAATACTTGACGGCGTTCGGTTTATCCCCCTTTTGAAATAGCAGAAGGCGATGTTCGCGAGCACGATGTAATCGGTCGGGGCGAGCTTTTCGGCTTTGAGCAGCGGCGGCAGCGCGCGGTCGAAATCGTTCTGGATCATATACGAAACGCCGAGATTCGAGAGATTTTCGACGCTGTCGGGATAAAATTTGAGGACCGTCTCGGCGATCGTCCGGATGAACGCGCCGTAATCGCCCTCGGCGTCGAAGAGCTGCGCGACATAGTCCTGGATCGAAGAGAGCATAAACTTTTTCGGATTCTCGACCGGTTTGTCCTCCATCCAGAGCCACGCGTTGCGGTTGACGCCGGAATATTCCAGCGTTTTGACGATCTCGTCGGTGAATCGCCTGTAATCCTCGATCTGCCCGAGGGCGTAGGTCTTGCCGAAACGCATATCCAGCCGGTTCGGGAATTTCGCGATGCCCCGGTCGATATAAACGAGCGCCCTGTCGAATTCCTCGCGCCGGAAGGAAACCTGACTGCCGAGATAAAAAACGGTCTTCGGATCGTCCGCCTTCGTCATCTTCAGCGAATCGCCCGGCGGCCGGTCGGCCGACATCGTCAGAAACTCCTGCCGGCCCTTGTTGATGAAATGGTTGAAATAAGCGACGTACAGCTCCGGGTCATCGGGCTTCGCCTTTTCCCAGGCTTCGAGCAGTTTGGCCTGCCCGGCGTAATCCTCCTTTTCGAACAGGACGTTAAACTCGGCGCGGTAATCCTTCTGAGCGAAACCTATTTGAACAAAAGCGGCGATCAAACAAGCGCAAAGCAGCCAGCGGCGATTCATCAGGCGGTGATCTCCTTTATTTCCAATTTTTCGAGGGCCATTTCCAATATACGCCCGTTCGCGCGGATGTCAACGGTTAGAGCGCCCGGGGCAGGACGAACGCGCCGATGTGCGGGCGGCTCGTGTTGAGCGTCGTCCGGAGCGCCAGAACGAGCGCGTCGCGCAATGTTTCGGGCGTCACGATCGCGTCGAGCAGGCCGCGCGCGGCGGCGTGTTTGGCGTCGAGCTCGCGGTCGTAGGTCTGGCGCACTTTCTCCATCTCGGCGAGCAGCGCCGCGTCGGGCTCGCGGCCCTCTTTTTTCAATTTTTCGAGCTGCGTCCCGAAGATCGCCTGGACGGCCGAATCGCCCTCCATCACGCCCATCCGGCCGGTCGGCAGCGAGAAGATGAAGTCCGGGTCGAAGCCCTGCCCGGCCATCGCGTAATAGCCCGCGCCCGAGGCGTGGTTGATCGTCAGGACGAGTTTGGGCACCGGCGCGCAGGCCATCGCTTCGACAAAGCGGGCGCCGGCGCGGATGATGCCCGAATGCTCGGCGTCGGCCCCGACCATAAAGCCCGAAACGTCCTGCACGAAGAGGAGCGGCGTTTCGTGGCGGCTGCAGTTTTCGATGAAATAGGCGGTCTTTTCGGCCGATTCGGTGTAGACGATGCCGCCGAAACGCGGCGGCTTGCCGGCCTGCCCGCGGACCATTCCGCGCGAATTGGCGATCACGCCGACGAGGATGCCGCCGATCCGCGCCGTCCCGCAGATCATCTCTTTGGCGAAATCCGCCTGAAACTCGTCGATCTCGCCCGCGTCGAGGATCGCATTCAAAACCTCGCGCATATCGTAGGGCGCACGGTGATCCTCCGGCAGCAGCTCGCCCAGTTTCGCGGGCGGATTGAGCGGCGGCCGGCTTTCCCGGACCGAGACGCGCGTTTCCTCTTTTTTCGGCAGCTCGGAGACGATCTCGCGGATCTTTTCGAGACATTCGCGGTCGTCACGGGTGCGGAAATGCGCGACGCCCGAGATCGCGTTATGCGTCAGCGCGCCGCCGAGCGTTTCGTTGTCGATCGTCTGGCCGGTCGCGCCCTTGACGAGATTCGCGCCGCCGAGGCCCATAAACGAGGTCTTTTCGACCATCAGGATGACGTCCGAGAGCGCCGGCAGATACGCGCCGCCGGCGACGCACATCCCCATCACGGCCGCGATCTGCGGGACTTTCAGATAACGCCGCATAATCGAGTTGTAGTAAAAGATCCGGGCCGCGCCGTACTGACCCGGAAAAACGCCGCCCTGATACGGCAGGTTGACGCCCGCCGAATCGACGAGATAGACGATCGGCACGCGGTTCCGCATCGCGATCTCCTGCGCGCGGAGGATCTTTTTGATCGTCTCCGGGTACCACGCGCCGGCCTTGATCGTCGCGTCGTTGGCGACGACGACCGTTTCGCGCCCGTGTACCAGACCGATCGAGGTGACGACGGCCGCCGCCGGCGCCTGGCCCTGATATTCGTCGTAGGCGACGAGCAGGCCGATTTCCTGCTGGTAGGCGTCCCGGTCGAAAAGCAGATCGATCCGCTCGCGCGCGGTCAGCTTTCCCTGTTTGTGAATCTTCTCGATCTTTTCGGCGCCGCCGCCGAGCCGCAGTTTATGCTCGAGCCGCAGATATTCTTCGGACAAGGCGGCGAGACGTGTTTTTTTTTCGGTTTTCATCAGGACTTTTATGGATTTTGATTATACTTCGAAAAGTTTTTCTTTGGTGTTTTTAAAATATCACAAGATTTTTTGCCCCGGAAATGGCGGCCGCCGTTTACTGCCGATTTGACGCTGTCGGCCGACTAACCTACCATTTCAAAAGATTTGATTTTATGATTTGCCGAAAATGTCAGGCTCAGGTCGACGACGACCTGATTTTTTGCACCAACTGCGGGGCGCGGCTCTACGAGGCGACGGCCGAAAATCCGACCGTTCTGCTGACCGACGCGGCGGGCGCGCTGCCGACCGCCGAAACCGTCGTCGCGAAACGGCCTTCGCGGCTCAAATGGATCGCGCTGATCGTCGCGCTCGTCGCGATCCCGGCGTCGCTCTTCGGCGTTTACCTGCTCGTCAGTCAATCGCGAAACGGTCCGCCGGCCAACGCCGCGAACAAGCCGAAAACGCCGGCCGCCTCGCCGTCGGCAAAGACGAGCCCGAACCAGAACCAGACCGCGAACAAACCGGCGACCGACGCCAACGCTTCCAACGCCAACGCGAATTCCTGGGCCGACGAGAAAAATCCGCCGAAACAAAAGACCGAGATCATGAACGAGCGGATCGAGATCGCGCCCGGCGAGCATTACGCGCGCCCGTTCAAAGTGACGGCCAAAACCGCCGTCTTCAAGGGCAAAGCGACGGTTCTGCGGGGCGACGCGGTCGATTGTCTGGTCTATTCCCAAAAAGCCTTCGACGAGGAATTTCCCGACGACACCTACAAGGAATTCGGTTTCGGCGTCTCGAAATCCGAAGAGACCGAACAGACGATGGTCACCGGCTCCTACGTTTTGGTCTTCGTCAACAACGGCGAAAAAGCGGTCACGGTGCAGGGCAGTTTTTCGATCGAGTAGATATTTTAAAAGCAGAGGCGCAAAGGCGCGAAGGCGCAGAGATTTTTATAATGGGTTTCAAATGCCGGACACTTTTCTTTCAAACGAAAAGTCACCCCATCGAAACCGATTGTAAAAAATCTTTGCGCCTTCGCGTCTTCGCGGCTTCGCGTTAAATCAGCCGTTCTTCTCTTTGATGATCAGCGTCGGCACCATTCCGCCGCCGCTCGAGACGTTGGCGAGCTCGGTCGTCGAGAGCCGGGTGAAGGCCGAGCCGACCTTGCCGAAATAGAGCAGCGGATCGAGATCGACGAGCTGTTCGAGAAATTCGAAGCGGTTTTCCTCGCCGAAGAGCATCGGAAACGATTCCTTCGACGTTTCGACGCGTTCCTGGACCAGATAATCACCGTCGACGAGCGCGACCTTCATCGCCTCTTCCCATTCGGCCTCGGTCGAGACCCAGCCGATGTAGATGCCGTGGCCGCCGTAATCGTCGTTCGGTTTGAGGACGAGCTTCGATTTATTGGCGCGCGTCCAATCGACGAGATCGATCTCCGCGCCGTGATTGACGGTCTTTTCCTCGCGGAACTTGCGCGTCCACGGGATGTGCGCGTGAATCGCCCGCAGCTCCTCATCGTTGAAGAGATGCGCGTATTTTTCGTTCGTGAGCACGGCGAAGACCGCTTTTTTATGGATCAGCTTCGAGCGGAAGCTGTTGACCATACAGACCGCGCCGGCGCGGTAGGCGTCGACGAGCGCCGGGTATTTTTCCATAATCGGCAGGTATTCGTTGACGAGCAGGCGTTTGTAGACGATGTCGATCGCGACGCCTTTGGTATAGAGCCGCTCGCCGTCGAATTCGAGCTCGTCCGGCGAGGTGATCAGCGCCGTGCAGCCGTTGGCCTCGAAAAAGTCCCGGAACAGCTCGAATTCCTGCTGCGTCGGCAGGTCGCGCAGATCGACGATCGCGATCACCGGCCGTTGTTCGGGTTTCCGGCCGAGATATTCCTCGTAGGCGCGGAGCAGCACGTCGAGCAGTTTCGATCGGCCTTCGAGGCGCCGGACCTCGTAGCGCTCGGCGAATTTCTTCATCACCGGGAGCTCGAGAAAGATGTCGGTCGCCGAATCGGCGTAGGCGATGCCGGCCGGCGATTCGCCGTTGAGCTCGACGTAGGAATAGGCGTTGTCGGTCAGAAACGAATCGAGCCGCGCGGTCGGCGAGACGGTCCGGTATTTCGGATCGATCGCGACGAGATCCTTTTCGATCTCGGTGACGCCGAGTTCGTCGAGCAGTTCGTCGCTCTCGACGGCCGCGTCCTTGACCTTCTGGAGCGCCGACCAGACGGTTTCGCAGATGCCGCAGACCCGCGTCCAGTCGGCTTCGGCGACGAAGTGCGGCCGCAGGTACGGCGTCAGGCGGCGCCCGCCGAAGATCAGGCGTGCGCGCTCCAGTCCCTCGTCGAGCTCGCGGCGCGACGCCTCGGCCAGCTCCGCGTCTTCAAGCAGTTCGTGATAATAGGCAACGGCTTTTTTTAACATAATTTTTGGAGTGGAGAGCGGAGAGTGGAGAGCGGAGAGTCGGAAGATCATTTTCTCTCGACTCTCGACTCTCGACTCTCGACTCGTTTATTTCGAAAGCTCTATGATCTTACGAAACTCGGCGTCCGTCAACGGCATCACGCTGAGGCGCGACTGTTTGATGAGCGCGATGTTGTCGAGCTCCGGTTCGGCCTTGATCCGGTCGAGCGTGACGCCGGTTTCGAATTTTTCGACCGGTTTGAGCTCGACGGCGATCCATTTTTCGTCGGTCGGGTCGGGAAATTCCTCGCGCGAGACCGCGGCCAGCCCGACGACTCGTTTTTCCGAAACCGAATGGTAAAACAGGACCGGATCGCCCGTCTTCATCTCGCGCAGGTTGTTCCGCGCCTGAAAATTGCGGACGCCCGTCCAGTCGGTCCGGCCGTCCCTGATCAAATCGTCGAATGAATACGCTTCGGGTTCCTGCTTAACGAGCCAATGTTTCATAAGTTTAGGAAGTTCGGGAAGTTCGGGAAGTTTGGGAAGCTGGTCCGCTGGCGGGAATTTCGTTTTTTTTTCGGTCGATCGGAAACGTCGCTCAATCTCGGTTTCTTCCCAAACTTCCCAAACTTCCCAAACTGTCTTAACTTTTCTTCTGCGCCTGAGCGGCTTTTTTATTGAGCCATTTCGCCCACCGTTCGATGTACGGCCGGAGCGGTTTGAACAGTTTGGCGCGGAAGGAGTTTTCGTTCTGCTTTTCGCCCCACGACTTCAGATTTTTCTCGGCGTACTGCCGGATCTGCGGTTCGAGATTCTGCTTCTTGACCGAATGCCGGAGCGTAAAGTAATAATGCTGGCCGACGAGCGAAAAGATCAGGCCGGCGAGATTGCTTTTGAAGGACTGCTTGGCCATAAAGCGGGCCGCGAATTTGTCGGTGGGCTTCAGGAGCGCGCCCATCGAGAGCTCCATAAAGGCGTTCTGGTTGCCCATTTTCGGATGGTACAGGCCGGGCAGATCGCCCTTCACGGGAACTTCCATTTTCTGCAGACGCGGGTCGTTGATGTAATCGACGAGCTTGACCTTTTCGAGCCCGCGGACGTGTTCGGCCGGCAGATAATCGAGCGCTTTGTAGATCATCTCCTCGGTGTCCTTCGGCAGTTCGAAGGATGCCTGATTCTCGATCTTTAATTTCGATGCTTTGGCGGGTTTCAGGCCCGCGGTTTGTATTGCCATAAATTTGCGTGGATCAAAAAGAGATTATATTAATTCTTTTCGATACCCGCAAACGGATGGCGGATTTCGGATTTCGGATTGCGGATTGCGGATTTGCTGAATGCCGCCGGTTTTGCTCAACGAGAGAGTTTGTCAGCAAAACGGACGATGGCAAACAGACCAATCCGAAATCCGAAATCCGAAATCCGAAATCGTCTTTAGTTGTTTGCCGCCGTGAAATCCAGATCGGCGAGCGTGTCGTTGACCTCGATGACGCGGGTCGGCTGCGCGAACTGGTAGCGCGAGCCGCTCACCGAAAGCGTGTAGATCGCGCCCGACGGGACGTCGTCGAAGCGGTAATAGCCGAAGCTGTTGGTCGTCGCGTAGCGGATCGTGCCGTCGGCGGCCGTCAGCGAGACGCGGACGCGGCTGAGCCCCTGCCCGGCGGCGTCGGCGACGCGGCCGGACAGCGAAACGTTGGCGGCGGTCGGCACCGAAATGCTGATGATCCCGTTGCGGACGACGGACTGACCGTCCGGATTGGTGATCGTCAGATTGCGCACGCTTTCCGGCGCGAAGGCCGGATTCGAGACGGACGCGCCGACCGTGTTCAGATTCAGCGTGATCGACGTCGGACTGTTGTAGGTGACGCTGTTGACGGTCACGTTCGAGCCGCTGACCGAGGCCGTAATGTGATTGAACGGCAGCGCCGGCGCGGCCAGATTCGCGCCCGGATCGAACCAGCCGGAGCCGCCGGTCGAGGTTCCGGTGATCGTCACGTTGACCGACGTCTGTCCGGTCGGCACTTCATACAGACCGGCGGTCGGCCCGTTGGCGATCGCGGCCGGCGGCGGCGCGTTCAGCTTGGCGACGCGGACGCCGTAGGAATTGGTCGCGTCGCAGTATTCCTGAATCGTCCAGATCGTCATATCGTCGAGCGGATCGACGCTCGTGAACGAGTAATCGCCCCACCGGCGGCCCGACGCGCCGCCCGGATCGGCGGGCGGATTGTAGGCCGCCGAAGTGTTCGTGTAGCCGGCAACCGCGCCCGGAAAGCCCTGCATCGTGCCGGACGGGTCGGTCGCCAGCCGGCCGACCGTAAAGGCGTTGATGCTGAACGCCGTCCCGGCCGTGCTCGCGCCGAGCGCGGCGTGGCCCTGACCGGTGACGGTGATCGACGGGATCCAGTACTGGCGGGCCGCGGCAGTGGTCGCGGCGTTGTCGAAAACCGTGCCCGACTGGACGAGCGACGGCGTCGTGCTCAGATTCTGGAGCTCGTACCAGCGAATCGCGTTTCGGTTATTCGTGCCGGTGCTCGCGACGCCGGACGAGTTGACGCGGAAGTTGTGCGCCGTCCAGAGCCGGCCGTTGCGCATCACCGCCGCATATAAACGGTCGTCGAGCGAATCGAGTCCTCCGTTGGCGCCGCCCGTGTTGCCGAGATGCGTCACCCGATTCGGCGAGGTCGTCGTCGGCACGGTCAGCGAGATGTTCGCGGTGATCGTCGGCGAGGCGGCCGTGTTGCCGGGGTTCGTCACGCGGCGGACCATCAGCGTGCTGAAGGTCAGCGCATCGACGCCGATGAAATAGCCGAGCGCCGACGGCCCGGTGTTGTTCGGGTCCGGATTATCGACGCCGCGCGGCGCGAACGGGCCGGCGCCGGTGCTCGTCGCGAGATTCGCGAACTTCCACGAAACAAGCGGGCCCGCGCCGAGGATCGAGGATTTCGGGACGACGAAACCGTCGGTGCCGTTAAATGACCCAGCCCCTGTGAACATATTGCAGCCGATGTAGAGCGCGCTCGCATCGACGCCGAGCGACGGGTAGTCGCAGAAGTTCGACGGATCGTTCTGAAACTGGAAGAACGTCCAGACGGTCGCCGGCGTGATCGCACTGCTCGACGCGGCGTCGGAGACGGCGAACAGGATGCGGTTGCCGGCCGTCGTCGTGCAGGTCGCGTTCGTGCAGGGCACGTCGATGATCGTCAGGATCCAGCGGCCCGTCAGCCGGTCGTAGCGGATGTTCGGATCGGAGGTGAAATTAAGCACGACCGACCCGCCGACCGGCGTCATCACCGACGCGAAAAAGACGTCGGCGTCGGCATTGATCACGCCGTCGGCAACCCCCGCCTTGGTAAAGCTGCGGACGCGGCCGTTGACGAAGGCGATGAACTGCGACGGGCCGACCGCGCCCATCGTGTCGGGCGGAAACGCGCCGGTATCGGCGAGACTGGCGGCGTTGAAATCGAGCGCGACGGTCTGCGGGGCGGCCGGCGCGAGATTGGGCTGGATCGATCTGGTTTTTTTGTCGAGCGGAAGCGCCGGAAACTGGGCGATCGCCGGCGCATTGGGGTTCTGCGGCAGCCGCGAGCGGTCCGGGCCTTCGAATTCGGGCGCGATGCCTTTTTCCCAGAGCAGCTGCCGCGTCGTTTTCCGATCGGCCAGCCGCGACTGCTCGTTCATCAGCTCCAGCGTCGTCTTCTGGATGCCGTCCGCGCCGACGATTTTTTCGGCGATCTGTTCGCCTTTCGCGTTGAAAAGAATTTTCCGCGGAGTGTTTTTCTGCGCGGCGAGCTTCCGCTCGCGCTCCCGTTCGCGTTCGGACCGCGATAGCTTTTCGTTTCGGGGGTTATTTTTTCGGACGCCCGAAACCCGCGCCTGCGCCAGTGCCGGTATCGTCGCCGCCGAAAACAAAACCGCGATCATTCCGAAGGATATGATTCGCCGCATAATCGTGTCGTTGGTTATCGTAATTTTTGAATTCATTTTTTATCTTCTTCCCTTAATCCTTTCTTGCTCAAAGCTTTATGAGGGATTACCCGCATTTTAAAGCTCGAACGGCCGCAAAAATCGCAGCAGCAGGACCCTTCTCTTATTTTTAGTTGGATTAACTAACCGTTCCGGCAATATTAGTTTAATGAAAAACGAGAGTCAATAGTATTTGGGTTCCGAAACGTAAATTTTTGTAAATTCCCCGGTCTTTCAGCCCCCGTCCTGAAAAAAAAGCCCCGTTTCGACGGGGCCTGAAAGATTATCGAAATCAAAAAGGGAGCTGCAGAATCATTTCATACGACAGATGACGATCGCGTAAAAACCGTCTTTCTTGCTCATCTTGTAGCCCTGCACCGCCATCTTGTACGAGCCGGTCGTTTCCGCGGTGAACTGGACGACGGCCGCGTTGGTCTCGTCGTTGTCCTTGCCGACGACCTCGTCGTCCTCGTTGGCGACGACGAGATCGATGTCCTGGATCCGGTCCTGATCGCCGATCGCGACGATCACGTATTTCTTGCCGGCTTCGAGCTGGTACGACTGCGTGCTGATCTGTTCCTGCTTGACGTTGTCGATCTGCAGGAAAAGGATCTGCGCCTTCTGCGCTTCGAGCTTCTGGACGAGCGCCGAGGCCCGTTTCAACACGTTCTGGGCCGTCACCTGCGCGCTTGATTCGACGGCGCCCAGACCGAAAATGCCGGCCGCCAGAATAATTGTAAAAATCGTTTTCTTCATCGATAAATTTCTCCTCATCTTCAAATTGACCCTTCCTGTTATAATTCGCCGGAATTCGCCGGAAAAAGGGGCATAATTTTTTTTAACTTATTGAAAAGCCGTGAAATCGACGTCGGTCAGCGCGTCGTCGACGGTCACCACGCGGGTCGGTTCGGCGAACGCGTATTTGCGGTGCGCGGCCGAGAGGATCAGCGTTTCGCCCGCCGCGATGTCGGAAAAGCGGTAAAAGCCGAAGGAATTCGTGACCGCCGTCTGCGTTACGCCGGCCGCGTTCGTCGCCCGCACCCGGACGCCGGCAATGCCCGCGCCCTTCGCCGTCCGGACGCTTCCGCCGAGCGTCAGACCGGCGGCAGTCGGAACCGCCGACTGGAGCCGGACCAGCAGACCGCCGGAATTCGACGTGCCCGCCACGAGCGCCCGGCCGGCCGCGTCGAGCCCGAGCGCGCGCCCGTCTTCGTTGCCGCCGGCGTCGATGATCGAACGGCCGCCGGCGCCCCAGACCGAGGTTTGCACGGCGGCGAACGAATTGTCGAGACTGCCGTCCGGATTGTAGCGGACGATCGTCAAATCATTATCGAGCCCGTTGAAACCGGTTCCCGCGACGACGATTTTCCCGTCAACCTGGACGGCGACGTCCTTTGCCTGATTGATACTGACGCCGTTCGCCGTCGTCAGGCGGCCGTCGCCGTCGAAGGTCGTGTCCGGCGTGCCGTTCGCGTTGAGCCGGGCGACGGCGAAATTAAAGGTCGAGGAGCCGAAAATGCTGAAGCCGGCGACGACGATTTTCCCGTCGCTCTGAAAATCGAAAGACGAAGCCTGATCCGACGATGAGCCGAAATCGACCGCCGCGACGCCGGCCGTCCCGAACGCCGGATCGAGCGCGCCGTTCGCGTTATACCGGGCGACGACGAAATCCTCGCGGGCGGCTCCGCGGCTCGAAGTGCCGGCGACGACGATTTTGCCGTCCGGCTGAAGACGCACTCGTTTGGCCGTGTCCGAGCTCGAACCGGCGACCGCGGTCGTCACCTTGCCGTCCGCGTCGAAACTCGTATCGAGACTGCCGTCCGGGTTATACCGCACAATTCCGAAGACGCTCTGGCCGACGACCGCGACGCCGGCCGCGACGATCTTGCCGTCGGGCTGGATCGCGACCGTCTGGGCGTTGTTGAACCCCGTCCCGACGACCGTCGTCACCTTGCCGTCCGTGTCGAAGCTCGTATCGAGCGTGCCGTTCGGATTATAGCGGACGACGGCGATTCCCGCGTTGTTCGAAAAATCGCCGGCCGCGACGATCTTGCCGTCGGGCTGAACCGCGACGGCGTAAACGTGATCGCCGCTCGTGCCGAGCGAGGTGACGACCAGCCCGCCCGTCCCGAACGTCGGGTCGAGAGTCCCGTTGAAATTGAACCGCATCAGCGCGAAGTCGTAATCCGGAAAATTGTTGGTGTAGCCGGCGACGATGATTTTGCCGTCGGGCTGGACCGCCATCGCGTTGACGAAGGTTCCGGTTCCGAAACCGAACAGTGACTTGCCCGTCCCGTTAAAAAGCGGGTCGAGTTCGCCCGGGGCCGCGCCCGCCGCGCCCGCCAGACCGCACACGAGAATAATTGTCGCAATAATTTTTTCCATAATCCTTCAAATTCCAATATCGGGAAGGCCGAAAAACTCTCCCGAATTCAAAACGCCGGATTTGTAACCAAAAAGGGGCATTCTGTGCTAAAATTTTTTCGCCCCGGGACGAATGACGGAAAAAAAAGATCTGACAAAACTGCTGAAAGACGCGCAGAGCGGCGACGAATCCGCTCTGAACGCGCTGTTTCCGCTCGTTTACGACGAGCTCCGGCGACTCGCGGCGCTCCGGATGAAGGACGAGCGGGTCGATCACACATTACAGCCGACGGCGCTCGTCCACGAGGTTTATATGCGGCTCATCGACCAGCACTCGGTCGACTGGTCGAACCGGGTCCATTTTTTCGGGCTCGCCTCGGAGATGATGCGGCGGATTCTGGTGACGCACGCGGTCGCCAAAAAAACCAGCAAGCGCGGCGGCGGGTTAGTCCATCTCGAGCTCAACGAAGCGATCAGCTTCGCGGGCGAAAACGAGATCGATTTCGTCGCGCTCGACGAGGCGCTCGGCGAGCTCGAAAAATTCGCGCCGCGCCAGGCCAAAGTCGTCGAGATGCGTTTTTTCGGCGGTCTCACGAACGAGGAGGTCGCCGCCGCGCTCGCCTTCGACGAACGAACCATCAAACGCGACTGGCGCGCCGCCAAAGCCTGGCTCTACGACCGTTTAAAAAGCTGAATTCTTTAATCCGAAATCCGAAATCCGAAATCCGAAATCGATTATGCTTCCGGAACTCTGGCAGAAGATCAACGACATTTTCAACGACGCCGCCGACCTGCCGGCCGGTGAACGGGCCGGTTTTCTCGACGCGGCCTGCGAGACGCCGGAAATCCGCCGCGCGGTCGAAAAGCTGCTCGCCGCCGAGGACGCCGCCGCGGGCGAATTTCTCGAAACGCCGGCGCTCGAATTCGCCGCCCCGCCGATGCCCGACCGGATCGGGAAATACGAGGTCGTCCGCGAGCTCGGCCGCGGCGGAATGGGCACGGTCTATCTCGCCGAACGCCGCGAGCTCGGGCAGAAGGTCGCGCTCAAGATCATCAAAAAAGGGCTCGATTCCGACGATCTCCTGCGGCGCTTCGAATCCGAACGGAAAATTCTCGCGCAGCTCGAACATCCGAACATCGCGCGGCTCGTCGACGGCGGCGCGACCGCCGACGGGCTTCCTTTTTACGTGATGGAATATATCGAGGGCGTCGCGATCGACGAATACTGCCGCGAAAAACCGCTCGAAGAAAGGCTCCAGCTCTTCCGGCAGGTCTGCAAAGCGGTCGCCTTCGCCCACGCGCGGCTCGTCGTCCACCGCGACCTCAAGCCGTCGAACATCCTCGTCGACGCCGAAGGCACGGTCAAGCTGCTCGATTTCGGGATCGCCAAGCTGCTCACCGCCGGAGCGCCCGGCGGCAAGGGCACCGCGACCGCGCTCGGGATGATGACGCCGAACTACGCCTCGCCCGAGCAGATCCGGGGCGAGCCGGTGACGACCGCGACCGACATCTACTCGCTCGGCATCGTCCTCTACGAATTGCTGACCGGCACGCGCCCCTACGACCTCGAAGGCCGGACGCTCGACAAAGTTTTCGAGATCATCAACGAAACCGAACCTGTCAAACCGAGCGAAAATCCGAAATCCGAAATCCGAAATCCGAAATTAAAAGGCGATCTCGACAACATCGTCCTCCGCGCGCTCAAAAAGGAGCCGGCGCGGCGGTATCAGTCGGTCGCCGAGTTTTCCGAGGACATCCGGCGGTATCAGACCGGGCTGCCCGTCACGGCGCGGCCGGACACGTTTCGCTACCGGGCCGCGAAATTCGTGCGGCGCAACCGGATCGCGGTCGCGGCGGCGGCGGTCGTCTTTCTGTCGCTGATCGCCGGGATCTCGGTCGCGAGTTGGCAGGCCGTCGTCGCGCGGCGCGAGCGAGCGCTCGCCGAGCGGCGTTTCGCCGACGTCCGCAACCTCGCCAACAAGGTCGTTTTCCGCTATCACGACGAGATCGCCAGATTTCCCGGCGCGACCGCGCTCCGCGAAGAGCTCGTCGGCGACGCCGTCCAGTATCTCGACAGCCTGAATTCCGACGAGATCGACGACAAACAGCTCAAGCTCGAGCTCGCCCGCGCCTATGTCAAAATCGGCGACGTTCAGGGCCGGCCCTACACGGCCAATCTCGGAAAATCCGACGACGCCCTGCGGAGCTACCACAAATCGATCGAGATTCTCGAAAAAGCCTCAGCCAAAGCGCCGCGCGATTACGAGATCCGGCAGGAGCTCGTCCATTCGCTGGCCCGGCTCGTCCCGCTCGAAGCGCGGCTCAGCATCTCCCCGAAAAACGACATCGAACGGGCGCTCGGCCTGCAGCTCGAAATAAATCAAAGCGATCTTTCGAACCCGGCCCGCAACGCCGCCGAGCTGGCCGACGTCTACGTTCTGCAGGCGGATCACTCGGAAGTCGGGTGGGCCGATAAGATCGAGATCTTTCGGAAAGCGCTCGCGCTGCTCGAAGGCATCGCCGAAAAAACCTCCGAGATTCAGCACAACATCACGCGCGTCAACCAGCGGCTCGGCACCAATTACGTCTGGTTCGGCGACGAATACGCCAAAAACGGCGACCCCGAAAAGGCCCGGGAATGCTACCGCGCGGCGCTGCCCTTTCACGAGAAGATGTTCGAATCGACGGAGGCCGAAATCGCGATGAACGGGCTCAGCCAGAACCTGCGGCGGCTCGAAGCGGGCGCTTACGTCAATCTCGGCGAGACCTACCTCAAACTCGACCGCCGCGACAAGGTGCTCGAAATGCTGCGGAAGAATCTGGAGATCTGCGACGAGCTGGCCCGCGCCGACGAGAAAAACACCGAGGCCCTGTTCGACGTTTCGAACGCCTACCAGAGCTTCGCCGAGGCCTACGAAAAGTTCGGCGAGCTGCCGAAGGCGCTCGATGCCGCCCGAAACTCGCTCGGCCGGCTCGAAAAAGCCGCCGCCGTCGATCCGCGCAACTCCGAAGCCGCGCGCGGGATCGTCGGCACGCTCGGCCGGATCGCCGGGCTGCTCGAAAAAATGAACCGGCCGGCGGAAGCCCGGGCCGTCCGCGGCCGGACGGCGGAATTATGTCGCGACCCGAATTACGCCGCCGTCTGCCGCCCTTAAGACGAGGTCTGTTTGAGGCCGGCCGATTTGTGGATTTACCACAAAATCCGAAATTTGTGGCCCGCGCGCCACAGTCCGGCGACCCTCGCTTCGAGAAAAGCCCCGCCAAAACCGGCTTTTTTGCAACCCGTCGGCCGCGGCACGGGCGTTGCTGAAAAATCCGCCAACGATGCGCCAGACGACTATCAAACAACCGATCACGATCAACGGCACCGGGCTCCATACGGGCGTCGCCGTCAATCTCTCGATCAAACCCGCACCGGAAAACACGGGCTACATCTTCGTCCGCACCGATCTCGACGATTTCGAGATCCCGGCCTCGGTCGAATATATCTCGCACTGCTCGTACGCGACGACGCTGCTCCGAAAGGGCGTCCTGCTGTCGACCTGCGAGCATCTGCTCTCGGCGCTCCGCGGGAGCGGCGTCGACAACTGCTTTATCGAGCTCGACAACATCGAGATCCCGATCCTCGACGGCTCGAGCGAGGATTTCATCGAGCATCTCGCCGCCGCCGGCATCGTCGAACAGGACGCGCCGCGCCATCATCTGAAGATTCTCGAACGCGTCGAATACCGGCAGGGCGACCGCCGGATGGCGATCGAGCCGTCCGACCGTTTCGAGATCGAATGCACGATCGATTTCCCGCACCCGTTCATCAACCGCCAGACCTATCATTTCACGCTCGACAACGGCTCGTTCGGCCGCGAGATCGCATCGGCGCGCACCTTCGGCTTCACGCAGGAGATCGAGATGCTCCGCCGGGCCAATCTCGCGCTCGGCGGCTCGCTCGACAACGCGATCGTCCTGACGCCCGACGGGATGCTCAACGACCAGCCGCTCCGTTTCCCGGACGAATTCGTCCGTCACAAGATCCTCGACATCATCGGCGATCTCGCGCTGCTCGGGATGCCGGTCCTCGGCCGGATCACCGCCGAAAAGAGCGGTCACGCCGTCCACGCTTCATTGATGAGCAAGCTCCTCCAGACCGAATCCGCGTGGAAAATCGTTTGATTTCGGATTTCGGATTTCGGATTTCGGATTTGCATCGGTTCGGAGGGGCTTTTCATCCTTTACGGCGTCACCGTCAGCGTCATCGGCGCGTTGATGCGCTGGCAGTTGACGGCGACGGTCACGACCCCGGGCGTATTGGCCGTCACGAGCGGCGCGGTCGCGGTGAGCTTGGAGTCGGAATTGATCGTGTACGGGATCGGCTGGCCGTTGAAATAGACGGCCTCCGCGCCGCTCAGTGTCGTGCCCCCGATCGTGAACGGCTGGCCGCCGGTCACCGTCCCGGGGCCGAGCGTCGTGATCACCGGCAGCAGCAGATAGGGCGTCAGCGAAAACTTCATCAGGAGCACGTCCTCGAAACCGTAGTTGACGTTGTTGAAATTGACCGTGCTGCCGGCCAGAATCGCGCTGCCGGCGCTGTCGAGCGCGATCGCGTCGAGCGTGTCCTTGTCGACAACGGCGAACTGCCGGATGAAAAAGAGCGTCCCGTCCGGCGCCCGCTTGGCGAGATACCCGTCGGTCTTTGTCCCGGAGTCGGGATTCGCGGCCGCCAGACTGCCGGTCGTTTTGCCGGTGTAGACGACGTTGCCGCTGCCGTCGGCCGCGAGATCGCCGAAGTTTTCCAGACCGGGCGTATCGTCCCGGACGACAAACTGCTGGCTGCCGTCGGCCGCCGCGAACCGCGCGATCCAAGCTTCGGTATTGTGATCACCGCCGACGAAGACATTGCCGAGCGCGTCGGCCGCCACCCGCCGCGGGTAGTATTCGATCCCGATCAGACGGCTCCAGACGGGCGTCCCGTTCGGTCCGATTTTCTGCAGATAAGCCTCGTAGCGGCTCTGGTTGATGTTGAGGCTCGTCAGGACGACGTAGACCGACCCGTCCGGCGCGAACGCCGCGTCCCCGGGCAGCCCCTCGGAACCGACGAGCGGCGAGCTCGACGCGACCGTCGCGAGAGCGCTGCTCAGGGTGATGATATTTAAATCGAAACTATACTGCGGCATCGTTCCGCCGGCCGGAACGGGAACATTCATCGAGCGGATGTTCATCGCCGAGGCGAGCACCGCGCGGCCGCCCGCGTCGAACCGGAGCTCCATCCCGTGCGTTCCGTCCTCGGACGCCGCCGAGCCGAGCAGGCGGCCGGCGAGCTGGTTCCCGGCGGCGTCGAGACGGACGACGAAGACGTCGTAATTGACGGTCTGCCGGCTGGTCTGCGTGTAGCCCGCGAGATAGATGCTGCCGCCGGCGTCGACGGCGAGCGCGCGGACGCTTTTCTCGATCCCGGCCGGGACGCTGGCGAGCGTCAACTGGCGGAGCCAGAGGCGCACGCCGGAGGCCGTGAATTTCGCCGCCCAGATCTCGGTCGCCCCGGTTGCCGGCACGACGACGTGCCCGGCCGCGTAGATATTGCCGCTCGCGTCGGTCGCGACGGCGGTCGCGAAATCGGCGTTCGGCGCGTTTTCGGGAAAGCCCTGCATCGCCCAGACGACGTCGCAGTTGACCCGCAGCCGGACGGCCTTGACGCCGGTGATCGCCGGGTTGACCGAAGCCCGCGCGCGGACGACGATGTCGAAAGTCTGCGGGTACGGCGGAAGACCGTTCGAATAAAGCCACATCCGCGCCGTCGCGCCCTTGACGCTCGGGGGCTGGAATTCGGCCGTCACGCCGTCGGGCAGGTTTTCCGCCGTCAGATTGACGGCCTCCTTGAAACCCGTCCGGTCGATCGTCAGATCGTAATAAGTGCCCTGACCGGCGACGATCGACTGCGCCGACGGGTTCGCGGCGACCCCGACCGCGAGCGTCTTGACGACCGTCAGCGTGACCGTCGCCGGCGCGATCGCGATTCCGGCGGCGGTCGCCTTGACCGTTACCTGATAAGTTCCGAGCGGCGTCGCGGCCGCCGTCTGGAGCTTCAGCACCGAGCTCGTCCCGACCGTTGTCGCCGGCGCGAAAGACGCCGTCACGCCGGCCGGCAGTCCCGCTGCGCCGAACGTCACGTTATCGGCGAAGCCCGTCCGCGTGATGACGACCGTCGTCGTCACCGACTGGCCGGCCGCGACCGTCACCGCGGCGGGCGTCGACACGATCGTCACCGAAGCGGCCTCGACGCGGCCGGCGCACGCCGCCGCGATCATCAACAGCCCGCCGACCACCGACAGGGCCCGCCATTTTTTTCCGCCAAGCGCTTTTTTTGTCCGCATCCTTTTCAACTCCGCTCCATCCAGATTTTTTTTTCGGTTTCCCGCTTTCACCATTAAAAGTTGACTTGCCGCCAAAAGTCCTCAAAATAGGAATCAGAATTTCTCAGAAGATCTCAGAAACGATGTCGGAAGATGCCGAAGCGAGAATTTACGAGTTTGCCGGGTTTCGTCTGGACGCCGGCCGCCGCCGTTTGTTCCGGGCTGAGACGGGCGAGCTTTTGGAAGTTCAGCCGAAAGCGGTCGAGCTGCTCGTCGCGCTCGTCGAAAACGCCGGCCGCGATCTGACCAAAGGCGAGCTGCTCGAAACGGTCTGGCCGGACACGACCGTCGAGGAATCGAATCTTTCGCAGACGGTCTTCGTGCTCCGCAAGGCGCTCGGCGACGACCGCCGCAACCCGCGCTTCATCGTCACGCTCCCGAACCGCGGCTACCGTTTTATCGCCCCGCTGCGCGCGGCCGCCGACACCGGCGCTGAGAAACAGTTCGCGCCGGCCGGCGCCGACGTTCCGCCGGTCGGGCAGCCATTTCCGTTCCGACCGGTCATCGCGGCCGCCGTCATCCTGATCCTGCTCGGCGGGGCCGCCTATCTTTACCGCCGGTCGAGCGCGCCGCCGAACCTGACCGAGATCCGCTCGGTCGCCGTGCTTCCCTTTCAGACGCTCGGCGGGGACGGCGCCGACGATTATCTCGGGCCGGGCATCGCCGAAGTGCTCGCCTCGAAACTGAGCGCGCTTCCGACGGTCGTCGTCCGCCCGCCGAAAAACCAGATCGGGCCGTCCGCCGAAACGCCCGACCCGCGGCGTGTCGGGGCCGAACTCAACGTCGAGGCGGTCGTCACGGGCCAGCTCCAACGAAGCGGCGACCGTCTCCGCGTGACCGTCCAGTTCGTCCGGACGTCCGACGGCGCGACGCTCTGGGCGGACGTCTTCGACGACCGGCTGACGAACATCTTCGCCGTCCAGGATTCGATCTCCGGCCGGATCGCCGAAAATCTCGGCCGCCGCCTGACCGGCGAAGACCGCGCGCGGCTCGCCAAACGCCCGACCGACGACACCGGGGCCTACGAGCTTTTTCTGAAGGGCCGTTTTCTCTGGAACCAGCGAACGCCCGAGTCGCTGCTGAGGGCGCTCGACCAGTTCGAGCAGGCGACCGCCCGCGACCCGAATTTCGCGCTCGCCTACGCCGGACTCGCCGACTGCTACGTGCTGCTCGGCGAATACTCCGCGAAACCGCCGACCGAATCCTTCGAAAAAGCCCGCCTCGCCGCGGCCCGGGCGATCGAGCTCGATCCGCAGCTCGGCGAGCCGGTCGCTTCGCTTGCCTACGTCGCCGCGTTTTACGATTGGGATTACCCGGCCGCCGACGAGCTTTTTCGCCGGTCGCTCGCGCTCAATCCCAACTACCCGACCGGCCATCAATGGTACGGCGACTTTCTCGCCGATATGGGCCGCTTCGCGGAAGCCCACGCGCAGTTCGCCGAAGCGATGCGGCTCGATCCGACCTCCCCGATCATCATCAACGCCGAGGCCCACGCGCTCTTTAACGAACGGCGCTACGACGAGGTCATCGAAACCGACCGCCGGTGCCTCGCGCTCGACCCGAATTTCGGGATGTGCTATACCAATCTCGGCTTCGCCTACGAGCGCAAGGGAATGGACGCCGAAGCGGCCGCCGCGCTCGCCCGCGCGATGGCGCTGATCGGCGAGCCCGACGACTCGGTCACCGAGGTCCGCGAGGCTTTCCGGCGCGGCGGGCTCCGGGGATTCTGGGAAAAACGGCTCGAACAGATCCAGACGCGCCCCTATTTGAAAAATTTCCCGCCGGTCAGCGTCGCCGTCGTCTACGCGGAGATCGGCGACCGCGAAAAGGCGCTCGAATGGCTCGAACGCGGCTACGTGCAGCGCGACCGCTATCTCGTCAGCGCGAAAAACTACCCGTGGTTCGATTTTTTGCACGGCGAGCCGCGTTTTCAGGCCCTACTTCGGCGGATCAACCTTTAAATTCGATTTCGGATTTCGGATTATGCCGATTTTGGATTTCGGATTTCGGATTTCGGATTTCGGATTGCCCGCCGCGGAGGCCTTCGTCTCCCTTTCTCCCTTTCTCCCTTTTTCCCCTTCTTCTTTTCCCCCGGACTCTCCACTCTCCACTCTCCACTCTCCACTCTTTTTGCTATACTTTTTTTATGACGAAAATGGCCGGCGCGGTCGATGGGGGGAAATTCGCCGTCGAGATCAGCCGCATCTCAACCGACAATCCGACCGAAACGACCCTCGACGCGCTCGCCGTCGAGGAGCCGCTCGAAATTCGGCTCGGACTCGGGCGCGGGCACCGGCCGGTGTCGATCACGATGCGGACGCCCGGCCACGATCCGGAGCTCGCCGCCGGTTTTCTTTTTACCGAGGGGATTTTGAAATCGCCGACCGCCGTCAGGGCGATCAAACACTGCGGCAAGTTTCCGCGCAACCGGAACACGATCCGGGTCGACGTCGCGGACGATTTCGACGCCGATCTCGGCAAGCTCGACCGGCATTTTTACACGACTTCGAGCTGCGGCGTCTGCGGCAAGACCTCGCTCGAAGCGCTCGCGACCGGCGCGCGGCCGCTCGAACGCCCGGATTTTCCCTCGATCGACCCGAAAATCGTCCATCGTCTGCCGGAAACTTTGAGGGCCGGCCAAAGCGTCTTCGACGAAACCGGCGGGCTCCACGCGGCCGCGCTCTTCGAGACGGACGGCCGGCTGACGCTGCTCCGCGAGGATGTCGGCCGCCATAACGCGGTCGACAAGCTGATCGGCGCGATGTTTCTCGAAAACAAACTGCCGCTCGCCGACAAGATCCTGTTTTTAAGCGGCCGCGCCTCGTTCGAACTGCTCCAGAAAGCCGTGATGGCCGGCATCCCGATCGTCTGCGCGGTCGGCGCGCCGTCGTCGCTCGCCGTCGAAGCGGCGCGCGAGTTCGGCGTCACGCTGCTGGGCTTCGTCCGCGACAGGCGGTTCAACGTCTATGCCGGCGGCGAAAGAATCAATTGATTTCGGATTTCGGATTTCGGATTTCGGATTGGTCCGAAGCGGGGCGAACAATGCTGCTTTGGGGGACGACGTTCGACAGCGTATCGAGCCTTTTTTTTATCATCGGGGAAACCTTCGGAGCAATTGACGGATAATAAATGTCGGATGGAATGACAATCAGGCGGACGGACAGAATTATGGAGAAGAAACCCTTGTAAATAATTGAAAATTGGTAATTGATAATTGATAAACGACTTTTTGGTGATGAATATTTATCAATTTTCAATTCTCAATTTTCAATTATTTCAGTAAGTTTTTTTTCCATTTTATTCCGTCCGTCTACTAATCTTTCATCTGCCGTAATCTCTTGGGTTTGTTAATATGAAGACTGAACACGGGAATATCGATCCGGAGCGGCCGGAGGATTTGGGGAAATTGAAGGTCGCCGCGCCGCGCGCGACGGCGGCCGGGCTGCCGGCGGCGATCAGCACTTTGAAGGTCGCTTATCAAAAGGCCGGGATTAAGCGCGGTTCGCGGATCCTCAAGCATCTCAACCAGAAAGGCGGGATCGACTGTTCGTCGTGCGCGTGGCCCGACCCGGACGGCGAGCGCTCGATCACCGAATTCTGCGAATCCGGCGCGAAGGCCGTCGCCGACGAAGCGACGAAGAAAAAGATCGGCCCCGAATTCTTCGCGCGCCACAGCGTCGCGGAATTGTCGCGCCAATCCGATCAATGGCTCAACGCGCAGGGCCGGATCACCGAGCCGCTGGTCCTTCGCGAGGGCGCGACGCATTACGCGCCGGTCGGCTGGGACGAGGCATTTAAAATCATCGCCGACGAGCTCCACGCGCTGAAATCGCCGGACGAGGCCGTCTTTTACACGTCCGGCAGAACGTCGAACGAAACCGCCTTTCTGTACCAGCTTTTCGTCCGCCAGTTCGGGACCAACAATCTGCCCGACTGCTCGAATATGTGCCACGAATCGACGTCGGTCGCGCTCGCCGAATCGATCGGATTGGGAAAGGCCTCGATCCGCCTCGAAGACCTCGAAAACACCGATCTCGTCATCATCATCGGCCAGAATCCGGGGACGAACGCGCCGCGGATGATGTCGTCGCTCCGGCAGGCCAAGCTTCGCGGCGCGAAGATCATCGCCGTCAACCCGCTGCCCGAAGCGGGGCTCCTGAATTTCGCCGATCCGAACCCGCAGCATTACGAGCATCTGCTCGATTACCCGCCGGCGATGCTCGGCGGAAAAGGCGTCAAATTCGCCGATCTCTTTCTGCCGGTGCGGATCGGCGGCGATCCGGCGTTTTTGAAGGGAATGATGAAAGTCCTGCTCGACCGCGAGAAATACAGCCCGCAGCCGCTTTTCGATTACGATTTCATCAACGAAAAAACCGAGGGCTTTCAGGATTTCGTCGCCGGTCTCGAAACGGTTTCGTGGGACGACATCGTCGAACAAAGCGGGCTCGGGCGGGCGCAGATCGAGGAAGCGGCCGCGATGTATCTCGCCGCGCCGCGCGTCGTGACCTGCTGGGCGATGGGCGTCACGCAGCATAAAAAGGCGGTCGCGACCATTCAGGACATCGCGAATCTGCATTTTCTGCGCGGGCAGATCGGCCGCGACGGCGCCGGCCTCTGCCCGGTGCGCGGTCATTCGAATGTGCAGGGCGACCGGACGATGGGCATCTGGGAAAAGATGAATCCGGATTTTCGCCGGAATCTCGAACGGGAATTTCATTTCAAAGCGCCGAAAAAAGACGGCCTCGACACGGTCGCCGCGATCCGCGCGATGCACGACGGCCGCGCCAAAGTCTTTTTCGCGATGGGCGGCAATTTCGCGCTCGCCGCGCCCGACACCGACTACACCGCCGCCGCGCTTGCCAAATGCTCGCTGACGGCACAGGTCATCACCAAGCTCAACCGGACCGCGCTCGTCACCGGAAAGCGCGCGCTGATCCTGCCGTGTCTCGGCCGGACCGAGATCGATCTGACCGGCGGCCGCGAGCAGTTCGTGACGACCGAATCGACGATGCTCAACGTCCAGCTGTCGAAGGGCGTTCTCGAACCGGCGAGCGAGCATCTCCGGAGCGAGACGTGGATCGTCGGCAAAATGGCGCAGGCCGTCCTCAAAAGCAAAGTGACCGTCGACTGGGAAAAGATGATCAACGATTACGACCGGATCCGCGACGCGATCGCGCGCGTCGTGCCGGGCTGCGAGAACTACACCGAAAACGTCCGGCGCGACGGCGGCTTTTATCTCGCCAACAAGCCGCGCGACCGCGTCTTCCCGACGCCGAGCGGCAAAGCGCGGTTCATTTCGAGCCCGCTCGAAAAAATCGCGCTCGCGCCGAATGAACTGCTGATGACGACGATCCGCTCGCACGACCAGTTCAACACGACCGTCTACGATCTCCACGACCGCTACCGCGGCATTCACGGCTCGCGCCGCGTGATCCTGATGAACGAGGCGGACATTGCCGAACGCGGCCTCAAAGCCGGCGAGGTCGTCGATATCGCCTCGGTTTTCGACGGCGAAACGCGCCGTGCCGCGTCGTTCATCGTCGTGCCCTACGAGATTCCGAAAGACTGCTGCGCGACCTATTTTCCGGAGACGAACGTCCTCGTCCCGGTCGGTTCGGTCGCCGAAAAATCGAACTGCCCGACGTCGAAATCGATCGTCGTCACCGTCGCCCCGCATCTCGACCGCGGCGAGCGCGTCTTTTCGGGGGAATTTAAGAGCTAGCAGGAGAATGTCTTTATTTTTGTGAGAACGATTCGGAATAGGTGATAATTGACAGGTAAATCAAACAATCCCACACACACAACTCCCCTCCTTTCCAAGGAGGGGTGCCCGCAGGGCGGGGTGGTTGTTTTCCTTTCCAAGGAGGGGTGCCCGCAGGGCGGGGTGGTTGTTTTCCTTTCCAAGGAGGGGTGCCCGCACGCGAGCTAACCACCCCGGCGCTTTCGCGCCACCCCTCCTTTCCAAGGAGGGGAATTTATTTGGTCGAATCTCGGTTTGTTTGAGTGTAAAAATCCTGTCGCAATTCGGTTGTCACCTATTCCGAAAGTTAACCCGGCGCGTCCTGGCGATCATCGCTTCGATCCGGAGACCGGGTATCGAACTTTATGGAAAAAAACGATTTTACCGGTTATATTCTGGCGGGCGGCGGCTCGTCGCGGATGGGGCGCGATAAATACGCGCTCGAGCTCGGCGGCCAAACGTTTCTCGAACGCGCGGCCGGCGTTTTGCGCGGCGCGTGCGGCGACGTCAAAGTCGTGCTCAATCAAACGCAAATGATCGAAACCGATTTTCCGGTCGTCCGCGATATTTTCGCCGGACGCGGCGCGCCGGGCGCGATTCACGCGGCTTTGCAGGACTGCGCGACGAAATACGCGCTCGTCCTCGCGGTCGATCTGCCGCTCGTCACCGCGGAAGCCGTCGCCAGGCTCGCCGAAACGGCGCTCGAAGCCAATAAATTCCCGGCCTGCGTCGTCCGCCAGACGGACGGCCGCCCGCAGCCGCTCTTCGCCGTCTACCGCGTCCGCTACTGTCTGCCGGCGCTCGAAAATCTCTTAAATGAAAACCCGACCGCCTCGGTCCGCGACTTCTTCGACCTCGCCTACCCGAAATTCGTCGAGCAAAGGCTTTTGAGCGACGACGAAGATCTGCTGCTGAACGTCAACACCCCGGAAGATCTGGCCCGGGCGACGCGAAAATAATGCGGCCGTTCAGGTTTCGTTCGTTATTTAACGCTAAGACCCAAAGGCGCAAAGACGCAAAGATCTTTTTTTGTTTAATTTTCCACGGCGGAGCGTTTTCCGATACCCCGTAAACTTTTCGCCGCCGAAACCGGCCAGAAAATCCCTTTGCGTCTTCGCGCCTTCGCGTTAAAAAAACTACTTATCCCAATCCGGCGTATGAAAAATCCCTTCCCTGTCGATCCGCTGGTAAGTGTGCGCGCCGAAAAAGTCGCGCTGCGACTGGATCAGATTGGCCGGCAGCCGTTCCGAACGGAAAGCGTCGAAATAGGCGAGCGCCGACGAGAGACAGAGCGACGGGACGCGGCTTTCGGTGAAATGGGTGTTGATCCGACGCCAGTCTTCGCGGTTCTTGCTTAGTATTTCGGCGAATTTGTCGTCGAGCAGGAGGTTCGGCAGATCTTTATTCTCGGCGAAGGCGCGGCGCATCTCTTCGAGCAGCGCCGAGCGGATGATGCAGCCGCCGCGCCAGATTTTAGCGATTTCCGCCAGATTCAAACCGTAATTTTTTTCGACCGAAACCGTCTGCAGCAGCGACATACCCTGCGCGTAGGTGGTGATGAACGAGGCGAGCAGCGCGTTTTTCAGCTCTTCGACGAAACGGTCGAAATCGTCCGCTTTTTCCGCCCGCAGATCGGCGTTGCGGGCTTCGTCGGCCGGATTTTCGACTGTTTTGGCGGCCTCTTCGTGTTCTTCGGCGCCGATTTTTTCCTTTTGCTGGCGGCTGACGACGGTCTCGACCTCGTGCGGCGCGAAGGCCGCCTTCATATCGTGCTGCGGCTCGCTCGTGACGGTTTCGCCGTCGGTTTTCTGCTGGTGTTCGGCGGCCGGCGGCGCGCTGCCGTATTTTTGCGCGATCAATTGGCGCGTTTCCTTCTGCGACGAGATTTGACGCATCGAAACGGCCGAATCGATCGTCGGGATCGGCACGCCGAAATCCATCGCCGCCTGCGACGTCCATTTGCCGGTTCCCTTCTGCGCGGCCTTGTCGAGAACCATCTCGACGAGCGGCCGGCCGGTCTCGGCGTCCTCTTTGCGCAAAACTTCGGCGGTGATCTCGACGAGAAACGAATTGAGCTCCGAATCGTTCCAGCGCGCGAAGGTCGCCGCCATCTGCGGGTAATCCATCCGGAGCACGCGAAGCATAAAATCGTAGGTTTCGGCAAGGATCTGCATCAGCCCGTACTCGATGCCGTTATGGACCATCTTGACGAAATGACCGGCCGAGCCCGCGCCGACATAGGCCGCGCAGGATTCGTTGTTGACGCGTGCCGACGCCGCTTCGAGAAACGGGCGAACGTGTTCGTAAACCTCTTTTTTGCCGCCGATCATGATCGACGCGCCGTGGCGCGCGCCTTCCTCGCCGCCCGAGACGCCGACGCCCAGAAACTCGATGTTTTTCGCGGCGAGCACCGTCTCGCGGCGCTCGGTGTCGGGAAAATGCGAGTTGCCGCCGTCGATCACGATGTCGCCCTCGTCGAGCGCCTTCAAAAGATCGTCGATCACGAAATCGACGACCTGCGCCGGCACCAGGAGCATAATCTTGCGCGGGCTTTCGAGCGCGGCGAGAAACTCCGCGAGCGTCTCGCCGGTCTGCAGATCGTAGTCTTTGCCCTCTTCGAGCAGCAGCCGCCGTTTTTCGGCGTCGAGGTCGTAGCCCGCGCCCGAGTATCCGTGTTCGGCGACGTTGAGCAGGAAATTTCTGCCCATCGTCCCGAGTCCGATCATTCCGAATTGTGCTTTTGCCATACGGAATTAGATTAGCACAATTCGGGGATGGATTATTATAGTCCTGAGTCTTGAGTCTGAAGTCCTGAGTCCTTGTGGCGGAACTTTCAATAATTCCCTTTCGGGCTCTGTTATCGAACGACGAAAGTCGGCTGTAAATTTCCGCCGCTGCCAATCGACTCTCGACTCTCGACTCCCGACTCTCGACTCGCTTAATAGTTCTGATAATTCACCAGCGGCGAATCGCCGCTCGTGCCCCATTGATAGGCGAGCAGCGAGCCGTCCGCCGAGCGCCGGATGTAGAACGTGTTCGGATTCGCCGTCAAACGATAAACGCCGATGTCGTCGCGGCCGTCGCCGTCGTAGTCGGCGGGCGTCAGCGTCAGATCGAGCGGCGAACCCTGACGGCCCCAGAGGATCGGCGTCCCGCCCGTGCCGCCGCCGTCGCGTTCGAGCGTGTACCATTCGAAATTCGTCGCGCCGGTCCGCCGCGCGCCGAAATCGGTCTTCCCGTCGCCGTCGAAATCGCCGGTGAACGCGAAATCGTTCGCCAATCCCCAGGTCACGTATTCGACGCCGCCGTCGGACGAACGCCGGAGAATGAACTGGTTGTTGAGGCGGATGCAGGCGTCGCGTTTGCCGTCGCCGTCGAAATCGCCGCGCACCGGCGTGGCGCCGAAACCGCTGCCCCACGGGAGGTAGGTCAGATTGCCGTTCGGGTTGTTGAGACTGCCCTTGTAGATGAAATAATTCTGGAGCGGGGCGCTCGTCGGGCGGTAGACGGCGAGATCGGTTTTGCCGTCGCCGTCGTAATCGCCGAGCGCACGGATGTCGTCGCCGTCGGTCCCGAAATACTCGATCCGGACCGTCCCGTTCGAACTGTTCAGGATGTAGAAGACGCGCGGCTGGCCCGTCCCGACGATCCGCCAGACGGCGACGTCGGTTTTCCCGTCGCCGTCGTAATCGGCCGGCACGAGCAGATCGCCGGTCTGGCCGTTAAAGCCGATCCCGAACTGCGCGTAGATCAGCGCGTTGTCGCGGCTCCCGGCGGCATACCAGTCGAGCAGCGTGTCGGCGCCGACCGTCCGGTAGCGCGAAACCGCGAAATCGGATTTGCCGTCGCCGTCGAAATCGAGCGGTTTGCCGGCCCGCGCAACGTTTGCCGCAAGGGTTATAATTAGACACACGAATATTGACAGAAGCAGATTCTTCATTGATTTTCTCCGTTTATTCAGTTTTGTTTAATCCGCCGGCCGTTCGTCAGCCGGCTTCGGTTGGCGGGGAAAGCCGTTCGGCGTTCGCGTCGAGCTCTTCGATCCGGGCGCCGGCGCCGGCCATCTCGTCGCGGCAGCGCTTGATCCTGAGCTCGACGTATTTTCGATATTTTTCCGGCAGCTCGATCCGCCCGGCGAGCTCGAACGCGCCGAGCGCCTCGCCGTAGAGCCTGACCGCCTGCGTATAATGCCAGCGGGCGATTTCCGCGAGCGCCGAATCGGATTCCGCGCGCCGCCGGCTTTCGGCGAGCGCGATGTCGCCGTAATCGCGCTCCTTTTCGGCCAGCGCGCCCGCCTTGCGGCCCTCCTCGATAAACTGTCCGGCGTGCCCGTTCAGCGTCCGCCCGTTCGAAACCGGGAACATCGAATTCGTAAAAACATTCATATTATGATTTCGGATTTCGGATTTCGGATTTCGGATTGCTTATGCTCGGCGGCATCGATGCAGCCCGGTATTCGTTTGTGAATGAACGGCTTGGCGATCACGGAAAAGTCGCCCGACAGACCAATCCGAAATCCGAAATCCGAAATCCGAAATCGCATCAGTTTCCCAAAAAGCGCGCGCCGCAGCTGAAGCTGGCGTCGTCGGCCCAGGTGGTCGTGCCCTTGATGTTCAGGTGAATGATCATTTTTCCGGCGAAGATGCCGTCGGCGACGCCGGCCGGCAGGCCGAAGGTGTCGATCAGGTATTTCTTCGTGATGCCGCTCACGGAGCTCGCCCCGTAAACGAAGGTCTCGCTTTCCTGATAATTCGGAAACAGCGTTTTGGTGAAGGTCCGCAGACCGCCGAGCGAGATGTCGACCCTGCCGTTGAACGGCTGGCCGGTCAGCGGGTTGATCAGCGACGGGTCGGAAAGCGCGTCGCTTTCGAGCGTCAGGTACGGGCGAAACTGGATCCGGCCGTTCCGGTTCTGCGCCGACGTGTTGATCAGATGATAGGAAGTCGTGTTGCGCCCGAGAATATAGATCACGTTCTCGAAGGTTTTTTGAGGGTATTGGATGCGGCCGAGATCGCGGGCGTCGAACGTCGCGGTGCCGTTCGCGGCGTTGACCGGATAACAGCGGTCGTCCGGGCCGAGCGGCGCGTAAACGCTGCAGTCTGACGAAACGTAAACGGTGCCCGTCGCCGCGTACCCGAAAAATTTCGCCTCGCGGCCGAACGACGCGAGATCGCCGACATCCTCCTCGCTCTGGGCGCGAACCGTCGGAGCGGCGATCAACATCAAAAGCATCAAGGACAAAGGAATAATTTTGTTCATAATCATCTCATTTCTGCAAGAAATTTGTCGTTTTGGGGTTCTTTAATCTAGAATCTAAGAACGAACCCCTAAAGCGAACAGCGTCGATCTTAAATTCTTGTCGGAAACCGGGTCTTGAGAAAACGGTGAGATTTCGGTGAGTTTTGTGGTGAGATTTTCTAAATGCTTGAAATAAAACATTTTTACGAATTCGCAGAGTTCCGGCTGGATCTTAAAAACAAGTCACTGACCCGTCATAATTCGCCGGTTCAGATCACCCGCAAGATGTTCGAAACCCTGCTCGTGCTGGTCGAGAACGCCGACCGGCTGGTCGAAAAGGATGAGCTGATGCGGAAGATCTGGCACGACCGCTTCGTCGAAGAAACCAATCTCACGTTCAACATCAAGATGCTCCGCAAGGCTTTGGGCGACCGCGCCGGCGAGCCGCGCTTCATCGAAACCGTCCCCCGCCGCGGCTATCGCTTCATCGCCGAGGTGCGCGAGGTTTTCGAAGAGAAAAAAATCCCGCCGATCGTCGTCTCGCCCGCGCCGGAAAAGCCGATCCTCCGCCATTCGTACCGCTTCGGGGCGATCCTCGCGATCCTCCTGACGAGCTCGATCGTGCTCGCCTGGATCTGGAAGATCAACCCGTCGGAAGCGCACGCGCCGGTTCTCAACGCGCAGTTCGAGGCGGCCAAGATCTCGGAAACGGGCCGCGTCCAGAACGCCGTCATCTCGCCGTCGGGCGAACTGATCGCCTATTCGAACCAGGTCAACGGTCTGCAGAGCCTCTGGCTCCGCGATTTGGAAACCTCGAACAACATTCAGATCGTGCCGCCGTCGGAGGAAAAATACTATGGACTCGCGTTCTCGAACGACGGCGCGACGCTGTTTTTCACCCGCAAAAACGGCGCGGTCAGCGAACAGCCCTCGATCTACCGGATTCCGGTCTTCGGCGGCGTGCCGGTCAAAATCGCCGACGAAGCGCAGGGTTGGATCAGCCTCTCGCCCGACGATAAAACGCTGCTTTTCGTGCGCTACGAGCCCGGCGTCAAAGATTTCAACAAACTGATGATGGTCGAAACGGACGGCCGCGGCGAGCGCGAGATCAAGACATCCGAACGGCAGCGGGTGTTCTGGTCGAGCGCGCTTGCGCCCGACGGCCGGACGGTCGCCTCGGCCTACGGCCACTCGATGAACGGCGGTCAGGAGATGGGCCTCGTCGAAACCGACGTCGAAACCGGCGCGATGACCGAGATGACGGCCGAAAAATTCTTTCACGTCAAGGACCTCAAATGGCTGCCGAATAAAAGCGGGCTGCTCTTTACGGCCAAGAAGAAGATCAACGAGAAATGCCGGATCTGGAAGCTCGATTACCGGCAGCGGACGGTCGCCGCGCTGACCAGCGACGCGATCGACTACGACAATCTGAGCCTGACGGCCCGGGCCGACCGGGTCGTCGCGACGACCTACGCCGCCGATTTCCATCTCTACCTCAAGGACGCCGCCAATCCGAAAAACTTCAACGCCGTCACGCAGGCCCGCGACAAATTCGGGTTCGCGCCCGACAACCGGATCGTTTACGCTTCGGACACGGCCGGCAACGAGGACATCTGGGTGATCGACGCCGACGGGACGAACCAGCGGCAGCTGACGACCGACCGGAATCTCGATTTTTCGCCGCTCGTCGCGCCCGACACCCGTTTTATCTACTTCACCTCGAACCGCAGCGGCGAGAGCCAGATCTGGCGGATGGACGCCGACGGCAGCAATCAGACGCAGATCACGCGCCGGGCCGGCGGCTATCCGCGGTTCGTCACCAAAGACGGCGGCTGGCTTTATTTTCAGGATTTCGTTTCCGAAAAGCTGACGAAAATCTCGACCGACGGCGGTGCGGAACGGGTTTACGACGAAGATTACGGATTTCTGCAGGCCTTCTCGCCCGACGGCTCGAAGCTCGCCTTTCTGATCCGTAATCCGCAGACCGGCCTCGTCGAGATCCGCGTCGCAATGCTCGAAACCGGCAAGGTTATAAAAACGTTCGCCCCGGCCGCGCAGACGAAAAGCACCTCGTTCCTGCTCTGCTGGCGGGACGAATCGACGCTCGTCTACTCGCTCGACGAACCGATCGCCGAGGACACGCTCTGGGAACAGAATCTCGACCGGCCGAAACCCGAGCCGGCCGGCGAGCTCGGCCGCGAACGGATCGTCGATCTCCAATATTCGCCCGACGGCCGCAATCTCGCCCTGATCCGCGGCACCTGGCAGCACGACGCCTACCTTATCCGGGGATTCAAGTAGATTTCGGATTATGTCGATTTCGGATTATGTCGATTTCGGATTTCGGATTTCGGATTTCGGATTGATTGGGTTTTCGGATCCGGTATTTGATACTATTTAAGCATGGTTTGCTTTAATTGAACCGTTCATCTTTGTTAACTTCGATGAGAAAACGGACAATTCAATCAATGAACAATCCGAAATCCGAAATCCGAAATCCGAAATCGGCATAGTCCGAAATCCGAAATCGGATGGCTTCGCTTTATGAAAACTTTACTTGAATCGGTGCGGCCGACAGTTTTGCTGGAGCCGCAAAAACTTCGTTCTTTTCTGGGGCTCGATCTGACGATCGCGACCGAGACTTTTCAGCATACCGGGAGCTTTAAGTTCCGGGCCGCCTACAATCTGGCGATGAGCGTCGAAAACGACGAGATCCTGACCGCTTCGTCGGGCAATTTCGGGCAGGCGCTCGCCTACGCCTGCCAGCTGCTCGGGAAAAAATGCGTCGTCGTGATGCCCGACACCTCGGCGCGGGTCAAGATCGACGCCGTCCGCGGTTACGGCGCGACGGTCGATCTGATCGACACAAAGCTCGTCAAACGCGCCGACCGCGTCGCCGCGCTGGCCGCCGAAATGCCCGGCGCCTACGTCGCTTCGGCCTACGACGACCCGTTCGTGATCGACGGCAACGCGACGCTCGGCGACGAATTGGCCGGTCACGGTTTCGACGACATCGTCACGCCGGTCGGCGGCGGCGGTTTGATTTCGGGAACTTCGAAGGGATTGTGCCGGAGCGGTTCGGCGGCGCGGCTCGTCGGCGCCGAACCGCTGCTCGGCAACGACGCGGCGCGCTCGCTCAGAGAGGGCCGGATCGTCGCCAACGAAACCGAACCGCCGACGCTCGCCGACGGTGCGCGGACGCTCTGCCTCGGCCGTCACAACTGGGAGATCATCAAAAACGGCGTCGCCGAGATCGTCGAGGTTTCGGACGAAAAGATCGCCGAGGCCGTCCGCCTCTATTACGGGCTCGCCAATCTGAAATGCGAGCCGACCGGCGCTTTAAGCCTCGGCGCGATTCTCGAACAACCGGAAAAATTCGCCGGCCGCCGGGTTTGTCTGGTCGTCAGCGGCGGCAACGTCGACGCCGGCGTCTACCGCGAGCTGCTCGGCTGATCGGGACTTTGGTTTTTACGTTTACGACAAAAAGCGATCTTTGACCTTTGACCTTTGATTTTTGCTTTATTTTCGAAGGTTTAAGACCAAAGACCAAAGATCAAAAGTCAAAGACCAAAGATCAAAGCCCGCATCATACTCCAAAAACGCCGCCGTTTCAGTTTTTCAGATAAATGCCGGTAAAGGTGACGTTCGCGCCGCCGCACTGCAGGTTGTCGGCGACGATCAGGTATTTGCCCAGCAGCTGCATCGTCGCCCTGCATTCGTATTCCTCTTTCGAGCCCGCGCCGATCTTCAGAAGATTGCCCGCCGGTTTGGCGGTGTCCTCCATCTCGCCGGTGTGGATGTTGTCGCCGAGCCCCTTCCAGTAGGCTTCGCCGCCGATCTCGAAAAATCCGGCTTTTTTGCTTTTCGTGATCCGGATCTCGCTCGACCCGTAAGACCATTTGCCGAGCCACGCTGCGGCCGCCGGGTTGAGATCGGAATCGACCGACTGCAGGGCGTCGGTTTGGATCCAGCCGACGGTTTCCGAGCCTTTTTTCGGCTGAAACCAGGCGCACGAAAAATCGCCGAACGTGCGCGAGACGATCAGTTCGTCGTTTGGGATGACGTAGGCCTTCAAACGGCAGTTTTTGCCGGCCGGACAATCCTCGCGCTCGTCGCCGTAAAAATAGGCGCGGTCGCCGGCCTTGCCTTTCACGCGCGCGAGCCGGTAGGTTTCCGACTCGCGCGGGAAAAAGCCGTTGCGGCACAGATTTTCCGGGTTGCCGTCGAGCTGGCCGAAAACGCCGGCCGCCGAAATCAGCGTCAAAACCGCGATGACCGCGAAATTTATCGATGTTTTCAGGTTCATATCAATTTCTCCGATTGTTTGAACGATCGGCGGCCGGGCGTTTGCGCCGGCTACCGCTTTAAAATCTGCCGGCGCAGGAAATCGAGCGCCGCCTGGCTCGCGCGCCAGCGGACCAGATAGCGGTCGCCCGGCAGCCCGATCCGAAAAGTCTTCGTCCGGTCACGGTCGGCGAAACCGATAAAGACCGTCCCGACGGGTTTATCGTCGGTGCCGCCGGTCGGCCCGGCGATGCCGGTCACCGAGATCGCGT
The DNA here is from genome assembly GCA_018269075.1 of Acidobacteriota bacterium. Lineage (GTDB taxonomy): Bacteria > Acidobacteriota > Blastocatellia > Pyrinomonadales > Pyrinomonadaceae > JAFDVJ01. Next base: position 240,794 of record JAFDVJ010000004.1, read on the forward strand.
AGTCGGTTTCGGCCCGAACGCGCATCCCGGCGGCCATCGCGGCGGCCGTCTCACTCGAAACCGCGCCGTGCTGTTCGATGATTTCCGGGTCGACGCCGAGCGTTCTGATCTTGGCCTCGTTGGCATAGGCGACGACGCCCTCGATGAAATAGGCCGACGAACCCGAAATCTCGGTCAGGCGCTCGCCGATCAGGCCGCCCGTGCAGCTCTCGGCGACCGCGATCGTCGCGCCGCGCTCGGCGAGCAGTCGGCCGACGACCGCCTCCATCTCCTCGCCGTCGGTCGAAAACACGGCGACGCCCAGTTTTTCGACGATCTTCGCGGCGAGCTCGTCGTTGACGGCGTCGGCCTCGGCGGCGTTCGCGGCCTGCGCGGTGAGATGAACCTCGACCTCGCTTTTGTTGAACAAAATGCTCGTCGAGACGCGTTCGTAGGCCGAATAGATCGGCGCGATCGCCTCGTCGATCGCCGATTCGCCGAGCCCCGAAACCTTCAGAATCCGTTTCCGGAAAACGATCGCGCCGGATTTTTCGCGGAGCTTCGGAAACACGAAATCGTCGAACATCGGCTGATTTTCGCGCGGCGGACCGGGCAGCACGATCAGGTATTTTTCGCCGAGCGCGGCCATCATCCCGACGGCCGATCCGTTCGGGTTCGGCAGAATTTCGGCGTCTTCGATCACATAAGCCTGCCGCTTGTTGATCTCGGGCATCTCGCGGCCCCACGCGCGGAAACGGGTCCGCAGATGAGCCTCGATCTCATCGTGATAAACCAGCTCGCGGCCGATCGCGGCGGCCGTCACCTGGCGCGTGATGTCGTCCTCGGTCGGCCCGAGACCGCCGGTCGTGATGACGACGTCCGACCGCTTGACGGCGTCGCGGACGGTCTCCTCGAGCCGCGCGGCGTCGTCGCCGACGATCGTTTTGAGCTTGACCTCGACGCCGATCTCGTTGAGCCGGCCGGTCAGCCAGAGGCTGTTGGTGTCGGTTTTTTCGGGCGTCAGCAGCTCCGAACCGATCGCGATTATTTCAGCAGAAAGCATAGTTTTGGATTCCCCGGTTAAAAATAAAAAGTTACAGGTTTTGAGCCGTTATTTCAAAACCCGGCCGCGGTTTTTATCCGTTTGGGCGCCGCCTGCCGGCCCGCGGGTCATTTTTCGTTCTTTTTGCCGCCAATATGTATTTTCGGATCGAATTTCGGCACTGTTCAGTGTAAAATCGTTTCGCCTTTCGATAAATAAATTTAGTTTCGGCCGGGGCAACGCAATCCGCCCCGATCCATTCTAAAAGTCTGTTTTCTTTGTATTATTTAAACTTAACGAGGTAATCAATATATGAACAACGAAAATTCCGCGCCCGAAAACTGCGCGGAGCGGAATCAAACGGGCTGCGGCGGCCGCCGCGAGTTTCTCGTCAAAGCGAGCACGATCGCCGGCGGCGTCGTTCTCAGTCTGTCCGGGCTCGGCGCGGTCAGCGCCCAGAAGGACAAGGACAAGGATAAAAAGAAGGAAAACGATACGCCGCCGGAAGAGCTCGTCTTCAAGCTCGACGCGGCGAGCCCGCTCGGCAAGGTCGGCGGCACCGAGCTCGTCGAGACGAAAACCGCCGGCAAAGTCCTGATCGTCCGGACGGGCGAACTCGGTTTCGCGGCCTTCCGGGCGAAATGCCCGCACAAGGGCGGCCCGGTCCGGTACGACGAAAAAACCGGCCAGCTCGGCTGTTCGTGGCACGGCTCGCAGTTCGACAAATCGACCGGCGCGGTCCTCAAAGGCCCGGCCAAGGATGCTTTGACCTCGTACCCGACCGGGGCGGCCGTCACCGTCAGCGTCAAAGCGCCGAGCAAGGACTAAGCGCAGTTTTTTTTACCGATCATTCGGTTTCACAGTCGTCGGGCGACATCTTTTTCAAAGCGAGCCGCCCGACGATTTTTCCGTTTTCGAGATGCTCTTCGATGATTTCCGGCACGTCTTCGGGCGCGACCTGCGCGTACCAGACGCCTTCGGGATAAACGAGGACCGCCGGCCCGACCGAGCAGAAGCCGACCGAGCCGCAGTCGGTGAGGACGATTTTGCCCGCGGGGTTGCGGCCCTTCGATTCCTTGCCGTAGCGGAGGCGTTTTTCTTCGAGCTGTTTTTCAAAGGCCTCTTTGACCGCGCCGGCGCCGACCGCCGTGCAGGATTTTCCGTTGCAGACGAAGACGTGCCGGTCGACCGCCGCGCGGGCGACCGGGGCGAGCTTTTCGAGTTTTTCGCGGTCCTCGATCATTTTTTTTCGACTCATAGATCAATGCTATAAAATTCCCCGCCCCGAGCGAAAGCGGCGCCGTCGCTTTGCCATTAGAATTTCTTTTAAAAAGTGTCAATTGCTTATGGTTTGTGCTACCATTTCGGCTGGCGGATAATGTATATTGTAGGATTGGTTCGAACGGGTCAGACGGCCGCGCTTTTCCGGCGGCGGTCGACCCGCTCTGAAATTTAGAGAATGGCGACAGGTATTATCATTCACATCTCGGTCGGCACCGAACGGCGCACGGAATTTTTTTCCGATGAACGGATCGCCGTCGGCACCGAAGATCACAATGATATCCAGATCCATTCGGTCCTGATGGAGACCAAGGAGACCTGGTTCGAGCTCGAACTGAGCGAGGGCGACTACCGGATCGTCAATCTCAACAAAAGCATCAAGCTGACCTACAACGACGCGCAGCCCGTCCGCCGCTACATCGCGATCCGCGACGGCGATAAGATCGCGGTCGATTCGACCGAGATCGAATTTTCCTTTTTCACGCTCGCCTCGAAATCTTCGATGATCACGACCAACCGCGAAACGCACGTCGCGCAGTTCATCGAGGCGGCCGCGCTCGAATCGGCGATCTCGCCGAAACGCGACGACGCGAAGGCGTTTCTGAGGGAATTCGTCCGCGAACTGTCGCGCGAGATCAGCCTGACGACGAAGCTGATGCTCTTCGTGCTGCTGTTCGCCTTCATCGGCGGCGTCCTGTATCTCGGCTTCGCGTTCTACAAGGAGCTCAAGGAAACGCGCAAACAGGCGCAGGAACAGAGTCAGGCCGTCAAAAATCTCGAGGAAAAGCTCAACCAGACGAGCGATCAGATCGGCAAGGTCGAGCAGAGCAACAAGACCGTCCGCGATATGTTTTCGCTCGCGCCCCGGCTCCGCGAGGAATACGGCAACGGAATCTGCCTGATCGTCGGCGTTTACGATCTGGTCAGCAAATCGAACGGCAAGACGCTCCGCTATCCCGACCCGCAGGCCGTCCAGCTCGACCCCTACGAGCCGCAGCCGCCCGAGGATCAGATTCCGCAGTCGCAGCCGCAGCAGACGCAGATGGGCCTCACGACCGAGGGCAACGGGACGCCGATCGAATACGATTTTATCGGGACGGGCTTTCACGTCGGCAGCGGCTTCATCGTCACCAACCGCCACGTGATGCAGCCGTGGGCCGAGGACGATCTCGTCAAGCAGATGATGCGCGACGCGAACGGCCGGGCGCGCGTCAAACGGCTCGTCGTCTATTTTCCGAATTCGCCGCAGCCGTTTCCGCTCAAAGTCCGCCAGATCGGCACGCGCGAGGATCTCGCGATCGCCTCGATCGACCCGGCGACGGTGCCGGCCGATCTGCCCGTGCTGCCGCTCGACGAGCCGGGTTCGGACGCCGCCGGCGTCGGCAAACCGGTCGTCGCGATGGGCTTCCCGAACGGGCCGGACCGGCTGCTGGCGATGGTCGACGACGCCGAAGCGCGCTCGATCAACGCCCGCTGCAGCGGCTCGCGCCAGTGCATCATCACGTTTTTGTCGCAGAACAAAAAGATCGTCCCGCTGACGACGCAGGGCTCGATCACCGATCTCGACCAGCACCGGATCGTCCACGACGCGAAAACGGCCGAGGGCGGCTCGGGCTCGCCGCTGTTCGGCAACACCGGCAAGGTGATCGGCGTCAATTTCGGCGTCTTCACCGAAAACAACGCGGCGAATATGGCGATTCCCGCGCGTTTCGCGATCGATCTGTTAAAACAGACGGGCTGGAAATCGCCCGAAGAACTGGCCGAAGCGGCGCAGAGCCAGCCGCCGAATCAGGCCTCGAACTCGAATACTTCGACGGCTCAGAAATGATGCGGCGCGGAAACGCGGAAACGCGGCGACGCGGGTTTGATTTCGGTCGCCCCGTCGCCGTGTTCTAGCGTCTCCCCGTCGCAAAAAAGATTATGGAAAGTCTCGTTTTCTCGAATATGATGCACCGGCCGGCGCGGACGGTCGTCAGCGTCCTCGGCATCGCGGTCGGCGTGCTGCTGATCGTCTTCACGATCGGCCTCTCGAACGGCACGATGCGCGAACGCGCCCTGCGCGAGGGCAAGGTCGGCGCGGAAATCTTCTTCCGCGCGGGCGGCAGCATCGGCCTCAGCGGCTCGGAAGCCTTCAGCCTGCCGGTCGGGCTGCGCACCGAGCTCGAAAAAACCGAGGGCGTGCAGACGGCCGTCCCGATCGGGCAGAATTCGGTCAAGGCCGACACCAATCTCGGCAGCCGGCTGATCGACGGCGTCGATTTCGACGAATACGCCGGGCTCGCCAACCTCAAAATCGTCGAGGGCCGGACGTTCGCGGAAAACGCCGACGAGGCGATCATCGACACGGGCTTTCAGAAACAGAAAAAATACAAGGTCGGCGACACGATCGAGATGTGGGACCGGCCGTTCAGGATCGTCGGCACCTACGAGCCGGCCGCCGGCGGCCGCGTCAAGGTCGCGCTCTCGACGATGCAGAGCCAGCTCGGCAGCGAGGGCAAGGCCTCGGCCTTCCTGATCAAGCTCAAACCCGGCTTCAAGCCCGAACAGGTCGCCGAAACCCTCCAGAAAAATTTTCCGAACCATCAGATCCTGCTGACCTCGCAGCTCGAAGAGATCTATATGCAGAGCGTCCCGGCGCTCAACGTCTTTCTCGACGTGATCATCGGCGTCGCGGCCGTCATCTCGGCGCTCGTCATCCTGCTGACGATGTACACGACCGTCACCGAGCGGACGCGGCAGATCGGGATTATGAAATCGCTCGGGATGAGCAACGGCCAGATCGCCTGGACGATCACGCAGGAAGCGCTCCTGATCAGCTTTTTCGGCATCACGGGCGGCATCCTGCTGACCGTCCTGCTGCGCTTCCTGCTGACGCGCGTGACCACGCTCGAAGTCGAGATCAGTTATCCGGTAATGGCGATCACGACCGCCGTCGGCCTCCTCGGCGGCGTCATCGGCGCCCTCTACCCCGCGCTCAAAGCCGCCCGCCTCGATGCGGTGGAAGCGCTCAGCTACGAATAAAATCGAGAAGAGGAGAAGAGGAGAAGAGGAGAAGAGGAGATTAATATTCCGTTCATCATCTTGATCGTCGGTAATTTACAATCAAGATCATCAACGAAATATTGTCTCCTCTCCTCCTCTTCTCCTCTTCTCCTCTTCTCTTTTACTTCTTCTTCCCCGCCGGCGTCGGACTCGGCGCGGGGGTCGGGCTCGTCTGCGGGAGCGGCGGCATCGCTTCTTTGGTGTAGCGGGGCAGCAGCTCGTCGCGCATCGCGAGCACGTAGACGGCCGAGGCGATGATGACGGCGGATTTTTTGACGTCGTCCTCGATCACGCGCTCGTAGGTGTCGAGGTTCGTGTGCCAGGTGTGCGTGCCGTATTCGATCGGGTCCTGCTGGACGCCGATGCCGGGCAGGCCGGCCTGGCTGAACGAGGTGTTGTCCGAGCCGCCGAGATTCCGGCTCCGGCCGTTGATGACGCCGATAAAGCCGAAATCGGCGTACGGCGCGAGCGCTTCGCGGAGGATGTCGGCGGCTTCGGGCGGTCCGAAAACCGACATTCCGCGGGCGCGGCCGGTGCCGGAGTCGATGTTGAAATAGCCGCCGAACTTCTCGTAGCCCGGTTTCGGATCCTCGAACGAGCCGAAATGCTCCTTGACGTAGGCCTGCGAGCCCAGGAGTCCCTGTTCCTCGCCCGACCAGAGCGCGACCCGGACGGTCCGGCGCGGCTTGACGCCGATCGTCTTGAGAATCCGCGCCGCTTCCATCATAATCGCGCAGCCGATCGCGTTGTCGGTCGCGCCGGTCGCGGCGTGCCACGAATCGAGATGGCCGCCCAGCATAATGACCTCGTCCTTTTTGTCGGTGCCGGTCAGCTCGCCGATCGTGTTGTAGGACGTCGTCCCTTCGGGAAAGACCTTGTTGCGGATGTCGAATTCGAGCGAGACGGCCGTCCCGTCGGCGAGCAGCCGCGCGATCCGGCCGAAGTCCTCGTTGCGCAGAACGACCGTCGGGACGTTTTTCGTCAGATCGAAGCTCCGGTTGTTAAAGGCGCGGATCTGCCCGTGCTCGCGGCCGGCGTCGTTGACCCGGACGGCGGCCTTGTTGTCGACGAGAAACTGGTCGAGCTGTTCGGACACCTGCTGCGGCGTCAGATGGCCCGGAACGGGCGCCGGCGGGCCCGGAAAATTAAACTGCGGCCCCGGATTTTTCGGGTCGAAGCGTCTTTTCAGATCGTCGTCGCTGAGCCGCTTCGGCGGCGGCGTGATGTTGACCGGGATGACGGCCGGTTTGCCGACGAGGATCATATTGCCCCTGATCTGCGGCTTGATCTTTTCGAAATAGGCGGTCAGCTCCGCCTGCGTCGGCTGGAGCACGGCGTTCGGGTTCTGGTCGGTCGGCGCCGGCGTCGTCGGGATGACGAGCTGGACGGCCTGGCCGCGGACGGCCTTTTTCGTGCCCGGCGTCCACGACAAAACCTCGAAGACGAGCGAATCCTGGACGGGCGCGGTGATGAAACCGGAGGCGCGCTCGTTGACCCAGCCCGGATGGCCGAAATCCCAGGGTTCGAGATGCGCGTTGTCGAAGCCCCACGTGGTCATCTGCGCGACCGCCCAGTCGGCGGCCGCCTTGTGGTTCGGCGAACCGGTCAGCCGCGGCCCGTAAACGTCGGTAAAATAATGCAGCGTCCGCATAATCTGCGATTTCTCCATCCCTTCCTTGCGGATCCGGGCGAAGACATCGGCCTGATCCGGGACGGTCTGGGCGCGCACGAAAGCGACGCTCTGCGCCAGAAGACAAAATACCAAAAGCAAAACGGTCGTCGTTTTTTTCATAATTTTTTTTATTTTTCTTTTGAATGGCGGCGGAACGCGGCCGCGATCAATTTTGCGTTGCAGAAACTATACGAATTTAGACGGAAAAAACCGCCGTTCGGTTTCAGTTTTTCGCCCGGCTATTTTCCGTTTTCGAGAAATCGAAAGTTTTTCGGGACGAATTCGACCGCCACCAGCTCGCCCGCGACCGGCGAATTTTTGTCGTTTCCGGGCCGGAAAGTGACGACCGCCAGATTTTCCCGGTTCACTTCGCCGCAGCCGAACTCCGAGTTGACGAGCGGGTTCGCATAGGAGATCAGATACAGCGTCTCGAAGGTTTCGGTCTCGAACTGCCAGACCCGCCCGCCGGCGCTGACCGTGTACCGAATCCGGTTCGGCCGGCATTCGATCTTCGTAAACGCGCCGAGCAGCCGCTGCTCGCCGGAACGCGGGCGCCGGAGCGCGGCGTTGAGCGATTCGAGCAGCGCCTTTTCGCGGCGGCGGGCGATCTCCTCCTCGCTCAGCGGCTCGTCGGTCACCTCCTCCTGCCGCCGCCGGCGGTTGATGTCGCGGATGTCGGCGAGCATCGATTCGAGCGAGTCGATCATCCGCAAAGTGTTTTCCGCGTATACTTTAAGACGGTCGTCGGGCGCGCTCGCGACGATCCTTGCGGTCAGCTCGCGGGCCTTCGCGAACTGTTCCTTGCGCATCAGCAGCTCGGCCCGCCGGATCAGATACCATTGATTTCCGGGCGCGATCGCGAGCGCCCGGTCGATCAGCCGGAGCGACTCGTCGATCTCCTCGTTGCGGACGACGTTGACGAAAGCGAGCAGGTTGTAGCTTTCGGCGAAATCCGGGTTGAGCGCGATCGCGCGGCGCAGGTTCTCGCGCATCCGGGCGGCGTCGGCCGGCGCATAGGTCGAGGCGAAGCCGTAGTCGGTCAGGCCCTGCCGGCTGACGGCGAACGCGTAATTGTAATAATAAAGATAATTCTGCGGATCGTTTTTGATCGCCTTTTCGAAATAGCCGGACGCCTCGAAAAACCGGTTCCGGCGCATCAATACGAGGCCGAGGCCGGAATTGGCGAGGGCCGAACCGGGATCGAGCGCGAGCGCCTCGGCGAACGTTTTTTCGGCTTCTTCGAACCGCTTCGAATGATAGAGCAGATCGCCCTGAAAGGCTTTGGCGGCCGATTCGGAAACCGGACTGACCGTGATCTCGCCGCCCGCGGGCCGGTTCTCGACCGTCACGACCGTCGACGGCAGACTGCGGCCGGCGAGATATTTCCGGAGCTCGGCTTCGAGCGCCGCGTAATCCGTCCCGAAAGCCTCCTCGAAAGCCGGTTTCGGCCGCGCGCCCTTCATCAGCAGCTCGACGAACCGGCTGAGCCGCTCGCGTTTCGCGCCGCCGTCGCTCTCGAGCAGATAATGGACGAGCAGCCACGACTGGGCGTAAAAGAGCTCGGCGTTCGTCTTCGACTGCTTGTTGAGCGAATAATAATCGACCGCGAAAAAGGTCTCGAACGGGATCAGCCGGTTCTGCCGGAGAAAGGCGAGATGGTTTTCGTTGACCGCGCCGAGCGTCACGCGGCGGTCGTTCTCGATCTCGAACCGCTCGTAAAATTCGGCCATTCCCTCGTTGAACCACGGCGGGACGCTGGTCCGGCCGAGCGTGTTGTCGATCAGAAAATGCGTGTATTCGTGATAGATCGTCGGGTAGGTGTCTTCGCTTTCGCCGGCCGCCGCGAGGACGATGTAGTTGACGTCGTCGCCGGTCAGAAAATAGCCGTTCGCCCAGTCGATCAGCTTGAACGGCCGGTAGGACGCTTCGTCGCGAAAGACGACGACCCGCGTCGGGATCGGCGAACTGAAGTTGTACTGCGGGAAAAGCTGCGTGAAGACGTCGCGAAACCGTTCGAGCCGGACGGCGACCGCGCGCAGGCTCCGCTCGTCCGCGCTGCCGACGATCTGAAAGTTTTTCGACTGGACGCGGAGCCACGCGTCATCCGCCCGCGCCCGCCCGTGAGCGGCGAGCGACGCCCCGGCGAGCACGACCGCGATCAGAATTATTTTCGGAAACGACATAATCAAAACGCGCCGTCAGCCCGGTTCTGAACCGAATTTTACGCCCTGCGGTGTTTTGATACAAGCCGCCCTTCGCACGTTGCTTTTTGCCCCCGGCCGGACCTTGCGTTAAAATTTGGGTATGCCCAATTCCGGACTGGCCGAAATCTATTTTATCGCGGGTATGATGGTCGTCATCCTGATCGTCTGCTCGGTGACGGTGTATTTTTTCTTCAAAACCTATAAAAAGGAAATGCGCGAACGCGAAAAACAAAAAACGGAGGCGAAAAGGAAAACTCCCGACGGCGAAAAATGAGGGCCTTGACGACGCCGCGCCGGTTCGCTCGAAAATCGCGCGGCCGATCGTCGGGACGATCCCGAAAAATATCGCCGCGCAGACGGCGCGGAGCCGGCGGGCGAAGGTCCCGCCGTTCGATCTCAGCGCCAACCTTGGAAATTAAAGCGGTAAGCCGTTTTTTCAGGTTCTCCGGCATCCGGTATAATTGAATCACTATGCAGCATCCGAAAATACTCGACAGCGCGCGGACAGCGCTCGTCGTGATCGACATCCAGGAAGCATTTCGCGCGGCGATCTCCGATTTCCCGCAGGTCGCCTCGCGGGCCGCGATGATCGTCCGCGGGTTTCAGATCCTGAACCTGCCGGTGATCGTCACCGAACAGTATCCGAAAGGGCTCGGGCGGACGGCCGAGGAGATTTTGTTCAGCCTGCCCGACGATTTCGAATTCATCGAAAAAACGACCTTCAGCTCGTGCGGGGCGGCCGCCTTTCTCGAACAAATCGAGGCCGCCGGCGCGCGGCAGATCGTCATCTGCGGGCTCGAAACGCACATCTGCGTCAACCAGACGGCGCACGATCTGCTGGCCGCCGGTTTCGACGTTCATCTCCTGACCGACGCCGTCGGCTCGCGCTATTCGACCGACCGCGAAGCGGGGCTCGCGAAAATGTTCGCGAACGGCGCCGTCCCGGCGACTGTCGAAATGGCGCTCTTCGAACTCCTGCGCGGCGCCCGGCACGATAAATTCAGGGAGATCCAGAACCTCATCAAATAACCGACCGCCGTCTCGTCAACCGCTCGACGCGTTCCCGGCGCAAAACCGCCGCGTGCCGGTAAACTTCCATCCGCGATATATTTAACGATCTAACCTCGATTTCCGTCCCGGTTGAAGCAGCCGGGATTCGGACAAAATCAATCCGAAATCCGAAATCCGAAATCCGGAATCCGCGAGCCTACACATTTGGGTGGGGCTTTTTTCAGCGGGCCGACTTATATTTGGTTTTGTAAATTAATGAGATCAAATTCCGCCTTTCGATCATTCCCCCCTGTCGACCAGCCTTTAACCAATCTGAATAGATCGAACCGTTTGGCGGTCGCGGGCCACGGAAAGGCGAGAATGATTTCCCGAGTGACCGTATCAATTGATGAGAACTGGAGATTTTATGTTGAGTAAAAGAGTTGATCGAAATAATCCAATGTGTCGGGGCATCGTTCAGCGGCTGCTGCTGGCGGTTATGGTCCTGACAGCGCCGGTTCTTTCCCAGATTCCGGCGACCGCGCAAAACCTGTTGTCCGGAACGGGCGGGCTTCCCGTCAGCTTCGAAATCAATCGCGGACAGCTCGATGAGCGGGTCCGTTTTTTTACGCGCAATTCCCGGTATAATTTATATTTAACGGCGACCGACGCGGTCTACGTGATTCCCGACCCTAGCCCGGACGCGCACCGGGCGGTCGCGGTTTATATGCGGATGACCGGCGCCGATCCGAATTCCCTGTTCGCCGGCACGGACGAGCTGCCGGGCCGGACGAATTACCTGAAGGGCAATGATCCGGCCGGCTGGCGAACGGACGTCCCGACCTTCGGCGGCGTCCTGACGACGAACGTCTATCCGGGCGTCGACGTCGCCTGGCACGGCAACCGGCAGAACCAGCTCCAGTACGACTTTTCGGTCGCGCCCGGCGCGCGGCCCGAGCAGATCGAATGGCAGATCGAAGGAGCCCAGGACGTCGCGATCGACGCCGACGGCAATCTCGTGATCACGACCGAATTCGGCGTTCTGAAACAGCTCAAACCCTTTACCTATCAGGAACGGAACGGCCTCCGCGCGGAAGTCGCGAGCCGCTTCGAAAAACGCGGCGCGAACCGCGTCGGCTTTGCGGTCGACAATTATGATCCGGAAAAAACGCTCGTCATCGACCCGTCGGTGACGCTCAATCTGCTCGCCTTTTCGACCTATCTCGGCGGCGTCGGCAACGATCAGGGCCTCGACATCAAGACCGATGCGGCCGGCAACGTCTATGTCACGGGCTATACGCTTTCGCCGCTCTTTCCGACGACGCCCGGTTCCTACGACACCTCGCAGAACGCCAACGAGGACGTGTTTGTCACCAAGCTCAACGCTTCGGCGACGCAGCTCATCTTTTCGACTTTCATCGGCGGCTCCGGAACCGACGAAGCCAGCGCCATCGAACTCGACGGTTCGAACAACATTTATCTGACCGGCTATACGACATCTTCGGCCTACCCGACGACGGCCGGCGCCTTCGACACGACCGCGAACGGCAGCGCCGACGTCTTCGTCACCAAGCTCAACCCGACCGGCACGGCCCTGATCTATTCGACCTACATCGGCGGCAACGTCTTCGAGGAGGCTTTCGATCTCACCCGCGACAGTTCGAACAACGTCTACGTTACCGGCCGGACCAACGGCGGCACTTTTCCCGTTACCGTCGGGGCGTTCGACACGAGCTTTAACGGCGGTCAGAGCGATGTGTTTGTCTGCAAATTGGACGTTACCGGCGCAAACCTTGTTTATTCAACCTTTCTGGGCGGCGATGCCCTCGATTACGGCGAAGGAATCGCCGTCGATTCGGGCGGCAACGCCTATATCGCGGGCTTTACGCAAAACGGCACGGTTGTCGATTACCCGTTCACCGCCGGGGCTTTTCAAACGACCTATCAGGGCGGCACGAACGATATGTTCGTGACGAAACTCAATGCGCTCGGTTCCGTGCTCAGTTATTCCACCTTTCTCGGCGGGACGGATTCCGATTCGGCCAGCGATATCGCGATCGATTCGAACGGCAATGCCTACATCGTCGGCAACGTGCTCAACGGCGGCGGCTTTCCGGTGACGGTCGGAGCCTACGACACGACTCACAACGGCGCGATCGACACCGCCGTCTGCGAGCTTAATTCGACCGGCTCGGCGCTCGTCTTTTCGACCTTCATCGGCGGCAACGGTTCGGACGTCGCGACCGCCATCGCGATCGACGCGAGCGGCAGTCCCTACGTCACCGGCTACACGCTCAACTCTGTCGGCACCAACTACCCGGCGACCGCCGGCGCCTATCAAACGTCGCATAACGGCGGTCACGACGCTTATCTTTCGCGGTTCAGCCCGAACGGTTCGACGCTGCTTTACTCGACGTTTCTCGGCGGGCTCGCCGACGATCAGGCCAACGGCATCGCGCTCGACGCGAACGGCAATGTTTTTCTCGCCGGAATGACGACGACCACCGCGACGACGCCCTTCCCGACCTCGCTCGACGCCTACCAGAATTTTTACGGCGGCGCGCAGGACGTCTTCGTCGCGAAATTCGGCGATCTCGCGATCTCCGGCCGGACGGTCGATCAGGCGGGCCTGCCGCTCGCGAACACGGCCGTTTCGCTGAGCGGGATGCGTTCGGGCTTTATGCTCACGGACGCGCAGGGCTATTTCGGTTTTTCGGACACGATCTTCAACGGAAGCTTCAACGTCGCGGCCGTCAGCACGAACTATAACTTCACGCCGAACAATTTCCCGATCAGCCCGCTGCTGACCAACACCGAGCTGACCTTTGTCGGCCGGCCGACTTCTTCGGGCCCGACCTTCTCCTACGCGCAGGTCGGCGGCAAGGTCCAGTCGACGGTCGGCGCCGCGCCGCTCGGCAACACGACGCTGACGCTGATCGATACGGTTCACCCGGAAAACACGCGGACCGTGACGACCGACAATCTCGGCAAATACAACTTCAGCAACGTCGCGGCGGGCGCGTTCTACATCGTCGTCCCGCAGCGCGAGGGCTTTAACTTCAACCCCGGCGTCTACGATATGGCGATCCTCGGCGACCAGCCCAATCTCGATTTCGCGGCGACGCCGAACAATCCGCGCCCCGTCAACGACTTCGACGGCGACGGCAAGTCCGATCTCGCCGTCTTCCGCCCGTCCGACGGCAACTGGTACGTCCTCAACAGCCAGACCAACGGCTTTTCGGTGACGCATTTCGGCGCGGCGGGCGACGTCCCCGTGGCCGAGGATTTCGACGGCGACCGGCGCACCGACTTCGCGGTTTACCGGCCCTCCGAAGGCAACTGGTACCGGCTGATGAGCTCGCAGGGCTTCAGCGCGGTCAATTTCGGAATCGCCGGGGATCAGCCGGTCGCGGCCGATTACGACGGCGACGGCAAATCCGACATCGCCGTCTGGCGGCCCGCTTCCGGCGTCTGGCACCGGCTCAACAGCAGCGACGGCAGCTACACGGCGTTTCAGTTCGGCATCGCCGCCGACCGGCCGCTGGCCGCCGATTTCGACGGCGACGGCAAGGCCGACCCGTCGGTTTACCGCGGCGGCACGTGGTACCGGCTGAACAGCGCGAACGGATCGGTCGCCATCTTCAACTTCGGCCTATCGACAGACAAGCCGCTGGCCGGCGATTTCGACGGCGACGGCCGGGCCGACGTCGCGGTCTGGCGGCCCTCGAACGGCGTCTGGTACTCGGTCGGCAGCGCCGGCGGCGAGTTCGCGGCCCGCGCGTTCGGCCAGAACGGCGATCTGCCGGTGCCGCTCGATTTCGACGGCGACGGCAAGACCGATCCGGCCGTCTATCGCGGCGGAACGTGGTACATCACCAGAGCCGGCGGCGCCTGGTCGGTCAGTCAATTCGGACTGACGACCGACATACCGAACAAAGCGGTTCAATAACAGAGGACATCGACAAGGGGAAAAGGGCAAGGGGTATTGATTATCTTTTGCCCTATTTTTTTACGGCGACGGCCGGCGGATCGGTAATAAACCGGCCGCCGGTCAACGCGGATTTTCCCAAAAACCCGGGGGGTTGAGAACTTTATTGCGAGGAAATTTATTGATGATCAGGTTAATTACAATCTCTTTTTTCATTGCGCTGCTGGTTTCGGCCGCCTATCCGCAAACGACCGGCTTTACGTTTCAGGGCAGACTCAACGACACGGCCGCGCCCGCCAACGGGCCTTATGATTTTACTTTCCGTCTTTACGACAACTCAGCCGGCGGCGCGCAGATCGGCTCGGACATCGTCCTGAACGACGTCAACGTCGTCAACGGCATTTTCACCGTCAGCCTCGATTTCGGCTCGCCGGCCTTCGCCAACGGCCTGCCGCGCTTTCTCGAGATCGCGGTGCGAAACGGCCCGAGCACCGGCGCGTTCACGCTGCTGAATCCGCGCCAGCCCGTGTCGAGCGCGCCGTATGCGATCAAAAGCCTCAACGCGGCGAGCGCCGACACTTCGACCAACGCGATGCAGCTCGGCGGCACGGCCGCCAACCAGTTCGTCCAGACGACGGACTCGCGCCTTTCGGACGACCGCAACCCGCTGCCGAATTCGGTCAATTACATCCAGAACGGGACGACGCAGCAATCGTCGTCGAACTTCAACGTCTCGGGAACCGGCACGGCGAACATTTTCAACGCGGCGACGCAGTACAACCTGGGCGGCAGCCGCGCGCTGTTTATCGACTCGGTGCAGAACACTTTCGTCGGCCGCAGCGCTGGAGGCGCCATCACGACCGGTACCGGGAACAACTTTTTCGGCTATCAGGCCGGCATTCAGACGACGACCGGCTCAAACAACACGTTCCTCGGCTACCAGACCGGACTGTCGAACACCACCGGATTGAGCAACATTTTCGTCGGCTTGCAGGCAGGCCGTTCCAACACAACCGGCCTGCAAAACGTTTTTATCGGCGATTCGGCAGGGTACGACAACACCATAGGAATTCAAAACGTCCTCATCGGAACGTTTACCGGCCGACAAAACACTTCGGGCCAATATAACAATTTTATCGGTTTTTTTGCCGGACACAACAACACGACCGGTCAGGAAAACAGCTTTTTCGGAGCTAATGCCGGCCAAAGCAACACGGGCGGATATCTGAATACGGCAATCGGCTCCAACAGCGACATTCTGGGCGCGACCGATCTTTCTAATGCCACCGCAATCGGCGCCTTCGCGGCGGTTACCCAGAGCAATTCGGTCGTGATCGGCTCGATCAACGGCATCAACAGTTGCTCTCCGACGTTTTGCGACAGTGCGAAGGTCGCGATCGGGACCACCGCGCCGACTTTTCGCTTCCACGTTAAAGCGGGCAATCAGGACGGCATCAAGATCCAGAACGGCGGCGGCGATTTCCAGCAGATCCGCTGGACAAATTCGTCCGACGTGACGACCGCGCTGATCTCGGTCGGCCCGACCGGCAGCGAGGATATGCGCTTTTACGTCAACGGCGCCGACCGGATGATCGTCGAAAACACCGGCACGGTCGTCATCAACACGCTCGGGTCGGCCGGCGCGACCGCACTCTGCCGCAACGCCTCGAACCAGATCGCAACCTGCTCGTCATCTCTGCGTTACAAGACCAACATCAACGATTTCCGGCCGGGTTTGAGCCTCATTAAACAACTGCGGCCGATCACCTTCAACTGGCGCGAGGGCGGCGCGGCCGATCTCGGATTGGGCGCGGAGGACGTCGCCGAAGTCGACGAGTTACTGGTTACGAAAAATGAAAAAGGCGAGGTCGAAGGCGTCAAATACGACCGCGTCGGCGTCGTTTTGGTCAACGCCGTCAAGGAGCAACAGACCGAGATCGAGGAGCAGCAAAAGCGGATCGAGGCCGAAGCCGAACGAAACGCCGCGCTCGAAAAACAGATCGAGGAACAGAACCGCGTCATCAAAGCCCAGCAGGCCGAACTCGACGCGATGAAGACCCTGCTCTGCGCGCAGAATCCGGGTGCGGCCTTCTGCAAACCGCCCGCCAGACAACCCTGAATTCGGGCTGCCCCCTTCTTCCCGCACCGCGAAGACGAGCCGTTTCGGCTCGTCTTTTTTTTTCGACGCTCATTTTGCCGGCCGCCGGTAATCCGGCCCAAAACTTGATTTATAAGGCTTTCCGCGTTAAATTCTCAGCTGGTATTCGCTCGATCCCAGGAATGGCCTCTGGTCTGAATCCTTCTTGGCAGTTCATTAAAAGTCGGTTTCAACTCGACGGCTTCCATTTTCAATCAACCAATCGTTTTCCGAAACTAGCTGAACTTATGAATTTCAAAAATTTCTTTTTTGTGTTTATTTTGCTGCTGGCCGGTATCGCACCGTCGAGCGCGCAGTCGTCGTTTTTCACCTATCAGGGCAAGCTGACCGACACGAATGCTTCCCCGACCGGGGCTTACGATTTTACTTTCCGCCTTTTCGACGCAGTGTCGGGCGGCTCGCAAAGAGGCGCGGACATCGTCGTCGACGACGTCGCGGTGACGGCCGGCGTCTTTGCCGTCAATCTCGACTTCGGCGCGCCGGCCTTCGCCGACGGCGGCCCGCGCTACATCGAAGTCGCGGTCCGTCCGGGCGCGAGCACCGGCGCTTTCACGCTGCTCGCGCCGCGACGGCTTTTGACGAGCGTTCCCTTTGCCGTCAAGAGCCTCAGCGCGACGAACGCCGACACCTCGACGAATGCGCTGCAATTGGGCGGCACGACCGCCGCGCAGTTCGTCCAGACTTCGGACGCGCGCCTTTCGGACGCGCGCAATCCGCTCCCGAATTCGGCGAACTATATTCAGAACACGACCTCGCCGCAGGCGTCGTCGAACTTCAACATCTCGGGAACCGGCTCGGCGAACGTCTTCAACGCAACGACCCAGTTCACCATCGGCGGCAGCCGCGTGCTCTTTTCGGACGGAAACCAGAACTCCTTCGCCGGCCGGAACGCGGGCATTCTGAATTCGAGCGGCACGCTCAACAGCTTTTTCGGCTCTCAGGCGGGCGCCGCCAACACCGCCGGCGCCGAAAACGTTTTCGTCGGCAGCCAGGCCGGCTTTACGAACGACGTCGGCATCGGCAACACTTTCGTCGGCAATAAGGCCGGGTTCGCGAATACTCAGAACGACAACACGTTCGTCGGCGATCTGGCCGGTTTCACGAACTCGACCGGTTCTGGAAATGTTTTCGTCGGCAGTCAGACCGGGCGCAACAACACGACCGGCTTCACGAATGTTTTTACCGGGGCCAGCGCCGGAAGAAACAATACGACCGGCGCTTCCAATACATTTAGCGGGGCCAGCTCCGGTTTTCAGAACGTGTCCGGCAACGCCAACGCTTTTTACGGATATTCGGCCGGAATCAGCAATTCGAGCGGCAGCCTGAACAGCTTTTTCGGCTATCAGGCGGGGCAGGCCAACTCGACCGGCGGCTCGAATACCTTCATCGGCTACAACACGGCCGACGGTTTCGTCAGCGGATCGAACAGCACGGCGCTCGGCGCGTCCGCCAATTTCGGCGGCTCCCCGAACAACGCGACCGCGATCGGTGCTTTTTCCTACGTCACTCAGGACAACTCGCTGGTGCTCGGCTCGATCGCCGGCGTCAATACCGCGACCGCCGACACGCGCGTCGCGATCGGGACGACCGCGCCGACCTTTCGTTTTCACGTCAAAGCCGGCAATCAGGACGGCATCAAGCTCCAGAACGGCGGCGGCGACTTCCAGCAGATCAAATGGACCAACGCGGCCGACGCCACGACGGCGCTGATCTCGGTCGGGCCGGTCGGCGGCGAAGACCTGCGCTTTTTCGTCAACGGCGCCGACCGCCTGATCATCGAGGACACCGGCACGGTCATCATCAACACGCTCGGCGCGGCCGGCGCGACCGCGCTCTGCCGCAACGCCTCGAACCAGATCGCGACTTGTTCCTCAAGCTTGCGCTACAAGACCAACGTCAACGATTTCCGCTTCGGCCTGAACATCGTCAGACGGCTCCGGCCGATCACCTTCAACTGGCGCGAGGGCGGCGCGGCCGATCTCGGCCTCGGCGCGGAAGACGTCGCCAAAGTCAATGAATTACTGGTCACGCGCAATGCGAACGGCGAGGTCGAGGGCGTCAAATACGACCGCGTCGGCGTCGTGCTCGTCAACGCCGTCAACGAGCAGCAGGAGCAGATCGAAGCCCAGCGGCGCGAGAACGAAGCGCTCAAACAACAGCTCGCCCGGCAGGACGCGACGATCCGTGAGCAGCAGGCCGCGATCGAGGCGCTGACCGGTCTCGTCTGCGCGCAGAACCGCCGGGCCCCGTTCTGCAAAACCCGCCCGAAACGAAAATAAGAAATAGCAGCAGGATCGACTGAAGTTGGGAGGGGCGATCGCGGCCTGTGCGTCAAAAGACTGCAAGCCGCGATCGCCCCTTGCGTTCTGTCATCAATATCACGAGCGGTTGTCCGAGCTTTTTAGGCGCGTTAAATACGTGATATTTGACAGTTTATCGCCGCCCCGGCAGCGGGACCAACGATCCCCGAACCGGGGCTGTCGAACTTAACCAACTTGAGGAGGAAAAGAAGATCCATGCTTAAAATATTTCGAACTTTGCTTTTAATCGGACCGCTTATCGCGGCCGGTTCGAGCGCTTATGCGGCGACCTTTACCGTCAATACGACGACGGATGCCGTCGACGCCAATCCGGGCAACGGAGTTTGTGCAACTTCCGGAGGCAGTTGTTCGCTGCGGGCCGCCATCCAGGAAGCGAACGCCCTCGCCGGGGCCGACGTCATTACTCTGCCGGCCGGCGTTTACCAGCTGACGATCTCCGGAACTGCGGAGGATCAGGCCGCGACGGGCGATCTCGATATCCGGACGGACATCACGATCAACGGCGCCGACGCGCGGACCACTTTCATTCAGGCGGGAAGCGGGCCGGGCCTCGGCATCGACCGCGTTTTCGATGTACCGATCGGAGTCTCGGGAATCCTCAGCCTCAATAATGCGACGGTGCGCTACGGAACCGATTCAAGCGGAGTCGGCGGCGGCGGACTGCAGTTGAACGCGCCCGGTGTCGGCGGGGCCTTCAATCTGAACAATGTACTGGTCACGCAGAACACGAGTACCGCCAACGGCGGGGCGATGCGCATCAGCGGCGGCACGGTCAATATCGTCAACTCCGCCATTACGAACAATTCAAGTTCGGGCGGACAGGGCGGCGCGGCCCTCTGCAACAATCTCTGCACATTGCGGATCACCAATTCGACGCTTTCGGCAAACAGCGGCACGAACGGCGGGTCGCTGCGAAACACGATCAACACATCCATCACGCTGACCAATTCCACGATTACCCGAAATACCGCCTCGGCCGGCACCGGCGGCATCAATACCAGCGCGGGCGGCACGATGAACATCCGAAACACGATCGTCACCGACAATACCGGCACGACCGACAATGATGCGACCGGAGTCGTCACTTCGGGCGGAAACAATCTGATCGGAAGTCAGGGCACGAGCACCGGCTGGGTTGGCACCGACCTGCTCAATAATCCGAACGCGCGGCTCGCGCCGCTCGGCAATTACGGCGGCTCCACGCCGACGCATTCCCTGCTGTCGGGCTCGGCGGCGATCAACGCCGGTTCGAACTGCGTCAACAACTCTTCCTGCGCGACTTTCAACGCCCCGGCCAATGTCGCCGCGGACGAGCGCGGGTTTGCCCGCCCGGCCTCGGCGACGACCGACATCGGCGCTTTCGAGCTGCCCGCCGCGCCGACCGATTTCACCGCCGTTCTCCCCGCGGCCGATAAAAATCAGGCCTATACCACGACCCTCGCGCCGAATACGACGGTCGGCGCGACGACCTACACTTATACGCTGTTCGGCGGCGACACGCTGCCCAATGGGCTGAACCTGACGACCGCCTTCGCGCCGGCGGCCGCCGAGCAGATCACCGGCACGCCGACCGTCAACGGCACGTTCTTTTTCCGGGTTCAGGTCAGCGACGGCGCGAATACGCAGGTGACCCGCTATCAACTGACCATCAACGCGCCGACGGCGGCTTCGGCGGGTATTTCGGGCCGCGTGATGGACGCGAAAGGTCGCGGCATCGCCCGGGCGCGGGTCGTGATGACATTGCAGGACGGCGCCAGCCGGACGGCGACGACGAACAGTTTCGGAAACTACCGGTTCGACGACGTCGCCGTCGGCCAGACCGTGATCCTCAACGTCAGCTCGAAATCGGGTATTTTCCCGGCGGCGGCGTTAAATGTCGGCGACGAGATCACCGGTTTCGACCTGTGGGCGCTGGATTAGTATGAAAAGGCTGACGGCCTCCGGCCCGCAGCGGAAAAGACGCGCTGAAACGGCGCGTCTTTTTTTATTTTCGGGCGGCTTTTTGTTAGACTTGAATCTTTCGACTAAAACAACAATTCCGCTCTGACTATGGACTTATTAACATCGCTCAACGAACGCCAGCGCGAGGCCGTGACGACGACCGAAGGCCCGGTGCTGATTCTCGCCGGCGCCGGCTCCGGCAAAACGCGCGTGATCACCGTCCGGATCGCCTATCTCATTGCCGAAAAACAGGTCGCCCCGCACAACATCCTCGCCGTCACCTTTACCAACAAGGCCGCCGGCGAGATGCGCGAGCGCGTGACCGAGCTGCTCCGGCAGCAAAAACTCCAATCCGCGCCGCTCGTGACGACCTTTCACTCGCTCTGCGTGCGGATTCTGCGGCAGGACATCGAGGCGCTGCAGGAAGGCTACAGCAAGCATTTCACGATCTACGACACCGACGACACGGCCAAGGTCATCAAGGCCTGCATCAAGGACATCGGCTTCGACGAGAAACAGCTCGCGCCGCGGCAGGTGCAGAGCGCGATCTCGTCGGCCAAGAACAGCGGCGAGGATTTCGATCTCTACGCCTCGCGGGTCGAATACACCGACGAAAAACGCGCCGCCATCGCGCGCGTCTACAAGCTCTACGAGGAACGGCTCAACAACGCCAACGCGCTCGATTTCGACGATCTGCT
>JAFDVJ010000050.1:0-1324 GCA_018269075.1 Acidobacteriota bacterium
CGGGCTCGGTTCGATATTGCGGCCTGACCACGGGCTGCCCCCGTGGCTATTATCTATCGCCCGTTTCACGGGCTTTTAAGGAATATTTTATTGACGGATTTAATTTTCAAAGACCACAGCTAGTGGAACGGATGGTCAATCGTGCCGGGCTTGAGCCGAAATCGAAAAAAAATATCAATCATCCTGAATGCTTTAGCTAAAGCTCTGAGGAATTATTAAAAATCTCCTTTTCGGCTAAAGCCTTGTCCACAATTCACCTTTCCCGCCAGCTGAAGCTGGCGGCAATTGATCAAAGTGCTTCAATACGGTATTGCTTTTGGTTCGCTACCAAATCGTTTTCGTTAAAAGAATCGAAGCAACTGTTGATGATCGGGTCAATAGGACGCGGATGAACGCGGATCAGGCGGATTTTCGCGGATGATTATTAATAGTTAGTGACAAAACTTATTGGAAAAAGTGTCGATTCCGGTCGCGTTCGCTTTTTTGATCTTCCACTAAAACCACTAAAACCACTAAATTTATTTCGTGTTTTTTCGTGGTTTTAGTGGATAGTTTAACAACCGCTCGCGGGCTTAACGCTCATTATTCCAACAAGTTGTGTCACACGCTTTAAAATAAAACCGCGTTAATCCGTAAACTCCGCAGTTGTCCGCGTTCTCTTTAACAAACCCGACTCTGAATGCCGATCTTTATTAACAGCAATGAATTTTAATCCCTCTCCTGATCCTCACGCCCGCGTCAGATTGCGGTATTTGATCCGGTGCGGCTGGTCGGCGTCGTGGCCGAGACGGCGTTTGCGGTCGGCCTCGTACTCGCTGTAGTTGCCGTCGAAATAGACGACCTTCGAATCGCCCTCGAACGCCAGAATATGCGTCGCGATGCGGTCGAGAAACCAGCGGTCGTGGCTGATCACGACCGCGCAGCCGCCGAAGTTTTCGAGCGCCTCTTCGAGCGCGCGCATCGTGTTGACGTCGAGATCGTTCGTCGGTTCGTCGAGCAGAATGACGTTCGCGCCCGATTTGAGCATTTTCGCGAGATGCACGCGGTTGCGCTCGCCGCCCGAGAGCGCGCCGACGCGTTTCTGCTGGTCGGCGCCCGAGAAATTGAACCGCGAAACATAGGCCCGCGAGTTCATCTCGCGCTTGCCGAGCTGGACGAGATCGAGCCCGTCGGTGATCTCCTCGAAGATCGTCTTGTCGCCGTCGAGCGCGTCGCGCGACTGGTCGACGTAGCCCAGTCTGACCGTTTCGCCGACCTTGAAATCGCCCGCGTCGGCCGTGTCCTGACCCGTGATCAGCCGGAACAGCGTCGTCTTGCCCGCGCC
>JAFDVJ010000050.1:1437-17144 GCA_018269075.1 Acidobacteriota bacterium
TCGCCCGGCGGGATGTAGATTTCGAGCGTCTCGCTGCGCTTTTCGGATTCTTCCGTGAGCAGCTTTTCGTAATCGTTGATGCGCGCTTTCGACTTCGCGTGACGGCCCTTCGGCGACATCCGGATCCATTCCAGTTCGCGCTCGAGCGTCTTCTGCCGCTTGTCGTCCGACCGCTGCTCGCGCGCGAGCCGCTGTTCCTTCTGTTCGAGCCACGACGAGTAATTGCCCTTCCACGGGATNNATCCAGCCGGCGACGTTGTCGAGGAAATAACGGTCGTGCGTGACGGCGATGACCGTGCCTTCATACTTCTGCAGATGCTGTTCGAGCCACGCGACGGTTTCCGCGTCCAAGTGGTTCGTCGGTTCGTCGAGCAATAAAACGTCGGGCTTCTGCAGCAGCAGCCGGCAGAGGGCGACGCGGCGTTTTTCGCCGCCCGAAAGATTTTTGACCGGTGTGTCCGGCGGCGGGCAGCGCAGTGCGTCCATCGCCATTTCGAGCCTTGAATCGAGGTCCCACGCGTCGGCGTGATCGAGCTTTTCCTGCACTTCGCCCTGCCGCTCGATGAGCGCGTTCATCTCGTCGTCGGTCATCGGCTCGGCGAATTTCATATTGATCTCCTCGAATTCCTTCAGCAGATCGACCGTCGACTGGACGGCTTCCTCGACCGTCTCGCGAACCGTCTTCGCGTCGTCGAGCTTCGGTTCCTGTTCGAGATAGCCGACCGTGTAGCCCTTCGAGAAAACGACCTCGCCGTTGATGTCCTTGTCCTGACCGGCGATGATCCGCAAAAGCGACGATTTGCCCGCGCCGTTAAGACCTAAAACGCCGATCTTCGCGCCGTAGAAAAACGATAGGTAAATGTCTTTGAGGACAGGCTTTTTGTCGTAAAACTTACTCACCTTGACCATCGAAAAAATGATTTTATTTGGTTCTTGATTGCTCATAAATTTATTAAAGCATTTAATTTTAAAGTATTCGAAATAGTCCGCAGAAAATTATAAAATCGAACAATAATGATATTATCTGCGGTCTAAATAACTCAAGAGCGAAATTTTTATTATGAAACGTTTGATTCTGATACCGGCAATTCTCGCGCTTTTCGTCGACTGCGGACAATCAAAGCATCCGATCTCGATAAAACACCGTTTCGAAGCGGGAATGTGCGCCGGACTTTGTATTGCCGCGATTCAAATCGAAAAAAACAAAGTCGTTTTTACCCGCACGAATAATGAGAAAGCAAAGTCTTTAGACAAAAAATTTCCCGAAACAAGACTGGAAGGCGAAATCACAAGCGGCGAATGGCAGAAAATTTCACGACTGGCAAACGAAATCGAGTTTAAGTCGCTGCCCGCTGAAATAAAAGGCCCCGGCGCCGCCGACTGCGGAAAAATGTCGCTCGAAGTCGGCTTCGACGACGCCTCGGTAAATAAAACCGCTTACGAATGCTATCCGCCGACCGAAGCTCCGCCGGCCGAATTGATGGAATTAGATCGACTGCTTCGCGGAATCGAGGGCAGACTTGGCGATAAAAATCAGAACGATTAATATTGATGTCGGATGTCGGATATCGGAGGTCGGAGCTCTTGAAATTCCAACGACCTGTTTTACTGCGGCAATTAAAAGATCGAGGCCGTCATTTACTCTTTCGGCTTTCGGAAATTTCCCAAAGCGTGTTTTCGTAGGCCCCGTCGAACCCGACCATCGTCAGATCCTTCAGTTTATACCCGATCGGGGAATCGTACCACACGGCCGTCGGGTCGATTTCGAGCAGGCTGAACTTTTTTTTGCCCAGTTTCCGGAGGATTCCGATGTTGCATTGATTTTTATAAATCAACTCCGATTCGATCACGATCAGAGGGTAATTATCGCTCACCGTTCGCAGGACGGACGGCCAGCTTTCGATCGAAATTTCGGGAACCGGCCGCGGCTCGATCTTTTTAAGTTTGACGACCTCGTTGAGATAATATTCTTCTTTGTCGTGAACCCAGAATTTTCTGACGCTCTCGTTTCGAAAAACGCAGTAGCCGTCGGTCGCGATCCAGTCGCGATCGAATTGATGGATCAATGTGAAGTCGTCGTTAACGTCCAGAACAAAACCCGACAATTTATGTTTGTCGTAAGGTTTCCGGTCGAATTCGACGATCCATTTCCGCTCGATTATTTCCCGCCAGTATTTCTCAGCCATTGATTTCCGCTCTTCTGACCGTCAGTTTGTCGATCCGGCGGCGGTTGACTTCGAAGCCGATGCCCGGCGCGTCGGGCGCGATGATCGTGCCTTCGGGCGTGACTTCGACGGCCGGTTCGATGACGTCCTCGTGCCAGTAGCGTTTGGACGCCGAAACGTCGCCCGGCAGCGTGTAGCCGCGGAGCGTCGAGATCGCGATGTTGTGCGCGCGGCCGACGCCCGATTCGAGCATTCCGCCGCACCAGACCGGCATCCCGTTTTCGCGGCAGAGCGCCTCGATCCGCTTCGATTCCGAATGCCCGCCGACGCGGCCGTTCTTGAGATTGATGATCTTGCCCGATTTGAGCTCGATCGCCTTGCGCGCGTCCTCGGGCGATTTGATCGGCTCGTCGAGACAGACCGGCGTTTTGAGCTGCGCCTGCAGTTTGGCGTGGTCGATGATGTCGTCGTGCGGCAGCGGCTGTTCGAGCATCATCAGCCCGAACTCGTCGAGGCTCTTCAGTTTATCGAGGTCGGCGAGCGTGTAGGCCGAATTCGCGTCGCCCATCAGCAGAATGTCGCCGAACGTCTCGCGGACGCGTTTGATGACGTCGTAATCCCAGCGCGGCGAGATCTTGATCTTGATGCGCTGATAGCCGGCGTCGAGCTCGGTCCGGATCTTTTCGAGCAGCTGTTCGACCGAATCCTGAATGCCGATCGAGACGCCGCAGGCGATTTCGCGGTTTTCGCCGCCGAGGTGCCGCCACAGCGGGACGCCGATCTTTTTCGCTTCGAGATCCCAGCAGGCCGTCTCGATCGCGGCCTTCGCCATCCGGTTGCCGCGGACCTGCTTCATCAGGTCCCAGACGTTCGCGGCGCGTTCGACCTCGGCCCCGATGACCATCGGCGCGAGAATCCGTTCGATCACCGCCCACGCCGCGTCGGTCCATTCCTCGGAATACGAAGGCGTCTCGCCGCAGGTCGCCTCGCCCCAGCCCTCGCCGCCCGCCTCGTCGCGGACGCGCGTCAGAATGATTCTCCGTTCGTAAGTGCGGCCGAAGCTCGTCTCGAAGAAATGAACGAGCGGCAGATTGATCTCGATCAGCTCGATTGATTTGATTTTCATTATCCGAATCGCCCGTTGACGGGCAAATAAAAAGGATATGAAAATTTGCTTTTCCTGTCCATTCGTTACAACGTTCAGGCAGGTTCCGTCCCGACGCGGAGCTTCATCACGAAGGCTTCCCATTTCTTTTGAAAGGCGTTCATATCCTTTTCGCCGAGGATTTTTTGGAGGCTCTTGTAGCCGGTCGGATCGGTCGTCCGGTTCTTCAGGAATTCCGCGTAGTATTTCACCAGAAGATTTTTATACTGCAGATAATAGAGCAGATAGCGCGCCTGCGCGTAGTTGGTGCCGGTGTCTTCGCGGTAGAATTCGGTGTCGTTCATCGCGGTCAGCTTCTGAAACGTCGGGACGATTTTCTGCTGGAGGCCTTTCTGCAGTCCCGGCAGCCGCCAGTTGGTGTAGCCGTGAATATGGCCGCCGACCTCGCCCGACTGTTCGTAGAGCGAGCCCATTCCCTCGTTGAACCACGCCGGGCAGTCCGGGAAATTGGCCTCCATCAGCGGGTGGACGATCTCGTGGACGAGCGTCCCGCCGCCGGTCGCGATGTTCATCACCAGCGCCTTGTTCGACGGCGAATAATAGCCGTAAGGCGTGTCCGGCTCGTCGTTGAAAAACTCTTTGGCGTGTTTACGGTAAGAATCCTTGTCCCTGAAGAGCCAGATTTCGAGGATCTCGGCCGGGTCGCTCGTGAAATAATCCTGTTTGAGCTTGTCGACCGCCCATTTGACGGTGTTCGCGCTCCGCCGCCGGACGGTCTCGGCCGGCTCGTCGCCGACGACGATGAACGGCTTTTCGACGAGCACCGTAAAGCCGCGCCCTTTGAGTTTCTGTTCGAGCTTTTCCCGATGTTTCGAAAACGCCGCGTCGTCGATCACGACCGGCGTCGCCGCCGGCGCGGGCGTCTTCGCGTTCGCCGCCGCCTCCGGCAGCGCGGCCGAATTTCCGTCCAGAGTCAGATAACAACCCGAAAAAACCAAAAGCAAACCGATCGCCGCCGTTTTCAACATAGAACACCGTTTTGAATAAAAAAACTCCGCCATCCGACATCCCAAATCCCAAATCGAAATATCCGACACCGCCTATATTATCAGAACGCCGCCGCCGGCCGCCGCTTGCAGAAAAAAACATCGTCCATACGCATCCGCGCGGAGATTGTCAAACAAATCGTGTAAGCGGCGCAAGCCGCGCGCGAGGTCAGCAGCGTCGGCGAGAGCCGATGCACCGCCGCATTGGTGTGACTTCCCGAGAAAACCTTGTTGTCGAACGATTTGAGATGCAGGAGCCCGGCCGGCAAACGGTGCATCGATTGCATCGGACGCTACTGACCTCGGCGCGGGTTTCGCCGCTTTTTCGGGTTTCGTCGAGAACGGATTACACCATTACTTTTACAGCCTCTCCGCGCGGCGTACATTCGCATCCGCGCGGCGTACATTTGAATCCGCGCGGCGTACATACGCATCCGCGCGGCGTACATTCGTCTCCGCACCCTGTACATTCGTCTCCGCACCCTATACATTTGAATCCGCGCGGTGTACATACGTCTCCGCACCCTATACATAGGTCTCCGCACCCTATACACACGCATCCGCACCCTGTACATGAGCATCCGCACCCTGTACATGAGCATCCGCACCCTGTACATGAGCATCCGCACCCTGTACATACGCATCCGCACCGACCGAACGCGACCGGAAAACGCCGGTCAACGCCCGTTCCCATCGTTAACGATTATCCGCCCCGGAACCAATCCGAAATCCGAAATCCGAAATCCGAAATCCGAAATCGAATCAGACCAGAAACTGAAACAGATCCTGCCGGTCGTTGATGTATTCGTAGGGAATCCGCGTCTGCTGCATCCGTTCGAGGAGCGGCTCGAACTCTTCTTTCGTCTTGAGCTCGATCCCGACGAGCGCCGGGCCCTGTTCGCGCGAGGTCTTTTTGACGTATTCGAAATGCGTGATGTCGTCGTCGGGGCCGAGCGCCGTCAGAAACTCGCGGAGCGCGCCCGCCCGCTGCGGGAAACGGATGATGAAGTAATGCTTGAGGCCCTCGTAGAGCAGCGAGCGCTCCTTGATCTCTTCGGTCCGCGTGATGTCGTTGTTGCCGCCGGAGACGAGACAGACGACGTTTTTGCCCCGGATCTCGTCTTTGAGCGCGTCGAGCGCGGCGATCGTCAGCGCGCCGGCCGGCTCGGCGACGATCGCTTCCTCATTGTAAAGCTGGAGAATCGTCGAGCAGACCTGACCCTCGGGAATCGTCAGCACGCGGTCGAGATTGGCGCGGCAGATCGCGAATGTCAGCTCGCCGACGCGCCGGACGGCCGCGCCGTCGACGAACTTGTCGACGCTCTCGAGCGTCACGACGCGGCCCGCCGCGATCGACTCCCGCATCGCCGGCGCGCCTTCGGGCTCGATGCCGACGATCTTCGTGTGCGGGCTCAATTGTCTGAAGACGGTCGAGACGCCCGACGCGAGGCCGCCGCCGCCGACCGCGAGCAGCAGGTAATCGATCCTGACGTCGGCGTCCCTGAAGATTTCCAGTCCGACCGTGCCCTGTCCCTCGATCACCTGCAGATCGTCGAACGGGTGGACGAACGTCGCGGCGCGCTCCTCGCAGAATTCGAGCGACGCGGCGTAGGCGTCGTCGAACGTGTCGCCGACCAGCTCGACGTCGACCGTTTCCTTGCCGAACATCATCACCTGCTTGATCTTCTGGTTCGGCGTCGTCGTCGGCATAAAGATCGTCCCGCGCGCGCCGAGCACGCGGCAGGCGTAGGCGACGCCCTGCGCGTGATTGCCGGCCGACGCGCAGACGACGCCCTTCGCGATCGCGGCCGCCGGCAGCTGCGCCATCTTGTTGTAAGCGCCGCGGATCTTGTACGAGCGGACGATCTGCAGATCCTCGCGCTTGAGCAGGACATTGGCCCCGTAACGCTCGGAAAGATTCAGGTTCGGCTGGAGCGGCGTGTGGATCGCGACCTTGCGAAGCCGCTCGGCGGCCTGAAAGATCTGATCGACGCCCGGCATTTTCGGCGGTTCTTTTTCGGATTTCATCTCGTTATACTACCCGAAAAAGAATAAAAGAAATTTATCCGAAAGAAAAGCTTTTTTCCTCAAAAAAACGGCGCGGCGCGTCCGGACGGCGATTTTACCGGCGGCCGGACGCGCCGTTTGCCGTCGTCAAAAACAATCGGGCGGGACGAGAAACGAGAGCTTCAGACCGGCCGCGTCGCGGTCGAGCGCGACGTCGACCGGCCGCGAAAATATTTTGACGCGCCCGCCGGCGTCGGCCTTCGGGACGGACTGATCCTTGAGACAGGCGGCCGCCTTTTCGGCCGGAATCAAAGCGTAGGCCTGCAGCTTTCCGCGCGTGCCGGCCGGCAGCGCGACCGAAAAACGGTTGTTTTCGACCCGCGTCTCGAAGGGCCGCGTGTTGTATTCGTAAAACGAGACCGCCTCGTCGATTTTGAGCGGGACGAATTCCCAGACGCCGTCGAAGGTCAGAAAGACCTCGGCGCCGGCCGGCGCTTCGACCGTGCCGCTCAGCGTCTTTTCCGGCAGCCGCGCCGAAACCGTGATGTCGATCCCGTCTTTGCGGAGGCTCCGGCTCATCTCGACCGGCGTCGCCCGGCCGCGTTCGGTCGCGTTCGGGTAAAAGGTCGGCACGAACGGCGTCCGGAAATTGACGCGTTCCGGGTTGACGACGGCGACGAGATATTTGCCGTCGGGCAGATTCTCGATCTCGTATTTCCCGTCCGGATCGGTAAAGATCCGTTCGCCGGTCGCGAACGGCCGGCCGGTCGCGGCGTCGAACAGACCGATCATCGCCTGCGCGACCGGCTTCCCGTTTTCGTCCGTCACGCGGCCCCGGATTTTGCCGTTGTAAACGGTTTCGAAATCGACGCTCGCCTCGCGCTGGCCGCCGAGATCGACGACGACGCCGATCCGCCGATCATCGTAATCGACCGCGCCGAATTCGGCGAAACCCTCGCCGTGATAGCCCGGCGTCAGCGCATAGAGCCAGTATTTCCCGGGCGCGAGCCGGTCGAACTCGTAAAATCCGCGCGCGTCGGTCGCGACGCGGAGCGCCTTCGCGCCGCCGGTATCGAGACGTTCGCCCGTCGCCGTGAGCGGCGTCAGGACGACCGTCGCGCCGCTCATCGGTTCGAGCGCGGCCTCGCGCGGCGCGCCGGCATTCGCCCGGTCGTAGCGGTTGAGCCGGACGTAGCCGGACACGCGCCGCCGGTTCGGCCCGACCGGCGCTTCGAACGACCGGACGTAGCTCTGCATCCGGTCGAGCGGCTTCGTGTAGCGCGACTGATACTGGTTCCAGACGTCGGAATACGTGTAGTCGCGCGGCGCGGCGAGAAAGATTCCGGCCTCGCCCTTCTTAAAGCCCGTGTCGACGAGCAGCATATCGCCCGGCTCGACGCCGTAAATCTCGGCCGGCTTGAACAATTTATCGACCCGCACGAGCCGCACGTTTTTGGCGATCCAGCGCGGCAGCTGGTAATCGTTTTTCAGAAAATCGTAATCCGCGCCGAGCTCTTCGACGACCGTCCCGGCAAAGGCCAGCTCGGCCTGCGCGAGATCGAGCCGCGGCGATTCGTCGTCGCCGGTCGAAGATTCGGCCGGCGCTTCGCGTTTTTCGCTCGACTCGATAAATCTCGGCAATTGCGGCGGCAGCCGTTTGCCGTAGCGCGTAAACTGCCTGCCGAGCGGGAAATCCTCGACGGTCTGCCAGTAGCGGTCGGCCTCGGCCGCGGGCGCGGGCCGGCACGGCGGGATCAGAAACCGGAGATCGGCCGCCGCGCCGTTCGGGCCGACGGTCACCGGCGCCGGTTTCGAGGTGACGAGCACGTATTTCCGGCCGTCGGGCAGCGCGAGCTTTCTTTTCAGACAGGTTTCGAGCTCGGCGCGCCGGAAGACGAGCTCGGCCTGGACGCGGCCCGCGCGGCTTTCGACCGCCTCGAACGCGTATTTTCCGGCATTGATGTCGCCGTTGCTCGGATAAAAGAACCGGCTCGTGAAATCGCCGTTGTCGGTCGTGATTTCCCGGATCGTCCCCGTAAAAACTACTTTTCCGCCCGTCACCGGCGTCCCGTCGCGAAACGCGACGCGGCCCGCGATCGTTTTTTCGGCGAGCCGCGCGGGAAAAGCGATGTCGACGTTTTCGAGCGTCCGGCCGTTTTCCGCGTCGACGATCCGCGCGCCGGCGGCGGCGGTCGAACGCGGGTAAAATGTCGGCGGAAACGGCGGCCGCGCCAAGCGTTCCGTCTCGTTGTTGGCGAGCACGCGGTATTTTCCGCGATTTATTTCGGCCGGAATTTTGAAAGCGTATCGGCCGTCGGGGCCGGTCTGGACGGCCGGCAGATCGGTTGCCGGCGCGTCGGCGACGGCCGGCACGAGCTCGACGCGGACGTTCGGCACCGGCGCGCCGTTCTCGTCGGCGACCGTTCCCTTAATGTAGGAAAATCCGGCCGAAAAAAGAAAATTCACGCCGCGCGACGTTTTTTCGGCCGGGTCGGACGCGGCCGGCGCGCCGAATTCCTCGCTCGTCAGTGTCCGGTCGGCCGGCGGATTTTCAATCGAGACGTACGGCCGGCCGGGCGGCAGATCGTAGATCTCGTAAAAGCCGTCGGCGTCGGTGACGGCCGAAAATTTCCTTTCGGTCGCCGGGTTCGTCCCGTAATCGACGACGCTCGCAACGATCCCGACGCCCGCGACCGGCCGGTAGACGAGCTTTCCGCCGGCCGCCTCGGCCTGCATCACGCGGCCCGAAACGCGCGTCCGGTCGAGCGCGCCCGGCAGCTTTTCGAGAAAATGCAGATCGTCGACCGCCTCCGCGACCGGCCGGCTGCGGTAACAGTCGGCGAGCACCCACGAATAGGTTTCGCGGTCGTAACGGACGTAAAAAAGCCGTTCCTCGCCCGCCGCGAAATCCGCCCGGCAGTCCTTCGGCGGGTAGATCGTCAGCGTCTCGCCGGCGGTCAGGCCGAAGGCGTCGGCGCGGCGAAACATCTTTTCGATCGTCACCTCCGCCGTCTGCAGCCGCGTGTCGTCGAAGATCGCGCCGGAATTCAGATCGACGTTCCGGAGCCGAGCCGCGCCGGCCCCGACGCGTCCGACGCGGCCCGTAAAGACCGCGTTCGCCGCCTCGAACGCCTGCCGCGGCGAAGTCTTCTTCTCTTCGGCCCGGGCCGGTACGAAAACGCCGGCCAGAACCAGCATCAAACCGATTGCCAGTCTCTGCATATTTCTCCAATCTCCTTTCGTGCAAAATTTAAAGATAAAATTGCCTTAAAAGTTCCCGGATGATCGAAAGTTGTATGAAAGTTCGTAGAAAATACGTTTTTTCGATGACCGCAACCGGCCCGCAAGTTGCCGGACAATCTTTCCGGCGCTTCAATTAGAGCAGATTTTAGTTAAATTTACGGAAAATGTTCGACAGGCCGGCCGGTTTTTTGAAAATCAAATCCGACAAATATCCGAATCGAGCCCGTGGAACAGGCGAATGATTTTAGCGACCGGCGCGCGCCTCTGGTTCAGTTCGCGCCCATCGAATAAAGCCCCGAAGCGGGCGACAGAAAGCGGCGCGGCGCCTGTCGCCCGTTCCCCGGGCTCTGGCTTCACATTCCCCTGAAACGCTTCGCCCGTTTGTCCGCGCCGCTTTTGATTATTTTTTTCCGATCCAAGACAATAGAGTGCGAATGCAGGCCAAAGATTTCGAAGACCTTTACGAAACCGAGGAAAAGATGTGGTGGTTCGCCGGGATGCGCGAGATTTCCGCCGCGCTGCTCGACGGGCTCTGCCGGTCCGACTGCGCGCGGATTCTCGACGACGGCTGCGGCACGGGTCTCAACCTCGAATGGCTCCGGCGCTACGGCGAACCGGCGGCGATCAGCGGGCTCGACGTCGAACGGGTCGCGCTCGGTTTCTGCCGCGCGCGCTCCGACGCGGCGCTCTTTCAGGCGTCGGCGACCGACCTGCCGCTGGCGGCCGACGCGTTCGATCTCGTCACGAGCTTCGACGTGCTCGTCCAGATTCCCGGCGACGGCGCCGACGAACGCGCGCTCGCCGAGATGTTTCGCGTGCTCAAACCGGGCGGCCTCGTGCTGGTGCGCGTCGCCGCCTACAAATGGATGTTCAGCGGCCACGACCGGGCGATCGACACGCAGCGCCGATATACGCTGCCGGAGCTCGCCGCCAAGCTCGAAGCGGCCGGCTTCACCGTTCTGCGCCGGACTTACGCGAACACCATCCTTTTTCCGGTGGCCGTCATCCGTCGCCTGGTCCTCAAACGGATCGGCCTCGCCGACGAACATTCCGACGTCAAGCCGTTTCCGCCCGCGCTCGACTGGCTCAACCGGCTTTTCACGCGGATTCTGTTCGCCGAAGCGCGCTATCTGAAAAAACGGAGTCTGCCGTTCGGCCTATCGGCGGTCTGCGTCGCGCGCAAAGACTGATTCTGGGACTGTAAAAGTAATTGCGTAATCGAAGGGAAAAAGCGGCGCAGCCGCGCGAGGTCAGTAGCGTCGGCGAGAGCCGATGCACCGCCGCGCCGGTGTGACTTGACGGGAAGATTGAAAACCTTGTTGTTGAACGCTTTGAGATGCAAGGAGCCAGCCGGCGAACGGTGCATCGGCTGCCGCCGACGCTACTGACCTCGACGCGGCTGCGCCGCTTTTTCGGGTTTCGTCGTGCACGGATTACCCGATTAGTTTTACAGTCTCCTGATTAGCCCTCGAATTCCGCGATCGCGGCGCAAACCGTTTCGATTTCCTCGTCTTCGAGCTCCGGGTAAAGCGGCAGCGAGAGAATCTCGCCAACGGCCTTTTCGGCGACCGGCAGGCTTTTCTGTCCCGCGCCGCGAAAGAGTTTTTGTTCGTGGAGCAGATACGGATAATGGACGAGCGTTTCGACGCCGCGCGCGGCCAGAAAATCGCGGAGCCGATCGCGCTCGGGATGACGGACGACAAACAGGTGAAAGACCGCTTCCGGATCGTTCGCGGGCAGCGTCAGCCGCGGAAGATTTTTGAGCTTTTCGAAATAAATCGCGGCCAGTTCGCGCCGCCGCGCCGTCCACGCGTCGAGTTTTTGCAGCTTAACGCGAAGGATCGCCGCCTGCAGCTCGTCGAGCCGTGAATTGCGGCCGGCGACCTCCGCTTCGAACGCCTCGCGATGCCCGCCCTGTCTGAGAATCCGCGCCCGTTCGAGAAAATCCGCGTCGTTCGCGACGATCGCGCCGCCGTCGCCGAACGCGCCGAGATTCTTCGTCGGGTAAAAGCTGTAGGTCGCCGCGAGACTCGCCGCGCCGCAAGCCTTTCCGCCGCACCGCGCGCCGTGCGCCTGCGCGGCGTCTTCGATGACGGTCAAATCGCGCCGGGCGGCGATTTCGTTGATTTTCTCCATTGCCGCCGGCTGACCGTAAAGATGCACCGGCAGAACGGCGCGCGTGCGCGGCGTGATCGCGGCCTCGATCTTTTCGGGGTCGAGATTGAGGCTTCGTTCGTCGACGTCGACGAAGACCGGCCGCGCGCCGGCGTTGAGAATGCCGAGCGCCGTGTAGCCGGCCGTCAGCGGCGTCGTCAGCACCTCGTCGCCGCGGCCCGGCGCGACCGCGCCCGACGCCGTCAGCGCGAGCGTGATCGCGTCGGTGCCGTTGGCGACGCCGACCGCGCCCCGCGCCCCGCAATACCGCGCCCATTCCGTCTCGAACGCGGCCACCTCTTCGCCGAGGATGAAATGACCGCGCTCGAGAACGCGCCGGACGGCGGCGCTCGTTTCCTCAAGCAATCTGTTTGAATGACGGGTAAGATTCAGAAAGGCTGTCTTTTTCATCCACGTTCCAGTAATGCTCCCGGTTTCGCTCGTAAAAATCGATCGTCCGCTGCAGGCCCTCGCGCAAATCGGTCTTCGGACGCCAGCCGAGCACCCGCTCGATCTTGGCGAACGAACAGTAGCAGTTGCCGATGTCGGTGAGCTGCCGCTCGGGCGGAAACGGAACGCCGGCCATCGTGCCGCGTCCGGTCAGCGAGATCAGCGTCGAAGCGATCTCCGCGAGACTGACGTTCTGCGGGTGGCCGAGGTTGAAGATCTCGCCCTCGGCTTCCTCGCTCAGACCGGCGAGCAGCAGCGCGTCGACGACGTCGTCGACGTAATTCAGATCGCGGCGCTGGCGGCCCTCGCCGAACAGCTCGATCGTCTCGCCGTTGATCGCCTGCCGGATAAACCACGAGATAAAGCCCTGCCGGTTGTGGTTCAGCTGCTGGCGGTCGCCGTAGGTGTTGGTCAGCCGCAGGACGACGGTCCGCAGCCCGTAGGCGCGGTCGTAGAGCAGATGATACATCTCGGTCGCGTGTTTGTTGATGCCGTTGACGTCCATCGGCTGGATGCGGTGACGCTCGTCGACCGGCAGATACGCCGGCTTGCCGTAAACCTGGCGCGTGCTCGTGAAGACGATCTTGACGTGCGGGTTGAACATCCGGCAGGCTTCGAGCAGCGAAAGATGCGCGGTGCAGTTGTAATGCAGATCGTTGTGCGGGAGCTTCATCGAATCGATGTGGCTGACGCTGCCGGCGAGGTTGAAAATATAATCCATACCGCCGACCAGATGGTTGATCACCCAGCTGTCGCCCATATCGGCGACGGTCAGCTTGACGCGGTCTTCGATTCCCTTGAGATTCCGCAGGTTGCCGCCCTGCATATCGGCGAGCGAATCGATGATCGTCAGATCGACGTCGCCGATCTCGGCCAGCCGGTGCGCGAGATTGCTGCCGATAAAGCCGAGTCCGCCCGTGATCAGCACCGACCGTCCCTTATATTTTTCGAAGTCCATAAATACTTCCCCGACCTCCGGATCCGGATTCCCGTCAATCTGCCCTGAACACTTTGAGCTTCAGCCACAAAAGAAAAAAATCGTACAGCGTTTTCGAGACGCGCCGAAAGGTAAAAAACTGCGATTTACCGAACTTCCGCGCGTAATGGCTGACGCCGACCTCTTCGAAACGCGCGCCGGCCTTTCGAAGCTTGTAAATAAGTTCGACACAAATGCTGCCGCTGTTGGAGTGTAGGCTTATTTTGCATAAAACCGACTTTCGAATCAAGCGAAAATCGCAGTCGACGTCGCGCACCGGCAAAGAAAAAAGCAGATGCGCGAGCTGATTGTAGAAACCGCCGATGACTTTGCGATTGAGATTGTCGGTGCGGCCGAGCTTGTAGCCGTTGACGACGTCGACGTCCTCGCCGAGCAGCGGCACGAGTTTGAGCAGCTCGCGGACGTCGTACTGGCCGTCGCCGTCGGTGTAAAAAACCAGCTCGTGCCGCGCCGCCTGAAAGCCGCTCCGGAGCGCCGCGCCGTAGCCGCGGTTCGTTTCGTGCTCGACAACGCGTACCGCGGGATGCCGGGCCGCGAGCGCGGCGAGCGCCTCGCCCGTCCGGTCGGCGCTGCCGTCGTTGACGACGATCACTTCGTAAACGTCGGTCAGACCGGCCAGCACTTCGAGCGCTTCCTCGACCAGCCGGCCGATCGAATGCTCGTCGTTGTAGGCCGGAAAGAAAACGCTGATGCTCGGGGATGAACTATTCGTCATAAAAAATTACGGCGCCGGCTTCCGCACGTAAAGATACGGCGGCGGAAATCTTTCCGGCAGCGCCCGCGTCATTTTCACCGGTTCGTACTCGGGATACTTCTCGTGAAAATCGGGGTCGTTCCAGATGACGACCGGAAACTTGCCGGATTTTATCTCGCGGTCGAAGATCGCGTCGAGCGACGGCTCCCAGCCGCGCGTGTATTCCGCGTAATCGTCGAAATAATACGCGCAGCCGGCGCGCCGCGCGATCTCCGGGAAAACGCTGACGCAGACGCTGCCGGGCGTCACGAACCGCGCGGCGGTCGCCGTCACCTCTTCGTAGTACGGCCGCGACTCCCACCGGAAATATTCGCCGCGCAGCGTCCGGACGAGCTGGACGACGCCGCCCAGAATGAACAGGACGACGAGCGCCGACGCGAGCGCCGGCCGCGATTTTCGTTTGAAATCGTGATAAATCAGTCCGAAGACGAGCGCCATCAGAAACGTCGCTTCGAGAAAATAATTGATGTTCGCGCCGATCCGCCCGGCCGACATAACGGCGGCGGCGAGCGCGGCGGCGAAATAAAAAAGGACCAGCGTTTCCGGCCGGCGCAGCGCGCTTATTAAATCGGCGCGGTTCGCCCGCCCGAGAAAATCCGGCTTCCCGACCAGAAAAATCAGCAGCGCGGCGCCGAAAACCAGCGTCGTCGGCAGTTTGAGCAGCTGCACGAACTGGAACGGCAGGATTTCGATGCCGAACGGCAGGTTTCGCGCGTGGAGAAAATGCTGCCAGAGATAGCCGCCGTCCGACGTGTAATCGAGAAAAAACATCACGCCCGCCGTCAGCAGGCCGACGCCGCCGGCATAGGCGGCGAATTCGCGCCGCCGGCCGAGCTGCAGAAAGCGGAGGCCGATCACGCCGACGTGCAGCAGAAAAGTCTGCTTCGTGAAAAACGCGGCCGTCGCCAGCAGGACGACGGCGAGCAGCCGGCCCGCGCCGAATTTTTCCGTCGTCAGGACAAGGCAGAGCGCGCTCAGCGAAAACGCGAGCGCGATCAGGTCCGACCGCATCATCGCGACCCACGTCTGCCCCGGAAAAAACGCGAGCGCAAGAAATGCGGCGGCGAGCATCGCGTCGCGATCGCCCGTCAGATGCTTCGCGATCCGCGCGACCGCCCACACGCAGACGGCGAAGCCGAGCGTCGACAGGATTCGTCCCCACCAGAACTGAAAGCCGAAGATTTTCAGGCCGACCGCGAGCAGGACGTAAAAGGCCGGCCCGTAGGTGACCATACTGTAAGGCGGCGTAAAGGCGAAGGAAAACGGATTTTTCCCGGCAAGCAGATGTTCGGCCGGCATCAGGCAGAACGCTTCGAGATGGCCGAGGTCGAACGGGTAAATCGTCCGCGAAACGACGACCGGAACGAGCAGCGAAAGCAGGATTCCGATCCCGGCTTTCACGATGAAAGGCAGATTTTTCGCGGAGAAAACCTTTTGAATTGTTTCCATCAATGGCATTCGTCTCAAAATTCGGGACTACGAGAATTTCGAGATTCTGCCACAATTCGACGGATTATACAAATTAATTCAGGTCGCCGGTTAAAGAGTTTTTGCCAGCGGATGGCACGAAGCGGCACGAATAATTTAATCAATTGCCTTAAATCCGCGTCCATCCGCGAAACTGTCCGGCACGATCATTGCTCAATCGCACTTGTTGGCATTTCCCGAGACGATGCGCGACCGAATTTGCCGGTAAATGAAAAAACCGGCCGGCGAGCGGTTTTATTTTATCCACGAAAAACACCAAAAACACTAAAAAGACACATTACTGAGCGGTATATGAATT
>JAFDVJ010000051.1 GCA_018269075.1 Acidobacteriota bacterium
GATATCGTTCCGGCGACATCGGATGATGCTCGGGCGACTTCAGATAATGCTCGGGCGACATCAGATAATGCTCCGGCGACATCAGATAATGTTCCGGCGACATCAGATAATGCTCCGGCTACTTCAGATAATGTTCCGGCGACATCAGATATCGTTCCGGCGACTTCGGATATCGTTCCGGCGACTTCGGATATCGTTCCGGCGACTTGTGGTTTTCGAGGGGCGGCCGGGGAATCGCGGGCGGATATTTATGGTTTGGCGGCGGGCTTTGTTTGCATCGCCGCGGCGCGGGGCGGCCGTGTTTGATAAATTAGTCTTTCTTATTGTCGGATAACGTTCGATTTATCTTTTATCGCGTATCGGTTGCGGCGCATCGCGATTATAATCGAGTTGAACCTTAGCAATGCGGTGTATTTGCCAGGGCGGAATACCAAATCTGATAAGGAGGTAAATCAGATGTTTGACAAAAAGGCAGACCTTGCCGGCCCCGGTATCGGGGATTACGCGGAAGTCGAAAAAATCCTTCCGCAGGACTACGAGTCACTCTTAAATCCGAAAGAAACACAACAGGCGATCACGGCCGTCAAACGCTTTATCGAGGACGGTCTGTGCGAAGAACTCAATCTGATCCGCGTCGAGGTTCCGCTGATCGTCGACGTGGAAAGCGGCGTCAACGATTATCTCGACCGCGACGGCTCGCGCACGCCCGTCGAATTCCATATCAAGAACGACGGCAAAAACCCGATCGAAGCGCAGGTCGTGCAGGCGGCGACGAAATGGAAGCGCGTCGCGCTCAAGCAGTTCGGGATGAACGTCGGCGAAGGGCTCGTCACCGATATGCGCGCCGTCCGCAAGGATTATTTTCTCGACCACGACCACAGCTCCTACGTCGATCAATGGGACTGGGAAAAAGCGATCGCCGCCGAGGACCGCAATCTCGACTACCTGACGACGACCGTCGAAAAGATCTGGAAAGTCATCAAGAACGCCGAGCTTTTCATTCAGGACCGGTTCCCGCAGCTCAAAAACAAATACGACAATCTTCCCGACAAACTGACGTTTATCCACGCCGAGGACATTCTCGATAAATACCCGGATCTGCCGCGCAAGCAGCGCGAAACGGCGATTCTGCAGGAATATCCGGCGGTCTTTATCTACGGCATCGGCTGGACGCTCGACGACGGCTACCCGCACGAGCTGCGCGCGGCCGACTACGACGACTGGGTGACGCCGACCGTTTCGAAGGACGGCCGTCAGATGCACGGGCTCAACGGCGACATTCTCGTCTGGAACCCGGTCACCAAACGCCGTCACGAGCTGAGCTCGATGGGCGTCCGCGTCAACGCCGAAACGCTCTGGCAGCAGCTGCAGCTGACGAACCAGACCGATTTTCTCAAGCTGCCGTATCATCAGGCCGTCATCAACAAGGAGCTGCCGCTCAGCATCGGCGGCGGAATCGGACAATCGCGGACCGTGATGTCGCTGCTCAAGAAAGCGCATCTCGGCGAAGTCAGCGTGACCGTCTGGCCGAAGGTTCTGAAAGCCATCTGCCGGGCGCGCAACATCAACGTTCTGGAATAATTTTCCGGATCGGTTTCGGGCACGGGCCGGCGGGCACGTTTCCCGTCAAAAACGCCATCGTTTAAAAAGCGGCCTCTGGTCTTTGATTTCGGTTTCGATCTCAAGGGCCGGGGGCCGTTTCGTTTTGGGAACGCGGGCGTTCGGGCGAACGAATCCGTTTTCCGGGCGCGCGATTGACTTTGCGCCGTTTTAGGCGGATAAAGTATTCGGAGAAACCCGAATTCAAAATATTTGTTCGACGACCTCGGAGAGACGGATTATGAACATAAAGCTGCCCGGCAAGGCCGATTTACTCGGGGATTTTTGGGGCGCGCTGGCGGCGATGCTGGTCGCGCTGCCGTCGGCGATCGCTTTCGGCGTGACGATTTTCGCGCCGCTCGGCGGTTCGTTTTCGGCCTTCGGCGCGATCGCCGGCATCCTCGGCGTGGTCGCGCTCGGGCTGATCGCGGCGGGTTTCGGCGGGACCAAAAAACTGATCTCGGCGCCGTGCGCGCCGGCCGCGGCGGTGCTTTCCGCGTTCGTCATCGAAGCTCACGGCCGCGCCGCCGATCCGTCGGACATCATCATTATGGTGACGCTGATCGTGCTGCTCGCGGGCGTCATTCAGGTCACGTTCGGACTGATCCGGCTCGGGCAGCTGATCAAATATATGCCTTATCCGGTGGTCAGCGGCTATCTGAGCGGCGTCGGTCTGTATATCATCGCGTCGCAGGTGCCGACGTTTCTCGGGATGCCGAAAGGCGCTCATTTTCTGGAGAGTATGAGCGGCTTCCGGTTGTGGCAGTGGCCGAGCGTCGTCGTCGGAGCGGTGACGATCGCGGCGATGCTGCTCGCTCCGAAAGTCACCAAAGCGGTCCCGTCGATCATCATCGGACTGCTCGCCGGCGTCGCCGCCTATTTCGCGATCGCCTTTTTCAATCCCGCAATGCTGAGCCTCGATCAGAACGCCTTCGTGATCGGGCCGATCAGCGCCGAAGGCGGTTTGTCGGAGGTGATCTTCGGCAAGCTGTCCGCGCTGCGGAGCTTTAATTTCGGGGTTCTGGGCGCGTTGGTCGTTCCGGCGCTGACGCTCGCCGCGCTGCTCTCGATCGACACGCTGAAGACCTGCGTCGTGCTCGACGCGCTGACCCATTCGCGGCATAACTCGAACCGCGAATTGATCGGACAGGGCCTCGGCAACATCACGTCCGCGCTGATCGGCGGCGTCGGCGGCGCCGGCACGATGGGCGCGACGCTCGTCAATATTTCGAGCGGCGCGAAAACGAAATTCTCGGGCGTGCTCGAAGGCATTCTCGCGCTGCTCGCGTTTCTCGCGCTCGGCAGTCTGATCGCGTGGGTCCCGATCGCGTCGTTGGCGGCGATCCTGATCGTGATCGGCGTTCGGATGATCGACACGCACAGCTTCAACTTCCTGCGCTCGCGCTCGACCGTCTTCGATTTCGTCGTGATCGTCGCGGTGATCGTCGTCGCCTTGAGCGTCAGCCTGATCACGGCGTCGGCGGTCGGCGTCGTGCTGGCGATCTTTCTGTTCATCCGCGAACAGGTCGGCACCTCGATCATCCGCCGCAAAACTTACGGCAACAAGGTCTTCTCGAAACAGGTCCGGGTCAAGGCCGAAAGCGAGATCCTGCGCCGGAAAGGCGACTGCTCGGTGCTTTACGAGCTGCAGGGCAGCCTCTTTTTCGGGACCGCGAACCAGCTCTACGGCGAGCTCGAAAACGATCTCAAAACGCGCGAATACCTGATCCTCGATATGCACCGCGTCCACGCCGTCGATCTGACGGCCGCGCACGTGCTCGAACAGGTCAAGGATATGCTGAACGAGCGCAATGGCTTTCTGATCTTCAGCCGCGTCCCGAAGTCGCTGCCGAGCGGGCAGGACGTTTATCAATATTTCGGCGAGGTCGGGCTGATCCGCGAATCGAAGTCGGTGATGGTCTTCGACGACATCGACGACGCGCTCGAATGGGTCGAAAACCGGATCATCGCCGAAGAAATCTACGTGACCGAGGACGAAACGCCGCTCGAGCTCCACGAATTCGAGCTCTTCAAGGGCCGCCAGCGGAAGATCACCGACGATCTCAAGGAATACGTCAAAGAGGTTTCGGTAAAGGCGAAGGAGCGGATTTTCAGCGCCGGCGACGACGGTCAGGAAATATTTCTGATCCGGCGCGGCGCGGTCGACATCACGCTCGCGACCAACGACAACGAAAGCT
The DNA here is from genome assembly GCA_018269075.1 of Acidobacteriota bacterium. Lineage (GTDB taxonomy): Bacteria > Acidobacteriota > Blastocatellia > Pyrinomonadales > Pyrinomonadaceae > JAFDVJ01. The sequence continues at coordinate 3,798 of JAFDVJ010000051.1, forward strand.
ACCGGATCAGCTCGTTCGGCCGCGGCAATTTCTTCGGCGAGCTCGCCTTTCTGGACGGCGCGTCGCGCTCGGCCGACGCCTTCGCCGACAGCGACGTCGATCTGTACGTTCTTTCGCGCTCCGATTTCGAAAAATTCGCGACCGAACACGAAACCTCTTCGATCATCTTCCTCGAAGGCCTCGCGAGCGTCCTCGCCGGCCGGCTCCGGCTCACGAACATCGAACTTTCGGCGCTGGATTAGGTTGGGAAGTTTGGGAAGTTTGGGAAGTTTGGGAACGTACAATCGGCTGACAGCCGGTTGACAGGCGACAGCCTGTCAATCCGATTCACACCCGCGCGGCGACGCGACCGACTAACAGTCGGTCGTACATCGATCCTCCTACTTCCTAAACTTTTATTGTTTGCGTCGGAGTTTGATGTCGCCCTCGAAATGCAGATTGAGCGGCATCACGTCGGTGACGGTGTTGCGGTTTTCGAGGCCGAATTCCTTGCTCGGCGGGTAGGCGATCCGGCTCAGCGCGAGATAAACGCCCATCGCGAGCTTGTTGAGCGGCGAGAGATTGTTGCTCGACGACGGCAGGGCTTTCACGAAAACGTATTGATAATCGGCCGGAATATGGAATTTGCGGATCGACGGGAACGGGCTCCGGTTGTCGATCTCGCCGTTTTTGTGCATCTCGTCGACGACCTTTTTGAAGATCTGATAGATGTTGTGCTTGACCTTGAAGCCGGTGTTGACGTTGACGAGAAAGACCTTGCGCGGGATCACCGTCTTGACCTCGTAGCTCGCCTCGCTATCGTGCGGCGCGTCGAGGATCCGGATATGGACGAACCAGTAGACGAGCGCGCGTTTCGGCTTTTTCTGAAAGATCGAGTAGATCACGCGGTTGTCGATGTGATCGCTCTGGTCGCTCCGGCTCTTGCGCGTCATAAAGACGAGGTTCGACGCCTCGATCGGCACGCTTTCGTCGGCGATCAGTTCCTCGAACATCTGCCTGTAAACCGACAGCGAGGCCGTCTTGTAATGCCCGTCGCGCACGACGCGGGCGCGGTTGAAGAGATAGAGAATCGTGAACAGGCTGAGGGCGACGAGAAACGTGAACCAGCCGCCGTAGAAGAATTTTTTGAGGTTCGAGACGAAAAACGTCAGCTCGAGCGAAAAGAAGATCAGCCCGAGAACCAGCAAATACGGCAGCTTCCAGCCCTGCAGGTGAAAAAAGAACAGGAGCAGCGCCGACGTCATCAGCATATCGATCGTGATCGTCAGACCGTAGGCCGCCTCCATATTCGACGATTTGCCGAAGATGAAGATCACGAGCATACAGCCGACGAAGAGCATCCAGTTGACCGAGCTGACATATAACTGGCCCTTCGATTCGGCCGGGTACCGCACTTTGAGATTGACCCACAAACGCTGCTTGATCGCCTCGTTGACGAGCGTGAAGCAGCCGCTCAAAAGCGCCTGGCTGGCGATCACGGTCGCGACCGTCGCGATGATGATGACGACCGGCAGAAACTCGGACGGGACGATCATATAAAACACGCTGCCCTCGGTGATCGGCTGGCCGAGATGGGCGAGCAGCCACGCCGTCTGCCCGAAATAATTGAGCAGCAGGCAGATCAGCACGAACGTCCAGCTGACGCGGATGTTCGGTTTCCCGCAGTGGCCGAGATCGGCGTAGAGCGCCTCGGCGCCGGTCGTGCAGAGAAAGACCGCGCCGAGGATCCAGAAGCCGCTCGGATGTTTGGTCAGCACTTCGAACGCGTGCGCCGGGTTGACGGCCTGCAGGATTTCGGGATGGCCGACGACCTGCCGCGCGCCCAAAAAGCCGATCATCGAAAACCAGACGAGCATAATCGGGCCGAAGGTCCGGCCGATGACGCTCGTCCCGAACTGCTGGAATCCGAACAGAAAGGTCAGGATCGTGACGACGATCGGGAGCGTCGGCAGATCGGGAAAGAGCACGTTCAAACCCTCGATCGCCGACGAGATCGAGATCGGCGGCGTGATAAAGCCGTCGGCGATCAGCGCCGAGCAGCCGATCAGCGCCGCGAAGATCGTCCATTTCGCGCGGTGGTGCTTGACGAGCCCGTAAAGCGCGAAGATGCCGCCCTCGCCGTTGTTGTCGGCCTTCAGGGCGAGCAGGATGTATTTAAAGGTCGTGATCAGGATGAGCGTCCAGAAAATGCAGGACATTCCGCCGAGGACGAGCGTCCGGTCGAGAACCGCTTCGCCGACGATCGCCTTGACGACGTACAGGGGCGAGGTGCCGATGTCCCCGTAGATGATCCCGAGCGTGATGAACAACCCGGCCAAACTGAGCCGGTTCCGGTCTTTCATAACCGCCTTTTTATCTGAGTGTTTGGGGTGAAAACTGCTTCGGGAGACGGGCGGAAAATCCGCTTAATTCAATCGTAAATCCAAACACCGAAACGAGCAAGCCGAATTCGGGCAAAGACCGGTTATTTGAGGATTCGATCGGATCATCGCGAAAAAACGCCGCCCGTTCGACCGTCTTTTCCCGGGAATTCGGGCGAATTTCGCGGATCGAAAAAAATACCGACGGCGGCCGACGCGTTTTCGGCGCGTTGGCCGCCGTCGGGCCGGGTCAGTTGCGGCCGATAAAATCGAGGTCGCCGATGTCGTCCTCGACCGTCACGACCCGCGTCGGCCGGTCGAAAATATAGCGCCGGCTCGAAACGCTCAGAACGTAGACGCCGCCCGCCGCCACGTTTGAAAACCGATACCGGCCGAACTGGTCGGTCGCGGCCGCGCGCGTTTGTCCGCCGGCATCGGTCAATTCGAGCCGCACCCGCGGGAGGCCGTTTCCGGCATTGTCGGTAATTCGGCCGCCGATCGTCGCCTCGGCGGCGGTCGGGACGAGAATATTGACCGCGCCGTCGGTGAAATTCGCCGGCAGGACGTTCGCGTTCGTGTCCGAGACTTCGCGAATGACCGGCAGATCGCCAAAGACGAGCGGCGTTTGTCCGCCGGCCGCGTTGGCGGCGACCGCGAACCCGATCGTCACGAGCTGCCGCGTTCCGGGCTGGACGGCCTGACCGAACGGCATCGCCAGCACGACGCCGATTTTTCCCGCCGTCAAGGTGTTCGTGATGAGCGTGGCGGGCTGGGTGTCCGCGCCTTTTTGGATGACCGGACTGCCCAGTTTGGCCGGATCGTAGGCGAGACTGAACCCGAAGCCGTTTTCCGTGCCCTGCGCGGTCGTCTCGATCGAAACCGTCACCTGTTGTCCGGGCAGCGTCTGCGTGTCGACCACCCGCACGACGGGCGGAGCGAGACGGTCCGTTTTCGCCGGCAGCGGATCGAAGGATTTCGACCAAAGTTTGCCCGTTTCGTCGAATTCGAGCAGAGTCTGCGTAAATTGTCCACCCGTCGGACTGACCGGATCGAGGCCGGCGGCGTAACGTCCGGCCTGCGTGTAGTCGGCGACCGTCAGCGTGCCGCTGCCGAGACTGACGCGCGGCGCGCAGTCGGCGCGCTGAAACTCGTTAAAGCCGGCGTTGAGCGTGTCGAGCCCGGCGACGAACCGCCCGATCTGCGTAAAGTCGGAGATCGTGATCGTCCCGTTGCCCGAGCCGGTCGGCCGCGGCGCGACGTCCGCTTCGAAACCCTGCGCGAACGTCACCGCGCCGTCCAGATAATCGGCGGACAGCTCGTTGGCGTTGAGATTGGCGATCCCGCGCGCGAGCGGCGCATCGCCGAACGTCACGGGCGAGCTGTAAAGCCCGGTCGCGGTCGTGTTGAAGACGATCGTGACGAGCGATCGGGTGCCGACGGCGAAGGTCTGTCCGGCGGGAAGCGCGAGCAGAACGCCGAGCTTACCCGACTGGGAATTGTTGACGGTCAAAAACGCGTTCGCGGCGTCGGCGCTGAGCGAGACCTGCGGGTTCAGGAGCGTCGCCGGATCGTAATTCAACGAAAATCCGAGCGAGTTTTCATCGCCCTGCGCGACGAGCTGAACCGTCGCCTGAACGTTCTGTCCGGGCGCGGCGTTGCCGCCGACCACGCGAACCTGCCGGACGGGCGCGGGCGCGGCGGTGAAATTCACGTTGAAATTGTCGCCCGACAGGTTGTTGATCTGCTGGCTGAGCGGCGTGAACGTATAGCCGATCGCCGCCGGCGTGATCGTGTAATTCGAATTCGGGGCGAGATTCGCAAACGTGTAGCGGCCGTTCGCGTCGGTCGTCGCGGTCGCCGTCGAACCGCCTTCGAGCTTCATCGAAACGCCGCCGACCGGGATGTTGCCGGCCGTTTTGACCTGTCCGCCGAGCGCCCAGAGATTGCCGCCGTCGTTGTCCGAGATGTTCAGCACCGCGACGGATGGCGCGCCCAGGCTCGCGCCGCCGTTCGGATTCGAAAGCGTCAGATTGACGGTCTCGATCGGTTCGGGGATCGAATCGTCAAGCAGCCGGACATTGAAAGTGCGGGTCGTTTCGCCGTTGAGAAAAACCAGCGTGCCGGCGGCCGGCAGATAATCCGAACCCGCCAGCGCCGTGCCGCCCTGCGCGGCGTAATCGACCGAAACCGTGCCCGCCGCGCCGTTCAGGCGCGAAACCGTCACCAGCACGTTGTCGCCCTCGACGCCGGAATACGGCGCGAATGCAAAACTGAATTTGCCCGGATTGTCGTCGTCGAGAATCGTTCCCAAACCCTGCGCGTCGGCGAGCGTCGCGTTGGCCGGGCCGGAAAGATCGACGAAAAACGTTTCGTCCAATTCCGGCGTAAAATCCGCGAAGACCGTCACCGCGATGGTTTTGAAGGTCTCGCCCGGCGCGAAATTGACGGTGCCGCCCGCCGATGCGAAATCCGAATTGGCGTTGGCGGTGCCGTCGGCGGTCGCGTAATCGACCGTCACCGGCAAGCCGCTCGGCGCGGAGAGCGTCACGTTGAACAAAAACTGGGTCGTGCCGACATTCTGTTCGGGCTGCGCGACATCCGAAATCGAAACGGTCGGCGGCGTGTCGTTGTCCTGAATCGTCAGGACCGAAGTCGCGTTCGGCGTCAGGAACACGCCGGTCGACGGGTTGCTCAGGGTCAGATTGACGGTTTCGTCCGGTTCGTCGAGATTGTCGTTGACGATCGAAACGTCGAAGGTCTTCAGCGTTTCGCCGTTCAAAAAGGTCAGCGTTCCGCTGTTGGCGGCATAATCGGCGGGCGCGGCCGCCGTCCCGTTCGAGGTTGCGTAATCGACCGTGATCGGGCCGAAGCTGCCGCCCGTGCGGCTGACGACGATCGTCCGCGTCGAAGCGCCTTCATTCGCCGAATAGGACGCGGCCGAAAAGGTCAGGTTGCCCGGCGCCGGCGTCACCGTTCGGCATTGGGAAAATTCCGAGCTGTTGCCGTTCGGATCGGTGGCCGTCGCGGTGACGATCTGCCCGGCGGTCAGGGCGATGGTCGTCACGCCGATGCTCGCGCTGGTGCCGTTGGCCGGCGTCGAAACATTGGTCGAACCGAGATAATAACGGCCCTCGCCGTTGCCCGAGGCGTCGCACGAATCGACGCGGAAAAAATCGATCGTGTAATTCGTGCCGGCCGCGCTGTTGAGCGTGCCGGCGATCACGTTCGTTGCGGCGACCGTCAGAACGGGGAAGTTCTGAAGATTGTTCGCGCCCGCATCGACATCGTTCGGGTCGTTGGCGCTGACGCCCGAAGCGCCCAGATCGATGCCCAAGCCGGCGTTCGAATAGATCGAATTCCGACGCACGGCGTTATTCGTCCCGCTGTCGATGCCGACGCCGTCGTCGAGGTTGAAGGCGATCACGTTGGCCGTCCCGGCATTCGTTCCGCCGATGACGTTTTGCGAGGCGTTGGCGGCGATCGAAACGCCGCGCCCGTGATTGCCGAGGTTGAAGCCGCTGGGAGCGGTGCCGATAAAATTGCCTTCGACGATGTTCGACAGCGCGTCGATGCCGTTGATCAGGAGGCCGTGTCCGAAATTGCCCGAAATGACGTTGTTTCCGATCTGGTGCGCGCCGTTGTTCGGGCTGCCCGGGTCGATGTTTTTGATCTCGACGCCGTCGCCCTGATTCGGTATTTCGGCGTCGCCGGCCGGATTGGTGCCGATTTTATTGTTAAAGACCTTGAGCGCGGCGGATTCTTCGAGTCTGATGCCGTCGGCCGAATTGCCCGAAATCAGATTTCCGCCGGCGGGATCGTTTTCGGTTTCCGGGCCGATGACGCCGCCGGCGGTTTTGAAAACGAAGATCCCGTTCTGCGAATTGCCGAGAGCCGCAAGGCCGGTGTCGTTGGTGCCGATCTGATTGCCCTGAATTTTGACGCTGCTGTTGAAGACGTTGATGCCGTGCCGGTTGTTGCCCGAAATGAGATTGCCCGCGCCCGCCGCCGTCCCGCCGACGGTCGTATGAAAGTCGCCGATGACTTCGATCCCGTCGTCGCCGTTGCCGAGATCGGCCGTTCCCGCCGCGTTGGTGCCGATGTAGTTTCCGCTGATGACGCCCGTCATCTGCCCGGACGCGGAGGCCTCGAAAATGTAGATGCCGCTTTTCGTGTTGCCGGAGATCAGATTGCGGGCGTTTGACGTCGTGCCGCCGATACTGAGGTTGATATCGTTGGCGGGATCGAAGCCCTCGCCGAAAATGCCGTAAAAATTGCCCAGGGCCGCCGTCCCGTCGTAATTCGTCCCGATTTTGTTGCCCTGAACGACGACATTCGAGGACGTGCCGAAAATCCCGAAGTTGTCGGGGGCGGTTATGTAGATGCCGTAGGAGTCGTTGCCCGAAATCAGATTGCCCTCGAAGATTCCGGTGCCGCCGATCTGATAATCGGTGGACGGTTTCAGCTTCAGGCCGACGCCGGCGCCGGAGTTGGGCAGAGCGACGGCTCCCGTCGGATCCGTCCCGATAAAATTCCCGAGCAGCGTCAGATTGCAGAGCCCGCCGCCGGTGCAGTCCAGACTGATGCCTTTTCCGTCGAAGCGGTTGATGGCGAGCCCGTAAATCGAATAGGTCGTCGTCGGCGCGATCTGGCCCAGAATGAGCCCCTTGATCGAGAGGCCGTCGGTCTGGGAGCCCGCGTTCGCGCCGTTCAGCTCGATCAGCGGCTTGCCGAAATAACCCGACTGGGAAGCGCCGTTAATCGTGACCGAGCGGGTCAGGCCGGGCAGCGCCGACAAAACGTTGATCGTATGCACGCCGCCTCCCGGGATGTTGAAGTTGATCGTATTGGCCGCGTCGCTGCCGGCGTTTGACGCGATAATCGCGCCGCGCAGAGTGCAGTCGTTGGCCGCGCCGCTGCAGATCGACGCCGCCGCGTCGTCGGCGCGGTCAACCACGAATACCGCCGCCCGGACATTGGAAAACAAGGTCAGGAAGACGGTTAAAATGAACAGAAAATAAATTTTGCTTCGCATATCGGATACCAACTCCATCGATTTTTCGCCCCGGCAATTTGCCGGCGATAAAATTTATATCTTTTCCGGCAGCAAAAAACGCCGTCTTGTCAGATAGCCGCGAAGCGGCGTTTTCGGCGATTTTCGGGAAATTTTTCCGGCGCCCTATTCGATTGGGTAGGAAAGACGAACGGCGGGCGCCCCGCGTTCGGCCGAAATCCGTCGGCGGTGCGGCTTTTTCGCCGAGGTCAAAAACAGCCCGGCCATCGAAAGACGGCGGGCTGTTTTAAGCGGCGCAGGCCATTTGGCGCCGGTCCCCGAACTGCCGGTTGCACCCCGGCGGCGAAAAGCGCCGGTTATTTCCAGTACATCACGCTCGCGTCGCAGTTTTTCCATTTGCCGGCCCGCGCCGTGAGCCACGCGACCGTGCCGTCGCTTTCCGACAGATCGAGGTTCTGCCACGGGTTGATGAACTTGATCTTGCCGGACTCGGGATCGCAGCCGGTGACGACGATGACGTGCGAGTGATCTTCCTTCTGTTTGACGTTCTCGTTCGCGCCCTGTACCCAGTCGCCCGCGACCCACATCGGGCCGTGCATCTGCAGACATTTGTGCAGGACGTCGGCCTCGATATCGCCGCTCCCGCACTGCAGGCCGAGTTGGCGCGAGGTTTCGCGGCATTCGCCGGGCGCGATTCCGCTGTTTTTCATATCGTAGGGAAACAGATTGGGAGATTTGTCCATCTGTTCGAGAATCGCCGAAGCGTCTTTCGACTTGTCGCCCTTATCGTTTTTCCAGATAAAGAGCATTTCCAGACAGGTCAGCCAGCAGCAGGTCGCGAGCGGCTGTTTCCGGGCCTTGACGGCGGGCGAAACTTTATACATTGCCATAATTTTCCTCCTGAATTTCGAATGATCGCGCGATTAATGGACGTTCCAGTTGGCGGCCGGCACATCGCCGCTTTTGCCCCATTTGTACTGGATGTTGTTCGAATAAGAGGTCATCGCGTAAAACGTTCCGTCAGTCGGCCGCCAGACCGCCCGGTCGGTTGTGCCGTCGCCGTCGTAATCGCCCTGGCAGATATAATCGCCCGGCTTTCCCCACGCGATCTGATTGCTGTAGTTGGCGCCGGCCGAATCGGCATACGCGATGAACCACAGTTTTTGCGGCGCGCCGTTGGACGTTCCGTCACGGACGACCGCCAGATCGGTCCGCCCGTCGCCGTCGTAATCGCCGGGCGCGACGTAATCGGTCGCAAAGCCCCACTGCAGGCTGTAAGTCGAACCGTTGCTCGATTTGAAAACATAATGAACGGCATTATTGCCGCCGACATTGCGCTGCACGGCCGGATCGACCTTGCCGTCGCCGTCGAAATCGCCGGTGTAGCCGATGTCGCCCTGCCGGCCCCACGGAATGTAGACGACGTTTCCGTTCGGATTGTTTTTCGAGCCGCGGAAAAAGAAATAGCTCTGCGGCGACTGCGCGGTGCCGTCGCGGTAGACGGCGGCGTCGGCCTTGCCGTCGCCGTCCCAGTCGCCGACGACGTTGGCGAAATCGCCCGTTTGGCCGAAGTTCTCGTATTTATAGGTGTTGTCGGCGCTCTGCAGGATGTGAAAGCCGGTGCCCTCGACGCCGGCCGGGCCGGGCCGCCAGACGGCGATGTCGTCCTTGCCGTCGCCGTCGAAGTCCTCGCTGACGAACTGGTCGGTGTTCAGTCCCCACGAAGTCCGGTCGAAGGCGGAAGTCCCGTTGTAGCTCGTCCACCAGCCGAGCTGCACGACCTGCGGGGAAAAGGCCGCGCGCTCGCGCATTTTCGGCGAGTTGGCCCTGTCCGATTCGTCGGCGACGCCCATCGAACCGGCGAGGCTGACGGCGCCGTCCGAGCGGACGATCGTGAAATCCGTTTTGCCGTCGCCGTTGCGGTCGTTCGGCGCGTCCGCCGCTTTCGGACGGTGGACGATCGAGAGCGTGACCGCCGCGACGCCGCCCGTGTCGCCGTTGCAGGTGTCGTCGAAACGCAGCGTCCACGTGCCGTTCGTGTTGGTCACATTGGAGAATCCCTGAGCGAGATCGTATTGGTATTCGTAAAAGGAGACGCCGGTCGCGAACCGGTAAACGCCCGTCGGGATCGGCTGGTTGCCGGCGACCGCGAGGGCCGTGTCCCAGAAACTGGCCGAATAGGAATTGTCGAAATAATACGGCCCGGCCAGATCCGAACTGTCGCCCGCGCTGCCCGCGCTCGTCGCGCCGAGCCGTCCGAAAATGACTCTTTTCGTGACGCCGTCGGGCGCGATCAGCGTCGCGACGAGGTCGCCGGCATAGGTGTGCGCCGGGCTGAACGTCAGATTTTTGATCTGGATCTCGTCCGCCGCCCCGAAGCTCGGCATTCCCGAGACCGTGAACGTCACGTCCTTGTCGACGTAAAGCGCTTCGTTGCGGCAGGTCTGCGCGGCCGGATAATCGGGAATCGCGCCCAGGCTTGCCGGATCGGCCGGAAAATCCGTCGCCAGAATGCTGAAAGTCCCGCCGATGATTGAAAAGACGACCGCCGCGATCGAAAACCAACGGCCGCCCGATAAATAATTCAAAAAATAGCTTTTCATAGTTGCTCCTTTTCTCTTGCGAATAATCCGCCGGTCGTAAATTCGGGCCGGCAATTGAAATAATAGAAAAGCTGAAAATAAAAAACGCCATCTTGTCAGATAGCGTTGAAAGGCGTTTGGGCGGGCTTTTCGCGCGAATTTTCGGGGCGCCCTATTCGATTGGGTAGGCGTCAGACGAGCCGGTTCTGCATCGCCTTGACGACGGCTTCCGATTTCGAATGGACCTGCAGCTTGTCGAAGATGTTGCGGATGTGAAACTTGACCGTGTTGTAGCTGACGCCGAGCTTTTTGGCGGCGGTCGTGTAGTTGTGGCCGTCGATCAGCAGCTTCAGGATCCGCGTTTCGTGCGGCGTCAGGTCGTAGTCGGAACGCTCGGGCGGCCGGAATTCGCGGAACAGCCGGACGACCTTGAGCGCCACTTCGGGCGACATCGGCGCGCCGCCCGAAACGGCTTCCCTGATGTTTTCGAGGATCTTCGACGGCTGCGTCCGCTTGAGCAGATAACCGCTCGCGCCGGCGCAGAGCGCCTCGAAGATGCGCTCGTCGTCTTCGTAGACGGTGAGCATCAGGATCAGCATCGCCGGGTATTTTTCCCGGAGAATCCGGACGCCCTCGATGCCCGACATCCCGGGCAGGCCGATGTCGGAAAGCAGGACGTCGGGGACGTCGTGCCTGATCCTCTGAAGCGCTTCCTCGACCGACCGGAAGCTGCCGGTGCATTGAAACCCTTCGGTGAAATTGATGAGCGTCGCGAGGCCCTCGCGGATTTCGCGCATATCCTCGATGATCGCCGTCTTGATGATTTTTGCGGTTGTCGTTTCCATAAATCTAACTTTACATTTTTTCCGCGGGAATTTCGCCACTCGTTTGGATAGGTTCGACACCGGCCGCGGGCGTCTTGTTTTGCAGCGGCAGCCGCAATTGCACGACCGAACCCCGGCCGGCGGCCGAAGAGATTTCAAACTCGCCGCCGAGCTCGGCCGCCCGCCGCCGCATACTGAGAAGCCCGTTGCCGCCGCGGTAATCGGCGAACAGGCTGGCCGTCGAATTCTCCCTGAACTTTTCGGGATCGAAACCGCGGCCGTCGTCTTCGATCGTGAGCGCCAGCCCGTTTTCCGACAGGGAAAATTCGATATCGACCCGCGTCGCCCCGGAATGCCTGACGATGTTGTTGACCGCTTCCTTGAAGATCAGAAAGACCTCGCGCCGGAGGTTCGAATTGAGCGGGATTTCCGCCGCCTCCTCGGGCGCCTCGAATTCGAAATCGATCTCTTTCGCCGCCAGCACGTCCGACGCGAAGCGCCGCATCCGCAGCGTCAGATCGTGCAGATGATCCTTGTGCGGATTGATCGACCAGACGATGTCGCTCATCGTCGAGACGAGCTCGTTCGAGACGTCGTAGATCATCGTCAGCGGCTCCGCGCCCGCGCCGTTCGAGGCCTTGTTCTGCTGGCGGGCGACCTCCGACAAAATGGCGATCTGGGTGAGCGAAGCGCCGATGTCGTCGTGCAGATCGGTGGCGATCCGCGTCCGCACCTGTTCGAGCTCGGCGAGCCGCTCCTCGCGCGAGCGGCGCAGATTCTCCTCGGCGATCTTGGCTTCGGTCAGAGCCGAGTTGATGGCCTTCAGTTTCGCCACCCGATAACCGTAGAGCGACGAGATGATCAGGCTCACGAGCAAGGCGCAGATCAGCAGAAACCACCACCGCTGCCAGACGGGCGCGAGAATGACGAAGGAAACGGTCGCCGCCCGTTCGCTGGCCACGCCGTCGGTGCGCACGGCGCGGACCTCGAATCGATGCCGGCCGGAGGCGAGATTCAGGCTCAGGGCCTGCTGCTCCGAAGGATTGCTCCAGTCCTGCGCGTCGAGCCGATATTGATAGCGAATATTATCGCCCGAGCCGAACGTCAGCGCGAAAAAATCGATTTCGATCTGCGTCTGGTTCGATTCGAGATCGGGGAGACTGATTTCGGTTTCGCCGAGCGCGGAGATTTTTTGCGGCACGCCGTTGACGGATAATTTATCGATAAAGACCGTCGGCGGAACCGTCGTTTCGATTTCGGTCCTAAAGCGCAGCAGATTGCTTTGCGAAGCGAACCATAAATTGCCCTTCGTGTCGGCCGCGCACCGGCGGATGAGGTTTCCCGGCAGTCCGTCCGACTGCGTGAAGGTTCTGACCACGTCCGCTTCGTCGATCCGGTTGATCCCGTGTCCGGTGCCGGCGTAAACTCGCCCGAAACGGTCCTGCGTGAGGCACAGGATCTGGTTGCTCGAAAGGCCGTTTTGCGTGGAAATGCTTTTGAACACGGGTTTTTCCGCGCTCGGGTCGTCGACCCGAAAAATCCCGTAGCCGCTGGTCGGAATCCAGAGACGGCCGCGGGCGTCGACGAGCAGGTCTTCGATCCGGCTCTCGGTCAGCCCGTCCCGCGCGCCGAAGGTCTCGAATCGCCCGTCGCGAAAGCGCGCGAGCTTACCGAAATAATATCCCAGCCAGATGCTGCCGTGCGTGTCTTCGGCGAAGGAGACCGCGCCGTTCCGGTCGGGCAGCCCGTCCGCCGCCGAATACGAGTGAATTTTGTCGGTCCGGCGTTCCCAGCGCGAGAGCGTCGCCGCGCTGCAGCACGTCGTGATCCAGATGTCGCCGCGCGAATCTTCAAAAATATTGAAAGCCTCGTTTGACCAAAGTCCGTCGGCGGCGGAATAAGTTCGTTTCGGCGCGGTGCGCGCCAGATCCGCATAGTTCTTTAATTTCGGATAGCGTTTCAGACCGCTGACCGTGGGAATCCACCATTCGCCGTCGTGAGCCTCGAAATCGAGAAAGTTCCAGCCCCAGCTGCGCGGCGGCTGAGCGGCGGGCAGAATGTTTTCGAACTTACCGTCGGCCGTCAGACGGAGCAGCTTGTTCGGCTGCACCGTCAGAAAAATCTCGCCTTCGCGGCTCGCGAAAATCGAGCTGATTTCGGCGGTCTGACTGATTCCTTCGGCTTCGCCGTAGCGGACGAAACCGTTTCGCGCCATCTGCCACGCGCCCTTGCTTTCCGAGCCGATCCATAAATTACCGGCGGAATCCTCGCCGAGCGATAAGATTTTGTCCGTGCTGAGGGTACGGAAAGACGGTTCGCCCGGCCCGGCTTCGGGCATATATTCGGCCAAACCGACGGTGTCGCCGCCGGCGTAGATTCTCCCGTCGGACATTTCCCTGATCGAGCGGATGTGAATATTGCCGGCCAGACCGTCTTTTTTCGTGTACTGCCGGATTTGTCTGAGCGTTTCGCCGGCAAATTCAAAGACGCGCAGGCCGTTGGCCAGACCGCCCGCGCTCGCCCAGATTTTCCCGTCGCGGGTCTCGATCGCATCGTCCGCGCCCGTATCGGAAAATTTTTGAACCGCGCCGTGAAGAATCCGGTATAAACCGGCGCTGCCGATGACGATCAGACCGCCTTTTGAATCGGGCAAAAGACGATTGATGTTCATCTTGACGTTTTTTTCGAGCTCGACCTCTTCGAATTTCAATTCGCCGTCGATTTTGGCGACGCGGAAAAGGCCGATCTCCATTCCCGCCCAGATCGTTCCGTCGGGTTCGAGCGCGAGACTGTAAACGTTGATGCCCTGCCAGTTGTCGGTGATGGGCGCAAAGGTTCGAAACAGCGGCGGCTCGGTTCCGGCGGTTTCCAATTTCGATTCGGTAAGATTCCACGGGTATGATTTGCCCTGCGGATTGAAAATGACCAGCCCGCGTCCCGTGCCGACCAGATAGGTGCCGTCGGGCAATTCGAGAAAATCCTTGACATTGCGATGCGGCAGGCCGTCGTTCTGGGTGAAATTCGTAAATCGCCGGCCGTCGAACCGCGACAGACCTTCCGAGGTGCAGAACCACAGAAAACCGTGCGAATCGCGGACGATTCGGTTGACCGAATCGTGGGCCAGACCTTCTTCGGTCGTGTAAATCTTAAAGGGCGGACTTTCGGGCCGCGCGGTTTGGAACAGCGTCCCAAACCACAGAAAAACGAGGAGAATAAAAATTTTCCCACTTTTTTTCATCCGAACCGTTAATTTCGGGCGAGCCGAATATTTATTTCAAGAGCATTTTACACGAATTTTAAAATTTGCGGGTTTCGCGCCTCTCACGTGATGCGGCGTTTGCCGGCACTGCGTCCTTCAACCGTTTTTATCCGCGCCGCCGCCGCCCGCTCGAAGCATTGCGGGCAGACGCAGAAAAACGGTCGTGCCCCGGCCCTGTTCGGACGCGATCCGAAGCTCGCCGCCGAGCTCGGCCGCGCGCCGGCGCATATTGAGAAGCCCGTTGCCGCCGCGGTAATCGGCGAAGAGATTCGCCGCCGGATCGGTCCCGTTCGTTTCGGGGGCGAAGCCGCGGCCGTTGTCCCGGACGGTCAGCCGCAGTTCCCGGTCGTCGATCTCGAACCGGATCTCGACCTGCCTGGCGCCCGAATGCCTGACGATGTTGTTGACCGCTTCCTTGAAGATCAGAAAGACCTCGCGCCGGAGGTTCGAATTGAGCGGGATTTCCGCCGCTTCCTCGGGCGCCTCGAATTCGAAATCGATCTCTTTCGCCGCCAGCACGTCCGACGCGAAGCGCCGCATTCGCAGCGTCAGATCGTGGAGCCGGTCCTTGTGCGGATTGATCGACCAGACGATGTCGCTCATCGTCGAGACGAGCTCGTTCGAGACGTCGTAGATCATCGTCAGCGGCTCCGTGCCCGCACCGTTCGAGGCCTTGTTCTGCTGGCGGGCGACCTCCGACAAAATGGCGATCTGGGTGAGCGAAGCGCCGATGTCGTCGTGCAGATCGGTGGCGATCCGGGTCCGCACCTGTTCGAGCTCGGCGAGCCGCTCCTCGCGCGAGCGGCGCAGCTTTTCCTCGGCCCGCCGCGCCTCTTCCGACGCCGCGTTGATTTCGTGCAGCCGCGCCGTCCGGTAGCGGTAGAACGACATAATGATCAGCGTCAGAGCGAGCGCGCAGAGCGCGATGAACCACCATCTTTTCCAGACGGGCGGCAGAATCCTGAAAGTGACGACCGCCGGATTATCGCTCGTCCGGTTGTCGGAATCGACCGCCCGCACGAGAAAGCGATAGCCGCCCGGCGGCAGGTTCGGCAGCGTGACGGTGCGCTGCTCGGCCGGCGCGCTCCAGTCGGTGCCGTCGAATTTGTACTGATACCGCAGAAAATCGCCGGCCGCGTTGCTGATGCTCAGAAAATCGATCTCCAGCTGATTTTCGGTATAGCCGAGCTCGGGCAGCGCGACTTCCGTCTGCCCGAAAGCCGAGACTTTCTGCCGGACGCCGCCGGCGCGCACCGCGCTGATCAGGGTTTCCGGCTTTTCGCGCGGCCGGTCGGGCTGCGGGACGAAGCGCGAGAGGCCGTGAAACGTGCCGAACCAGAGCGTGCCGCCGGCGTCCGCGAGCGAGCAGTTGATGTAGTTGTCGGCGAGCCCGTCGGCGGTCGTGAACCGTTTGAGCCGGCCCGTTTCCGGTTCGAGCCGGTCGATGCCGCGGCCGGTGCCGAGATAGATCCGGCCGAAACGGTCCTCGGCGACGGTCGTCACCTGGTTGCTCGAAATGCCGTCTTTCGTGGTGTAGCGGACGAATTCCGGCCGCTCGGCGAGCGGTTCGTCCGCGCGCGCGACGCCGCTGCGGGCGGTCGCGATCCAGAGCCGCTGCCGGTCGTCGAAGAAGAGATGATTGACGAAACCCTCCGGGACGCCGTCCTTTTCGGCGAAACAGGTGAATTGCCCGTCGCGGTAGCGGGCGATCCCGCCGGTGTAAAAGCCCATCCAGAGATTGCCCTCGGCGTCGTTCGCGAAGGCCGTCGCCGCCGCCAGCGGGATGCCGAGCGACGGCAGATCGTAGGCGACGATTTTGTCGGTCCGGCGGTCCCAGCGGTGCAGCGATTTGCGGGCCCCGTCGCCGATCGTGCTGAACCAGACGTCGCCGCGCGCGTCCTCGAAGAGCCGGAAGATGTTGGTGCTGTCGATCCCGTCGCGGCCGTCGTAATGCCTTTTCAGCCGCAGATTTTTGAGACCGGCCGCGCCCGGTTCGCCGGCAAAGCGAAAAAGCCCGTCGAGCGTGCCGACCCACCAGTCGCCGGCCGAATCCTGAAGCGTCAATTGATTCGTGCCCCAGCCGAATTTCGTGGCGGGCGGGAAGGCCGGCGTCTCGTCGACGAAGCCGTCGCCGGTAAAATGCGCGATCAGCGGAAAGAGCGTTTTCGGATCGAAGTTCAGCACGTATTTGTCGTCCGCGCGGTCGCGGAAGATCTGTTCGATGCCGGCCGTCCCGAGCCCGTCGTCCTCGAAATACGACGTGAACCCGCCGAGCGGCAGCTTCATCGCGCCGCCCGTGTCGCCGCCGAACCAGAGATTGCTGTCGCGGTCCTCGGCGATCGTCAGAATCCGGACCTGCGGCAGACCGTTTCGGGCGGTGTAGCCGCGAAACGCCGCGCCGCTTTTGCTGCCGGCGTCGGCGAGATAATTGAGCCCGCCGCGGTTGCCGATCCAGAGGCGGCCGTCCGACGATTGAAAGATCGTCTCGATATGGTCGCGGAACAGGCCGTCTTTGGCCGTGTAGACGCGCGCCGCGATGTTTTGGCCGGGCCGCGGATCGGCGACGAGCAGCGTCAGCCCGAGCCCCGTGCCGACCCAGATCCGGCCGTCGCGGTCCTCGAAGACGTCGCTCACGCCGTTTTGCGAGAGCCCGTTTTTTTCGGTGTAATGCTCGAACCGGCCGTCGGGAAAACGGCGGAAGAGGCCGGAGGCGGAGGTCGCGATCCAGAGCGCGCCGCGCCGGTCGATCATCAGCGCGCCGATCCCGCTCAGGTAAAAGCCTTTTTCGAGAACGAGGTCCGTTTCGACCGGCGCGGCCCGCCAGCTGTCTTCGGCTTTCGCGAGCCGGAAAAGACGGTTGAGCGTGCCCGCCCAGATCGTGCCGTCGCGGTCCTCGACGAGCCGGACGATGTATTTGTCGTTTTTGTCCGGGCCCGTCTCGATTGGAGTGAACCGCGAATTTTCGGGATCGAACCGGACGAGGCCGGCCTGCGTCCCGAAGAAATACTCGCCCGCGCGCGTTTCGAGAAACTCGGTCACGTTGAGCGACGGCAGACCGTCGTCGAGGCCGTAGTTCGTGAAGCCGTAGCCGTCGAACCGCGACAGGCCCTCGGCCGTGCAGAGCCAGATGAACCCGTGCGAATCCTGCTTGATGCGCCGGACGAAATCGCGCGCGAGCCCGTCGGCGATCGTGTAGGTCTTGATCGGCAGCCGCTCGCCCGCGGCCGCCGCCGCCAGCAGCAGCACGGCCAGCGCGACGACCGAAAAACGCCGGGTTTTTCCGCCTTTCGAAGCCATCATTCGCGGTAATTTGATCGAGAAGCCGATTTTACGCCAGAAACGCGATTACAGCTGGAGCAGCTTGTTTTCGGCCGTTTCGATCTTTTCGATCTTCAGCTCGATGAAGCGCTTGTGCGCGGCGGCCGATTTGTTGAGGATGTCTTCGGATTCCGACGGCAGCAGCTCTTCCGAGTATTTCTTGGCGTAGTTCGACTGGATTCCTTTCATACTGCGCTCGGTGATGATGTATTCGAGCTCGTCGAAGCGGACGATCGCCTGGTTGCTGTATTCGACGGTTTCGACGCCGTTGCGGTCGAGACTGCTGTAGGTGTAGTCGATAAAGATCGCCGGGTTGAGATTGATCGGCTCGTTCAGCAGCAGCTCGCGCAGGTGCGGGACGGATTTCGCCTGAAAGGATTTCTTTTCCGCCGAGCCGTTCGACCCGAGATTGCTGAGGCTCGTGATCGTGATGATCATTTTTTTGTCGAAGTAAAAACGGTCGAACTTGCCGTAGTTGTCCATCAGCCGGTTCAAAAGCGGCATCAGCGAGCGGTCGAACAGATCGAGCAGGACGATCTTTTCGCGCTTGACGATCTTGCTGCCGAGCTTTAAGAGCCGCTGTTCGAGCGCGATCAGGTCCTTTTCGAGCAGATCGACCTCCTCGATGCTCTCGCCGCGCGCGCCCTTCAGATAGAGCTCGAGCGACGCGATCACGAGCCGCGCGATGAAATCGAGGAGCGGCTCGATCTTGCCCTTGTCGGCTTCCTGAAGCGCGAAATGATAGACGTTCCGGTCGCTCTGCTTGATGACGATCGGCGGGTAGCCGAACTGCATCAGGATCAGGTTCGTCAATATCTTGACGATCCGCCCGTTGGCGTCGTCGAACGGCTGGATCTTGATGAAGCGATAGTGAAACTCGGTCGCCAGCACGACCGGATCGACCGATTTCTTGCGGCTTTCGGCGGCGAACCAGTCGAGCAGCTCACGCATTTTCGCGGGCGTTTCCTCGGGCGTCGCGAATTCGAGAATCTTGCCGTTATGCCCGAAAATATGGTTCGGCGTCTGCTTGTATTTGCCGAGCTCGACCATCTTCAGGACGGGCTTGCCTTTTTTCGTGAACGACTGGACTTCGTAGGGTTCGAGGAGGATCGATTCGTGAATCTGTTTGATGAAGTCTTCCGAGAGGACGAAGCCGAGACTCGCGAGCTCGAACATCCACGAGATCGTGTCGTTGTGGATCTTCATCTCGAGATAGTCCTTCAGGGGCTTGTTGCCGCGGGTCGTGCCCTGCGTGATGAGCGTTTTCGTTTCTTCGAACGTCAGGGCGTTGCGGTTGCCGGCGATCGAGTTGAAGTTCCATTCGAGGCGGATTTTCTGCAGAATCTTGTTCTCGATCTCGGATTTAAGCGGCTTCCGCTCGGCGAGTTCGCGGCGCAGCGCCTCGATCTTTTTTAATGAATGGGTACTCGACATTGTTGAGCAATAAGTGGGCGACGGAAGAAAACTTCTATTTCCTTCGCGAAAAATTAACTTTGCCGGGGCAAGACAAATTGTAAATCAAACTAAACCGGAGAAACTTCGTTTACGCGACTACTGTAATATTATACAAAACTGCGGAACATTCAACTAAAATTTACCGAAATCGTCAGGCGCGCCCCAGTTTTCGCGCAAAAGCGTTGTAAATCTTGTCGACTTCGCTGATCTTGAGGAGCTTGGCCATTATCAGAAAGACGAGCCCGCCGAGCCCGATCGGGACGAAACATTCGAGCGCTTTATAAAGAAAGCCCTTCGCGCCGAACTGCCCGTGCAGAAAATGATAGCTGAACCAGCAGACCGCCGACATCACTGCGGAAGCGACGGCGATCCGCGTGAAGGCCGACAGGATCTCGCGCCCGTTGAGCCGTTTGATCTTGCGCCGCATCAGAAAGGCGAGCGCGAAGAAGTTGACGAGCGCGACGAGCGACGTCGCGAGCGCGACGCCGACGTGGCCGTAACCGTAAACCGAAAGCCATTTCATCAGGAAATAGCTGGCGATCGTGTTGACGACGATCGAGGCGAGCGCGATGATCATCGGCGTCTTCGCGTCGTCCATCGCGTAGAACGCGGGCGAGAGCACCTTGATCGCGGCGTAGCCGGTCAGCCCGATCGAGTAGCCGGCGAGCGCGTAGGCGGTCATCGAAGTGTCGGCCGCGTCGAATTTTCCGCGCTCGTAGATCAGCCGGATGATCGGTTCGCCGAGCACGATCAGCCCGCAGGCCGACGGCAGCGTCATCAGAAAGACGAGATTCGTCGAGGACGAGAGCGTATCGCGAAAATCCCTGATCTTGCCCTCGCTCGCCATTCTCGACAGCACCGGAATCGAAGCCGTTCCGATCGCGACGCCGAAAATCCCGATCGGAAACTGCATCAGGCGAAAGGCGTAGCCGAGCCACGAAACGCCGCCGTTGATGCTCGACACGAAAAACGTATTGACGAGGACGTTGATCTGGACGGCCGAAGTGCCGAGGATCGCGGGCGTCATCAGCCGCATCACCCGCCGCACGCCTTCGTCCGTAAAGCTGAGCCCGAAGCCGAAGCGAAACCCGACCTTGTAGAGCGACGGCACCTGCATCAGAAACTGCGCCGCGCCGCCGAGCAGCGTGCCGATCGCCATTCCGATGATCGCCCATTGGGAAGCGATCGCCGGTACGGTCGTCTTGTCGTTCGAGCTCGTCCAGCCGCCGCCGGAAAGCCAGTAGGCGAAACCGAGTCCGAAGATCATCGAAGTGACGTTGAAGACCGTCGAGGCCGACGCCGGAATGCCGAAAATCCCTTTGGTATTGAGCACGCCCATCGCGAGCGCGGCGAGCGCGACGAGCAGGATGAAGGGAAACATAATCTGCGTCAGCGTCGTCGCGAGCGCCGCTTTTTCGGGCGAAAAGCCGTCGGCGATAAGCTCGATGAACTGGCGCGAAAAGATGATCCCGATGATCGTGATGACGCTCAGGACGACGGCCAGCGCGTTCATCACGAGGCTCGCCAGCTTCCACGCCTCCTGCTCGCTTTTGTTGATCTGGTAATCGGTGAAGACCTTGACGAAGGCGGCCGAGAGCGCGCCCTCGGCGAACAGATCGCGGAGCACGTTCGGGATTCGAAACGCCACCTGATAGGCGTCGTTCAAAAAACCGGCCCCGAAGAAATTGGCGAAAACCATTTCGCGCACCAGTCCGAGCACGCGCGAGAACATCACGGCGATCGAGACGATGCCGGCCGATTTGGCGACGCTGGTCTGTTTGGTGACGGATTTTTCGGAATCCGATTCGTCGGCGGTTTGGGGATCGGCTAATAATTCGGGAGTTTCCTCGGTCTGGTCTTTTTCCTGTTCGATTTCTTTCATTAAATTCTTTCGCTTTTCGACAACTTACAAAGTTTGAATTATTGAAAGCGATTCGGCAAGCGGCGGCGCAAAAAAAAGGAGGCAAATTTTCATTGCCTCCTTTGGGTTCGAAAATCGAAACTCTCGTTAGTTGATCCGCGCGCGGCCGTCGGGATAAAGAATCCGCGTGTTGGCGAGCCGCACGTCGAGCGCGACCGGGCTGTAAACGACCGGCGCGGCGCCGCCGAACTGGCCCTGGATCAGCGAAACGTAATTGTTCTGGAAAGCGCGAAAGCGCGGGACGCTGCCTTTCTGGTTAAAGATCACGAACAGGAGCGTGCCGCCGCGGGTGCCGATCTCGCCGGAGAGCGCGCTCACGCCGGCGTCGGTGTTGCCGAGCGTGCCGGTCTTGCCGACGACGCTGCCGCGCGCGAAGTCCGAATCGAAACGGCCTTCGAGCGTGCCCTTATCGATGCCGGCGACCGGCATAATGTCGGCGAAACTCATCTTCCAGCGGGCGAGCTCGACGCGCAGCGCGCGGAGAAGCTTCATCATCGCTTTCGGCGTCACGCGGTTGATGCCGAGACCGCTCGACGTCTGCAGAAGGAATTCCTGCGGCGGGATGGTCGCGCCGAGCGTGACGGTCCGCGCGACGGCCGACGGGCCGCCGATCATATCGCCGAGCCGTTCGGCGAGAAAATTGTTCGAGTAGCAGAGCGTGACCTTGACGATTTCGCGGAGCGGCGCCGATTCGTGCGTGAACAGCTGGCGGACGTTGCTCGGCATCGGCTGAACGTAGACGCTGCCGCCGAACGAGACCGACGGGATCAGCGAGATCGAGCCCGACTTGCCGGAATTATAGAGGTAATTCTGCCACGCTTTGACGGCCGCCGCGTTGCGTCTTCCGGCGTCCATCACGGTCAGCAGGTTGTTGCCCGATGAAACCGGCGACATATTGTAGTTCATCGCGAAATTGTCCGTCACGACGAGATCGCCGGTGATCGTCGAGACGCCGAGCTTGTTGAGCTCGTAGGCGACGTTGACGCCGTGTTCGAGATTGAACATCGGGTCGCGGCCCGAAATATAAAGATTGCCGTTGAGCGTCCGCGTGTTCTGGTCGATCTGTCCGTCGGTCCAGATGGAAGTCTGGAAGCGATAGTCGGGGCCGAACGATTTCAGGACGGCGTAGGCCGTCGCGACCTTGACGTTCGACGCCGGGTTAAACGCGTAGTTCGAATAGCTGTCGACGATCGTCTTGCCGTCGAGCGTTTCGACCAGGATGCCCGAATAGCCCGGGATCGCGACGTCGTTGAGCACCGGATAGGCCGGGCTGACGCTGGCGATCGTGTTGACGAGAGGCGTCGCCGAAGTCGTCGGATTGGTCGTCGTCGGCTTGGTCGTCGGCTGCACCTGAATGTCCTGCACGTACGGTTTCGGGGTCGGCGAAGCGGTCGTCGGACGCGTGTAAGTCGGCTGTCCGAAAGAATTTATCGCCATCGTGCCGAGACCCAGTAAAAGAGCGGCACAAACCCTCAGGGCGTTCTTCTTGGTAAAACTCATCATCATTTTCTTTTATTTCGGTTTTTTTGCGGCAGGCTTCCTAATTTGCCAAAAGGAAGGCTGTCTGCATTATACCATATAAACCGCCTCAATTTTCAAGTCCAAAATTTCTTTTGGCTCTACCTTTAAGACGCAATCTTCGATGATTTTTTTCGAAAATTGGATGCTCAAATCTAAAATATTACTTATGGAAATGATTTTAATCGTTTATACATCATAAATTACGAAAAGTGAAATGATTCTGGCGATTTTTTTCGCCGACGGTCAAAAAAATTACTTTCGACGCCGAAAAAGACGGCCGAAGGTCCGGAAAAAAACGTTGCTTTTGCCGGTTAAAGAGCATAAAATTAGGTTCGCGTCTAAAGATCCGGTGAAAAAAGAACAGGAACCCGTCACGATTGAAAAGATTAGGAAGGCCCACGCCGCCCGGCGCGCCGAGATTCGCGCGCGGCTGGCCGAGTTTGAAGAGATCTGGGAGAACGGCAGCGACGAACGGCTCTGGGAAGAGATGGTTTTCTGCTTTTTTACGGGCGGCTGTTCGGCCAAAATGGGTCTTCGCTCGGTCGAGGCCGTCCGCCCGCTGCTGCTCGAAGGCACACACGAGGAGTTGATGAACGCGCTCGTCGGCCGTCATCGCTACCCGCGCGCCCGCGCCGGCTACATCGTCGCCTCGCGCGAATTTTTGCGGGAACACTGCAATCTCGAACTGCGTAGTAAATTAGAGAGCTTTGAAAATTCGTTGGAACGCCGCGACTGGCTGGTCAGGGAAAAGCGCATCAAGGGGCTCGGCTACAAGGAAGCGAGTCATTTTCTGCGCAACATCGGGCTCCGCGGATATGCCATTCTGGACAAGCATATTCTGCGCTCGCTGGCCGAGTTGAAAATAATTGACGACCCGAAGCCACCAAATACGCGTTTAAGGTATCTAACGATAGAAGATAAGTTGAAAGACTTAGCGTTGCTGTCCGAAATCGATTTCGACGAGCTGGATTTGGTCTTATGGTCGATGAAAACCGGCGAAATTCTTAAGTAAAAACCAACAAATCAAGGAAAGGAGTTGTAAATTATGAAATTTAGAATTCTGGCTGCTGACTTTTTCCGGTTTCCTTTCCAGACAAAGCGATTAGCGGTTTGCGTCCTAACCGCCTTGTTCGTTATCGGTCTGCCCGTTTTCAGTCTCGGCAGCGACGACGTCCAGCAAATCGAAGAAGATACGCGCCAGCAGATCAAGCAGGCCGACAAACTGGTCCGGAAGGGTAATTACCCTGAAGCCGAAGCGCTTCTGCGGAAGGTCATCGAAGCCAATCCCCAGCATTCGACCGCCAAATTAAAGCTCGCATATCTGTTTCTGAAGGAAAAACGCCTGCTCGACGCCTACAATCTGTCGTTCGAGATCGCCAAGGCCGAACCGAAAAACTCGTACGCCTACGCGGTTCTCGGCGCGACGCTGCTGACGTCCGGCAATTTCAAGGAAGCGCATAAGATCCTGTACACCGCGCTGGTTCTCAACAAAAAGGAGGCGCTCGCCTGGGCCGGTCTCGGGATGCTCGATTTTTACGAGAACCGGATCTTCGATTCGATCGACAATCTGAAGGTCGCCGTCTACGTCGATTCGGACGAGCCGGATTACGTGTTCGCGCTCGCGCAGGTCGAGGCGCGGGCCGAAAGATACGCCGACGCGGCCAATTCCTATTATCGTTTCCTGCAGGTTTCGCCGCAGACCGACTCCGAGCGCCGCGACCGCATCAAGGGGCTGATCAACTTTCTCAAATATCTCGGCGGCAAACAGACGCTTTACGAGCTCGGCGGCACCGACCGGACCAAGGTCTCCTTCGAGCTGCTGAGAGATCGGCCGGTGATCACGCTGACGGTCAACAAAAAGGAAGAGCCGCTCAAGTTCGTGCTCGATACCGGTTCAGGCATCTCGGTCATCTCGCGCGAAACGGCCGAACGGCTGAAGATCAAGCCGATCACGCGCGGCGGGCTCGCGCGGGCGATCGGCGGCGCGGGCAAGTTCGAGATCGTTTACGGCTTTCTGAAATCGGTCGCGATCGGCGGCGTCGAGGTCAGAAGCGTCCCGGTTTACATCCGCGAATTTCATTCGAACGACGAAAAGATCGACGGCTACATCGGGCTCTCGCTGATCTCGAAATTCCTGACGACGATCGATTACGGCAGCCAGACGTTTTCGCTCGTCAAAAAGGAAGTCGCCGACGCGCAGGAGATGGTCGACAACAAGGACCTCTTTCTGCCGCTGCGGCTGACGTCGAGCGGTTTTCTGAGCGGCGAAGTGCAGCTCGAGGGCTTTGAGGATTCGCTCAACTTCATCGTCGACACCGGCGCCAGCATCTCGGTCATCTCGGACGAGCTGGCGAGTTCGTCCGAGATCAGCCGCTTCGTCCAGAACGAGAAAATGCGGGTCGTCGGCGCGGCCGGCGTGACCGAGGACGTGCCGTCGTTTCTGCTGCCGCGCGTCAGCTTCGGCCCGAATTCGTGCGAGCGAATCAAGGCGATCGCGCTCGATCTGGACATCATCAACGAGGCGTCGGGCTTCCGGCAGGCGGGAATTCTGGGCGGCAATTTCCTGAAGAATTACCGGCTGACCTTCGATTTCAAGAACTCGAAGGTGATTTTCACGCCCGTCACGAAGTGAGTGGAGAGTAGAGAGTAGAGAGTGAAGAGTCGATGTCGAAGACGGCTTGACTCGCCGCTCTCCACTCTCTACTCTCTACTATCATGAAGCAGAGTCTGTACCTCGAAACCTCGGTCGTCGGCGCGTATCTCGATAACGGCGAGCCGTTCCGGCGCGACCTGACGATTCGCTGGTGGGAGCACGAGCTTTCCGAATACCGGGCGTTCAGCTCGGTGCTCGTCAGACGCGAGCTCGAACGCGTCGCCGAGCCGCACCGGACGGGCTATCTCAAACTGATCGAGCCGCTCGAAAATCTCGAGCTCGTCGAAGAAGTCGCGATCCTCGCCGACGGCTATATCTCGCGCGGCATCTTTCACCGGAAATACATCGCCGACGCGCTCCACGTCGCGCTCGCGTCGTTCTACAAGATCGATTATCTGGTGACGTGGAATTTCGGCCATCTCGCGAACGTTCGCAAGCAGGCGCGGATCAGACTTTTCAACACCGCCGCCGGTTTTTTTTCGCCGGTCATCGTGACGCCGGAATTTCTGGTTCACAGTTGACGATTGGGGGCGGAGGACTGACAATAATAGTGTCGATTTCGGATTTCGGATTTTGGATTTCGGATTTCGGATTTATCCTGAAACGTGAAATCCGGTAGTGCAGAGACCCGGATTCGAAAAAGGAATAAAGGCCGGTTTTCAGGGGAAAACGGTCTCGGAAACAATGTATCGTCGCCCGAAATTTTTGGAGGTTCTGCTCGAGATTCGCCGGAATATGTCGCGCGAGGCTGATTACGACGTCGATCTGTTCGGCGAAATGGTCCGCAGCGACGGTTTTCCGGCCGACGACCGGGGCTTCGCGCTCAGCGAACCGGCGCCGGAGCGCGCGAAAAAGGGAAAAAAGGCGGGGGAAAGCCGCAAATCGTAATCGATGGAAATAGCTTTTGACGCAATCGGTCTGGAAATTCCGAACGAGACGGCCTTTAACGATCTCGCGGAAGACGTCGGCAAGCGCGGCGAAGTCTCGACGCTCGCGCGCAAGGGCGGGATTCTGCACGGGCGCTGTCTGAAGTTCGGCGCCGGGCTCGAGGTCTGGACGCTCTTTTACGAATCCGGCAAGGGCGAGCTGCTCTACGCCGACTGCCGGCCGGCGTTTCGCGCGCGCTACGAGCAGCGGATCTCGCCGTGGATCCTCAGCGAGTCGAACGAGGACAGCGAGGCCGTCATCCACGGCTTTATCGAAGATTCCGAGCGCGACGTGCTTTTTCAGCTTCAGAATCTGACCGAGGTCGGCGCGGCGGCGCTCGATCCGGCGACGCTCCGCGTCGGTCTGTGCGGGCTCGCCTACCGCGCCGAGGTCTTCGACAACCGGAAAAAATCTTTCTGGAAATCCTACGACGAGATGGCGCTCAACGTCATCGAAAACGAGAACGACTGGAGCCTCGGCGGCCGGATCGTCGCCTTTGAGGCCCTGCGCAACCCGCAGTCGGGCCGCGATCTGTTCTGGATCTACGTCGATCTCGACGGCTTCCGGCTCGAGATGCTGGTCAACCAGCAGGCCCTGCGGGGCGAAAAGCTCCAGGTCGGCGCGTACATCGAGGCCGACGTCTGGCTGCAGGGCCATATTCTGACCGAAACGCCGCGGCGCAGCGCCTACGAAGGCATCGACTGGACGATGCGCCCCGCCGATTTCTGGCAGAAGTTCAAAAAACCCAATTGATTTCGGATTTCGGATTTCGGATTTCGGATTGGTTTGGGGGCGGGCAATCCTCGGTTTTAGAGAAATGTTCAGGTTAATGGAAAGCGTAATGGCGGTTTTTCATTTGAAAACAGTATAAGGCGGATACTGGATTCCGGCGGCGGAAATTCCGAAATCCGAAATCCGAAATCCGAAATCAAAATGCGTCGTTTTTTGCCCTTCGTTCTGCTGATCGCCGTCGCCGCCGTCATCTCGGCCATCGGCGCCTATTATTTCAATGAATACTGGATTCACCGCTACGACGAGCTGATCGCGCGGCAGGCGCGGATTTACAGTCTCGACGAAAAACTCGTCTGGAGCGTCATCTACGAGGAGACCTATTTCCGGGCGTGGAAGATCGGCGCGGCCGAGGAGGTCGGTCTGATGCAGGTCACGCCGACGGTCGCGCGGGCGTGGGCGAAGGAGACCGGTTTTCACGAATTCGAAAAACAGACGGCCGAAAACGTCAACGCCTTTCTGAGCGATCCCGAGCGCAACATTCAGGTCGGCTGCTGGTATCTCGAAAAGCTCCGCGAAAAATATCGCGGCTATTCGGCCGAGGAATCGATGACGCTCGCCGCCTACAACGCCGGGCCGAGCCGCGTCGAGGAATGGAGCAAACCGGCCCAGAATCCGACGCTGATGAGCGAACAGTCCTTTATCGAAAAGATCAACATCCCGTCGACCAAGTCTTACGTCACCGCGATTCTCGGCCGCTACCGCGAAGTCCTCAGAGGAAAATGAAGATCCTGACCGCCGATCACGTTCTCCCGATCACCGGCGACGCGCTCGAACGGGGCGCGGTCGCGGTCGACGGCGAACGGATCGCCGCCGTCGGGCCGCGGGCCGCAATCATCGAAAACTATCCGGCCGCGCCGGTCGAAGACTTCGGCGCGGCCGCGATCCTGCCCGGTTTCGTCAACGTCCATTCGCATCTCGAGATCACCGCGATGCGCGGGTTCCTCGACGAATTCGACGCCGACTTCGCCGCCTGGCTGCTGACGCTCACGAAGACGCGCGCCGAGCGATTGTCCGACGATGACGTCCAGACGGCCGCCGTCGCCGGCGCGGTCGAGGGCGCGCGCGCCGGCGTGACCTGCTTCGGCGACATCGGAAGACTCGGCCGCCACGGCTTCGAGGCGCTCAAACGCGCCGGTCTGCGCGGGATCGTCTTTCAGGAAACCGAGTTTTCGCCCGCCGACCGGACGGCCGACGAGGATTTCGAAAAGCTCCGCGAAAAATTTCTCGCGCTCCGGGAGGGCGAGACCGCGCTCGTCAAGACGGGCCTTTCGCCGCATTCGCCGTACACGGTCGGGCCGCGGCTTTTCCAAAAAATCGCCGAATACGCGATCGAAACAAACGTCAAGATCACGATTCACGCCGCCGAATCGCGCGAGGAAGAGGAATTTATGCGCGCCGGGACCGGATTTTTCGCGGCGCTTTACCGGAAATTCGGGCACGAATGGAACGCGCCGCGCTGCTCGTCGGTCGAGTATCTCGAACGGCTCGGCGTTCTCCGCGCGAGGCCTTTGCTCGCGCACTGCGTGACGGTTTCCGATCGCGACCTCGAAATTATTAAGGAAACCGATTCGCGCGTCGCCCACTGCCCGAAGTCGAACGCCAAGTTCGGCCACGGGATCGCGCCGTTCGAGCGGTTTCTCGACGCCGGCATCAGGACCGGATTCGGCAGCGATTCCGTGGCCAGCAACAACACCTGCGACATTCTCGAAGAAGCCCGCTTCGCGACCGTTTTCGCGCGCAGCGCCGCCGATCGGCAAAGATTTCTGCACGCGCGCGAGATCGTCGAAACGGCGACGCTCGGCGGCGCGCGCGCGCTCGGGCTCGATGCCGAGATCGGCTCGCTCGAAGCCGGCAAGCAGGCCGACCTCGCCGTCGTCGGGCTCGACGACATCGCGCAGCTGCCGGTTCACGACCCGTACGCGGCGCTCGTTTTCGCCTCGAACGCGCGCGACGTCCGCCTGACGATGGTCGCCGGCCGCGAAATCTACCGCGACGGCGCCGTCACGACGCTCGACGAACCCGCGCTCAAAGCGAAAATGCGCGCGCTCGCCCGCCAGATAAAAACATAGCGATTTCGGATTTCGGATTTCGGATTTCGGATTTGTCTGTTTTTCGAAGTTCGACTTTCGTTTGTCAATCGAAAACCGACAACACCAAACCAATCCGAAATCCGAAATCCGAAATCCGAAATCGACCTAATCCGAAATCAGTCTTCGATACAAAAATTGTCCTGCTCGATCGTGTAGCGTCGGCGGCGGGCGTCGAAGACGTATGAGGTGACGGCGCAGTTGGCGACGTCGGACGCGCGGTCGATCGCCATCAGCTCGGCTTCGGGCAGGTTTTCGACGATGTAGCGAAAGATGCGGACGACGACTTCGTGGGTGACGACGAGAATCCGTTCGCCGGCGTAATCGAGCCGCAGGTCGCGCCAGAACGAGCGGACGCGGAGCGCGACGTCGCACCAGCTCTCGCCGCCCGGCGCGCGGTAGTAAAACTTTCCGAGCGCGTCGCGTTTGGCCATCTCGTCGGGGAATTTCGCGAGCGCGCCGCGCCGCGTCAGATGGTCGAAGAGGCCGAGCTCGCGCTCGCGCAGGCGTTCGTCGAAAAATATCCTGACGCCGGTCAGACCGCCGTGCTCGACGACGAGCCGCGCCGTTTCGGCCGCGCGGACATAGGGCGAGGAAAAAATGACCGACGGTTTTTCCGCCTGCGAACGAAACCAGCGGCCGAGCGCGGCGGATTGACGCGCGCCTTCCGCCGAGAGCGGCACGTCGGGCTCGCGTTCGGGGAAATCGATCGTCGCCGCATCGGTCTTTTCGGCCTCGTGCCGCGCGACGTTCGCGGTGCTCTCGCCGTGGCGGACAAACAGGAGGGATTTCGGATTTCGGATTTCGGATTTCGGATTTGGCATCTTGGTCGTGAGCGGCGAAACGAGCGGGAAGTTCAGCGGCCGTTCGGTCTTTTATTGTGAAGCAGCCTGCGTGATTTTCAAAACCTCGAAACGCGCCGGCCGGCCGTTCGGCGTGTTTCCGCGCCGGTCATCGACGGCCGAACGTCTTTTCGGTGAAGCTCGTTGCCCGAGCGTATTTGCCCGTTGCCCAAGCGTATTTGCCCGTTGCCCGAGCGTATTTGCTCGTTGCCAATGCGAATTTGCTCGTTGCCCGAGCGTATTTGCTCGTTGCCCGAGCGTATTTGCTCGTTGCCCAAGCGTATTTGCTCGTTGCCAATGCGAATTTGACCGTTGCCAATGCGAATTTGACCGTTGCCCGAACGTATTCTCTCGTTGCCAATGCGAATTCTCTCGTTGCCCGAACGGATTGACATCGAGGCGAAGGTGCGCGGCTAGAGGGCGATGAAATTCCGGTAAAAGCCGACGACGAAGACCGTCAGCAGGCCGCCGCCGACGAGGCCGGCGATGAAGATGTAGAGATAATCGCGGGTCGTGTAGCGCATATAGGTTTTCGGATAGACTTTTTTGTCGGTCGCTTCGTAAACGAACCGGCTGCAGAAATCGAAGTTTCGGCCCGTCAGCGTGATCCGCTGGCGGCCGTCGCCGGCGGGCTCGGTTTCGAATTGAAAGGTGATGTATTCGTCGTCGCGGGCGAGCTGCTGATTGTAGTATTTTTCCGAGTTCGGCGGGACGAGAAAGGTGTAATCGGTCGAGTCTCTTTTGATCTCGTCCAACTGGCCGAGCGGCCGGTTGTAAACCTTGCCGCCCGTGAAAAAGAGCGCGGCGCCCGGCGGATTCGGGGCTTTTTCGATCACGACCGTCTTTTCGAATTCCCAGAAAAGATCGAAGAACTTCGCGCCCGCGTAAAACCCGGCGCAGAATTCGACGGCGAAGAGCAGGAAGAGCGTGGGTCTGGAAATTCGGGCCATATTGCTGAGTCTTAAGTCCTAAGTCTTGAGTCTTAAGTCTTGAGTCCGTGTCGTCGGCGAATCTTTTCCGGATTCGGGACGGCTTTTTCAATTGCCCGTATTTTAGCCCGTTTCCGCGATCGACTCAAGACTTAAGACTTATTACACGAATTATTAAGTTTTCCGGTGTTTTGAGTTCCGCCTTTAGGCGGCCAAACCTCACATTTGCCGTGTTTGCCGCGTAATGGTCTTTGATAATTAAATCCGACAAATAATCCGCATTCAGCCCGTGAAACGGGCGACAGCACCCCGCTTCGCCGCCCCGTGCGTCAGCGCGGGGAACGGGCGCGGAACATTTCTCCGAGCTCTCGAAGAGAGCGACAGCCCTTCAATTCGAGACGGCTATCGCCCGTTTCACGGGCTCGCGATCTCAAATCGGGTGCTGACCCCGCGCTTTCGCACGGGGCTTTATGCTGTCGCCCGTTTCACGGGCTGTTTGTCCGATTTAATTGTCAAAGACCATAACGCGGGACCCGGAACATCCGAAAATTAATAAAATGCTGTAATAAGTACTTTGGTCTTTAAATTTACAAACAACTTCGATCTTTGGTCTTTGGCCTTTGATCTTTGAAAGAAAAATCCAAGATCAAAGACCAAAGACCAAAGACCAAATTATCGAGAAATTTAATTTACACAGAAATAAGTCCTAAGTCCTGAGTCGATCGTTATTCGTTCCCCCGCCGGATCGATCTGCGGCCGCCGGCGTATACGAACGACTATATCAATGTGTGGCGGGGCGTCGATAATTTCCTTTCATCTCAAACGCACCGACGAAAAACGACGGGTTGATTCGAAACCCGAAGAAGCCGCCAAAGCTCCCGGAAATGGGGTTTTTGGGGAGGATCGAAAACCTTTTCGCGACCGAAAACGCGGCGGATCTTTGCTACACGAAGGTGTGGTGAAAAGCCCGCTTTCAAAGCATATTCTGTTTTCCGTCAAAACGTTTGACGAGGAGAAAGAATATGGAAAGAAGAATTTTCGGCTATTTTATCGCATTGATTTTATTATTTATTTTCGCGGCCGCGGTTTCGGCGCAGACGACTTCGTTCGTTTATCAGGGCAAATTGACCGACAACGGCGGGCCGGCGAACGGGAATTACGATTTCGCGATTCGATTGTATGATGCGCAATCGGGCGGCAGCGAAGTCGGGGCGACTCAGATCATCAATCTGGTGACCGTCACGAACGGGATCTTCGCGGTCAATCTGGATTTCGGCGCGTTTCCCTTCGACGGCGCGGCGCGTTACCTGGAAATCGCCGTCCGCCACAGCGGCACGAACGATTATTTTCTTTTGAATCCGCGCCAGCCGGTGACGTCGACGCCGTATGCCCTGAAAAGCCTGAAATCCGACGCGGCGACGACCGCCGTGACCGCGAATAATTCGCTCAATCTGGGCGGCATCGCCGCCGCGCAGTACGTCATCACCTCGGACGCGCGAATGAGCGACGACCGGAATCCTTTGCCGAACAGCCCGAACTACGTGCAGAACACGCTCAATCAGCAGGCCAACACGAATTTCAACATTGCGGGCGAGGGCCGCGCGAATTTTTTCAACGCCGCGACGAATTACCGGATCGGCGGCAGCCGCGTTTTTCATCTGACCGGCACGGACAACACGTTCGTCGGTTTCGAAAGCGGGAATTCGATGACGAACGGCAGCACCAACGCTTTTTTCGGCGCGGCGTCCGGCAAATTCACGACGACCGGGTTCAACAACGCGTTTTTCGGCGCTTACGCCGGCCGCGCCAACGCGACCGGCACGAACAATTCCTTTTTCGGCGCGAACGCCGGAATCTCGAACACCGGCGGCTTCAACTCGTTTTTCGGCAGCGCGGCCGGTTTCAATAACCTGAACGGCACGGGCAATTCGTTTTTCGGGGTTTCGAGCGGGCTCAACAATTCGAGCGGCCAGAACAATTCGTTTTTCGGACGACTGGCGGGCAGCGAGATCACGACCGGCAGCAACAATACTTTCATCGGCGCATTGTCCGGCGTCCTCAATACGAACGGCGCCGGCAGCAACAACGTCGCGATCGGCTACAACAATAAATTCGGGGCCGGCGTCAGCAACTCGATCGCCATCGGCACGGACCTCAGCGTGACCGACAGCAATAAGGTTCTGATCGGCAGCAATACGAGCGAAGTGATTTTGAACAAGATCACTGCCAACTCCCTGAACAGCGGTTTCCTGTATACCGATAACGGCGTCATTAACGGCGGTTCGGTCAATGTCAGTGATGTCACGGCGGGTGTGGGGACAATCACCGGCTTAACCGTCACGTCGTTGACTGTCAATTCGAATGTTCATGTAACTGGCGAGGTTTATTCCAACGACATTCAGGTCAAGGTCCTGGCCAGCAGCAGCTCGAATCAGCTCTGCTATTCGGATACGCAGATCCAGGGAACGGTCTTTCATGTTCTCAGTCATTGTTCGTCGAGCCGCCGTTATAAAAACGACATCGAGGATTACGGCGGCGGTCTGAGCGTTCTGAAACGTCTGCGCCCGGTGACGTTTCGCTGGAAAACCAACAATCAGGAAGACATCGGCTTCATTGCGGAAGAAGTCAACGAAGTCGAGCCGCTGTTCAATAGTTTCAACGAAAAAGGCGAGGTCGAAGGCGTCAAATACGGGCAGATAACGACGGTTCTCGTTAATTCCGTCAAGGAACAGCAGACCGCGATCGAAACGCTGACGACCGAAAATCAGACCCTGCGCGAGCAGTTGAAGCAGCAGCAATCGCAGCTCGACGCGCTCAAAGCGATCGTCTGCCGGCAGAATCCGGATGCGGCCGGCTGCCGGGAAAAACCGGCGGAAACGAATAAAATCGAACAAACGGAGGCGAAAAAACAATGAAGGGAAAACTGCGGGCGATTCTCTCGGCGCTGGTTCTGGGCTTGATCTTATTTTTCCTGCTGGTCGCCGTTTCGCGCGGGCAAACGGCGGAAATCTTAGCGAGCGGCGGCGCGTTCACGCTCGAAAAATCGGCGCTCGCGGGCGGCGGCAATACGAAAGCCGGCGTGCAGATGGGCGACAGCGGGACGGCCGGACAGGCGGCGGCGGGCTTGAGATCGAGCGGCGGGCAATTTTCGATCTACAGCGGTTTCTGGACGCCCGACGATTTCACGCCGACCGCGGCCGCGGTCGGCGCCGGCGGCTGCGTCAAAACGGCTGACGGCCGCGGCATCCGCAACGCGCGCGTGACGATCCGTTATCCCGACGGTCAAACGCGCACGACGCTCACCGGCACGTTCGGCTGCTACCGTTTTACGGACATCCCGATCGGCGAAATTTACGTTTTCAGCGTCGTCTCGAAACGCTTTACTTTTAACCGTCCGGCGGAGATCAGAACCATTCTGGACGACACGCAGGATATCGATTTCGTCGCCGACGAAGCCGAAGCCAATGCCGCCCGCGGCACCTCGCAGTGAAAATCGCCCGAATTTACCGAAAGCGAAAAAGTCCCGAGAACTCCGACCGAAGGTTTTTTCAGGATTTTTCGCTTTTTGACTTTTCCGGTTTGAACGCTTTCGTGCCGCCGGGGAAATTGCGGACGCCGGCTGGAAGCGGCGCGGAGAGAAGAATAAAACGGCCGGCGGCGGTTCAGGAATTGAATCGTTCGATCGCCGTTTCGGCTTCCTGCCGGCGGCGGTCCTTGAATTCGGAGATCCAGTCGGAGACGGTCGAGGCCAGCTTGGTCGAGTCGTTGGTCGGTTCCGTCTTTTTTTCGGTGACGGCGGGCGCGGCGGTGACTTTTTCGGCGCCTTTTTTGATGACTTTTATTTTTGTTCTCGGGTTCATAAATTTATTTTCATTTTCGGCATTGTCAGGTTTTTCGCGGGACGAAGAACAAATGCGGTTTAAGGCTGCGCGTGACCTCTCGTCCGGGTTATGAAACAGCATTTTCACAGGCTTTGATCCGAAAGAGAGAAAAATTGCGGCCTGCGGAAGCGCTTCGCGACGGCGGGCGTCTTGCGAAACCCGGCCGCCGGTTAACCATATTTTTATCGATTGCCGGAAGAACTTATCTTTTAGGATAACTCATCCGGCCCGAACGGGCCATTAACGAAACCTTAAATTTTGCCGGTCGCCCGTTAAATTCTCGAATGAACCAGACGGCGCACGCGGTCGGCGAACAGGACGTCGATCGTGCGGGTGTTGAAAACCGTCATCACCTCGCCCGTGCCGAAAGTCGGATGGGCGATGATCTGTCCCGCGCGGTAGGTTCTCGTCGTCGCGTACGGGTCGCCGGTTTTGCCGGCCAGCTCCTGAATCTTGACGGCTTTGGCGGACGGTTTGTAAGCGCCGGTCAGCCCGCATTTCGAGCATTTGACGCGTGAAACCAGCCCGGCTTTGGTCAGCGATTTCACGATATGCCCGAACTGCTCGTCGCAGGCCGGACAGAATTTCTGGACGTTGTCGCCGATCGCGTATGTTTCTTTAATCATCGGTTTGTGTTTGAGTTCTTCGGCGGAATTCTTAATTTCCCGGTTAAGAATTCCGCGGTTGTTTGAAAAAGGGGAGAGTTATCTTCGCGAGCGGCGCGGCCGGAACGAGCGAAAAGACTTCGCCTTGATAAAGCCGCCCGCCGCCGGGCTTGAAAAACCGCCCGCCGCCGGTTCGCGGCCGCCGAAATCCGGCAGCACGACCCGTTTGACCTGTTGTTCGGTCAGCCGTTCGATGCCGCGCATCGCGAGCTCGTCGCCCGGCGCGACGAGCGTGATCGCCTGGCCCTGATTGCCGGCGCGGCCCGTCCGGCCGACGCGGTGGACGTAGTTTTCGGGCGCTTCCGGCACGTCGTAGTTGATGACGTGCGAGACCGCGTCGACGTCGATCCCGCGCGACGCGATGTCGGTCGCGACGAGCACGCTGATCTTGCCCTGCTTGAGATCGCGCAGCGCCGTTTCGCGCTGCGACTGCGAACGGTCCGCGTGGATCCGGTTCGCCTTCATCTCGCGCTTGGTCAGAATATGCGCCAGGTTTTCGGCCGAGCGCTTGGTCCGCGTAAAGACGATCACGCGCTCGAAGTTGTTGGTTTCGAGCAGGTTCAGCAGGAGCGCCGTCTTCGATTCCTGGGCGACCGGGTAGACGAGCTGTTCGATCGTTTCGGCGGTCACGTTCTGCCGGCGGCTGACTTCGACTTCCTCGGGGTTTTTCATAATCGAGTAGGCGAGCGACCGGACGGGCGACGACATCGTCGCCGAAAACAGCAGCGTCTGGCGCGAGGCGGGGACTTTCGCCAGAATCTGTTTGACGGCCGGCAGAAAGCCCATATCGAGCATCCGGTCGGCCTCGTCGAGAACGAGCGTGTCGAGATGCGTCAGATCGACGGTTCCGCGCTGCAGATGATCGATCAGGCGTCCCGGCGTCGCGATGATCAGGCTGACGCCGCGTTTGAGGGCGGTGCATTGATTCTTGACGCTCGCGCCGCCGATCAGGCTGACGCAGGCGTATTTCGACGGGGCCAGCTGGCGGTAGGCTTCTTCGATCTGCGAAACCAGCTCGCGCGTCGGCGCGATCACCAGAACCCGGACGCCGGGCTTGTTTTCCCGGATCATTTTTTGAAGGGCCGGAAGCAGAAACGCGGCCGTTTTGCCGGTTCCGGTTTCGGCGCAGCCGATTAAATCCGCGCCCTTCAGGATCACGGGAATGGCCCGTTTCTGGATCGGCGTCGGCTCGGTAAAATTGAGGGATTCACAGCGGCGCGCGAGCGCGTCGGTCAATCCTAAGTCGTAAAATTTCATTAAATAAATTCCTAA
This sequence comes from Acidobacteriota bacterium, assembly GCA_018269075.1. Lineage (GTDB taxonomy): Bacteria > Acidobacteriota > Blastocatellia > Pyrinomonadales > Pyrinomonadaceae > JAFDVJ01. Next base: position 40,097 of record JAFDVJ010000051.1, read on the forward strand.
ATTCCTTTTAGCGGGGCGAACCGTTTGATCGGGGTTCGCCCGAGATTGTGATGGTCTCCGGCGCGGTCTTTCGGCCGGAGACGCTTTGTTGAGATCGGTGTCGGCGGCGTTTCGAACGGCGCGCTACCAGCGGTAGCCGCCGCGATTTCCGCCGCGATTGCTGCCGCCGCGATTTCCGCCGCGGTTGCTGCCGCCGTGATCGCGCTGCCGGGCCTCGTTGACGACCAGCGTCCGGCCGTTGACCTCTTTTCCGTTATTGGCGGCGATGGCGGCTTCGCCTTCCTCCGGCGAGGACATCTCGATAAAACCGAAACCGCGCGAGCGGCCGGTTTCGTGATCGGTGATCACGTTCGCCGAATTGACCGTGCCGGATTCTCCGAACAACTGTTCGAGATCATATTCCGACGTTTGGAAATTCAGATTTCCAACATAGAGTTTCATTGACATAAAAAAATAAACCTTTCCCTAACTCGGGGATAAAAAAGAAGTGTCGAATCGAATTGACTTCAAAAGAAACGGTAAGTCTTCGCGAAGGATCGGTATCGGCTGCTCAAACGAATGAGCGACTTCTGTTGCCTAAAAACAGCCCGCTCTCAGAACCATCCAAACGCCGCCAATAAAACTTTTTCCAGACGAACGCATCAACCGTCGATGCACAAGAGTAGGATTGCGTATCTCTATGATGCCTCATTTGGCGGGTTTACTGCAAGTTTTTTTGCGGAATAGTCGAAAAATCAATCAATTCCGGTCGGTGCCCGATGCTCCCGCGCGCATTTCAGGCTATTCTTTTACGCCGCTTCCGTCGGTTCGATCACGCCTTTAACCAATACGGCGCAGAATTTGTGCGAAAAAAAACGCCGCCGCGGAAATATTTTCTTTTTTTTGCGAATTGCTCTTATAATATGTTCGAAATCAAATGCAGGATAAGGACGTGACAGTTTTGCTCGACCGTCTGAGCGAGGGCGACGAATCCGCGCCGGAAAGACTCTTGACGCTCGTCTACGACGATCTGCGGCGGCTCGCGCGGGCTTATTTCGCCGACGAAAAAGCCGAACATACGCTCCAGCCGACGGCGCTCGTCCACGAGGCCTACATCCGGCTCGTCAACTGGGAAAACGTTTCGTGGCAGAACCGCGCGCATTTCTTTGCGGTCGCGGCCGACGTGATGCGAAAGATCCTGATCGATCACGCGCGGCGCAAAAACGCCGCGAAACGGAGCGGCGGACAGAAGATCCTGCTCGACGAGGCCGTCAGTTTTTCGACGGAAAAGGAACTCGATCTGCTCAATCTCGAAGACGCGCTGACGGCGCTCGAAAAGCTCGACGCGCGGCAGGCGAAAATCGTCGAGCTGCGTTTTTTCGGCGGTCTTTCGATCGAGGAGACCGCGTATGTTCTGAAGATTTCCGAAACCACCGTCAAACGCGAATGGACTTTTGCGAAAGCCTGGTTTCAGCGCGAGCTGACGCGAACGTGAGCGATCCTGCGCGGCGCCGGATACCGCCGGATCCGGGGCGATAATCCGTGTTCGCCGGCGGAAAAAATATCCTCCCGTTTAACGATGGACGCGGCGCGTTTTCAAAAGGTCAAGGACATTTTCGCGGAAGCGGCGGAGCTTTCGGCCGCGCACCGGACGGCCTTTCTGCGCGCACGGTGCGGCGCGGACGACGAGCTCTACGCCGAAGTCCGGTCGCTGCTCGCGGCCCACGACGAGCCGGAGCACCTGATCGAGAAAAACGCCTTCAGTCTGCCGCACGAGCTCGCCGCAAACGGCGCGGCGCCGGTCGCCGCGGATTACGCGGGCAAACGGTTCGGCAATTACGAGATCGTCCGCGAGATCGGCCGCGGCGGAATGGGCGCGGTCTTTCTGGCCGAGCGCGCCGACGGCGAATTCAATCAGCGGGTCGCGCTCAAAATCGTCCGCCGGACGGTTCTCGACGATGAAACCGAACGGCATTTCCGGCGCGAGCGCGAGATCCTCGCGGCGCTCAACCATCCGAACATCGCGCGGCTTTACGACGGCGGCGTGTCCGACGCGGGCGAAGTTTTTCTGGCGATGGAATACGTCGAGGGCGAAACGCTGCTCGAATATGCCGAAAACAAGGATCTTTCGGTCGAACAGCGCCTGAGACTTTTTCTCAAAATCTGCGCGGCGGTCGCCTACGCGCACCGCAACCTGACCGTCCACCGCGATCTGAAACCTTCGAATATTCTCGTGACGGGCGACGGCGAGCCGAAACTGCTCGATTTCGGACTGGCGAAAATGTCCGAGTCCGACGATCCGGGAGGCCGGATTTCGGATTTCGAAACGGAAAATAACGGATCCGAAGGCCCGAATTTCAAATCCCAAATCGAGACGACCGTTTTCCGCGCCTTCACGCCCGCTTATGCATCGCCCGAACAGATTTTGGGCCGGGCGATCACGACGGCGAGCGACATTTACAGTCTCGGCGTCGTCTTTTACGAGCTTCTGGCGGGCGACAAACCGTTTCATTTCGAAGACAAAAGTCTCGAAGAGATCATCGATACGCTGACGAACTCGGAACCGAATCCGCCGTCGTCGGCGATGGCGAATTTCAAATCGCGGATTTCGGATTCGAAAAAACGAAACCCGAAACTGCTCAAAGGCGATCTCGACAGCATCGCGCTCAAAGCTTTGCAGAAAGAGCCCGAACGGCGTTACAAAACGGTCGAGGGCTTGACCGGCGACATCGAGCGGCATCTGAACGATTTGCCGGTTCTGGCGCGGCCGGCGGGCTTTTCGTACCGCGCGGCGAAATATTTCCGGCGCAACCGGATCGCCGTCTCGGCGGCGGCGGTCGTGTTTTTGTCGGTCGTCACGGGACTGGCCTTCACGCTCTGGCAGGCGAACGAGACGCGCAAGGAACGCGACCGCGCCGAGCAGCGGTTCAACGACGTCAGAAAGCTCTCCACCTCGCTGCTTTTTGAGATCGCGCCGAAGATCGAGAATCTGAACGGCACGACCGAGGCGCGGGAGCTGCTCGTCAAAAACGCCCTCGAATATCTCGATTCGCTGAGCGCCGAGACGCACAACGATATCACTTTGAAGGCGGAGCTCGCCGCGGCCTACGAAAAAGTCGGCGATCTGCAGGGCAATCCGAACAAGCCGAATCTGTCGGATTTCACGGGCGCCGTTTCGAGTCTGACAAAAGCGAACGAAATCCGCCGCGAGCTTCCGGCAACCGCCGAGAATCAAATTCTGCTGGCCGGGAATTTTCTTCGATCGAGCGAGGTGCGCTATGTCCAGAACGACGTCAAAGGCGCGATCGGCGATTCCGAAGCGGCTTTGAGAATCTACGAAAGCCTTGCCCCGAATTCGGACTCTCCCGATATAAAGTTCAGCCTTTTCGAGACGCGCATCAATACCGCGCAGATTTATTCGAACATCAATCAGTATAAGACCGCGATTCCGCTGCTCGAAGGAATTCTGGCGGATTTCAAAGAGCTGAACGAAAACGAAAAAAACGTGCGAGTTTTGCGCGTCAGAGCGGAAACCATCTACGCTAAATCTCTCTCGTGGGACGACCGGCAGGCGGAAGCCGAAGCGCAGATCACGAAAACCGTCGAAGCGGCCGACAGGCTTTTGTCCGAATTCCCGGACGACGCGTATCTGCGCCAGCAGATCTGGCAGACATTTTCGACGGCTTCGAGCGTTTACGAAAACTCGAAAAATCAAATTTCGTACGCTTTCATCAGAAAAGCCGCGACCTTAGCGGAATCGGCGGTCGCCGCCGACCCGGCGGATATGCAGTCGAAACAGAATCTGGCCAAATCGTATTCGCGGGCGGGGTTCAGCAAAATCCTGCTCGGCGATCTTTCCGAAGGACTCGAATACCTGAAAAAATCCGAAAAGATCAGCCGCGAGCTCGTCGAAAAAGAGCCGAAAAATATCTCGTATCAGAAAGATTTCGGCCGCCTGTATATTCGTTTCGGCGATTTTTACCGCGGGAAGAAGGATTACGCGGCGGCTCTGGAAAATTATCGAAAATCGGTTTTCTATTTTCAGGCCGTTCAAAAAATGGACGAAAAGGATACGGTCGCCAAACGCGACGCCGCGCAGTCGATGAAGAACGTCGGCGAAATCGAGGCGCTGCTCGGCCGCAAAGCGGACGCCGCACAGACCTTCCGGCAGGCGCTCGAAATTCTGACCGCGCTCGACGCGCAGAACGCGCTCGCCGAATACGACCGCAAGATGATCGCGGACGTTCAGGCGGCGCTTCAGAAATTATAAGAGCTGAAACTTTTCGCGGGCTCGCCATAAGCGACCCGTATGGCCGGCCGCGTAAACGACCTTTCCCTGAGTCGTTCCTTTGCGGAGCAGGCGCGTTTTTATCCGCCAAATAACTCGGGTTCAAGCCGGTCGGGGGCAAAGTTCAAAAGATCGCAAGTTTCCGGTAAATGAAATAACACGCGAAACAGAACAGCCCGCCGCCGAGCATTCCGATCACCAGCTGATAAAAATCGTCCAGATAACTGAAAGACGTCGCGGTTTTCGGAAACACCTCTTTGTCGGTCGCTTCGTAAACGTGAAAGCCGTGAGTGAATTTATCGCTCCCGCTGAGCCGGATCGACTGGCGGTCGGCGGTAATGCGGGTCGCTTCGAAGCGGAAGTAAGCGGCGTCGCGGCGGGCCAATCTGGCGTTATAAAAAGCGACTTTGTCGGGCGGGACGAGAAAAGAATAATCCGGGTGCCGCTCTTTGAATTCGTTCAAATTGCCGAAAGGGACGACGTGAACGTCGCGTGGGGTGAAGACCAACACCTCGTATTCCGGAGCCGTTTCGTTTTCCATCGACCATGTATTTCGCTGCTCCTGAAACGGTTCGAACACCAGCACGGCTCCGACGCCGCCCGCGAAAAAATCGAAAATCAACAGCAAAACCAGCGCGAGCCACGAAATTCTTCTCATAATTCATCGTCAGAGATCGAACTCGGCGACGACCGGCGTGTGATCCGAAGGGCGTTCCCAGCCGCGCGGTTCGCGGTCGATCCAGCAGGCGACGCATTTGTCGGCGAGCGGGCGGCTCGTCCAGATATGGTCGATCCGCAGGCCCTGATTCTTCGGAAACGCGCCTTCCCGGTAATTCCACCACGAAAACTCCTGCAGGTTCCCGTTTTTTTCGCGGAAGACGTCCGTAAAGCCCCACTGTTTGACGTGATGGATCGCGGCGCGCTCGGGTTTCGAGAAATGAAGCTTGCCCTCCCACGCCTTGACGCTCCAGACGTCGAGTTCGTCCGGCGCGACGTTGAAATCGCCGCAGAGCAGGACGTTTCCGGTCTTTTCGCAGTCTTCGTCGAACATCCGGCGAAGCCGCTGCAGCCAGTCGAGCTTGAAGGTGAACTTGTCCGTCCAGAGCTCGGTCCCGTTCGGGATGTAGGTGTTGACGATCCGAACGCCGTTGACGGTCGCGGCGATCAATCGCTTCGGCGCGTCGTCGCCGTCGTCGGCGAAGTTTTTCCGGACGTCGGCGAGCGGATATTTCGATAAAATGGCGACGCCGTTGTAGGATTTCTGGCCCATAAAGGCGGCCTCGTAGCCGAAATCGTTGATCGCGGCGAGCGGAAATTTCTCGTCCGTGCATTTCGTTTCCTGCAGGCAGAGAACGTCGGTTTCGGTCTGTTCGAGCCATTTGAAGACGGCTTCGAGCCGGATGGCGATCGAGTTTACATTCCAGGTGGCGATTTTCATACTCTGTTTTTTATTTTTAACGCGAAGGCGCGAAGACGCCAAGGCGCTAAGATTTTAGGGGCCGGTTTTCGACGGCGAAACGCTTTCGGAGACGACGCGGCCGGTTCGGCTGAAAATAAATTCCCCTAAAATCCCTTTGCGCCTCTGCGCCTCTGCGTCTCCGCGTTAAAAAAACTCACTTGATCTGCGAATTCCGCTCGTAAAAAACGCCGTCGGCGAAGCCCTGGATCGTGTTGTCGGTTTCGGCGAGCGCGAGACGCTTCATCGCGAGCAGGCAGTATTTCTCGTCGCGCTCGACGGCGCAGAAACGGCGGCCGAGCTTTCGGGCCGCGACGGCGGTCGTGCCCGAGCCGGCGAACGGGTCGAGGACGAGATCGTTTTCGTCGGTCGAGGCGAGCAGGATCTTGGCGAGCAGCTTTTCCGGTTTCTGCGTCGGATGCTCGGTGTTTTCGGGCATCGACCAGAACGGGACGGTCAGATCAGTCCAGAGATTCGACGGGTGCGTCAGCCGGTAGTTGCCCTCGGTGCTTTTCTCCCAGTCTTTCGGCCGGCCGTTCTCGGTGTAGGGTGCGAGCACCTTGCGGCGCATCTTGACGCGGTCGAGATTGAACGTGAATTCGTCCGAGACGGTGAAAAACCAGATGTCCTCGGCCGAGTTCTTCCAGTTGCGCCGCGCGCCGCGGCCCTTTTCGCGTTCCCACGTGATCCGGTTGCGGAGCTTGAAATACTTCATCCCGACGCGCTGGATCGCGCTCGCCGAGCGCCAGTCGCCGCAGACGTAAACCGAGGCGGTCGGCTTCAAAAGACGCGCCGCGTCGCGAAGCCACGCGTCGAGCCAGTCCTCGTAGGCGTCGAGCGAGGTCTGCCGGAAGGACTGGTCGCCGAAGTTTTTCGTCAGGTTGTAGGGCGGATCGGCAAAGAGCAGATCGAACGTCCCGGCCGGCAGCTTTTTGAGCACCCGAAAGGCGTCGCCGCAGACGATCCGGTTCTCGAAATCCGCGAGCCCGCGCTCGAAGACCAGCCCGCCGCGGTAGGCTTCGATCTCCTCCGCGTCGAGCTCGATCGTCCGGTTGCGCGGCGCGCGTTGTTTCGGCGGATTTTGAGCGTTCATAAAAACGTATGACAGGCTGTCAGCCTGTTTTACGATTCGAGAATCAGTTTGGCAAGCAGCGTCGCGCGTTTCGGGATGTCTTCGACGAGGATGTATTCGTCGAGCGTGTGCGCGCCGTCGCCGGCGAGGCCGAGGCCGTCGAGGACGGGAACGCCGAGCGCGGCGACGAAGTTGCCGTCCGACGCGCCGCCGACCTGCGTTTCGCCGAGCTCGTAATCGAAGCCGGCGGCGATTTTGCGGGCCTTTTCGTAGAGCTTGACGACCGCTTTTGTGCGTTCGAGCGGCGGCCGGTTGATCGCGCCGATCATTTCGAGCCGAACCCGCTCGTCGAACGGTTTCAGATTATGAAAAGCGCTCTCGACCCGTTCGGCTTCCTTGCCCGAAGTGAAGCGGACGTCGATCTCGCAGGCCGCTTCGGCCGGGATGACGTTCGAAGTCGTCCCGCCGGCGATCGTGCAGACGTTGACCGTCGTCCCGCGTTTGAGATTGTTGAGCGTGTGGATCTTCTGGATCTGCCGCGCGATCTCCAAAACGGCCGACGCGCCCTTTTCGGGTTCGAGCCCGGCGTGCGCCGGGATGCCGTGCGTTTTCAGGATGAACATTCCGGTGCCCTTGCGGCCGGTCTTGACGCGGCCGCCGGCCGACGGCTCGCAGACGAGACAGATCTCGGCGGCGGCGGCCTCGCGCTCGACGAGCTCCTTCCCGGTGTAGCTGCCGATCTCCTCGTCGCAGCTCAAAAGGATCGTCACCGGGCGCGGCGGCGTCAGCCCGAATTCGCCGAAGGCGCGCAATACTTCGAGCATCAGGACGATGTTCGCCTTCATATCGAACGACCCGCAGCCGTAGAGCCGGCCGTCCTCGATCCGCGTCGGGTTCTTTTCCTTCGTGCCGCGCGGGTGGACGGTGTCGGTGTGGCCGAGCAGCAGGACCGGCTTTTGTTCCGACGGAAATGCGCGGACGATCAGATGCTCGCCGTAGCTTTCGGCGAGGATTCGTTCGATCTTGAAATCACCGGAGATCTTGCGCGCTTCGTCGGCGATCCACGCGGCGGCCATCCGGCTGCCGGCCTCGTCGCGTGAGGGCGATTCGATCTCGACGAGCTGCTGGATGCGGCGGATGATTCGTTCCTGAGTGTTCTGAAAAAAATCGAGAAAATTTTGCATTCATTTTTAAGTCTTGAATCGGCTTTGATCTTTGGTCCTCGATCTTTGGCCTTTGAAATAAAAACCGGGGTCAAAGATCAAAAATCAAAGACCAAAGATCGTCAAAAACTTATCAAGAAACTATAAGCTATCAATCTTAAGCCTAATTCGGCGCGGATTCAAGACTTCGGACTCTTAAAAGCTGACGTCGGTGATGCCGTTCGCGGCGGCGTAGTCGCGGGCCTCTTTGGCCGTCTTGAAAACCTTGACGACGTCGTATTCGAACATCAGCGACTGGCCGTCGACGAGAAACGGATACATCGGCCGCTGCTGCATTCCGCGGTCGGCGGGGCAGAGGTCGAGCAGGCCGATGACATTGCGCGTCGCGGCGGTCGTCGTCGGCGTCGACGGATAGCGCACCTGCCGGATGATTTTGCACGGGATGTTGTGCGCGGCGTCGACCATCGCGACCGGCGGGCCGAAGATCCGGTTGAGCAGCGCGCCGAGCCGGTAGCCGGCGATCGCGAGCCGCTGTTCGGCGATGCCGTACGCCATCTTGTTGTAGGCGGCCGAAGGCATCTGGTTGCGGACGAGCGTCTTCGGGTAGAGCTTCGTCGAAGCGATCTCGAAGCTTTCCTTCTGCCACGCGTCGAATTTGCCGCTTTCGAGCTGCGACTCCAGCGCGGCGCGCGGGTATTTCTTCATCAGCCCGTCGGCGATCGGCAGCAGGTATTCGGCGTCGCTCGCGTCGGCGCGGCGCGGGACGGTGCGGACGACGATCGAGTCCCAGTACCAGTGGAGATTCTCGGCCTTGTTGCGCGGCGTGTCCTTCGGCGAGAGCGAGAACGTGTTGCCGCCCTGATCGCCTTTCGGCTCCTCGGCGGTGACGCGGCCCGACGCGTGGAGCGGCTGGTGGACGTCGCCGGCGAGATGGAGAATCCAGGCGAGCGCGATCGCCTTGTCCGCGGGCCTGGCCGAGTCGTCGCGGAGCACCTTGTCGAAATGATACAGCCGCTCGACGACGTTTTCCTTGTCGTTGTCCATCGGCGGCAGCGTTTCGACCTTGCCGTTCGCGTCGCGCCAGTAGGTGTCGAGATAATGCCATTGACCGTGATGGTACTTGTAGCGGTTTTCGAGCTTGCGGTCGCGGATGATGTCGGCCCAGTAGGCGGCGATCATAAAGAAGTCGCGCTGTTTGGCGGCCTTCGAGCGCGCGCCGATCGGGTAGGTCGTAAAGTCCATATCGGGCGGCGTCGGGTAGAGCGCGACGAGATCGGAATCCTCGGGCGCGCTCAAAAGCGTGTCGATCGCCTTTTCGCGCGCGGCGGGCGACATCTGCTGCCACGCGATGTAGGCGACGATCTTATGACCGGCGTCGTCCCACGCGAGCGCGGGACAGGCGAAAGCGAACAGCAGGATGCTCGAAAGCAGAAACTTCAGGGCGGAATTGTTCATTTTTGTCGTTCTCCAGAATCTATTGGGATGATTTTAGCGAATGTCGGGAATTAACTAAAGGCGCAAGGATAAGTTTTACATTTCGCAGGAATTTAAACGGGCCGGGACAAATTTTTTTCGCGATCGGTCATCAAAATAATGCAAAAAGGATTTTTTAAAACGTCCTATATAAAGAGGGAGTCGGAAGGACAGACAACGAGGGAGGTTTAGATTTTATGAGTTTAGTTTTGGAACAGAATCGGATTGCACAGTCGGCATTGAATCGGACCGACAGAGTTTTCGGCGAAAAAATCGGCATTATGGGCAAAATCTTCGGCTGCTGGCACAAGGAATTGAGCCGCCCGTTCACGAATCAGAGGTCTTCGTACCGCACCTGTCTCCACTGCGGCGCGCTCAAGCGCTTCGACACCGAAACATTGAAAACCGTCGGGCCGTTTTATTATCCCCCGACGATCTCGCTCGAACCGTAAGGTTCGGGCCGTCGAGCCCCGGCAACTCCACTTGCCATTTTACCCCGAAAGCGTGACTGCCAAAAAAGTCACGCTTTTTTCTTTTTCGGTCTTTGATCTTTGGTCTTTGATCTTTGGAATAAAATTAAAGGATAGTGAACCAAAAGTAATGCTCTGATCAATTGCCACTAGCTGATGGTCTTTGAAAATTAAATCCGTCAATAAAATATTCCTTAAAAGCCCGTGAAACGGGCGATAGATAATAGCCACGGGTGTAGCCCGTGGTCAGGTCGCAGCATTGACCCGAGCCCGTGAAACGGGCGACAGAGCGGCGCGGCGCATTCGTTTTCTGTCGCCCGCTTCGGGGCTTTAACTCGTTTGGGCGCGCTTTCTACAGGCTTGCGCCTGTCGCTATACTCTGCCGCCTGTTCCACAGGCTCAATACGGAAATTTTGACGGATTTATTTTTCAAAGACCATCAGCTGGCGGCAATTGATCAAAACTCCTCAAACCGGCATTACTTTTGGTTCACTACCAATTAAAGATCAAAAATCGAAGATCGAAGATCGAAGATCAAAGTCCGAAGCTCAACCGTAATACTCGCCGCCGAAGACGAGGTCGGCGCGGCCGAGGATCGTCATTTCGCCGTCTTCGCGCCAGTCGATCGCGGTGACGCCGCCGGCGGTGTGGACGGAAACCCTGCGGCCGGTGCGATTGGTGTAGGCGCTCAGGACCGCCGCGCCGCTCGAACAGGTGCCGGAGGCGGACGTCTCGCCGGCGCCGCGTTCCCAGATGCGGAGCTCGATGTTTTCGCGGTCGAGCACCTTGACGAAGACGATGTTCGCGCGCTCGGGAAATTTTTCGTGGCGTTCCATCTTGCGGCCGACCTCGCGCCAGTCGAAGTTGAACTCCCCGACAAAGACGCAGGCGACCGGGTTGCCGACGTTGACGCACGAGACGGCGAATGTCTGATCGTCGATCCGGACGGGCGCGTCGATCACCGCGTCGAGCTCGTCCGCCGAAAGAAAGGGAATTTCGCGGCCGGCGAAGCGCGGTTTGCCGATCTCGGCGTCGAACCAGTAATGGCCGGCGGCGAGCGTCTCGGTCAGCCGGTAGTTCTTGACGCCGCTCTTCGTGCGGAGCCGCAGGTTTTCGCCCGACCAGAGATTTTTGAAATACGCGTAGGCGACGGCGCAGCGCGTGCCGTTGCCGGAAAAACCGGCTTCCGAGCCGTCGGGGTTGATGATCCGGCAGGTGAAGTCGGCGTCCGGTTCGCCCGATCTTTCGAGGACGGCGATCCCGTCCGAGCCGACGCCGGTGTGGCGGTGACAGAACTTTTCCGTGAACGCGCCGAGGTCTTCGACGGCGGCGAGCGCGGCGGCTTCGATCACGACGTAATCGTTGCCGAAGCCGTGAAATTTGCAGAAATTGATCGGTTTCATTGGATTTTTCTGATCTCGACGATCGTTTCGGTCGGGTGTTTGTACTCGACGACGAACACGGCCCGGTCGCCGACCGCGAGGTCTTTCAAAAGCGCCTTGTCCTTAACGAAAAACTCCATCTGCATCGCCGGCATCAGGTCTTTGATCTCTTCGTGTTTGAGCTCGACCGAGCCGAGCTCGCGGTTGATCTTCGTGACCTCGCCGCGGCCCTCGTAACGGCCGTCCTGCGGAACGGACGGCGCGGCCGCCGGCGTCGCGCGGGCGGCCGGCGGCTTCGGGTCGGGCGCGTTGGCGCAGGCGGCGAGTCCGACGAGAAAGAAAAGGATCAGCAGTCTTTCGCGCATCGCTATTGCTTGCGCGCCGTCGGCTTGACCTTGAACGTCAGCCGCTCGGCGCCGCGCAGCACTTCGATCTCGTATTCGGTGTCGGGCTTAAGATCGCCGAGGACGAACATATAATCCTGCACGTTGCGGACTTCCTTGCCGTTGAATTTGACGATCTTGTCGCCCGCTTTGAGACCGGCGAGCGCCGCCGGGCCGCCGTCGCGGACGCCGTCGAGCAGCATCCCGTCGGTCGCGTCGCCGTAGCCCGGGATGACGCCGATCGTCACGCTGAAGCTGCGTCTTCCTTCGCCCTGGCCCGACGATTTGGCGACCGTGTAGGTCGGGCGCTTCGGCATATAGCCGTCGACGTAGCGGGCGATGTCGGCGACGTAATCGACGACCTTGACGATGCCCGCGTAATTGATCTTGTCGGCCGTGTCCGACGGCTTATGATAATCGTTGTGCGTGCCGGTAAAGAAAAACAGAACCGGGATCTGCTTGCCGTAGAACGACGAGTGATCCGACGGGCCGAAGCCGTCTTCGCTGAGCTGCAGATTGAAGCGGTAAACGGTCTCCTTCGAGGGCGGCGTGAAATCGTTCTTTTTCGAATCGCCGTAAACCGGCGGGATGACCTCGTTCTTTTTCGTGACGAGATCCTTCCACTCGGCGGCCGTCCCGATGCCGCCGACGGTCAGCTTGTCCTCGTTGAGCCGGCCGACCATATCCATGTTGAGCATCGCGACCGTCTTGTCGAGCGGGAAGACCGGGTTGTTGACGTAGTATTTCGAGCCCAAAAGACCTTCTTCCTCGCCGCCGAACGAGATGAAGATGATCGTTCGCTTGTTTTTCTTCTCTTTGGCGAAGATCCGCGCCATTTCGAGAAGCGCGGCCGTCCCCGAGGCGTTGTCGTCCGCGCCGTGATGGACTTCGGTCGAATTGACGGCGAGCGAGCCCTGACCGCCGCGGCCGAGATGATCGTAATGCGCGCCGATGACGATCGCCTCGTCTTTGAGCACCGGGTCGCTGCCTTCCAGAATGCCGATCACGTTGTAGGCGTCGGTCTGTTTTTTGAGGAGATTGACCTTGAAGCCGATCGTCGGCGAGACGTCGCGAAAACCGACCTGAACTTTGGCGGTCGTGTCCTTCTTCATCGCGACGAGCGATTCGATGGTTTTCAGTTCGGCGACCTTGAGGCCGAGAATGTTCGCGCCCGTCGCGCGCGAGACGGCGAAGACCGGGACGGCCGTTTCGCCGTTCGTCTGATCGTATTTGGCGTTCGCGTTGCGGTCATTGTCGAGTTTATCTTCGCGCGAGATGAGCAGCAGTCCGAGCGCGCCCTTGTCTTTGGCGAGCTTGGCCTTGGCGAAAACGGTAAAGCGCGAGAAGGCCGAGCGCGGGACGTCGTTTTCCGGGTTGCCGTCGAAGGCGAGGACGACCGCGCCGGCGACGTTGAGTCCCTCGTAGTCGTTAAAGTTCGATTCGGCCGACTCGATCCCGTAGCCGGCGAAGACGACCGGGGCGTTTCCGACTTCGGCGTTCGGCGAGGCGAGGAGCGGCGTGACCTGCGCGCCGGAATCGACGGTCGCCTGACCGCCGGCGTTCTTCAGGCTCAGCTTGAACTCGTTGCCGGTCGGCGCGATCTCGACGCCGGTCGTGTAGGCGAAGTTCTGCAGATAGTTGCGCGTCATCTTGTTGCCGACCGGCGTCGCCACGCCCGGTTTGAGCTTGTACTGCTGGAAGAGATTGGCGACGTAACCGGCCGCGGCGGTCGCGCCGGCCTCGCCCGTCCGCCGTCCTTCGAGCTGGTCCGAAGCGAGATACCCGACGTTCGTCCGCAGATTCTGCTCGACGACGACCTCGGTCTTCTGCGCCGCCGCGCTCAGAACGAACGATAATAAAAGAAGAAAACTTAAGAATTGCTTTTTCATAACTTTAAAGAGTGGAGAGTGGAGAGTGGCGAGTGGCGAGTCCGGGGATTTTGTTTTTTTACTCTTCACTCTCCATTCTCTGCTTTTAACCGGATACTTAGGAGTGGAGAGTGGAGAGTAGAGAGTCCGGGATTTTGTTTTTTAACTCTCCACTCTCCACTCTCCACTCTCTACTCATTCTTATTCGACCCAGTCCGCGATAAAGACGTTCGTGTCGCCCGGTTTGGCGGCGTTGCGGTTCGAGGCGAAGACGAACTTTTTGCCGTCGGGCGAGAACATCGGGAAACCGTCGAACGATTCGTTGAACGTCACGCGCTCGAGGCCCGTGCCGTCGACGTTGATGATCGCGAGATCGAAGTTGCGTTTTTTCGGATCGGTCGCGAAATAGTTGGTGCAGAAGATGATCCGCTTGCCGTCCGGGAGAAAGAACGGCGCAAAACTCGCCGAGTTGAGCTTTGTCACCTGCCGCTTGTTCGAGCCGTCGGCGTTCATCACCCAGACTTCGAAGACCGTCGGGACGATCAGGTGTTCTTTGAGCAATTGCTTGTCGCGCTCGACGAGCTTCGGATCGGTCGGGTGCGAGCCGCGGTAGACGATCATCTTGCTGTCGGGCGAAAAGAACGCGCCGCCGTCGTAGCCCGGTTCGAACGTCAGCCGCTTGACGTTCTTGCCGTTCATATCCATCGAATAGAGCTCGAGATCGCCGTCGCGTTCGGACGTGAAGACCATCTTCTTGCCGTTCGGCGCGACGGTCGCTTCGGCATCGTAGCCGGGCGAGTTCGTCAGGTTCTTGATGTTCTTGCCGTCGGGCGTCGACGTGTAGATGTCGTAATCGGGATAGATCGCCCAGACGTAGCCCTTCGAAAAGTCCGGGTTCGGCGGGCATTCCTTTTTGCCGCCGAAGGTCGAAGCGTAAAGAATCTTCTTGCCGTTCTTAAAGTAATACGAACAGGTCGTCCGGCCCTCGCCGTTCGAAACGCGCTGGACGTTCGAGCCGTCGATGTTCATCGTAAAGATCTGATCGCAGGGCATCTCGTCGCGTTTCGACTGAAAGATCAGCTTTTTGCCGTCGAACGAAAAATAAGCCTCGGCGTTCTCGCCGCCGAAGGTCAGCTGCTTGATGTTTTTGAGATGTTTTTCGCCCTCGACCCGGAGCGAATCGGTCTGCCCGAACGTCGCGACGACGAGCGCGAAAACAATAACCAAAGATAGATATTTCATAGTCAGAATAATAACGGAACGGGTTTGATTTATCGGTTGAATCCAAAAAAACAAGTATAGCGAATTAAGGGGGGAAAGAAAACCATTCGATTTCGGATTTCGGATTTCGGATTTCGGATTTCGAAAGGCGGTGGTTTGAGGTTGAAATTAATAGCCCGGGAACACGGGCAGGGAAGGGAGCGGGATTCTTGGAAAGTGTG
>JAFDVJ010000052.1:0-10235 GCA_018269075.1 Acidobacteriota bacterium
TCATATACCGCTCAGTAATGATTTTTGTTAATCGTTTCGTTCGTTTTTTCGATCGCCGCGCAGACGGCGGCGAAGACCGAGAGCGTTTTGCGCGTCGAGGTCGAGGGCGGGAAGACGCTCGAATTAAAAACCGCCGACCTCGCGAAATTCGCGCGGCGCGACGTCCGGGCGAAGGGCCACGACGAAAAGGAATCGGTATATTCGGGCTATAATCTCGCCGACCTGATGCTCGCGGCCGGCGCGAAGATCGGCAAGGACGAGCTGAAAGGCAGGGAAATGGGCGCGTATCTCGTCGTCGAGGCGGCCGACGGCTACCGCGCGACCTTTTCGATCGCCGAGTTTGCGCCCGAATTTTCGGACAAGGTGATTTTGCTCGCCGACACACGCGACGGCAAGCCGCTCGACTCGAAAGAGGGGCCGTGGCAGATGATCGTCCCCGACGACAAAAAACACGGCCGCTGGGTGCGTCAGGTGACGGCGCTCAAACTCAAAAAGGTGCAGTGATGGACGATAAACGCAGAACGAAGATCAGCAAATTCTTAAGCCTCGTGCTCCGGCACAAGCCCGAAGAAATCGGCCTCACGCTCGAAGAAAACGGCTGGGTCGCGGTCGATAAACTCATCAAGGCCTGCGCCGGTTACGGTAAAAAGTTTACTCTGGCCGAACTTCGCGAGGTCGTCGAAACGAACGACAAAAAGCGTTTCGCCTTCGACGCGTCGGGCCGCAAAATCCGCGCGAGCCAGGGCCATTCGGTCGACGTCGAGATCGAGTTCGAGGAGCGCGACCCGCCGCCGGAGCTCTTTCACGGGACGGCCGAAAAATACGTCGGCGAGATCTTCGCCGAGGGTCTCAAAAAGATGTCGCGTCACCACGTCCATCTCTCGGCCGACACCGCGACCGCGCAGAAGGTCGGCGTCCGTCACGGCAAGCCCGTGATCTTCCGCATCGACACCGCGCGGATGCTCGCCGCCGGCCATAAATTCTACGTCTCGGCCAACGGCGTCTGGCTCACCGACGCGGTGCCGCCCGAGTTTCTGGAGGTTTTATGAAGCTCGTTTTCGCGATCTCGATTTTACTGCTGGCCGGGTTTTCGAGCGCGGCGCAGACCGCGAATTTCAAACGGCCGAAGCCGTTTCCGGTCGAAAATATTTTCCCCGGCCACGAAAACTATACGTCCGGCAGCGAAACGTTCCGGCGACGGCTAAAAGTCGGCGCCGGAACCGCGGTTCTCGAATGGAATAACGACGAGCTCGCCTTACGCGGCCGCGACCGCGGCGGAAAACCGTGGCGGGTGAAGCTCGATGTGAACGCTTATTACGAAGCCTGCCGGGCAGATTTCGACAGGAACGGGATGGCCGATCTGCTGTTCATAACCGGCACGGCGGCCAACGGATTTCTGCCGTCGCAGCTGCTGGAGTTCGTGATGTTCGATCGCGCCGGCCGGCCCGTCCCGTTCTTTGTCGCGGCGAGCGCCGACCTGAACGATCTCGTCGATCTCGACCGCAACGGCCGCGCCGAATTACGGTTCATTCACTATAATTACGGCGTCGACGGCGACAAATGGACGGGGTATTACGTGACGGATTTGTACGAGGCCGCAAACGGGCGCTGGAAGAAGCTCGAAAGAATCGGCCGGCGACGGCTGCCGATCCTGACGAGCTTCGAGGGCTGGAAGGACGTCGAACGGTTTCTGCCCGCCGCCGGGAAACCGCCGAAGGGACAGGACGTCTTCTCGCCCGACTACGCGAACGCCGCGCCGGTTCGCGGGAAAGCGAAGCTGTCGTTTTTGTCGAGCGATCCGTTCAATTACTGCTACTTCAATCAGACGCTCCGCGTGCTCGATTCGAAACGGGGCCGCGAGATCGGTTTTCTCGACGCGGACGGCGAAAAACAAACGCGCGGACTGCTGAAGACGGCCGCGAAAACCGAATTTTACGGCCGCTGCGAGCCGGACAAAAACGCGCCGATGATGATCTGGCTCACTTTGAAATAACGGCTGAGAGTGAAAATTGTTGATGATCGCTGCCGTCGTCGAAGAAAGATATGTAAAAAGGAGACCGTCTATGAAATCTTATTTGAAACGGATGGTTGTTTTACTGGCGCTCGTCGCGGTCGCCGGCTGCGGCTGCGACCGGAATTACTGCGGCGTCGGGAATTCGGGATTTACCCCTGACCGGAAACAAAAAAAGTGGGAGAAAAATGTCTTTAACATAACAACGGAGCGCGCCTTAGCGGGCGGTCAAAAACCTGTCCGAGATCTAAATCTGACGAACGATTCGGAGGAAATCAGGATTTGGGTCGGTTTTAACGCGTATCCTCTTAAAGGTATTATTCTCAGAAAAGAGGGTTCTAGTTCGACGGCTTACTATATTTCACCGGTCCAAAACTATTCGGATCCGGAAGCGAATATCATCGAGCTCGAATCTCCCAAATCCGGCTGGAACAGGCTTTGGGAAAATTTAGAGACCCTTGATCTGATCAATTTGCCGGATGCGGAAGAGATTGGAATGGAAGATAATTATATCGATGACGTCAACATCGTCGTCGAAGTAAAAAACTGTGCCGGATACAGAACCTTCAGGCTTTTCGGATTCGATATTCCCGGCGAATCTTCCAGAGAACCGGTTCAAAGAATGCTGAAAATCTCCAATTTATTGTCGGAAGAATTCGATGTTCGATTATTATGACCGGTAAATTTAAAGATTCGACTAACGGGATGAACCGCCGGGAATTCGCCGCAAAACGCCGCGCGATGGCGGAGAAGACGATCGAAGAGCTGATTGAACAGTTGGCGGCCGATGATCTCGAAACGCGCTTTTTCGCCGAGATGTGTCTGCGCGATGCGGCCTCGACCTGACTGAACTTCAAGCCGGCGAGTTCGCCGGAAGAACGCGCCGCCGCGATCGAAGAATGGCGCGCGTGGCTGAAGGAACGCGAGGGCACGTTTAAGAAACGACTGAAAAGATAACGAAGCTTTGAACGGAGCGCCGGCATCCTGCCGGCAAACGCCGTGCAAACGGCGTCAACACGCTCTATTTCTCTTGATCTTCGGGGAAATGAAACGCTGTCTGCGTTTTTAGTGACGTGCGGCGATTAGTTATACAAACCTTTTTCGGAGCGCGGCAGCGGACTGGAGCGCAACCGTCCCGGTTGCAATGAGCGCGACAGCGCGAACGAACGTTTCGTCTTATCCGATATTCTAAGTCGGTGAAGCGTTTGACACCGCTTGCGCGGCGTTGGCAACCGGGACGGTTGCGCTCCAGTCCGCTGCCGCGTCGCCGGCAAACGAGAATCCGGCGCATCGGTCATTTAATGCGTTTATCATTGCTATTTATTGCACGACACTATCAAACGCATTGCCGGCCGAGATGCCGGCGCTCCGGCTGACGTTAACCGAGCCGGTAGATAAATTCCTCGATCTCTTTTCCCCGCGCGTTGGCGTAGCCCCGATCGGTTCCGATCTTGACGAAGCCGCATTTTTCCAACACTTTCTGCGAACCGAAGTTGTCGAAGGCCGTTCGCCCGAAAAGCGGCCTCGCGGCTTCGACCGTCAGAAAGTTTTTCAGCGCCGCCGTCGCGATGCCTTTTCCCCAATAGTTTCGGTCGATCCAGTAGGTGATTTCGGCCTCGCCTTCGATTTCGAATTTCGCGATGCTGCCGGCAATCGTCTCGCCGACCAGAATCGTCCGATTATTGGTCGTCGGGTCGGCCAGGATTTTCGAATATTTTTCGAGAAAGGCGGCTTTGTCGGTCCGGTCTTCGGAAACAAACGCGGCCAGATATTTGGCTTCTTCGTCGAGCTGAAACTCGAATAAAATTTCGAGATCGGATTTTTCGGTCGGTCTGAGTTCTATGGTGTAGTTCATTCGGTTTTTGATTATCGTCGCGAAACGGGCCCTGATCGTAAAAGTATATTTTTCAGCCTCATCTTTTTTGCCGACAGATCTTATTGGAATAATCGGCGATTCCGGTCGCGTCGGCTTTTTCATCTTCCACTAAACACACCAAAAACACTAAATATCTTTCGTGTTTTTTCGTGATTTTAGTGGATCGTTTAAAACCCGCCGGCGGGTTTAACGCTCATTATTCAAACAAGTTTTGTCACGCACAATAATTCGGATTCGAAAACGGTATGGAACCTCGAACCGGTTCTTCATAATCTTTACCCATTTTGGTAATTGTACCTGTTTGACGAATTTTCTGCCGGAAATGTTTGAGAAAATAAAAGGCGAATGACCGGTTTCTCGGGTTTTTCTCGTTTAACTTATCGGAAAGATAAATTTAATCAAATCGAGGGAGAATATGAAGAGAATTAAAACTGCGCAAAAAATGGTTCTGGTCGTCGGGGTTATCTGGTTAGCGGCTGTTTCGGCCTTTGCCCAGTCGAGCGTGGCGGTGATGGAATTCACGAATAAAATCGACAACCAATGGTGGTATCAAAGCGGTGCGGCGCAGACGCAGGATTTTTTTATCGCCGAATTGATCAAAACCAAAAAGTTAAACGTGATGGACCGCGAAGACCTCGAAAGCAGCCTCGAAGAGAAAAATATCAGTATCAGCGGCCCCGTCAGCGCGGCGAGCGCCGTTAAGATCGGCAGGCTTCTCGGCGTCGATTACCTTTTGACCGGGACGATCACGAAATACGGAATCGTCGGCCTCGACGGCAAACCGCTGCCGAAAGGACAATTAGGGGGCAACACGGGGAAAGGAAAATTTTCGGTGACTTTCAAGACCGAGCTGATCGACGTTTCGACGGGAAAAGCCGTCTGGGCCAGAGAAGAGACCGGCGAAACGACTCAGATTAAAGTAAGCGTCGGCGGTTTCGGATCAAGCGCCGACGACCGAAATACGTTTGAACTGGCGATGAAGCCGGCGATTCAGAGAGCCGTTGCCAATTTTAAAGCCGCCGACCTTAAACTATAACCGCTTTGATTCGTCATCTCGACGTCAGGACGGAGCGCCGGCATCGCGGCCGGCAATGCGTTTGCAAAACGCAAACAACGCTTCATTTCCCCGATGGTTAAGAGTCTGTTTAAATTTATGGTCTGAGGCCGCGAACGCTTTTTAATCGATCCACTAAAAACACTAAAAACACGAAATATTTTAGTGTTTTTAGTGGATCGGAAAACAACCGCTCGCCATTTTTTCTCATACTTTTTTATCGAGCTTGAACGATCTCAAAACATTACCGAAAAACGGATTTATATTGCAAATGATCGTCGATGCATTCGGAAAGTCGATCCCGCAGCTTTGAGGGACATATCTGAAACTCCTGACGGCGCGCGGGCATCTCGTCTTCCCGACGCATTACAAGCCCGCCGACAATTAGCCGGGAGCCGCCGCCCGGACGGAAGCCGTGAGCGGCGACCCGGCAGCGCGTTCGGGCGCGAAGGGTTTTTCGAGATTCGGGCAGCCCCGACAATATTCTTTTCGGCTTTTTCACTTTTTCACTTTCACACCTTTTTACTTTTACCTTGATATTGCCTATATTTGAGGCTTAAGGAGTTCATACAATGCCGGAAAAAAGTTGGGGCGACACGGTGGTCGGTTGGTTTATCGTGAAGGACGAGGACGCGGCGCAGGCGCAGAAGTCCGAGGCCGATCTGACGGCCGACGAACTGATCGCCAAATACGCCAGTCAAACGCCGCTCGCCGAGGACGGGACGAACGCCGCCGACACGCCGGCCGCGACTTCGGCTGCGACGCCCGCGAAGACCGCGCCCGCCGCGAGGGAAGTGCCCGCCGATTACAAGACGCCGCCGCCCGTCACGGACGGAAAGGTCGATTTCGACGCGGTTTACGAGACCGGCGGCGTCGACGCCGAAGAGCGCGAACGGATCGCGAAAGCGAAGGCGCTGCTCGACAGCCTGCCCGAAAACACGGACATCGCGGTCAAAAAACAGATCGTCGAAGCGAGCCTGAAAGCCTTCGGCGTGCCGATCGAAAAGATCATCGAGGCCGGCGCGGGCGCGATCCAGTCGCTCGAATACTACATCCGCAGCGGCGCCTCGGACACCGAAAAAGTCCTCCAGGACGGAACCGCGCGGATCGCGCAGTACGAGCAGGAAATCAAGAACATCCGCAAGATTATGGAAGACCGCGTGACCGAACAGAACACGGTCGTCGCGGCCTGCAACGCGAAAAAGCTCGAAGTGCAGAAGGTGCTCGAATTCTTCGGCCGCGACGCCGTCGCGCAGGTCGTCAAAGAGTCGCCGAAGCTGCAGGAACCCGAGAAGAGTGGAGAGTAGAGAGTAGAGAGTGGAGAGTTAGAAAAATCCCCGAACTCGCCACTCGCCACTCTCCACTCGCAACTAAAAAAAAGGAGATCAAAAATGTCATTATTCAGCCGGATCGGAAATTTGTGGCGTGGTTTTCTGTCGCTCTGGATTTCCGACATCGAAAAGGAACATCCCGAAATCGCTTATGAAAACGCGATCAATTCGATGATCGAGAAATACTCGAAACTCAAGACCGCGACGGCCGGCATCATTCGCCGCCGCGACGAGATCGACGAGCGCTTCGCGCGCGTCAAGGCCGACCTCGAACAGACCGAAGCCGAGCTCGATACGGCCGTCGAGACCAATCAGGACGATCTCGCGATGGTTCTGATCCAGAAGAAAAACGCGCTCACGACGGAGCTCGCCGAGCTGACGGCCGAGGCCGAAAGCGCGAAATCCGACGCCGATTCGGCGAAATCCTCGCTGATGAACGTGCAGGGCGAGATCAAAAAACTGCAGGCCGAGCGCGACACGATGCTCGCCAAGTTTCAGTCGGCGCAGGCCCGCGTCAAGATTCAGGAACAGCTCGACGGCCTCTCGGTCGACGAGGAAGTCCGCGCATTGGATAACGTCCGCACGCATATCAAGACGACGATCGCCGAAGCGAATTTGGGCAAAGAGCTCTCGGAATCGTCGCTCGACGCGCGGCTCGACAAACTCAAGGATCAGGTCGGCGACGTCCAGGCGAAACGACAGCTCGACGAGCTCAAAGCCAAAAAAGCCGCCCGCGACCAGCAGCAGGGCCAGCAGAAAACGATGTAGGAGTAACGAGTGGAGAGGAACGAGTGGAGAGTTAAAAAAACATCCCCGGACTCTCCGCTCTCCGCTCTCCGCTCTCCACTGAAAAACTATGAAACTAACACCATTTGCGAAGATTTTTATCACGGCGGTCATCCTGATCGTCCTCGGTTTTGTGACGTGGTACTGGGCCGGTGCGAGCATTAAGAAATGGGCGACCGGCGACAAGTCGGGGCAGACCGAAGACGTCAAGAAGGAGGACTTCGATTCGCTCAAGAACAAGATCAACGATCCGAAATTCAACGACGGCTCGACCGGCGTCACCGCCCAGCCGATCGGGCAGGGCAAGCTGTCGGGCCGCGCGCTTAAAGTCGGCATCAATACGTGGGCCGGACACGCGCCCGGCATCGTTTACAACGGCGGACTGACGCCGAACGCGAATTCGCTCTACAAAAAGAATTTCGGGATGGACGTCGAATTCGTGCTGATCGAAGACCCGGCCGCCAAACTGACCGCGTTTCGCAGCGGTCAGATCGATATTATGTGGGACACGGTCGATAACTGGGCGCGCGAGGCGTCGATCCTCGCCGAGCAGGGCCAGTCGGCGAAATCGGTCATTATGCAGGACTGGTCGCGCGGCGGCGACGGCATCGTTTCGCTTTCGTCGATCAAGTCGATCGAGGATCTGAAGGGCAAAAAGATCGCCTGCACGCAGTTCACGCCGTCGCATTTCCTGCTGCTGTATCTGCTTTCGCAGTCGGGGCTCTCGCCCGAAGACCGCGCGGCGGTCGAAAAGAACATCGTCTTTACGCAGGACGCGTCGCTCGCGGCCGCCGCCTTCCGTTCGAAGAACGTCGACGCGGCCGTCACGTGGGAACCGGATCTGTCGGCGGCCGTTCAGGCGCGCGGCGACGAGGCGCACGTCCTCGTCTCGACCTCGGCGGCGACCAACGTGATCGCCGACACGCTGGTCGCACGGCAGGAAGTGATCGACAAATACCCGGAAACGCTCCGCGATTTCATCAACGGCTGGTTCGACGGGATGGCGATGATGCGCGACAATCCGAACCCGTCGAACGAAGTGGTTGCGCAGGCTTTGAAAGTCGACGCCGACACGGTTTCGGGTATGCTTTCCGGTCTTAAATTGACGCCGTATGCCGACAACGCGCAGTTTTACGGGCTGACCGGCGCGAAGGCGCATTACGAGACGCTCTTCGACACGGCGTTCGTGATCTGGCGCAAGAAAGGTCTCGTCAACAAGGTCGTGACCGCCAAGGACTGGGCCGACCCGCGCTTCGTCTCGAATCTCGCGGCCAAATATCCGGGCCAGAAGGTCGAGGAAAAAGAAGTCACCGCGAAGGCGCCGTCCAAAGCCGACGTGCCGATTCTCCAGCAGCAGATCCAGATCCAGTTCACGCCCGGCAGCGACGAGATTATGCCCGGTTCATACTTTTTGCTCGATAAACTCGGCGAGCTGATGACCTCGTTCGGCGGCACGGTGCTCCGCGTCGAAGGCAACACCGACAGCACCGGCGCGGCCAACGCCAACGCGACGCTCTCGGAAAAACGCGCGATCTCGGTCCGCAACTACATCACGAAAAACTTCCCGAACATCAAGCCGAATCGCTTTCAGACGATCGGCCGCGGCTCGTCCAATCCGGTCGCCGACAACAACACCGAAGCCGGCCGCCAGATGAACCGCCGCACCGATATCAAGGTGATTCTGTCGACCGAATAACAATTAGTGGAGAGTGGAGAGTGGAGAGTGGAGAGTCCGATGGAATTCTTTTGCTCTCCACTCTCCACTCTCCACTCTCCACTCTTTTATGGAATTACGCCAGCCATTACCCCGCACGAC
Source organism: Acidobacteriota bacterium (assembly GCA_018269075.1). Taxonomy (GTDB): domain Bacteria; phylum Acidobacteriota; class Blastocatellia; order Pyrinomonadales; family Pyrinomonadaceae; genus JAFDVJ01. The sequence goes on from JAFDVJ010000052.1 coordinate 8,875, forward strand.
CGCTTTGGCGATCGGTTTCGTCGCGCCGATTTTGATCTTCGCCGTCTGGTGCGCAGTGACTTACGGCAATCTCGTCAGCCCCGATACCTTGCCGTCGCCGACCGAGGTGATCCGCGGAATCCTGCAGCTTTTCATCGAGCAGGACCTCGCTTCGGCGATCTGGATCTCGGGCCGGAGAATCGGCATCGCCTTTCTGATCGCGTCGGCCGTCGCCGTCCCGCTCGGCGTGCTGATGGGCTCGTTCGAGCCGGTCAACCGCTTTTTCGAGCCGATCGTCGCGCCGCTCCGCTATATGCCGATCTCGGCGTTCATCCCGCTGCTGATCTGGTATTTCGGGATCTACGAATCGCAGAAGATCGCCTTTCTTTTCTTAGGCGTGTTCGTTTACCTGCTGCCGGTCGTCGTCTCGGCGATCCGCGCCGTGCCGGACGAGCTCGTGCAGACGGCGCTGACGCTGGGCGCGAGCAAGTTTCAGGTCATTATGACCGTCCTCCTGCCGGCCGCGCTGCCGGACATTTTCGATTCGTTTCGCGTGATGAACGCGATTTTGTGGACGTACGTGATTTTGGCCGAAGCCGTCAATCCCGAACACGGATTGGGCTATATGGTCGAGCTCGCGCGGACGCACCAGAAGGTTTCGTGGTCGTTCGCCGGCCTGATCGTGATCGGCGGCATCGGCCTCATCACGGATTTCATCATCCGCGCGATCTCGAACCTCCTCTTCCGCTGGCGGGAGAAGACTTTTTAGTTGCGAGTGGAGAGTGGCGAGTGGCGAGTTCGGGGATTTTTCCTCTTTTAACTCTCCACTCTCCACTCTCCACTCTCCACTCGAAAAATATGGAAGCACCGTTAAAACTCAGCGTCAAAGACCTTTCCGTGACCTATATCGGGCGCGACGGCGAAAAGACCGAGGCCGTCCGCGACGTTTCGTTCGACGTTCACGACAAGCCCGACTGCGGCGAGATCATCGTCTTTTTGGGCCCGTCGGGCTGCGGCAAATCGACGATCCTGAAATCGATCGCCGGTCTGATCCCGCCGACGAAGGGCGAGATCCTCGTCGACGACCAGCCGGTCAAAGACGTCGGCCGCGACCGCGGGATGGTCTTTCAGGCCTACACCTCGTTCGCGTGGCTGTCGGTCCGCAAAAACGTCGAGTATGGTTTGAAGCTGCAGGGCATCGACAAGACCAAGCGCCGGGAATTGTCCGAAAAGATTCTCGAAGACGTCGGGCTCAAGGATTTCGCCGAGCGCTACCCGAAGGATCTGTCGGGCGGGATGAAGCAGCGCGTCGCGATCGCGCGGACGCTGGTGAACAACCCGCGCGTCGTGCTGATGGACGAGCCGTTCGGCGCGCTCGATCC
>JAFDVJ010000052.1:10254-11306 GCA_018269075.1 Acidobacteriota bacterium
ACGATCGTCTTCGTCACGCACGACGTTTCCGAGGCGGTCTATCTGGCCGACACCTGTTACGTCCTGTCGAAACGGCCGGCGCAGATCCTCGAAAAAGTCGACGTGCCGGAGTTTCCGGTCAGGGACATCACGCTGAAATCGTCGGCCGAGTTTCGCGCGATCGAAAACCAGCTGTTGCAAATGCTTTATAATAAGTCATAAAGTTGAGTGTCGATGAATCCGCTGCAGAATCAGAAAGATCAATACAACCGCGGGCGGCGCAACCAGACGACGATCCACGAATCGCTGGCGCCCGCAGCGACGGAAGCCGCGCCCGACGCCGCCGAGGAGAAATTTCCCGACAAGCCGTCGTATTTCAAATACGCGCTCGCCAATCCGTATAATCTGACGCTCTTGGGCGGCGCGCTCGTCGCGTCCGTTTTGACCTTAAACCCGCTGATCGCCGTCGCCGCGCTCGGCGTCGAAGGGTTGTGGCTGCTCCACGGCTCGCAGTCGCGCTTTATGCAGAAGCTGCTCTGGGACCCGATGTACGAAAAGCAGAAGCTCGAATTCGAACAGCGGCGGCGGATGGCGCAGGTCGAAAAGCTCAGCCACGGCGGGCAGGCGCGCGTGATGGCGCTGATCGAAAAGGAAAAGCAGATCCAGCAATTGGCGGCGCAGAATCCGTCGTTCGCGGGCGATATGCTGCGCGGCGAGATCACCAAGACGCACGACCTCGTCAACGCCTTTATCGATCTCGCGGTGACCTGTTCGCGGTACGAAAACTATCTCTCGTCGGTCGACGTCGGCCAGCTCGGCAACACGCAGGCGCACTGGAAAAAGATGACCGAGAACACGAAGGCCGACCCGGTCGAGCTCGACATCGCGAAAAAGAATCTCGCGATCATCAACAAGCGCCTCGAACGCGTCGACGAGATCCGCCGCTATCTGAAGATCGCCTACGGCCAGATCAACCTGATCGAAAACTCGTTCCAGCTTCTCGCCGACCAGATCGTCACGATGCAGTCGCCGAGCGAGCTCTCGGGCCAGCTCGACGAGCTCCTCGACGGCGT
>JAFDVJ010000053.1:0-5148 GCA_018269075.1 Acidobacteriota bacterium
CGCGATTCCCGAAGCGCTGCCGGCGCTGATCACGATCGCACTCGCCCGCGGCGCTTCGCGGCTCGCCCGCCAGAACGCGCTGATCCGCAAGCTGCCGGCGGTCGAGACGCTCGGCTCGGTGACCTATATCTGCACCGACAAGACCGGCACNNGGCACGCTGACCGAGAACCGGATGCGCGTCGTCGAGCTTTACGAGCATCCGGCGGCCGCCGGCGACGGCGAAACGGCGGCCTTAAGAACGGCGATGGCGCTCAACCACGACGTCCGCTTCACGGACGGGCGCGAGGCGGTCGGCGACCCGACCGAAACGGCGATCGTCGAACACGTCGTCGCCGACGGCTCGTTCGATCAATACCGCGACGTCGTCGAGCGCTACCCGCGCGCGTCGGAACTGCCGTTCGATTCCGACCGCAAATGTATGACGACCGTCCACCGCGCCGGCGACCGTTTTCTGATCGTCACGAAGGGCGCGGCCGAAGCGGTCGCGGCGACGCTTCGCGACCCGGACGACGCGAAGCGGCTGACGAAACTGGCCGACGAATGGGCCGGCCGCGGCATCCGCGTGCTCGCCTTCGCGGGCCGTCATCTCGACGCGCTGCCCGCGCCGATGGATTCCCGGACGGTCGAAAAGGATCTCGCGTTTTTCGGGCTGACGGGCCTCATCGACCCGGCCCGCGACGAGGTCAAAAAAGCGATCGAGGAATGCCGAACGGCCGGCATCAAGCCGGTGATGATCACCGGCGACCACCCGGCGACGGCGCGCGCGATCGCCGCCGAGATCGGAATTTTAGGCGAAGACGATCTCGTCCTGACCGGCGCGGAGCTGAAGCGGCTCGACGACGACGCCTTTCTCCGGCAGGTCGAGCAGACGGCCGTCTACGCGCGCGTTTCGCCGGATCAGAAGCTGCGGATCGTCCGCGCGCTCCAGGAAAAAGGCCATTTCGCGGCGATGACCGGCGACGGCGTCAACGATGCGCCCTCGCTGAAGGCGGCGAATATCGGCGTCGCGATGGGCGTCACCGGAACGGACGTCAGCAAGGAAGCGGCGCATCTCGTCCTGCTCGACGACAATTTCGCGACGATCGTGAGGGCCGTCCGCGAGGGCCGCCGGATCTTCGACAACATCCGCAAGTTCGTCAAATACATTATGACCTGCAACAGCGCCGAGATCCTGTCGATCGCCGTGCCGCCGCTGATCGGGCTGCCGGTGCCGCTGCTGCCGATCCAGATTCTCTGGATCAACCTCGTCACCGACGGACTGCCGGCGCTCGCGCTCGCCGGCGAGCAGGCCGAGCGCGACGTGATGAAACGGCCGCCGCGGCCGCCGCGCGAAAGCCTGTTCGCGGACGGCGTCGGCGGGCACATCGTCCGGTTCGGCCTGCTGATGGCAATCGTCACGATCGGCGCGCAGGCTTGGGCGATTCACGAGCGGATCGCGCATTGGCAGACGATCGTTTTCACGGTCCTTTCGCTCTCGCAGCTCGGTCACGTGCTCGCGATCCGGAGCGACCGGACTTTTCTCTACAAACAGGGTTTTTTGAGCAACGGCCCGCTTTTCTGGTCGGTCTTTCTGACGTTCTGGCTCCAGCTGGCGGTCGTTTATCTGCCGTTTATGAACGAGATTTTCAAAACCGCGCCGCTCTCGGCGTTCGAGCTCCTCGTCGCGCTCGCGCTCTCGGCCGTCGTCTTCCACGCGGTCGAGCTCGAAAAATGGCTCCGCCGGCGGTTTTCAAAATCCGATGCCGTTTTGAATAAATGATCAAGCATTATAGTGAGCACCAAAATCCGTTGGAAAAAGAAAAGATGCGAACGCCGATCGCTTATTTTTAGATCCGCGAAAGAGCACTAAAAACACGAAATCATTTAGTGTTTTTAGTGCTTTTCGTGGACAGTCAAACCAGCGTTCGCAATTCGGACGATCATTCGATCATTGGCGGGTGAGCCGATAATTCCTCTGTTTTTTATGACATCCCGGCATCACTGCTGATTTGCGCCGATCTCAAGCAATCCGAAATCCGAAATCCGAAATCCGAAATCGACTCGCTGCCAGCCCGAGCGCGCTCAGAACCGCGGCGACCGCGAATGTGATCCGCATTCCGGCGGCGACCGCTTCGGGCAGCGCCGTCGCCGGGTCGCTCGTTCCCGAAGCGGCGGCAAAGACCGCGCCCATCAGCGACGCGCCGGTGATGAGGCCGAGATTGCGCGACAGATTGAGCATTCCGGAAACGGTGCCGCGCCGGTCGGGCGCGACGTCCTTCATCACCGAGGTGTTGTTGGCCGTCTGGAAGACCGCGTAGCCGACGGTCATCACGACGATCGAAACGAGATAGCCGGAGATGCCGAAACCGGCCGGCACAACCGCCAGCAGCAGCGCGCCGGCCGTCACGCCGGCGAGCCCGGCGACGGTCATCCGGCCCGCGCCGACGCCGTCCACCAGTCGTCCGACCGGAACGCCGGTCAGCACGACGACGAGCGGCCCGGCCGACATCGCGAGCCCGACGAGCGCCGCGTCGAGACCGAGCGCCCGCGCCAGATAAAACGGCCCGACGACGAGCGTCGCCATCAGCACCGTCGAAACCAGCGCGCTCAGCAGAAGTCCCGCGCCGAGCGCCGGATCGCGAAACATCGCCAACCGGATCAGCGGCGCCGCCGACTTGCGCTCGACGAACACGAAAACCAGCGCGCCGGCGACGGCGACGGCCAGCAGGGCCGCGTTGAGCGGTCCGAACCGGCCGCGCCCGAGCGTCAGCGCGAGCGCGTAGGCGGCGAGCGTCAGCACCAGCAGCAGGGTGCCCGCGTAGTCGAAGACGAACCGCTCGCTCACGGCCTGCGGGCGATCGGCCGGCAGGCCGCGAAGGGCGGCGAGCAATGCGAGCGCGCCGAGCGGCACGTTGACGAAAAAAACGGCCCGCCAGCCGAAACCGGCGATCAGAAAACCGCCGAGCGTCGGCCCGAGCGCCGTCCCGAGCGCCGACGTCGTGCCGAGCAGCCCCATCGCGCGGCCGGTTTTGGCCGGCGGCACGGTTTCGCCGATAAAGGCCACGCCGAGCGTCATCATCGCGGCCGCGCCGAGCCCCTGCAACGCGCGGGCGGCGATCAGCCACGAAAGATTCGGCGCGCCGCCGCCGAGAACCGAGCCGGCCGTGAACAAAACGATTCCCGCGAGCAGCAGCCGGCGGCGGCCCGCGACGTCGCCGAGCCGGCCGACGCCGACGATCAGCGCGGTGATCGCGAGCAGATAGGCGAGCACGACCCACTGCACTTCCTGAAACGGAGCGTCGAACTCGCGGGCGAGCGCCGGGAGCGCGACGTTGGCGATGCTCGTGCCGAGCGAAGCGAGCAGCATCGCGAGCGAAAGACCGCCGAGCGCCCACCGGGTCGAAGCCGAATTTTCTTTTTCCGAAAACCTTCCCTTATTCATATCGAAACTCCCCTTAAAATTCCCGGCTCAAAAGCCAGACTTTTTCGCGCGCCTCGCGGACGGTCTTGAGACCGCCGTCGATTTCCGCGACTTCGAGCGGCGTCAGCCGGTACGTCCGGCCGTAATGCCGCTCGATCTCCGCGTCGTCGATCGAGAACGGCGGCCCGTCCATCGAATTCTGGTCGTATTGGTAGCAGATCACGAGCTGCGGCGCGGCGTTCGTGATCCGCGTCAGATGCGCGGCGTAGCGCGGGCGGAGCGTTTCCGTCAGCGCGACCAGCGCGGCGCGGTCGTAAACCGTGTCGACCGGCCCGAGCCGCCGGCGGTCGAGGCCGAAAACGTCGCCGGCGAAGACGTCGAGACGCTCCGCGCGAAAACGGTCGAGCCGGCCGTGACGCGTTATCTTCGGCCGCAGACCGAGCTCCGCGAACAATTGCTCGACGGCCAGCCGGCTCAATTCCGCGCCGGCGACGCGGAAGCCGCCCGCGAGCAGCCACGCGATGTCGCGCGTTTTTCCACAGAGCGGCAGGAATACGCGGCCGCCTTCGGGCACCGCGAGCGCGCCGAAATGCCGGACCAGCAGCGGATTGGCTTCCGGCCGGTGAAAACCGATGTCGGCGGTTTCCCATTTTTTGTGCCAGTAATTTTCATCAAACATAAATATCTCCCCCGTTCGTTTTTTTCCCGTAAATCGTTTCGTCTATTCGTCGGCGAGCGCCTTTCGCAAAAGCCCGAGAACCGCGCCGGCCTCGTCTTCTTGGAGCCCGCCGAAAAAATTGCGGGCCATCGCGTTTTTCACGCCCGCCATCGCGGCGACCGTCTGGCGGCCCTTTTCGGTGATCCGGACGGTCTTCGTCCGCTTGTCGCCGGCGTTCGCCCGCCGCTCGATCAGGCCCGCCTGTTCGAGGCTTTTGAGACCGCGGCCGGCGTTGGTCCGGTCGACGAAAAGCTGGTTGGAAAGCGCGTCCTGCGCGGTCTCGCCGCCGGCCCGCGCGAGCAGCGTCAGCAGCCGCGCTTCGGTGTGATTGAGCCCGAAGGCCGCGAAATGCCGCTCGGCCAATTGATAACGACGCCGCGCCAGCTCGCCGATGAGATCGAATAATTCCTGATAATCGTCCATTTCAAACTCCTTAAAAAATTAGATGCGTGCGCACGCACTTATTATACGCAGGAAATACTTCAAAAAGCAAGCCCTTTGAAAAAAACTTTTACCGGCGAAGCGAAACGGCTCTAAATGCTGCGTTTACGGCAAAAGCCCGAAATCCGGCGCGACGTCCTGAAACGGCTCCGGCCCGGCGCGATTTATGTTTTCGGCCGAAACGGACGATATGTGTTGGATGGAAACGGTCTGCGTTTTCAATTACGACTTCAGGAGAACCTATGACATACGGCGAACGATTAAAAACATATCTCGGGCTGACCGGCCAGCTGACTCATAATCACTCGTATCATACGCTGACGTTTCAGAATGAGGCCGAAAACAGCTCGTGGCAGGGAACGATCAAGGAAATCGGCGACGATTACGCCGTCATCGCCTGCCAGCATCTGAAACAAAAACACGAAATGGTGGTTCCCTTCGGACTGCTGGTGGTCGTCGACGAGGCCGAAGAGGCCGAATAAAGGCCAACGCGGCGCCTGACGTTTCGATATCTCACTATTTTTCCCGATCCCCAAAAATAAAATTCAAAAGCCTGCGGATTCGGCGGAAAACGGCGGACCGGGCGCG
>JAFDVJ010000053.1:5180-36137 GCA_018269075.1 Acidobacteriota bacterium
CGCGCCCGGTCCGCCGTTTTCCGCATTTGTCCGGGCGCTTTTCAGCAATTCAAATTTTCCGTCTCCGGGCTTTTTGGTTTTCGCCGAAAATCTGCTACAAAATAGCGGTATGAAAAAGCTTGTCGCCGTTTTGCTGTTCGTCGTCCTCCTCAATCTCGCGGCGCCCGCCGCGCCGCGCGACGTGACGATTCTTTATACCAACGATTTTCATTCGGCGTTCGATCCGATCCCGGCCTACTGGCTGAAAGGCTCGCCGCGGCTCGGCGGCGCGGCTTATCTGACGACGCTCATCAACCAGTACCGCGCGCGCGAAAAGACGTCGTTTCTCTTCGACGCCGGCGATATGTTCACCGGCCAGCTCTCGTTTCTGACCAAGGGCGAAGCGCTGATGGAGATGATGATGTCGATGAAGTACGACGCGATGGCGATCGGCAATCACGAGTTCGACTACGGCGCGGACAATTTCGAAAAACAGATGAACCGCGTGCCGTTTCCGGTCCTCGGCGCGAACATTTTTTATAAAGGCACGAAGATCCGCTATGCGCGGCCCTACACGATCATCGAGAAAAACGGCGTCCGGCTCGGCGTGATCGGGATCATCGGAATGGACGCGCGGAGCGTCGCGCTGCCGTCGGGCATCACGAATCTCGATTTCGAAGACCCGATCCCGGTCGTCCGCGAATTGGTCAAAGAGCTCAAGCCGCAGGTCGATCTCGTCGTCGTCCTCGCGCATCAGGGCAAGACCGGCCCGATGCAGACCGACGCCGAAAACCGGCCCGAAGTGCAGCGCGATTTCGACGAGGACATCCGTTTGACGACGGAGGTCGAAGGCATCGATGTCTTCGTCGGCGGCCACGCGCACCGCGGCATCGAAAAGCCGTTCGTCAACCCGAAAACCGGCACGCTGATCGTCCAGACCTACGGCTACGGCACGCGGCTCGGCTATCTCAAGCTGCGGCTCGACGGCAAAAAGATCGTTTCGCACACGGGCGAGCTCGTCAAGGTTTGGAGCGATCAGCTCGCGCCCGACCCGGAAGTCGCGCGCAAGCTCGATTACTATAAAAAGCTGACCGCGCCGAAGATCGGGATCAAACAGGGCGTGCTGAAAGATCGGCTGGTCCGCGATTACAACCGCGAATCGTCGCTCGGCGATTTCGTCGCCGACGTGATGCGCGCGGTCGGCAAAGCCGACATCGGAATGCAGAACGCGGGCGGCCTGCGCGCCGATCTGCCGGCCGGCGACGTCACCAACGGCAACGTTTACGACGCGCTCCCGTTCGTCAATTCGCTGACCGTCTGCGAGATGACCGGCAAACAGGTCCGCGAGATCGTCGAACAGGGCCTTACGCTCGAACGCGGGCTCATCCAGATCTCGGGAATGACCGTCCGCTACGATCTTTCGAAGCCGGTCGGAAGCCGCGCCGTCGCGATCGAGGTCGGCGGCAAACCGCTCGACGAAGCGAAGACCTACACGGTCGCGACGAGCAGTTTTCTCGCCGAGGGCGGCGATCTTTACGAGACGTTTCTCCGGACGAAGCAGACCGACAAGGGCGGCCTGCTCTCGGAAATCGTGATGGAATACCTGAAGAAAAACAGCCCGGTCAGGCTGCCGAAGGGCGAGCGGCTGATACAGATCAAATGATTTCGGATTTCGGATTTCGGATTTCGGATTTTTGGGCTTTGATGCTTGATCTTCGATCTCCGAAAATAAACCGAAGATCAAAGACCAAAGACCGAAGACCAAAGACCAAAGATCAAAGATCAAACCAATGAAAAATTCAAGCGTCAGCGTCGACGAATATATCGAAAGTTTTCCGGCGGAGATTCGGGCGGTTTTGAGCGAGATACGCGAGATCGTCCGGGCGGCGGCACCAGCGGCCGAGGAGACGATCGGCTACGGAATGCCGGCTTATAAATCGGGCGGGCCGCTCGTTTATTTCGCGGCCTTTAAAAATCATCTCGGCTTTTACCCGACGGCGTCGGGCGTCGCCGCGTTCGCGGAACGGCTGGCGGGCTACAAAACGTCGAAGGGCGCGGTCCAGTTCCCGCTCGGCGAGCCGCTGCCGGCCGCGCTGATCGCCGAGATCGTCCGTTTTCGCGTCGCCGAAAACGAGGCCAAAGCGCTGCAGAAAAAAGCCGCGAAAAACCGCTGAGCGAAAAGCTATGAATTCCGATCGTTTGGACAGAATCCGCGAAAAACTCGGCCGGCTGATCGAAAAGGACGCCGAATTTCAGACGTTCGGCTCGGACGGGACCTGGGGCGGCCATCGCTACCGGCTCGAACCCGCGCTCTCGGAAGCCGCGCTGACGGCCTTCGAAACGGCTCACGGAATCCGTTTGCCGGCCGAATACCGCGAGTTTCTGAACCGCGTCGGCAACGGCGGCGCGGGCCCGTATTACGGTCTCCACGGTCTCGAAAAAGGCATCCGCGAAGCCGAAACCTACTCGACCGAAGGCAGCGAGCCCGTCAAAGACTCTTTCAAAATCCCGTTTCCGCTGTCTCGAAAAGAGGTCGCCGGGTTCATCGCCGATCACGACCGGATGATCGATGACGGCGAGGACGATCTGATTCGATACCCGGAAGTTCCCGATCCGCTGACCGGCGTCGTCTTTCTCTCGGAATACGGCTGCGGCTGGTCGTATTGTCTGGTCGTCAGCGGCGAACAGGCGGGCACCGTCTGGATGCACGGCGATTATCTGAGCCCGATCTTCGACGATCACGGGCAATGGACCTTTTTCGACTGGTACGAAGACTGGCTCGACCAGAGCCTGAAATCGCTCGAACCGGGACCGGCCGAACCGCCGAAATACGACGCCGACCGGACGATCGTCAGCTACGACGGCTGGAACCTGAAATCGATCCCGAAAGAGGTTTTTCGGTGCAAACGCCTGAAAAAGCTCGTCTTTTCACGCAACGGGCTGCGCAAGTTTCCGACGCGGATCACGCGGTTTAAGGAACTCAGGACGCTCGATCTCTCGATGAACCCGCTCGTCGAGATCCCGGACGAGATCGGCGGGCTCGCGAACCTCAAACGGCTTTTTCTGAATTACAATCATCACCGCGACCTGCCGGCCGGCCTCGCGCGGCTCGAAAATCTCGAAGAATTGTCGATGTATTACAACTACGAGCTCGAAGCCGTGCCGCCGGTCGTCGCGCGGCTGCCGAAAATAAAGACGCTCAAATTCTCGTATTCCGGCCGGCTGAAAAAGGTCCCGAAGGACATCGGCCGCCTGAAAACGCTGGAAATGCTCGACCTGTGCGACTGCGGCGCGCTCGCCCGGCTGCCGGCAAGCGTCTCGGAGCTCGAAAATCTCAAATATCTCTATCTCGACAACACGCGGATCCGGCGGCTGCCCGAAGGCTTCGAAAAGCTGCGGAATCTCGAAGCGCTCGGCATCGCCGTCGAGGATTTCGACTGGCCGGACGCGATCGAAAAGCTCAAACGGCTGCCGAAACTGCAATGGCTGCGGATCAAGCTCGAGCCCGATTACCCGGCCGCGTTCGGCGAGCTCGCGAACGTCCGCCGGCTGACCGTCGAGCAAAACTACATGCTCTGGCACAAGGGCCGCAAAAAGCTGCCGCTGCCGGAAACGATCGGCCGGCTCTCGAATCTCGAAGAGCTCGATCTGACGAACAACAATCAGGCCGGCGCGCTGCCGGAAAACATCGGCGCGCTCAAAAATCTGAAAACGCTCGAGCTCGGCGCGACCGGCATCAAGCGCTTTCCGGAAAGCCTGCAAAACCTCGAACGGCTCGAAAAAGTCGCCGCCATTCTCGACAAAACCGGCGACAGCGCCTGCGGCGTCCTCGAAGCCGAAAAAGAAAAAATCGTCCGCTGGTTTCCGAACGCCAAAATCTGGATATGGTAGGGGATTGCGGATTTCGGATTTCGGATTTCGGATTGCGGATTGGTTTCGGGGCGGAAAATCGTGGCTGCCGGCGCGGGAAATGAGGCTTAAAGTCCGGAGTCTGGAGAAAACAAAGACCAATGATCAAAGACCAATGACTCAGGACTCAAGACTTAAGTCTTCCCTTTCCCCGTGGTATATTGACTTCAAAAACAATGTCTGCAAACATCAAAAAGAAAGAATTTGCCGCGCTTCCGGCGCAAAAGATGAACGTCGGCGACAAAACGGCCGAGATGTGGATCGACGCTTTTATCGACACTTTGTTCGACTGCCTGGGCCGCGGGCGCGGCGTCGTGCTGACTAATTTAGGGACGTTTTACCTGCGGATCACGGTCCGCGGCGAATCGGTCTTCAAGTTTCTCCCGTCGCAAAAACTCCGCGCCCTGTTCGGCTGGTCGTCGACTTACAAGGGAGATTTTTAGTTTATGGCAAAAAAAGGTTCGGATTTCCTGAGCCGCCAGATGCTGATCGATTATGCCGATCGCGGCTCGTTCGAGCGCGGCCAGAAATATTTCAATTCCGGCAATGTTTTCGATCTGGAAGAATATCAGGGCCGGATCGTCGCCAAAGTCAGCGGCACCGACGACTACCGCGTCAAAATCTGGGCCGAGCACGAGGACGAGATCGGTTACGACTGCAGCTGTCCCTACGGCGAAGAGGGCAATTTTTGCAAGCACTGCGTCGCCGTCGGGCTCGCGTGGCTCGCGAAGCGGGACGGCAAAGATAGCTCGAAAAACGTCAAGGGCGGCAAAAAGGCGACGCTCGACGACATCAAGGATTATCTGCAGACCCGCGAAAAAACCGAGCTCGTCGAGATGCTGATGCAGCAGGTGCTCGAAAACGACGCTTTGCGCGGACGGCTGACGCTCGCCGTCGCCCGCAGCCGCCCGCGCGGCGTCGATGTCCATCTCTTCCGGCAGCAGCTCGAAGAGGTTTTCGGCGATATCGGTGACGACGGAGACTATTACGACGACGATTACGGATATTTCGGGAACCACGCCGAGCTCGAAAACGTGATCGAATCGATCGAAGGTCTCTATGACGACGAACACTTCGGACTGGTCGTCGATCTCTGCGAATACGGTCTCGAGCTGGCTTCGAATGCCCTCAAACACGTCCACGAAACCGACGGCGCGATCGAAGACGCGATGGATAAAATGCAGGAGCTTCATCTGGCGGCCTGCAAACGGATCGAACCCGATCCGGAAATTCTCGCCAACCGCCTGTTCGAGCTCGAGATCGACGACGAATGGGGTTATTTTCGCGACGCGGCCGAAATATACGCCGACGTGCTCGGCCGAAAAGGGCTCCTGATTTACCGGGAGCTGGCCGAAAAGGAATGGGAAAAGGTGCCCTTTCTGCAGCCGAACGACAAACGCTCTTTCGCCGGCAACCGCCACCGGATCACCAGGATGATGGAATCGATCGCCAAGGCCGAAAACGATTTCGAAAAACTCGTCGAAATCAAAAAACGCGATCTTTCGACCCAGTATCGCTACTACGAAATCGCCGAGCTTTACAAAAGCCGCCGGCGATACAACGAGGTTCTCGAATGGGCCGAGCGCGGCGTCGCCGATTTTCCCGACGACGAGCGGCTGGATTTTCAGCTCGGCGAGCTGCTGGCGGACGAATATCACCGGCGCGGCCGGCACGACGAGGCAATGCAGATCGTCTGGCGGCACTTTACCGAAAACACGGATCTGGGAAGATACGACACACTTAAGAAACACGCCGCCCGCGTCGGGCCGGCGGACGGAGCGTGGCCGGCCTGGCGCGAAAAAGCGCTCGAATTCATTCGCGCCGACATCGCCCGGCGAAAGAAGAATAAAGCCGCTTACTGGTCTTACGAACGGGCCGACCATTCGCTGCTCGTCGAAATTTTTCTGTCCGAAAACCTTTCGGGCGAAGCCCTGCGGGAAGCCGAAGAGGGCGGGTGCCGCGAGAGTTTATGGCTGCGGCTGGCGAAAGACCGCGAGGCGAAACATCCCGAAGATTCGCTCAAAATCCTCCGCGGCCGGATCGGGCCGAAAATCGAGGAAACCAACAATCAGGCTTACGAACAGGCCGGCGTCTGGCTGAAAGACATCAAGCGACTGCTGAAGCGGCTCGACCGCGAATCCGAGTTCGACGATTTTCTCGTCGTTTTGCGCGTCAACTACAAAGCCAAGCGAAACTTCATAAAGCTGCTCGATTCGACCAAATGGTGAAGTATGAAAAATCCGAAATCCGAAATCCGAAATCCGAAATCCGAAATCGCCCTCGTCGCCGTCATTATGGGCAGCACGTCCGACTGGGAGACGATGAAAGAGGCGGCCGGGATGCTCGAAGAATTCGGCGTCGCGCACGAGTGCCGCGTCGTCTCGGCGCACCGGACGCCCGATCTGCTCTTCGAATTCGCGAAAACGGCCGAAGCGCGCGGGCTCGAGGTGATCATCGCCGGCGCGGGCGGCGCGGCGCACCTGCCGGGAATGTGCGCGTCGCAGACGGTTCTGCCGGTTTTGGGCGTGCCGGTTCAGAGCAAAGCGCTGTCAGGAATGGATTCGCTGCTCTCGATCGTCCAGATGCCGGCCGGCGTGCCGGTCGGGACGCTCGCGATCGGTCAGGCCGGCGCGAAAAACGCCGCGCTGCTCGCCGTCTCGATCCTCGCCAACTCGCGGCCCGAGCTGCGCGCCAAACTGCACGAGTTTCGCAGCCGGCAGACGCAGACCGTGCTCGATGCCGAATTATAGCCCGTGACAAAATGGATCGGCCGGCGAGCGGCAGCGAGTCCGTTTCATCGAGCCCGAGCGGCAGGCGGGCAAGACTCGCTGCCGCTCGCCGTACCGATTGACTCGCCGGCCTCGCTCCAAATAGTCTGGCTCGTAAATCAAACAAATGAACGCGAAGGAAATCATCGAAATACTCGAAGCGCAGGCCGATCCCGCGAACGTCGCCGGGATGCGGCGGTTCGCCATCACGGCGGAAAAGGCGTTCGGCGTTCCTGCGCCGGCGCTCAAACAGCTCGCGAAGGACGCCAAAAAACAGACCGCCGACCGGCACCGGCTGGCGCTCGAATTATGGCTGACCGGCGTCCACGAAGCGCGGATCATCGCCGCTTTGATCGACGATCCGAAACGCGTGACCGAAGACCAGATGGAAGCGTGGGCCGCCGATTTCGACAACTGGGCGGTCTGCGATTCGACCTGCGGGCATCTCTTTTCGCGGACGCCGCTCGCTTACCGGAAAGTCGAGGAATGGTCGGCGCGCGACGCGGAATTCGTCAAGCGCGCCGGCATCGTACTCGTCGCGTGGCTCGCCGTCCACGACAAAAAAGCGCCCGACGCGCAAATCGCCGAATTTCTGCCGCTCCTCGAAAAACACGCCGGCGACGACCGCAACTTCATCAAAAAAGCCGTCAACTGGTCGCTCCGCTCGATCGGCAAACGAAGCCTCGAATTGAACCGGCTCGCGATCGAAGCGGCCGCGCGCATCAGAGCCCAGAACACGCGTTCCGCGCGCTGGATCGCGGCCGACGCGCTCCGCGAGCTGACCGGCGAAAAGGTTCAGGAGCGGCTTCAGTCGAGACTTTCGGCGAGCAGAAAATAATCGGTCGCCGCGCCCTTTTTGGAATAGCCGAGGACGCGCAATTGCAGGACGATTTCGTCGCCGCTTTTCGCCGCCGTTTTGAGCTTTTCGACGACCGCCGACTCGTGCGCGATCACCCAGTAGCGCGCGCCGTCTTCGTCGACCGCGAGCTCGTTGACGTAAAACTTTTTCGCGTCCGGCGTCTTGGCGTATTCCGCGAGCCAGCGGTCGACGTTTTTCTTGCGCTTTTTGCTGATTTTCCGCGTTTCGCCGAGATATTTCACGCGGACTTTATTCGGAAAAGTGACCGCGCTCAGGACGGTCGTCTCCAGATTGCCGGAACCCGCGTCGCC
This sequence comes from Acidobacteriota bacterium, assembly GCA_018269075.1. Classification (GTDB taxonomy): domain Bacteria; phylum Acidobacteriota; class Blastocatellia; order Pyrinomonadales; family Pyrinomonadaceae; genus JAFDVJ01. The sequence continues at coordinate 13,007 of JAFDVJ010000053.1, forward strand.
GCCGAGCAGACCCGACAAAAGACCGCCGCTTTTTTCCGAATCGGCGATCATCTCGCTGATCCTGCGCGGCTTCTGCGCGAACGAGTCGCAAGTTAAAACCAAAAGCATCAAACCGGCGACGATCAAAATTTTCTTCAGTATTTTCATAAACGTGACCCGCCCATATTCGCAGGGATTGTCGTTGAAACGGGTCACGGGCGCGAGCTCAGTCGGCGGGCCGGTGGCCGATGAGCCTGAAAAACCGCGCTTTGTAGGTTTCCGAGATCGGGATCGTCCGGTCGCCGACGCGGATCCGGTCTTTTTCGATCGAGTCGATCCGGTCGGGCGCGACCATAAAGGATTTATGCACGCGGCACAGCACGGCGGGCGGCAATTGGCGCTCGAATTCGGCGAAGGTCTGGAGCGTCATCACGCTTTTATTGACGGTTTGAATCCGCCGGTAATCGCGCATTCCCTCGATGTAGAGAAGCTCGCGCAAGACGATCTTTTCGAGCCGGTTCTCGGTTTTGACGAAGATGAATTTTCGCGGCGGCGCGGCCGGCTTTTTCTTCGGCAGAAGACTCGCGGCGCGGTCGACGGCCCGGACGAATCGCTCGAACGTGAAGGGTTTTAAGAGATAATCGGCGACCTTCAGCTCGTAGCCCCTGAGCGCGTATTCGCCGTAGGCCGTCGTCAGGATCACCTGCGCCGAAACGGCCGCCGTTTCGAGCAGCTGAATGCCTGAAAATTCGCCGAGGTTGATGTCGAGAAAGATCAGGTCGACGCTCGTTTCCCTGAGAAAAGCGAGCGCGTCGAGAGCGTTGTCGAACGTCGCGCGCAGGAATAAAAACGACAGTTTTTCGACGTATTCGCGCGTCCGTTCGAGCGCCAGCGGCTCGTCCTCGACGATGATGCAGTCAATCTTCATAAAGCGTCAATTTTACACGATAAACCGCGCCCGTGTCGGCGATTTCGAGCCGGTGTTTTTCGGGATAAAGCAGTTCGAGCCGCCGCGCGGCGAGCGCGTTTCCGCGACCGCCGAATTCCTGCTTCGGCGAATTTTTCGGGCGATACGAATTTTCGCATTCGAAGACGATTTCCGGGTTTTCGACCGCGATCTTAATGCTGATCGAATCCGTCCGGCTTTCGGAATGCTTGAAGGCGTTTTCGACGAACGGGAAGAAAACGGCCGGCGCGATCTGCCGGCCGGCGGCCGCGCCGGCCGTTTCGAGCCTGACGTAACCGGCGTTCGATGTCCGGATTCTTTGCAGCTCGACGTATTTTTCGAGATGTTCGAGCTCGCGCGCGAGCAGAACGCGCTCGCTTTTGGTCTCGTAGACCAGAAACCGCAGGATGTCCGACAGGCGGTTCAGGCAAAGCGACGCTTTTTCGGGATCGCGGCCGATCAAAACGTCGATGTTGTTGAGCGTATTGAACAGAAAATGCGGGTCGAGCTGCGATTTGACGAGCGCCAGCTCGGTCTCGAAATTCCGCCGCGCGAGCTCTTCCCGCGCCTTCGTCTCGTCGAACCACGCGACGAAGCCGCGCAGCACGAGCGCGATCCCGCCGTGGACCGCGGCGAGCGCGAAAAAGCTCGCCGCGAGCGCCGCCGACTCGCGCGCGTCGCGAAAGACCGGCTGCTCGAATCCGTAAAAAACCGCCGCCAGCAAAACCGCGAAAAGCGCGGCCGCCAAACAGACGAGCGCGCCCGCGACGGCCAGCGCGAGCGGCCGCGGCGGCCGCATCAGACGCGCGAACAGCGGAAAATAAAACGCGTAGAACGAGACGAGATTCGGCGCGACGGACAACGCGAAAAGCGGCGCGAGCGCGCGCCAGCCCGCCGCGCGGCCGGGCTGAAGCGCGGCGATCGCCAGGATCACGGCCAGCAGCAGCAGATAAAGCAGCCAGTAGCCGAGATGGAGCAGCGCGACCGCCGCTTTTTTCGTTCGTTCGTCAGGCCTTGTCACTTTTATAAAGATAAAGAAAATAACCGGCTGCCGTAAAAACCGCGAAGTAAAAAACGGCGAGCAGGCCGACGTCGACCGGCGGCGGCGCTTTTTTGAACTGCCCGGCATTGAGCAGAAAATCGATCGTCCCGTGATTGTACGGGAAAAGCCAGCTGTAATCCCACGACAGCATCCCGATGCCGAGAAACCAGAGCCCGAACCCGACGCCGACCGGCACCAGAAAATTCCGGAAATGGACGCTCAGCAGATACTGCAGGCCGAGCACCGGCAGACAGTCGACGAAATAGCGCGCCGTCTGTTCGAAGAATAATCCGTACGGAATCGGCGCCGCCGGATACGAAACGTTCGCGAAGAGCAGCGCCGGCAAAACGGCCGAAAGATAAACGGCCGCCAGAAAAAGCACGAAAACCTGCCCGAGCATCACGGCGACGACGAGAAATTTCGCGAAATAAATCGTCGTAAAACCTTGCGGCGTCGCGTGCAATTGCTTCCACGCGTTGTTCTTATACTCGATCTGCGCGATGAGGCCGGTCGCCAGCACGACGCCCATCGGCAGCAGCGCGACCGCCATCGCCTCCCACGATTGATTCCAGGTTTTCAGCCAGAAATCGTCCGAAGCGTAAAACGCGCCGAGCGCGGCGTGATTCTTGACCCGCGCCGCAAAGATGATCGACGGCACGAACGACGCGCCCGCGACCACCAGCCACGACGCCAGACTGCGCTTCTTTTTGAGCCATTCGCTTTGGAAACTTTTGATGAACATAGTTTTTTTTAGTCTTGAGTCTTGAGTCTTGAGTCTTGAGTCTTTTGTTTCCGATCTTTGATCTTTGGCCTTTGGTCTTTGATCATTGTCGTTAAAAGGTTTCATAAATCGGAAGTTTCGGCCGATGTTATTTGAGAAATAAATCCTTAAAAAGCCTGTGGAACAGGCGACAGAATATAGCTACAGGCGCGAGCCTGTAGGCAAGCGCGCCCCCGAACCTCGAGCCTGTTTAAAGGCGACAGAAGAAAGACGTTTATTAATAAAGACCGCTCGGGGTTATCGATATTCGGCCCAGACAAAAACCTCTGTCGCCTGTAAACAGGCTCAAATTCGTATTCGGCCGCTGACTACAGGCTCGCGCCTGTAGCTATATTCTTTCGCCTGTTCCACAGGCTTGATCAGGATTTTATTTTTCAAAATACATCCTTTTAACACTAATGGTCTTTGGACTTCGGTCTTTGTTTTTCGACTCAAGACTCAAGACTCAAGACTCAAGACTCAGGACTCAAGACTCAGGACTTCAAAAAAGATCCGTTCGAGATCGCTTTTGACCGTTTCGATCTCGTAGACGTCGATCCGCGCGCCGACGAGCTCGGCGTTGAGCCGGGCGACGCGGGCGTTTTCGACGAGCGGGACGATCACCCGGTCGCCCTCGATCCGCGCGGCGAGGCCGGTTTGTTCGAAAATCGCCACGGCGCCGGGCGGGTCGCTCGTCCGAAAGGCGATGCCCGACGCGCGTTCCTGCCGTTTGACCAGTTCTTCGAGCGTGCCCTGAAACAGCAGCCGGCCGCGGTCGATGATGCCGACGTGCGTCGCGAGCTTTTCGATCTCGGACAGAATATGGCTCGAAACGAGGATCGTCAGCCCGCGCTCGCGATTGAGCGTTTTCAATAATTCGCGGATCTCGATGATGCCGTGCGGGTCGAGCCCGTTGGTCGGCTCGTCGAGGATCAGCAGCGAAGGCTCGTGGAGCAGCGCGACGGCGAGGCTCAAACGCTGTTTCATCCCGAGCGAAAAACGGCTCGCCCGTTTCGAGCCGGTTCCGGCCAGCCCGACGAGCGCGAGCGTTTCGCCGATCCGTTTTTCCGGGCAGTCGTAAAGCTTTCGCCAGACGCGCAGGTTTTCCGCCGCCGTCAGGTGGCCGTAGATCGACGGGCTCTCGATCAGCGTGCCGGTCCGCCGCAGGATTTCGAGCCGGTGCCGCGCGAAATCGCGGCCGAAAACGCGGATCTCGCCGCGCTGTTTTCTGAGCAGGCCGAGGATCAGTTTGAGCGTCGTCGTCTTGCCCGCGCCGTTCGGCCCGAGAAATCCGTAGATGCCGCCCGCCGCGACCCGCAGGCCGATGTCGTCCAGAACGACCGCGCCGTCCGCGAAGCGATGGGTCAGATCGATGGTTTCGAGGCAATTATCCGTCATCGAATTCAAGCATAAACGCAAACCCCGCCGCGCGCCGAGCGCCGGCGCCCGCGATTATGCGAACCGCCCGAATCGTCCGGCCAACGCCCCGTTTCATCCGGCAAAATCCCCGCCAAAATCGCCGCCCGCGATTTTCCCCGCAAAGCAAAATCGCCTACCATATGGATTGTAGATTTCGGATTTCGGATTTCGGATTGGTCGAAAGCGGAATTTTCTCGTTTCACTTTCGACCAATCCGAAATCCGAAATCCGAAATCCGAAATCCATATGGTTTTACCAAATTCGACGATCGGGGTTTTCGGCAGCGGGCAGCTCGGGCGGATGTTCGCGATCGAGGCGCGGAAGATGGGTTACCGCGTCCACACGTTTTCGCCCGACACGGACACGCCGACCGGGCAGGTCGCCGACCTCGAAACGTCGGCCGCCTACGAGGATCTCGACGCCGTCCGGAAATTCGCGCAAACGGTCGACGTCGTGACGTTCGAATTCGAAAACGTGCCGTCGAAAACGGTCGCGGCGGCCGCCGAATTCGTCGCCGTCTACCCGCGCGGCGAGATCCTTCACACGACCCAGAACCGGCTTCGCGAAAAGACCTTTCTCGCCCGAAACGGTTTTCCGCACGCGCCTTTCCGGCACATCAAAATCGTCGACGACCTCTACCGCGCGGCGCGGGAAATCGGACTGCCGGCCGTTTTGAAGACCGCCGGTTTCGGCTACGACGGCAAGGGCCAGCAAAAGCTCAGGGCGCTCGGCGAGATCGACAGCGCGTTCGAAAAACTGAACGGCAGCGAGGCCGTGCTCGAAGCGTTCGTCGAATTCGAAAAAGAGGTTTCGGTCGTCTGCGCGCGCGACCGGCAGGGGAATTTCACGCATTACGGCGTGATCGAAAACGCGCACGAAAATCACATTCTCGACGTCAGCTTCGCGCCCGCATCGGTGCCGGAAAAGGTCTTCGCCGAAGCGGTCGAGATCGCCCGCCGGGTCGCCGAGACGCTCGATTACGTCGGCACGCTCTGCGTCGAGTTCTTTCTCACGAAGGACGAAACGCTGCTCATCAACGAGCTCGCGCCGCGGCCGCACAACTCGGGCCATCTGACGTTCGACGCCTGCGTGACGTCGCAGTTCGAGCAGCAATTGCGCGCCGTCTGCGGCCTGCCGCTCGGCGCGACCGAATTTTACAAGCCCTCGGCGATGGCGAACCTGCTCGGCGACATCTGGGAAAGCGGCCCGCCGGACTGGGCGGCAGCGCTCGCCGACCCGCGCGTCAAGCTCCATCTTTACGGCAAGGCCGAACCGCGCGCCGGCCGCAAAATGGGCCATCTGACGGCCGTCGCCGAAACCGCGCCGGAAGCCGTCGCGCTCGTCCGCGCCGCCCGCGCCAATCTCGTTCGAAAAGCCTAACGGAGCGCCGGCCAAATTGGAGCGCCGGCATCCTGCCGGCAAACGTCGCTGCAAGCGGCGTCAAACGCTTCATTTTCCTTTATAGGATGTGACACAACTTGTTGGAATAAAGAGCGTTAAACCCGCGAGCGTTTTTTAATCGATCCACTAATTGCACCATAATAATAATATGGCGAAATTGAGCTGAGGGTCTTTGACGTTGGAGGACGAATACTGGGACGAGATCGATGATGGGTTTTATGAAGCAGGGGAGATAATCGGAAACGATCGCTAACCCGGTCCGATTCCAAAAGCCGTTCAAAAGTGATCCAGAGTCTTCTGCCATAATCGGACAACCGGTTGATCAGGAGCCGGACGAAAATTGCCATGGATTTCTCGTCGGCGTTAAACGCAGTGTGACGGACATTCTGACGAGTTCGGCGAGCGAGCCGGCACGCATCTTTTCCATCATTCGGCCGCGATGCGCCTTGACAGTGATTTCGCTGATCCCGAGTTTGGCTCCGACCTGTTTGTTTAATAAACCGGAAATCACGAGCAGCATGACTTCACGCTCGCGTGATGTGAGCGAAGCGTAACGAGCCTGCAGCGACTTGATCTCGGTCTCGTTTGCAAGCGCCGTGCGGCTTCGCTCGAGCCCCAGCCGGATCGCGGTCAGAAGTGTCTCGTCGTCGATCGGTTTGGTCAGAAATTCGGCGGCCCCGGCCTTCATCGCCTGCACCGACATCGGGATGTCGCCGTGGCCGGTTATGAAGATGATCGGCATATCGATCCGTTCGTCGGCGATCAACTCCTGCAATTCCAGACCGCTCAGTCCGGGCAGCGACACGTCCAGTATCAGGCAGGACGGTGCCGAAATCCGGGGCCGGGCAAGAAAATCCTGAGCCGATCCGAATGTTTCCGCGTTCCATCCGGCCCAGTCGACCAGCGCTTCGAGCGACTCGCGCACGGAAACGTCGTCGTCGACTATAAACACGATCGGGTTTTCCAAGGCTTTTTCGGGCTTCATATATTTTTTCTCCCCGGGAGATCGAAAAACAATCATTTCAATTTTAGGGCGGCATTGACCGCTCTTAAAAGGTCTGCTTCGCCGAAAGGTTTGAAAAGACAGTCTACCGCCCCCTCTTCGATCAGCCGCGGACAGTCGGTTTCGTCGATATTTGCGGTTATAAAAACGATCGGGATTTTCAGCTTCCGGCGCTGTAATTCCTTTTGAAGATCAGGTCCCGACATACCCGGCATCGAGATGTCGAGAATCAGGCATCCGGTCTCGGTTTGACTGCCGGAGGTTAGAAATTCCTCGGCCGACGAAAAAGCCGCCGCCGCGAATCCGAATTCGCGGATCAGATCGGGAAGCGATTCGCGAACCGAATCGTCGTCGTCGACAACGGTAACAAGTGGTTTTCTTTCGATCATTCAATTCTCACGATCGGCCGGAGAACCGGAATCCGACCTTTCATATTCTGCTTCCGCCGCCCGCAGCAGCGCCGGAATTGTAAAGGAGAAGACGGCGCCGGCTCCTTCATTCGACTCGGCCCAGAGCCGCCCTTGATGTTTTTCGATAATCGAACGGCTGACGCTCAGCCCGATGCCCATGCCGTTCGATTTGGTGGTGTAAAAGGCATCAAAAAGTTTTTCGGCCTGTTCGGGGTCGAAACCGGGGCCTTCGTCCGTGATGCTCACGCGAATTACTGCGCCTTCATCGATCTGAGTTTTAACGATCAATGTTCTCGGACGGTCGTTAGTGTCGTTCATCGCATCAATGGCGTTCAGCAGGAGGTTCAGGATCACCTGCTGAAGCTGGACGCGGTCTCCGGCCGCCGGCGGCAGCGCTTCGGCGAATTCGGTTTTCAGGACCGTCCGGTTTCTCAGTAACTGGTTTCGCGTCAGGGCAATGACTTCGCGGGTTGCTTCATTCAGATCGACGGGCTCGAGCGTAAAATCCTTCTTAGCGAAAAGGGCGCGCAGCCGCTTGATAACGTCCGAAGCGCGGTTGCTGTCGCGGATCGTCCGCCGGGCGGTTTCGCGCGCACCCTCGATGTTCGGCGGCGCGGCATCGAGCATTCGAAGACAGGTGCTGGCGTTGGTGAGGATGCCCGAGAGCGGCTGATTAACTTCGTGCGTGATCGAAGCGGTCAGCGCACCGAGGCTCATGATTCTGGTCATGCGCGCGAGCTCGGATCTTGCCTCGCCGAGTGCTTCTTCGGAAAGATGACGCTCGGTGACGTCCTGCACCGCGCCGATGTATTCCATCCGACCGCGTTGATTCAGGCTGCCGTGGGCGACGAAATGCAGATGCTTGATCGAACCGCCCGGCATCAGCAGGCGGGGCTCGTATTGCAGGTCGCCGACGCCGCGCGCCGCCCGGTCGATCATGTCGGTCAAGAGGCTCCGGTCTTCCGGATGAACCCGAATCGCGATCTTTTCAAGCGAAATCCCGGCGTCCGGTTCGAACTCGAAAATACGAAAGAGCGGCTCGGACCAAATCAGCTCTTCGGTCGCGGGACACCAGAAGAAGTTGCCCATCCGGGCGAGCTGCTGACCTTCGACCAGAAAAGCCTCGCTGCGCCGCAGCGATTCCTCGGCTCGTTTGAGGTCGTCGATGTCGGTGTTCGTTCCATACCATTTGACGATTTTACCGGATTCGTCGCGCAGCGGGCTGGTTCGAAAAAGAAACCACCGGTAAACGCCGTCATGTCGGCGCATCCGGGCCTCGGCTTCGCCGGGATCGCCCGAGGCTATCAGGGACCGCCACACGGCGGCCAGATTTTCCGCATCGTCCGGGTGAACCGTTTCGATCCAGCCCCAATCGGCCGCCGCCTCGCCGTTGAGGCCGATATAATCCAGATACCGCTGACTGAAAAACTCCGCGCGCCCGTCCGGCCGTGCCGACCAGGCCAGCGCGGGAATCGTGTCGATGATGAGCTTGAGATTGCGTTCGCTGTCTTTGAGCGCCTCCTCGGCCCGTTTTCGCTCGTCGATGTCCGTCAGCAGTACACACCATCGAACGATCTGTCCGCTCGCGTCCTGAATCGGAAAGCCGTTGTTTTGAAACCACCGGTAGACGCCGTCGAAGCGGCGAAACCGCTGGATTATCTCATAGGGGCGGCCCGAGGCGATCGCGCCCGTAAAGGTTTCGATGACCCGCGAAATATCCTCCGGGTGGATCGTGCCGTTGTTCGAGCCCCAACTCCGCAGTTCCTCCAGGGTCTGTCCGAAATATTCAAGAAGCTGTCGATTGACGGTTTCGACCTCGCCGGTCGGAGCCAGCAAAGCGACCATTCCGGGGATGGAATCGACGATCAGGCGCGACATTCGTTCGCTGTCGTGCAGGGACACTTCGGCGCGCCGCCGTTCCTCCGCCTCGGTTCGGAGTCCTTCCTCCGCCGCAGCGAGCTCGCGTGTGCGCCGGGCGACGCGCTCGTCGAGCTCCCGGGCGAGCTGCTTCTGCTTCCGGACGAACCGTGCTTCGTGAAGTGCGATCACCGCCTGATTGACCGCCACTTCGAGGACGAGTTTTTCGGACTGCTCTGGAAATACCGTGCGCCGCGCGCCCGCCGCCAGCAGGCCAAACTCGCCGCGAAGCCCCAGAGGCAGCGGCAGGACCGAAAAATTCGCGCCGCTTTCCGGCTCCGTGACGAAATGCGGCCATTTCTGCGGCGGCATTTCAATCAGCGGCCCGAGCATTTCGGCGATCCGGTGCGATTCGATCCGGCTTTTCAGGAGTTCCGATAAACCGGTGAATTCGATCTGCTCGCCCGGCGATTCTTCGGCCCGCACGTAAACGAAATCCAGACTGAGCATTCGCCGCAGGGTGTCGAGCAGGGTCCGGTAGATATCGCTGGCTTCGCCGCCCGTCCAAATCGCCGGCAGGGCGAGAACGCTGACCAGATCGTTGAGACAGCGCCGAAGACGCTTTATTTCCTCAACTGACTCGTGGCCTTCTAATTCCATCTTCGAATCGCTCCGGAACCCCGATCAGTTCCTCAAACTGCGCCTTTCGCGTATTTCGTGCAGGAATTCCTCGGACGGGACATAAAACGGGTTATGCTGAAGAATTCCCCCGATGATGATCATCGGATGCGTTCGCATGATGTCGATCACGGTATCGCCGCTGAATTTCCCCAACCGATACGTGCAGATCACTACATCCGGGTGGCGCTGCCAAAGATCGTTGACGCGGGATTCGAATTCGATCAGCTCTTCGACGTGCCGCTCGCTCGCCGCCGCCCAGTCCATCTGACAGACGATCCGGCTGCGCGGAAATTTTTCGCTTTCTCTGCCGCTCACCATTTGTTCGAAAACCCCCAGCATCCGATCCTGATCGAACTGCCCGTCCAGAAGATACGTCTCGGTGTTCGATCGCACCTCGATCTGTCCGCACCGCTGCGCTTGCCCGAATTCGATTCCCGCTTCCGACAGCCGCTGCAGGTGATTTTCCCGCTGCGACTGATTAACGATATGAACGGCTTTGTCCCCGCAGGCGAAGCCGTCCCTGATAAACGGAAGCAAAACGTTGTATTCCTCGTCGTCGCTGTTGAAAAACGCGCAGACATGCCGCCATTCCCCTAGTTCGGAGCCGGCAAACGGAATCGATCCGGCGGAGGTTTTCGCAGTCGATCCTTCCGCCTGATCTTTAGCATGAAAAAGTTCGCCAGTTATGTCCATAGTACTTTAGTATCGTCCCCTTTTATGAATTTGTCGAAATCGTTGGCCCGAGCCTGGAGCGAGCCGCCCGATACGAAGGTATCGACCTATACTTTCGTCTAATGGTTTCCTCCCGTTTGGCTGTGATTTAATTTCAGTCATATGGAAACCGCGTTATGGAGCCAAAATCGTCTAACTCGTAAACTCGGCGTCGAGTATCCGATCATTCAGGGACCGCTCGGCGGGTTTTCGTCACAGCGGCTGACGGCCGCGGTCTCGAATTTCGGGGGCCTCGGATCGTTCGGCGCGCACGGGCTGACGACCTCCGCGATCAAAGAGGTGATCGCGGAGATCCGGTCGCTGACTTCCCGACCGTTTGCGATGAATTTATGGGTTTCGACGGAAGACCGCGGCGCCCGGAGTTCCGGCAAAAGCGAGTTCGAAAGAAGTCTCGGGCCGCTCGCCGCGCACCTTGCCGCCCTCGGCGTGACGAGCCCCGCCTACAAACCGTTCGCGCCGATCCGCTTCGAAGATCAGGCGCGCGTGCTGCTCGATGAACGCGTGCCGGTATTCAGCTTTATTTACGGCGTTCCGCCGGCCGAGATCCTCGATGAATGCCGCGCGCGGAACATTTTTACGATCGGGACGGCGACCACGCCCGACGAAGCGGCGGCATTAAGCGACTTCGGGGTCGATGCGGTCGTCGCTTCCGGTTTCGAAGCCGGCGGGCATCGCGGCTCGTTTCTTCGCGCCGCCGAAGATTCGCTCACCGGCACTCTCTCGCTGGTTCCGCGGATCGTCGATCGGATCGACATCCCGGTCATCGCTGCCGGCGGGATCGCCGACGCGCGGGGCGTTCTGGCGGCCATCGCGCTCGGGGCGGACGCCGTTCAGATGGGGACCGTTTTTCTTTCGTCAAAAGATTCCGGAGCGAGCGCCGTGCACCGCGAAGCCATCCGCAGCGGTCGGGCGGCATCGACCGGGCTGACGAAAGGATTTACGGGAAGGCTCGCGCGCGGGATTCGCAATCGATTGATGGACGATCTCAATGCCGAAGGCGTCGAAATTCTGCCGTACCCGCTGCAGCGGGCTCTCGTTCGTCATCTCGCGATCGCCGCCGAGGCCGCCGGCCAATCTGAGCTGATGCCGCTCTGGGCGGGGCAAAGCGCCGGAATCACCGTGTGTCAGGACGCCCCGGAGTTCCTCGAGTCCCTGGTCGCCGAAATTTCCGGGCCGGCCGCTTTGCTCGCCCGGTGGAACAAAAATTTTCGTCAAAAAAGATCAGAGAGCAAGGAGAAAATTATAACGGATGAAAAATGAAAACATTGAAAATAAAGTAGTTGTCATCACCGGAGCGAGCGGCGGGATCGGCGCGGAAATCGCTGCGACGCTGGCCGAAAAGAGCGCGAAGGTCGTGCTCGCGGCGCGGCGTAAAGATCGGATCGAGGAAGTCGCGGCCCGGATATCCGCGGCCGGCGGAACGGCCCTCGGCCTGGCCGCCGATGTGCTGGACCGGGCCGCGATGCGGGCACTTGTCGAAGCCGCCGTCGACGCTTTCGGCCGGGTCGACGTGATCGTCAATAATGCCGGCGTGATGCCGATCGCTCCCGTCGGTCTTCTCAAAACCGACGAGTGGGACCGGACGATCGACGTGAACATCAAGGGAGTTCTCTACGGCGTCGCCGCCGCTCTGCCGCAGATGCAGAAGCAGGGCGGCGGGCACATCGTCAATATCGCTTCCGTTCTCGGAATCAAAGTCTTTGCCCCCGGCGGGACCATTTACAGCGCCACCAAATTCGCCGTCCGCGCGCTCACCGAAGGGCTGCGGATCGAGCTTCATTCGGAAAACATCCGCTGCACGATGATCTCGCCCGGCGCGATCGCCTCGGACCTGCAGCAGGGCATTTCCGACCCGGCTTCCGCGAAATACATAAAAGAGCTCTACGACCGGATCGCGATTTCGCCCGGGGCGGTCGCCCGCGCCGTGGTCTACGCCATCGAGCAGCCGGCTGATGTGGAAATCGATGAAGTCGTTTTGCGTCCGACGGCGCAGGATTTTTAAGGAGGCGTCAATTATGAAGATCGGAAATATCTCAGGAAGCACGAGACCCGGTCGAATCGGGGAAGCGGTCGCGAAATGGGCTTACCAAAACGCGCGGCAGAAGACGGATGCGGATTTCGAACTGGTCGACATCGCGAACTTCGATCTGCCGCTGCTCGACGAACCCGCCCCGCCCTCGCTCGGTCAATATACAAAGGATCACACGAAACGCTGGGCCGAGAAGATCGGCGCATTCGACGGCTTCGTTTTCGTCACGCCCGAATACAATCGCGGCATTTCGGGAGCCCTGAAAAATGCGTTCGATTTCCTGTTCGCCGAGCGGAAGTGCACTTCCTCGAAGCCGGGCACTTCGCGCTCGACACCGCCGCCGACCGGATTGCGAAGCTTGTTCGAGGGTTCATAAATTAGAGACTGTCGCAAGGGGCGTTCATTCGACCGTCCGGAAAATGCCGCTCAGACAGCAACGAATAATAATTTACAAGGGGGAAAAGATGGTAAATAAAAATGAAGGATTTGATCAAGACCGGCGATGGTTTTTGCGGAATGCCCTGATGACGCTCGCGGCCGCGGAGATCGGCCTGTCCGGTACCGTTGGCGCCCGGGAAATGACCGGCGGGAAAATCAAAAATCAAACGGCCGTTTCAACAAATGCCGATTTCGGTCAGCTCAGACAAATCGACGCCGGGCTGCTCAATGTCGGCTACTTCGAAACCGGGCCGCCTGACGGCCAACCGGTCGTTTTGCTGCACGGCTGGCCCTACGATGTGTACAGTTTCGCCGACGCCGCGCCGCTGCTGGCGACAAAGGGGTGCCGCGTGATTGTCCCTTACCTGCGTGGGTACGGCTCGACGCGGTTTCTGTCCGGCGAGACTCTCCGCAACGGTCAGCCGTCGGCGCTCGCGCTCGACATCGTCGCATTAATGGACGCGCTGAAGATCGAAAAGGCCGTGATCGGCGGCTTCGATTGGGGCGCCCGGACCGCCAATATCATGGCGGCACTTTTTCCCGGCCGCTGCCGGGCGATGGTTTCGGTGAGCGGCTACCTGATCGGCAGCCAGGCCGCCGGCAGAATGCCGCTCTCCCCGAAAGCGGAGCTCGAATGGTGGTACCAATTTTATTTTGCGACCGAACGCGGACGGCTCGGCTACGACCAAAACCGGCGCGAATTCGCGAAGCTCATCTGGCAGCTCGCCTCGCCGAAATGGAAATTCGCGGACGCGGTTTTCGAACGCAGCGCGGCCGCCCTCGATAACCCCGACCACGTCGCGATCGTGATCCATAACTACCGTTGGCGGCTGGGGATCGAAGGCGGCGAGTCGGGTTACGACGCCTATGAAAAACGGCTCGCCGAAGCCCCGCCGATCAGCGTCCCGACGATCACGCTCGAAGGCGACGCGAACGGCGCGCCGCATCCCGAGCCGGCGGCTTACGCCAAAAAGTTCACCGGCAAATACGAGCACCGCGGCGCGACGGGCGGGATCGGCCATAATTTGCCGCAGGAAGCGCCGCGTTTTTTTGCCGAAGCCGTTTTGGACGCCCTCCGGTTTTAACCGATCGCAGACAGCCACCGCCCCGCAAAATTTAGGAAAAATTTGCGGGGCTTTTTTTGTTTGTCACGCCAGCCTGCCAGGTCTGTTTTTCGCATTTTTACAATCGCTCAGGCACACCGGGAGGCAATGATACTTTGGTATCGACCGATACTTTCGTCTAATTTTCGGTCCTCGCAGGCTGTGTTTTACTGATACCTGAATGCTGCCCCGTTATTGGCGCGGCTTCAATTTTCAAAGGGAGAAAAATTGTAATGATCTACATCGAAAAGAAACGTCGCGAGGCCGGCAAAAATCCGGTTTTGGAAGCGCCGCTTTGGCGCAGCGGCTTTTTTGCGATCTTCGCCGCCGTCTGCGGCTTAATATTTTTCGCCTCGTCCGGCGGGGCTCAAACCAGGGAAATTAAAAATAATCAAAAGGAGACGAATATGACAAAATCCGTGACGGCCGAAACCGCTAAAAGCGAACCGGCACCCGATAAAACCGACATCCGCCCATTTAAGGTGAACATCCCGAGAGAAGCGCTCGACGACCTTCGCCGCCGCATCGCCGCGACCAGATGGCCCGACAGGGAAACGGTTTCGGACGATTCGCAGGGAGTGCGGCTGGCGACGATGCAGAAGCTTGCCGATTACTGGGCCAATCAATACGACTGGCGCAAGATCGAAGCAAAGCTTAACGCCCTGCCGCAGTTCGTCACCAACATCGACGGCGTCGATATTCACTTCATCCATGTTCGTTCGAAACAGAAAAACGCGCTGCCGGTCATCATCACGCACGGTTGGCCGGGGTCGATCATCGAGCAGCTGAAAATCATCGGCCCGCTCACCGATCCGACCGCTTACGGCGGAAAAGCGGAGGATGCTTTCGACGTCGTCATACCTTCGATTCCGGGCTACGGTTTTTCGGGCAAGCCGACCGGGACGGGATGGGACCCGCCGCGCATCGCGCGCGCCTGGATCACGCTGATGAAGCGGCTCGGTTACAATAAATTCGTGGCGCAGGGCGGCGATTGGGGCAATGCGATTTCCGAGACGATGGCGCTGATCGCCCCGCCGGAACTGCTCGGCATCCACACCAATATGCCGGCGAGCGTGCCGGCCGAGATCTCAAAAGCGCTCGCCGCCGGCGGCCCGGCTCCATCCGGTCTCTCCGACGAGGAAAAGCGCGCCTACGCACAGCTCGATTTTTTCTTCAAAAAAGGACTCGGCTACGCGAACGAGATGTCGCTCCGCCCGCAAACGCTCTACGGGATCGAAGATTCGCCCGTCGGGCTCGCGAGCTGGATGCTCGATCACGACGCGCGCAGTTATGAACTGATCGCGCGCGTTTTCGACGGTCAATCCGAGGGGCTGACGCGCGACGACGTGCTCGACAACATCACGCTGTATTGGGTCACGAAAACGGCGGTTTCTTCGGCCCGTCTCTACTGGGAGAATGCGCAAACCGCGAAGGGCGGCTTTTTCGATCCGCGCAATCTGGCCGTCCCGGTCGCGGTCAGTGCCTTTCCGGACGAACTCTACACCGCGCCGCAAAATTGGGCGGCGCGCGCCTATCCCAAACTCATTTACTTCAACAAGCTCGACAAGGGAGGACACTTCGCCGCCTGGGAACAGCCTGAGGCCTTCGCCGCCGAACTTCGCGCCGCTTTCAAATCGCTGCGTTGATTTCACAGAGAAGAATCGGCGTTCGACCCTAAAATTCGCCGTGTCGAAATATACAGCTAATTACCAAGTGAAAACTCCACCGCCTGTAAAGGCGGTGGCTTCGGCTTCCGGGCTGAAAGCCAGGCTGTCCGCCGGCGAAACGATTTCGGTTTCCCTTAATCTTCTTCGCCTTCGACTTTGATAACTTCGTCCGTGACGTTGCCGCTCGAGACCCAGAAGTACCCGCGTGCCCACAGGTGCCGCTCCCAGAATTTCTTCGCCCGATGCGGAAACTCCTGCATCAATTTGCAGCTCGTCTTGCCTTTGAGAAATTGCAATAGCCGCGAGACTGTTACTTTCGGCGGCACACTCACGAACAGATGCATATGATCTCGCGAAATAGGCCCCCTGATGATCGAGACATCGTTGGTGGCGCATATCTGGCGTGGAGCGAGACGAAACTGCTTGCGGGCAAGATCGTCAAAGTCAGGAAATTTGCAAAGGACACGCGTTTGAAAATGTTCCGAGTAACGGTCAAGGCCTTCCGGACGGATTACATCGTGACGAACGATTTAACTCAATCGGACATCGACGAGGCTCAAAAGTCGAGCGCCCGGCGGTGGAAAATTGAGCACACCGCGAAGCCACGGGCCTTGAACGGTGTCAATGTCGATTGAACCGCTCGCAGCGAAACCATATCGTATCGGCGCTGCTGGTGCGGCTGCTTTTCAAAGAACTGGCAGATGCTCTCGGACAAACCGTCTATCAGCTGAAGTGAAGCCAGGATTGTTGTCCGATTATTTGAAACTGCAATTGCGTAATCCGGCAATTGCTTTTAGCCAGTTTGAGAAAGTCCTTTAACTATAATCTTCGTGGTTATGTAGCTTCGGAGCGTTTTGCAAACGCTTGGCCGGCAGGATGCCGGCGCTCCCGCTTGGCCGGCCGGGATGCCGGCGCTCCGATTAGAGTTTGCGGCCGAGCCAGACGCCGGCGACGACGCCGGCGAAGCCGATGACGATGCTCAGAAAAAGATAGACAAACGCCGTCGGCAATTGGTTTTCCTTGATCAGATCCCAGATTTCGAGCTCGAACGTCGAAAAGGTCGTGTAGGCGCCGAGAAAGCCGACGAGCACGGCGAACCGCAGGTTTTCCGGGAGCGCGGTTTTTTCGGTGAAGACGACGAGCAGGAAACCGATCAGGAACGAGCCCGTCACGTTGATGACGAAGGTCGGCAGCGGAAACGGCCTGAAAAAATGCTGCAGCACCGAAACGTTGATCAGATACCGCGCGACCGCGCCGAACGCGCCGCCGGCGGCAATCGATAAAATTCTCGTCAGGGTTTCCATAAAGTTTATCTGATCGCCCGGTATCTTTTCGCGAGCAGTGCGGCCGGAAAGCCGAACCAGTAAAGCGTCTGAAAGACCGACCATTTCGTGAACGTCCATAAAAACGAATCGTTCTGAAAACGGCGCGAAGAGGTCGTGACGGCTTTCTGGAGAAACCGAAACTCGCCCTTTTTCCGCAGGCGTTTGAAGAAATCGACGTCCTCGAAAAGCGGCAGCGGCTTAAAGCCGCCGATCCGTTCGTAAACGCTGCGGCGCGCGAAGATCGCCGAATCGCCGTAGACGAGCCCGATCGATTTGAGATGCGGGTAGAGCCACGTCAGAAACCGCGCCCAGCGGCTGCCGCCGTCGAAGATCACCTGAAAATTGCCGCCGGCGATCTCGTCGTAGTTCAGATATTTCTTGATCTCGCGCGCGCAGCCCTGCGCGGGCCGCGTGTCGGCGTGGAGAAACCAGAAGATCTCGTGCGTCGCGTGCCGCGTTCCTTCGTGGAGCTGTTTGCCGCGGTTGGCCTCGCCGAAACGGACGAGCTTGAGCGGCTTTTTGAGCTCGTAGGCTTCGATGATCCCGACCGTCTCGTCGGTGCTGCCGCCGTCGACGATGACGACCTCGTCGACATTGACGAGCCGCGAAATCGCGTCGAGCGTTTTCCGGATCGTCGTTTCCTCGTTGAATGTCGGGATAATGACCGAAAGCTGCATTAAATAAATTATTCAATTAAAAATTAAAAATTAAAAATTAAAAATTAAAAAAAGCGTCTGCGCCGGGAAACCGGTTCTCCCGACAGACGCTTTGGCATTTTTAATTTTTAATTTTTACTTCAGCTTGAGCCGGTTGCTCGACGTCGCGTTGGCCTTGCCGCCGATGATCGTGAAGAAATAATCGCCGCGGTTCCAGTCACGGATGTTTTTCTTCGTCACCCAGACGGCCGTCACGACGCCCTTGTTCAAGAAGCCGTTGACCGATTCGACCCAGGTCTGATGGCCGTCGCAATCGTGGATCACCTGCACGCGGACGACGCCGTCGACGCCCTTGTTGAGGACCGCCCGGACGCGCACGCTTTCGCCGGCCGCGACCGCGGTTTTTTCCCATTCGGCGACGAGATAGGCGTTCGCGCCGACCGGCGCGTCGCCGAAGATGTCGACGCCGACGCCGCGCTGCGGGACGCGGGTTTCGGGCGACTGGAACGAAGACTCGTCGAACGCGCCGGTCGTGCCGCCCGGCTGCTGCTCTTGCGGCGGCTGCCGGTCTCGCTGGTAAAACTGGTTGTTGGGATTGCGGCTCGCGGACGGCGGCGCGATGCGGTAGCGATTGATATTATTGCTCATTGTTTTTCTCCTGATGATTGCCTTGATTATTGATTCGGAAGTTGCCTCCACTCGTTAAAGCGCAATCCGCCGAAAATCGGTATCACCAATCAATCTTCCGCCATTTATTTTTTCCGCCGCCGCAGTCTCGCAAACACCCCACGACCGACAGCCAGAAGCCTGCTCAACCAAAAATCCGAAATCCGAAATCCGAAATCCGAAATTATTTATTGGCTTTTTCCCGCATCGCCTTGATCAGCTTTTCGACCTGCGCGCGGTTTTCGGCTTTCGGGTTGGCTTTGAGATAGAGTTCGAGCTCGTCGGCGGCGGCCGCCGGGCGGTCGAGATTGTAGTAGTAGAGCAGGGCGAGCTCCCAATGGACGTCGGCGAGCTTGTTTTTGCTCAGCTCGGCGGCCTTTTTGAGGTTCTTTTCGGCGCGCTCGTAATCTTTCAGCTCGCGGTAGATTTTGCCGAGAAAGAGAAACGCCTGCGGCGCGGCGGCGTCGAGCGCGACGGCCTCTTCGAGCGTCGCGGCGGCCTCCGTTTTACGACCGAGCTTGTAGCGGGCGATGCCGAGGCCGGATTTCGCGGCGAAGCTCTGCGGGGCGACCTGCAAAGCCCTCGCGAAATAGTTTTCGGCGGCCGCGAAATCGCCCGCGCCGAGCGTTTCGTAGCCGAGCCGTTCGAGCGCCGCGTAATATTCGGGAAAGATTTTTAAAGCGCTTTCGAGATCGGTGCGGGCTTCGTCCGGTTTCTTGTCGTCGAGCTTTTTGAGCGCGCCCGCGTAGAGCTTTTCGGCTTCGGGCGGGACGTTCTGCGCGAAGACGACCGCGTTTTTGAGCGGCGCGGATTGGCGGCGGTCGGTTTCGAGCGTGAAATTGATCTGCGCCGATTCGCTGCCGGAGGAAAGCCCGGTCGTCGGGCTCGTCCGGTTCGACTGGCCGAGCTGGATTCGTTCCTTCGCCGTTTTATAATTCGTGCCGTCGGTCCGCACCTGCACGAAATAGACGCCGGCGCGCAGGCCCTGAAAAAGATAAAGACCGGACGAAGCGGTCTTCGCGGTCTTCAGGAGCCGCTCGAACTCGTCGAGCAATTCGACGTCGATCTTGGCGACCGGCTTGCGCGATTCGTCGAAGACGATGCCGCTGATCGAATTCTGGGCCTTCGCCGCGACGGCGAAAAGCCCGAGAAAAAAGATCGCGAAGATTGCAGCCGCTTGTCCGGATGTTGAAGTTTTCACGTCAATAAAAAATCAGTACAGCGAGCGGTAGCGAGTCTTTCCCGCCCGGAAATCAAGGCCGATGAAACGGACTCGCTACCGCTCGCTGTACTGATGAACTAAAGTCATAAGCTGTAAACGGACCGGCCGCGCAGCGGGAGAACGCGCGGCCGGTAATTTTCCGATCGATCAGAAGATGAACCGGAAGCCGAATCTGACCGAGCGCGGGAGCTGGAAGTCGGCCGGCTGGTTGAACCGCGCGTCCGTCTTGAAGGCCGCGCAGCTCGCCGTGCCGGTCGGGCCGCAGGTCGAGAGCCCGGCGTTGCCGCGCCGGTTCAGCTCGCGGATCGTCGACGACAGACCGCCGTTGAAGATCTGCCGGATGAACGACGTTTCGTCGGTCACGCCCGGGAAGAACTGCCGCACGGAATCGGCCGCCAGATCGCCCGAGAAGAGCACCGGGAAACGGTTCGTCACCGTCTGCTGGTTGAAGATGTTCAGCACGTCGAGGTCGAACGCGAGCGTGTAGCGCGCGTCGCGGCCGAACTTGTATTTGTGGGTGAGCGCGAAATCGGTCTGCGTGAAGAACGGCGTCCGGCCGAGATCGCCGCGGCCGAACAGAAACGTGTTCGCCGCGTAGGCGCTGACCCGCGTCGAGATCGGCGTGCCGCTTTCGCCGAGGAAGAACAGCTTGAACTCGGTCGTGTTCACTTTGCTTCCGCGCCAGTCGAAGTTGTAGCCGGCGTTGACTTTGAAGACGTGCGGCCGGTCGGTCGCCAATCTTCCGTTGTCGGGCTTGCCGTCGGCCGTGAAGCCGAGAAACGGAATGTCGAAAAAGCGGTTGACGTTCGGGCTCGACCGGCCGTTTTCGTCCGAGCTCGCGAGGCCCGAATAATTGCCGAAGAGACGGCTGTAGGTGTAGCTCGCGTTGAAGAAGTAGTTGGTCGTCAGACGCCTGCTGATCCTCAATTCGAGACCGTCGTAGCGGCGCTCGGCCTTCGGCGTCGCCGGGATGCCGGGGAAGAACGGCTGCGACGTGATGCCGAGACCCGGATTGCCGATAAAGAAGAGCTCGTTCTGATTGGCGTCGAAAACGCCGATGTCCTCGATCGCGCGGTCGACCTGCTTGTGCGTGTAGCGCGCGCCGAACGTGTAGCCGCGGCCGAGATCCTGCTCGTAGCCGACGTCGAGCGAGCTTTCGCGGGCCGCCTTGAGATCGGGATCGACGCGGTTGTCCGCCGGATCGTTCGACGGGACGCGGAGATCGACGTCGAGCACCTGATTGGCGAGAATATACTGCCGCGTGTAGAACGTGTAGTTCGGGTTCGAAGCGAGCAGCGGCACGTAAATGCGCCGGAGAACGTCGCCGCCGAAGCTGCCGCGCGGCAGTTGATACTTGAACCGGTCGTAAAACCAGCCGTAGCCGCCGTAGAGCTTGGATTTGCCGTTGCCGAAAACGTCGAGCGCGAAGCCGATGCGCGGCGCGGGCTTATCGCCCCAGCCGAAGACGATCGGGATGCCGGTCGCGGTGAACGACGGGACGTTTTCCTTCTCGATGCGGAATCCCGGGTTGAGCGTCAGGCGGCCGATCGTCCACGAGTCCTGCACGTAGAGCGCCTGGCTCTTGCTGCCGGCCTTGCCGTTGGTGCCGAAATACTGGATATAGCCGTAGCCGATCTGGCCCGGCCCGCCGCCGACGCCGCGCGAGGTCGAGCCGTAAAACAGGCGGATCTCGCCCGGTCCGCCGATCCGCGCGTAGCCGTTCGCGACGTCGTTGAAGATCTTGTTGAACTGGTAGCCGAACTTCAGGTTGTGACGTCCGAGACCGTCGAAAATGACCGACGCGTCCGTATCGAACGTCGTCCGCCGCGAGATGTCCTTGTCGACGCCGAGAATGTTCGGGACGTTCGAGAAACCGGCGACGCAGCTGCCGGCCGGCGTGACGCCCGGGACGGCCGTGTTGCCGTTGATGCAGCGGACGCGGTCGATCGCCGGAATGCCGTAGCTGCCGAGCTTTTCGTTGAGATAGCTCTGGCCGTAGCGGGCCGAGATGATCCAGCTGCTGTTCGGCGCGTAGGTGCCGGCGACGTTATAGATCGAGCTCGCGCGGCGGCCGCCCTGCGTCGCGATGAAGTCGCTGCCGGACTGCGTGCCGTTGGTCGGCAGCGAGGTCGCGAGGCCCGTGAAATCGGGCAGATCGCCGTTGACCTTGATCGGGTTGTAGGTATAGCTGCCGGTCAGGTTGAGCTTGTTGCCGAGCTGCGCGTCGAGCCGGAAAAAGCCGTAGTCGCGGCGTTCGGTGCGGTTGTATTTCTGGGTGTTGCCGCCCGGATACGTGACGCTCCGGCTGATGTCGTAATTCTGCAGGTTGTAGCTGCCGAAAAACCACAAACGGTCCTTGACGATCGGGCCGCTCAAACTGGCCGACGGGAAAAAGAACGTGTAGTTATCGCCCGGCGGGTTGAAATAGCGGAGCGCGTCCTTGTTCTGATCGAGGATGCTGCGCTGGAACGAGTTGGCGTTTTCCGTCACGCTGAGGCCCGAATAGTTCGGCGTCGTGTTGTCGATAAACAGGCTTCGCGGTTCGAGCTTGCTCGTGTTGAACGAGGTCCCGACGTCGCCCGTAAAGCGGTTGCCGCCGCGTTTCGTGACGAGCGTGATGACGCCGCCGGTCGCGCCGCCGTGTTCGGCCTCGAAGCCGCCGGTCTTGATCTGGACTTCCTGGATCAGGCCGAACGGCAGATCGTTGTTGCTGTTGAGCTGGCCGGTGTTGAAATTGGTCACTTCCTGACCGTCGATGATGAACGTGTTTTCGGCGCCGCTCGACCCGTCGATCTGGTAGCCGGCGCCCTTGGTTTCGCGGCGGACCGAGGGCGTCGTCGCGAGCACGGACGAAAAGTTGGTGCCTTTCGGCAGCTGGTTGATGCGCTCGCTGCTCAGGTTTTCCTGAACGCGGCTCGACGAGGGATCGATCTGGGCGACGTCGCCGCTGACCGTGACGGTCGCGTTGACGCTCGCCGGCTGGAGCGCGAAATCGACGGTCGTCGCCCGGCCGAGGACGATCGTCGCAGGCGTCGGCTCGCTCGGCGAAAAGTTGTTCGCCGTGACCGTCACCGTGTAATCGCCGGGCGGGACGCCGAGCACGCGGTAAAAGCCTTCCTCGTTGGCCGTCGCCGTCCGGTTGAAGGCGTTGCCTTCGAGCTTGACGGTCGCGCCGGGCACGACCGCGCCGGCCGCATCCTTGACGACGCCTTCGACCGATCCGAACCGGTCCTGCGCGGCGGCCGCGAAGGCCAGCACGCAGACGAGCGCGGCGATCGAAAAGATATGTCTCAAATTTCCTGTCATCTTGATTTACTCCTTGCGTTAAAAATTTTTCGAAATCGTCGGGGCACGACCCGATCGGGGGAATTGACCGACAACGTGCAAAGACTGATCCGCTCCTTCAGACAGCAACTCCGAAACCGGAACCGCGCCGCGCGCCGGCCGAGAGAGCTAAATGTTGTATTTCGGAGCTTTAAGAGAAAACAGAAGAAATCGCGAACGCCGCCGGAAACGCGCCGACAATTTTGTCGACAAGATTAAATCTTAAAAAATTAGATGCTTCGGATTTCGGATTTCGGATTTCGGACTTCGGATTTCGGATTTTAGTTGGTGAGCGGGAAGGGTCGGCGGCGAAAGGTCGGGGCGGACGAAAAAGAAGAAAACGACGGGGTTCGAACAAGACGGCGCGGGCTTTTTCCGGGCCGGTCGGCCGGCGTTCCGAGGCCGGGGCGGATGCGTGTGGTGACGGGGCGGATGCGTGTGGTGACAGGGCGGGTACGTGTGGTGACGGGG
>JAFDVJ010000053.1:36209-36356 GCA_018269075.1 Acidobacteriota bacterium
CGGATGCCTTTGGTAACGGGGCGGGTGCCTTTGGTGACGGGGCGGGTGCGAATGTAAGCAGGGCGGAGACGATTGTACGCGGGGCGGGGCGGGCTGTCAAAGTGGGACTGTAAAATAGATTGGGTAATCGAAGGGAAAAGCGGCGAG
>JAFDVJ010000054.1 GCA_018269075.1 Acidobacteriota bacterium
TCAAGAAACTTAAAAAACGCAGTATTTAGTCTGCAATTTTTTCTTCCACAAAGAAACATTGGTTATGTATAATTATCAACGCTGACTCAAAGTCAGTGAGATTTTTGAAAATTAAAAGGATAGTGAAGTCGGACAATAAATTGTTTCTTATTAGTTTAATGAGCAATTAAATCAGGCTTGTTTGTTCTATTGCTATCTGAGCTGATAAGCGGCAACGGTAAAAGCCAAAATAAATTCGATTAAATATGCTTTTGCTTATCAGATATCCTGAATCCTTTGAAAGTGGTTTGAACTACGGAAAAACAAATCTTAATAGATAACTTAATAAGGCAGATGGACGGACAACCAACGGTCAAGGCAGCCGAATCCGAATGCCAGTTGAATCTAATTTTGGAGTGGCGATCACGTTAGATTTAACGGAGACAACTAAGCGGTAACAAGTTACCGGGAAATCTTGAATAATCTTTGGCTTCAAAGATATTTTCGAGTCAGACTCATATATTTATACAGTCATTAGTTGCAGATTGTTTGCTTCTGCAAGTCTAATAAAGCCCAATATTACAAGTAATCAAAACACAAAAGTTGAATTTTATTAAATTCCTTTGGTTTTGGTTTATCTTCAAGGTCGGCTGACAAGCGGTTTGTCTGTTTTGTCAGCCGTTCCTTACAGCAAACAACTCCTATTTTTTGTTGAAATGATGATTTTGCGCCAATAACGAATTGATTATTTTATTTAATTCTCATTACCAATTGGCTATAGGCAAAGGTGACAAAATCCCCCGTTACCATACTAAAGTGAAATTTTTCATAATTTCCTATAACTATTTATAAAAACTACACTTAATTAAGAAAAAGCGATATTTTGACACTCTGGGAATTTTGACTTTTTTACAAGACAGAAAGAAATAAAATCTATAAATTGACAGGCTTTTTATTTCTTTTTCCCAGACTTTTTTCCTCGCTTGGAATCATGTCCGGCAAATCTATTTTGTCGTCAACAAGGACTTCCATAAAAACATTCGCCGCATTTGAATAAGCATAGAGGACCAATAAAGACGGTTCTCTTTCTCCTAGTTCATAACCTGAAATACTTGCGCGGTTCATGGAGCTGTCTTGTAATCCAAGACGAATCAGCATTCCGTCTTGAGATAAACCAAGCTTTTCTCTGATTAGTTTCAGCTTCTCAGCTAAACGGTTTGGTTTCTCTCGTGCAGCCCTGCCCATAACAGAGCAATTTTGCAATTCTAAACGTTTTTTTTGCTTTGTTGTTGTGTTGAAACTAGCACTATTTAGTGCTAAGCTTCCCGCCTATGAGAATGTTTCGGCAAATCCCCTGTATAAAACACTTATCCATCACTCATTCAATTAACACCTTGGTAGTAGTGCTATTTATTTTGATTACTTCAATAGGATGCAAAAACGGTTCTGCCTCAAACAATGCCAATATTGCAAGTAATAATTCAATCAATGAAATTTCCGGCGAGGTTTTTCCGGGAAATGAAGTTTGTCATTATGCTGATCTTACCGTTACTCAAGATACCTATAAAATTGAGAGAACTTGGGGCAAATATGATGATGCTGGTCTCGACGTTAATTTTCGTTACATCTGTCTTCCTTACCCGGCAAAACAGATGACACTTTTCAATGATGTTGTTCATAAAATCACAGTCTCGTATGATGCGCGAGGTAATCGCGCTGAAGGTGCCCACACGATTTATATAGAATATAGGGCATCGAGTGAGGTGGATTCCCCAAGACTAGAGATGCTTGACGAAAAATACAGGAAAAATGCTTTATTACCGCTGATTACAGAAATTGTAAAAAGGGGATTAAAACAGCCGCTGCCGCCTAAGCTGGCTGAAAGAATTCTTAAATGGAAGAAAGGCCCTCATAGACCCGAATCCTGCGAGAAGGTTGGAAACGGTTTCGTGTGTGTTGATAATTATGGAAATGGTAATCCGATTTATACCGACATTTATATTTGTTCAAATGAAGCAGCTCTCAAGAGCAATCTCTAAAGTTAAAGTTAATAACTAACTGACTCTTTAATAACTTCAGTTGTGGGAATTTATAGAAATCACCGAAGTCGATTAAGAATAGAAGTTCGCTGATGCTCTTGCGATAAATCATCGCTAACCAGCCTGACATACTTGTTTGTCATTGCCAGTGTCGTATGTCCAAGCATTCGCTGGAGTTTCAAAGGATTGCCATTGTTTCTAATGTAATTGGTAGCGAAGCAGCGTCGAAAGGCATGAAAACTTCCCTCTAAATCCGTTATGCCTAAACTTCCGAGAATACTATTTAAGTCGCGGCGCATATTGTCGTAGCGAAGTTTGCCGCCATAACGATTGCAGAATATCAGATCAAATTTATGCGTCTTAACAAATTTGAATAAAACTTTCCGAAGCTCGATTGAAAAAGGCACGATTCGCTCTTTATTCCCTTTGCCCATGACCGTGATTAAAAGGTTGTCGAAATCGATACCGCAGCGCTCTAATGTAAGAGCCTCATTAATGCGAATTCCCGTATCTAACAACAACAACATTATAACGTGCATTCGCTTTTCAATCTCATCTTTGGGTTTGTAACTGATGATTGCTTTGACTTGTGAATCCTTGAAAGTTTTCATTACACGCTGTTCAAACTTAACTCGTTTAATCTTTAAATGTTCGCGTGTTATCTGATTTTCAAAGCACCAAGTCAAAAAAGGGTTGATCCCCCTGATATGAGCATCGCAACAAGCTGGGCTCATTCCAGCCTCTCTCATACTGGCGACTAACTCTATCAGATCTATCGCCTTTAGTTTTTCAAGCTCAGAAACTTTTATGTGCTTCTTAAACTGATTAAACGCCCTTTGGTAAAACTCCAAAGTATTTACCGAAACATTCTGGACGTATTGCTTTTCTCGCTTAAATAGTTGAAATTCTCTTTCCATATTCATTCACTCTCCGTGTTTTCTGAATACGGTAAGTTATTTATTTATAGCGTTTAGCTTTTTCTATGAATGGCATTCATGAGGTCAGGGGTTCGATCCCCCTCGTCTCCATTAATAAAATCAATGATTTAGGGCATCTGTCGAGATGCCCTTTTTGCTTTCGGCCGGGTAATGGCGTGTCGAATCCTGGACCGCGCGGCGGGCTTCCGATATAGCAGCGGATCGAGGCTGTCCGAGGCGCTTTTGCGGATCGGGTAAAATCCGGCCGTAAATATCCGACGTCATTTTTTCGCCTGAATGCCCGAGACGTTCCGAAACCATTGCCGGATATTCGGTGGCGGCTAAAAGCTGATCGGCGGAAAACGATACTTGTATCTAGAGCCCGATGACATTAAGAAAAGGTTGAAATGACAATTGATCGAGGCCGAACAAATAGCCGGCGGACTAACCCGGGCTATTTAACCTTTCAATTCATTCAATTTTGCGCTTAACTTAATGCCATCGGTCTAAATCCGGAGCCGCCGCAACGCTTCGATGGTTTTGAAATGTTCCCGAAGCAACGGGCTTTCCGTTTCAGCCGGCATTTTCATTTCATTTGTTTATCTCGGATATAATTGTTGATAAGCAGTATGAAAATCATTAAAGACGAAAATAAAATATATCCCGGAATAATATGCGCGACCGCTCTGGTCTTACTGATTTCGATCGGTTTGACAGGCTGTGTCGCATCTCCCAAAAACAACCTGACGATTTCCGCCTCGCCGAGCACGGCGGCCGACGATCTCGTCTATTTCGCCGATAATACGGGCCGGATCAATGCCGTTCAAAACGACGGGAAACTTGCGTGGCGGTATTCTCTGGCCGATGATTTGGCCGGTCGACAAAACAGCGAAGTCGCCGAAGTCCGGATCGAACGCCTCTTTGCCCGCTCCGGTAAGAAGCTATATGGGTTAGCCAGAATTACAACCGGCCTCAGTCAGGGAAAAATCATACTGTTCGCGCTCGACGCCGAAAAGCTCGTCTGGTTTGAAGAAATTCCGGCTCCCGAGCCCAACGGTTCTCCCTTGATTATTGGCGATGATGGTCTGTATTTAGCCGGCAACGACGGTAAGCTTTACGCTTTTTCCAAGACTACGGGGAAAATTTTATGGGAGAACCAGGTCAGTTCGGGGAGGTTGGGAGCGCCGACGTTAGGAGCCGACGGGATAATTTACGTAACCGGGCTGGGACATCATCTTCACGCCATAAATGCTGACGGCACAGAGCGTTGGGCAATCGGGACCAGCCAGTAACGAAACCAATCGGCGAGCTTCGTTCTAAAATCAGACGAACGAAACGATCCGTAAAACCTTGCGGCGGCGCGTTATGGTCAAAGCAACGGAAAAAGCCGCGCGTCTAAGAATGAAACGCGCGGCCTGCCGGAACCGGCAGTTCGACCATCTCAAGCCCGATCCGGATTTTCCGGCCGCTTGATCCGAATTCATCGCTTTCTTTATCAAGGCGACGCCGATCGCCGCTTAAAACGGTCGCCCCCATCCCTGTCCGCTCCGCATTCCCCGCCCTTGTCCGTTGCCCGTTCCCCGCCCTTCGCTGCAGCGCTGAAAGGCGGGGAGATGGTTTTGAAGAGAAGCCCTTTGTAAATAGGCGAAGGTTTCCCTGATGTCTTCTTCCTTGACGAATTGAAAGAATTTGTCATACATCGCCGCATTTGCTTTTTCGGCCTCGATTCCTTTTTTACAGGAATCGATCAGGCTCTCGGGAATCCGGATCTTGTCGGCATCGAATTCATTCTTCGGAACTTCAATGCCGTATTTTTCAAATAACGGCATCAGCTTCGACTGATGTCTTCGTTCGGCTTCAACAATATTGACGAACGGACGAACCTGCCCGAATTTATTGATGATCGCCTGATAGACGGCCTCGGCCCGGCGTTCGTCGGCGAGCGCTTCGATCAGAGCCTGTTTGGCACTGTCGTCAAGCCGGGTACTCCCGGTCTGCGCCTTTTCGCCGGCCGATAAAAACGATGAAGCGATTAAAAACGTCACGAGAAATATTATGTTTTTCAAGATTTTTACCTCCGTTGTAAAAATAACCGCGGATGCTTGTGCGCATAAAGATTCGAGATTTCTAATTATCGGCCATATCGCGCGCGATCTCGCGATACTGCTTCTGCCAGCGTTTCATAGCTTTATCGATTTCGCGAATCTGGTTTCTGTGCATTTTCCGGTTAAAGTTCTGATCGTTCGTTCCCTGCTCCATCAACTGCATCTGATTATGAATCCGGCTGTGAATCTGTTCCATCGAGCGGATGTTTTTCTGAAACCTGTTTCGCTGGTAATCATTGAGCCCGGCCATAAGCCGTTCCTGATTCTGCTCCAGATTTCTGATCTGATTGTGCAGTCTTTCCCGCTGCATTTTGGCGTCCGCGGAGGAAAAGTTCGGATTGTCGCAGTCGCGAATCATATCCCTGGTCTGCTGTCGGATGCGGTCGGCCGAATCAATGCCGGTCTGCAGTTGATCGCGCTGCCGATCGTTGGCGCGGATCCGATCCCGATCCCGGTCTCCACTTAAATCGCGGTCGCGGTCGCGCGTCGTATCGCGGTCGCGCGTCCGGTCGCGCGTCGAATCAGTCGTCCGGTCGCGGTCCTGATTCCCGCGGCCGACGGTTTGTCCCCGGCCTGACTGCCCTCTTCCCTGAGCCGCCGCCGTAATCGATAATCCGCATAATAAAGTTAAAATTACGAAAATAACCCGCAAATTTTTGTTTTTCATTTTTTTCACCTCGATTTCTCTTATTCAAACGAGCGATCCGGATTTGTCGGTCCCGACCGCCGAATGCCGTAACTTTTAAGAAAGTAAAGGATTTCCCTTCTTCGGGCTTTACTTCCAAAACTGAAGTCCCCTTTGATCCCCCGGAATTTATGTTTTCAAAGACCGATGCGGCGCAAGGACGAATCTGTAAAGACCGGAAAAGTCCGCTTCTGCCCGATTAACCCGCCGGCTGAAGTCCGCCCTTCGGAGTCTCGCCCGACAAAAGCCGGCGCAGTTTCCGCCGGGCTTTGTAAAGCTGCGATTTCGAAGTGCCGGAAGAGCAATGCAGCATCTGCGCGATTTCTTCGTGTTCGTAGCCGCAGATGTCGTGAAGGATCACCATCCGTTTGTAGCCTTTCGGAAGTTTTCCGATGACCTGCTCGAGCAATAACCGATCGAAAACCCGATCGCCCGGCCGGCGATTGCCCGCTTTTGCGGCCGTTTCCGGCAGAATGCCGCCGGCGCTGATTTCTTCGCGCGAAGCCTTCGTCTTGCGGAAATACATCAGCACCCAATTGACGGTCAGACGGTGCAGCCAGGTCGAAAACGCCGATTCGCCGCGAAAACTCTCGATTTTCCTGAACAGCTGGACGAAAATCTGCTGGGTCAGCTCCTCGGCTTCCGAGACATTCCGGACCATCCGCAGGCAAATGCCGAACACCTGCCGGTGATAGGTCCAGTAAATCTCCTCGAACGCCGTCATATCGCCGCCGGCCGCCCTTTGCGCCAGTTTATAATCGCCGGCGGACGCCGAATCGGGCCGCGAACTCATATCGTTAAAGCGCGCTTCCGCGGCAAATGGTAAATAATCCGGAGTTTTCGTCATATGCGTTAATCGTTTCAAAATGGATTTGTCGAAAATAAAATCATTTCAGTTTTTCAAAAATTTGCCGCCGGAAGCTGTTCCCGTCGCCGGCGGCTGCCGGGCGGCAAACCGGGTCGGATTTCGAAAACCCGCCACCCGACATTCGATTACGCAAGGTCCGTACCATCCTGAAACGACCATCAAAACCTATGTAACAGAAAGACTTAGCCAGAATACGCCGAAAAACTGACGGAACCGCCGAAGACTTCGTGACAGAAATAACCAAAATAAAATCCCTCGCGTCACGGGAGTGTGACAGCTTTACTCAACCGGAATTTTTCGCCGAAATCGAAAAAGAAAGCCGGAGTTTCAGGCTTCCGGCTTTTCACCGTTCTCCGGCCCGGCGGGATTGAATCGTTTTTGTAATGAAATTCAGGTTGTCGGAATAAAACTGTGTTCGCGGCTCGCTGCCGGCCGCTTCGGATCGCTTCGGGATGACGCCGTTCATCGTCGAATGCGACGAACGTTTGTTTTCCAAATCGCTTTATCACTGACTTTTAAATCGGCAGGCACAGAACAAAAGTCGATCCGACCTTTTCTTCGCTCTCGACCGAGACGCGGCCGCCGTGTTTTTCGACGACTTCCCGGACGAACGACAAACCGAGTCCGGTGCCGACGATTTCGGAATGAGCGTCGCGTTCGAGACGGTAAAATTTGTCGAAGACCCGTTCGAGGGCGTGAGCCGGGATTCCGAAACCGTTGTCGCGCACGGTAATCCGCATTTCGGCCCCGACGATCCCGGCCTCGACCCTTACCACCGAATCCGCCGGACTGTATTTGACGGCGTTGCTCAGGAGATTGCCGACGGCCTGCGCGAGAAGCTGTCCGTCGGCCCGGACAAGCGGCAGACGGCGGTTTCCGACAATGCGGATTTTGATTCTCTTTTCCGCCGCCGCGGCCCCGGCGGCGAGAACCGATGATCTGAGCAAATCGCCGATATCGACCGGGGCCATTCGCAGATCGAGAGCGCCGGATTCGAGACGCTTCAGATCGAGAAAACGGCTGATCATTTCGTTCAGACGAATCGCTTCGGAATGAATCGTCGTCAGCATTTCGCGCGATTCGCCGGCTTCGACCGGAAATTTCAGGAGAACGTCGCTCAGCCCCTGAATGGAAGTCAGCGGCGCACGCAGCTCGTGCGAAACGAGCTGCACGGTTTCCGCTTTCAGACGGTCGAGCTCGCGCTGTTCGGTCACGTCCGACAATAAAACCAAAATGCCGATCACGCTGCCGGATGCGGCCGGGAGCCCGGCAAGATTGTCGCCCGCCGTGACGGGCGACAATCTGAGCAGGCAGTAACGTTCCGCCTGATTGGTCAGCTGAAAATCCTTTTCGTAGTTTTCGCCGGCTAAAATTTTGGATTCAGCGACTTCCCACTCTTTCCCCGTTAAAATGCCGCGTGACAGAAAAAAACGCTTCAGCTCCTGGTTTATCAAGTCGGGCTGGCCGAATATCCGCCCGAAACGCTCGTTGACGAAGACGATGCGGTCGGCGGCGTCCGCGACCAGCACGCCTTCGCTCATACCGGTTAAAACACGGTCGATAAAGTTCATTCTCGCGAGCAGTTGGGCGGTGATGGCGTCGACCGCGCGCAATTTCGATTCGAGGTTGCGCGGGACGATCCGCCCCGAAATCCGGTCCCGATCGTCCCGGTCGTTTCGGTCGAGCAGAAAGCCGCTTTGGACTTCCGCCAACCGGTTGAGCTTTGCGTCCAGATCACGGCTCGCCGCAACCGAACGGTCGAGCAGCAGCAGCGGGACGCCGACGAAATAGGCGGTCAGCATTTCCGTCAGCGGCAAGATCAGGAAATAATTATTGAAGACCGTCAGACTGCCCCCGACGATTCCCGCGAAAACGAAGCCGAGAACGATAATTTGCCGCCACCCGTCAAGCCGTCCGATCGCACCGGTAATGAGCGCAATTATCAGCAAAGCTATTCCTAAATCGTAGAATTCCGGCAAGAATCCGATAAACAGCCGATTTTTGATCGTATTGATGACATTGGCGTGCACTTCGATGCCGGGCATCGCCTGCCCGCCCTCGCCGGCATAATGCATAAACGGCGTGACCTGGGCATCGCCCAGCGTCGGCGACGTCGCCCCGACGAGAACGATCTTGCCGGCGA
Organism: Acidobacteriota bacterium; assembly: GCA_018269075.1. Lineage (GTDB taxonomy): Bacteria > Acidobacteriota > Blastocatellia > Pyrinomonadales > Pyrinomonadaceae > JAFDVJ01. Next base: position 8,737 of record JAFDVJ010000054.1, read on the forward strand.
AGGCATCCGGCGGAACTTTGCCCTCGACGACGTCCGTGAAGCTGTAATAGCGAAACGAGTTCGCCGCGCCGACGTAATTGATCAGCATCTCGTCGGCGCGAAAGATCGAAACACCGGACGCGACCGACGGTGCGCCCTCGCCGGCCGTCAGCCAGATGTCGTAATCGCCGAAATGAAGAAGGCCGTCGTTTTCCGAAAAATCGTCCGGCTCGATATTTTGCGCGACGCGCAGAACTTCGAGCCCGAAAGCCCAGAAGCGACGGCCGCGATCGTCCGTCTTGCTGAGCTGAATGCTGCGCAGCGTCCCGTCGGTGTCCGGAGCGGCGTGCGCGTGCCCCTCGCCCGCAGCGGCGCGGGCGAGCTCCGGCAGCGGCCTGAGCCACGTCATTTCCCGCGCGCCGCCGTTTTCGGTCGTGTTTTCGAAAAGCTGAACCGGCAGGACGACCCGCTCGTTCCGGGCAATCGCCGACGCCAACCGCTCATCCTCCGGAAGATCGGCTGCTTCCGAGTAGACGATGTCGAGACCGACCGCCGCCGGTTTGCCGGCCGTGATTCTTTCCAGGCATTCGGCCGTGATCGTCCGCGACCACGGATATTTCCCGATGCGCTGCAGGCTGGCATCGTCGATGGCGACGATGACGACGTCTTCGGGCACCGGCAATTTGCCGCGAAGGCGGAACAAAAAATTCGTCGCCGCGGTCTTAAACGACGGCGCGAACCACCCGACCATCACCGTCGAGGCGATACAGATAAGCCAAATCAGGACGATTCTCAGAAACCGGGTCGGGATCATAGATTTCAGGCGGGTTCGGCGTTCGCGGCATCCGGTTCGACCGTAAACCCGTCGTCATCGTACGAATCCAGATAGCGGTAAAGCGTTCTCCGGTTGATGCCCAGAATTTCCGCCGCCCGCGATTTATTGCCGCCGCACTCGCTCAACACGAGATCGACGTAACGGCGCGAAAGCTCGTCGAGCGGCGGACGGTCGCCGGCCAGCGAGAAGATCGCGCCGAGACCGGGGGCGATTCCCGATTGACCGTCGGCCGGCGATTCCGCGATCCGCGGCGGCAGGTCGCCGGCCGTAATCAGCTCGTTCGAACAAACCGCAACCGCATATTCCAGAGCGTTTTCCAGTTCGCGCACGTTTCCCGCCCATTCGTGCGCCGCCAGGGCCTCGATCGCGGAATCGGTAATCTGCAGCCGCGATTTATGCTGCCGATCGTGCCGTCGAAGAAAGTGCCGCGCGAGCAGCTCGACGTCCTCGCGCCCGCGTTCTCTGAGCGGCGGAAGCTGCATCGTCAGCACGCTCAGACGATAAAACAAGTCCGCCCGAAAATTCCCGGATTCGACCATCTTTTCCAGCCTGAGATTGCTCGCGGCGATGACCCGCACGTCGATTTTTCGGGTTTCGCGGCTGCCGATCCGGCGAATTTCCTTTTCCTGCAGGACGCGCAGCAGGCTCGCCTGCAGCGAAGGACTCGCCGAGCTGATTTCGTCGAGAAAAACCGTCCCGCCCTGCGAGCTCTCGAAAAGCCCCGGGCGGTCGCTCACGGCGCCGGTAAACGAGCCTTTCGTGTAGCCGAAAAGCTCCGATTCGAGGAGCGTTTCGGTCAGCGCGCTGCAATTGACGGCGGTAAACGGTTTGTCCGCACGGCGGCTGTTTTGGTGAATCGCCCGCGCCACGAGCTCTTTGCCCGTTCCGGTTTCGCCTTCGATCAAAACGGTCGTCTCCGTGCGCGCGGCATATGCGATCAGTTTGTAGACCTGAACCATCGGCGCACTGTGACCGATCAGTCCCGAAGCGGAAAAATCGTTTTCGTTTTCGCTCGTTTCGCTCTTCGGCAGCTCGGCGCTTTCCGTCGCGCGCCGGACGAGCGCGATCACGGATTCGATGTCGAACGGCTTGGCGATGAAATCGAACGCGCCCTGCGCGACCGCCTGCATCGCGATCTCGAGCGAACCCTGCGCGGTCATCACGACGATTTCCGTTTCCGGGCTGAACGCGCGAAACCGTTCGATCAGTTCGAGGCCGTTCACGCCGGGCATATAAACGTCGGTGAGCAGTAAATCAAACTGCTCTTTTCTGCCCGCTTCGAGCGCCGCTTCGCCGTTTTCAACCGAGACGACCGCGTATCCGCTCAGACGCAGCGCCACTTCGAGCGCCATCCGCGCGCCGCGCTCGTCGTCGGCCACCAGAACGCTCTTCTTCGCCGGCTTGTCGTTCGACGGCGCCGGATCCGCCTGTTCTTTCTGAATGTCGACCGCCATATTTAAGTTACGATCTCGAGTTTAATTACTTTTGCGGCCATTCCCCGAGCGACCGCCGCCTCTGGTTTTGTCGCCGTTGCGCGTATCCTGATCGACGCCGTTGCGATTGTCGTCGGCCCCCTGCCGAACGTTTCCGCCATTTTCGGAAACCGGTCTGAAAAACTCGTCGTTGCGGTTTAACCGAAACCGTTTGGGCGCGGCCGGCGGTCGATTGCCTTCGACGAAAGTAAACTGACCGGGCGTCAGGATCACTTCCCGCTCGGAAACCGTCAGGCCGGCCACGCCGACTTCGCCCTCGGTCACGAAAACATCGGTTCGCGCGCCCTTCACGAAAACATCGAAGATCGTTCCGCGGACCGCGATCACGGTCGTCGGAGTGGTCACCCGGTAAGGGTTCGGCCGGCCGCCCATCTTTTGAATCTGAATGCGTGTTTTTCCGCGCAAAACGTTGAAAATCGTCCGCGGCGAGCCGGACAGGTCCTTGATTTCGACCGTGGTTTTGGAAGCGATGACGGCCTGCGATCCGTCTGAAAGACCGAGCACGATCAATCCGCCGGTCTCGGTTTTGATCACGTCTCCCGCGCGAAGCTGCGTGCCGGCCGCAACCGGCACGTCCGTCATGACGTTTTGGCTCGGTTCAAGCCGAACGATTCGCACCGCGCCCTGCGCGCTTAGAATTTTCGCCGACACGAAATCCTGCGATCTGGCGCTCATCGCAAGTGTGACAAAAATGCACAATCCAATAAAAACTTTGACGATCAAATGTGCGCACATCACAAACTGCTCCTTGTTTGTAACAGGTTTGCTTTGAATCGGCCGCCCGATCGGCTCCTGTTTATCAAACACCACAATTCACTGCAATTGGCCTGCCACGAATTTCAGGCGCCGAAATCCGCAACGAATAAAAAATATCATATCCATAAACCCGATGCGCGGATTTTAACCAATCATCGCTGAAACGATCCGGGGCGAACGGCTCCTTAATTCTTAGTTTATCGAAATTATCGTCCGGCCGCTTCCGCCGCGCACGATAAAACCGGCCGCCGAAATCGACTCTTTGCCGGGGAAAGATAATTTTTCTCCGGATAACCGCCCGATTACGATTGATTTTGTCTTAATATGAGCATATAGTTATATTTGAATCACACTCTCAGCCGAAGTTGAAATTTTTGTTCTTTGCAGAGTTTTGAAACCAGGAGAAAAACCATTTCTCATCGCGGTTCCGGTTTTAATGGCCGGAGAAAATAGGGGAAGTTATTATGAAAACAGAATCTGACATTGAAAAAAAGGAAAGTTACGGATTTACCCATAAGACCGATTTACCATTTGCCGAAGCCGTTTCACAAATTACGGAAGCCCTTAAAAAAGAAGGTTTCGGGGTTTTGACGGCAATTGATATGAAGGCCAAATTCAAGGAAAAACTCGATATCGATTTTCAAAATTACGTAATTCTGGGTGCCTGCAATCCTTCGCTTGCCTACCAGGCCCTGCAGGAAGAATTAAATTTAGGATTGCTGCTGCCGTGCAACGTGGTGGTTTATGAAGAAGGCGAAGGTTCGGTCGTGGCGGCGATCGATGCCCGGAAGATGATGTCCGTCGTCGAAAACGACAGGCTCGAAAAAGTCGCGGAAACGGTTAACGAGAAACTAAAGAAGGCAATTGAAAGCCTATAAAAACCAATGCGCGGGCAACATAAAAAAATACTCTTCAGGACTATTCTGGCATTCGGCGTGATCGTCGTATTAGGCGGGTTCTCGTTGTTTCTGCTTCGTCCGGCGCAGGTGACGGTAACCGCAGTCCGCATCCGGGAAATCAGGCCTTCGATTCAGGGAATCGGCACGGTCGAATCGAAAAACGTCGTGATGGTCGCTTCAAAAGTCGCCGGCCGAATCATCGCCATTAACGCGGACCAGGGCGACAGCGTCTCTTCCGGACAGGTTTTGGCCGCTCTCGAAGACACGGAAGCGCAGGCCGAAATCGAGCGGGCGGAAGCCAGTCTCCAACGCTCGCGTTCGAGCGTCGAAGTCCAGCGTTCGGCCATCCAGCGCTCCTCGTCGGGGGTCGAAATTCAAAGGACAGTCCTGCAAAAGACAAAAGCGAACGCCGAAGTTCTGATTACGGGTCTGCGAAAGGCCAAATCGGCGGTCGCCGTCGCGGAAACGGCAATTTCCAAAGCCCGCGTCGTGCAGCAGCAGGCCCAGACCAACGCCGCCCGTTGGAGAAGATTATATGACAGCGGCGACACTTCGAAAATGGATACCGAAGAACGGCTGACGCAGGCTAAAGCGGCCGACGAGGATCTCAATAACGCCGTCGCCCAGCGAAACACCGCGCTCGAAGAAGTCAGAAACGTCGAGTCGCAGATCAAAGCGGCGGCGGAAGAAATCAGACAGGCCGAAGCCCAATTGAAAGCCGCCAACGATGACTACGAAATCCAGAAAAAAAGCCTGCAGGTGATCGAACAGGATATTTCCACCGCCGAAGCCGCCCTTGATTCGGCCACTGCCCGCAAAGCCGACAATACGATAATCAGCCAGACGACGGGATTTATCGTCAGCCGCGAGCTCGAACCCGGAGCGGTCGTCAATCCCGGCACGCCGATTTTGAAACTTGCCGATCCGACGACGATCTGGGCGACGGTGTATGTCGACGAATTATATGCCCGTTCGTTCGAGGTCGGAGATTCGGCCGAAATCACCCTGCGCTCGATGCAGACGAACAGTCTGAGCGGAAAAGTCGCCCGCATCCGGCGCGAAAGCGACCGCGTCACCGAACAGCTGGCGGTCGATATTTCGTTTGACAAAGCGCCGGAAAATCTGAGGCTCGGCGAGCAGATCGAAGCGGTCATCAAGCCGAAATCACGCACGGCAAAAGCGATTCCCGCTTCGGCGCTGCTTCCCTCCAAAGAAGGTTTCGGCGTTTGGGCAGTCAACGACGGGCGGCTGAAGTTCACGAAGCTGCAGATCGGACTGGTCGATTCAAGCGGCTGGACGGAAGTCGTTTCGGGGCTCGAGGAAGGTGAAAAGGTCGTTGTTTCGCCCGGAAAGCTCACCGATTCGAGCAACGAGGGCCGCAGCGTTTCAACGATCGAGGACAAAACGGCGGAGCCGCCAAAATAATGAATCTTGCTTTTCGCGATGTCGAATACCGGCTCGGACGGTTTTTATTGACCGCCGTCGGGATCGGTCTGCTGCTGGCGACCGTGATGGCGATGAACGGAATCTATAACGGGCTGGTCGAAGACGCGCTCAGCATCGTCCGCTCGCCGAAAGTCGATCTATGGGTGGTTCAGAAGGATACCAACGGGCCTTTTGCCGAAAACTCGCGGATTCCCGAAGACGTTTACCGCAACATTCTGGCGGTTCCGGGAGTCGGCGAAGCGAGTCCCGTTAATTACCAGATTCTGCAGATCGAATATCAGGGCCGGACCAGCCGACTGCAGGTTGTCGGGTATCGTCCGGGCGGACTCGGCGGGCCGCCGTCGATCGCGTCGGGAAGACCGATTCTCAAAAGCCGTTACGAAATGGTCGTCGACCGCAAAGCCGGTCTTCCGCTCGGAGCCGAACTCGAAATCGGGCGGATCACGCTGACCGTGGTCGGCCTGACCGAAGGAGTCACTTCGAACGCCGGCGATTCCGCCGCCTTTATCACGCTCGAAGACGCTCAGGAGCTTCAATTTCTGAAACCGAACGAAGCGATCCGCAACGAGAGGGCCCGACTGCAGACCGATCTGGCGAAAAATCCCGATCTGAAGGGCGTTTCGGCCGATGAAATCTCCCCGATTCTGCAAAATTCGCGAATCGCCAACGCGATCCTGGTCCGGCTCGAATCGTCGGCCAATCCCGCCGAGGTCGCCCGAAATATCGAACGCTGGAATCATTACCGGGCGCTGACGACGGCCGAGGAAGAAGTCGTTCTGGCGAAAAGCGTCGTCGAACGGGCCCGGCAGCAGCTGCTCCTGTTTCGAATAATCCTGTTGATCGTGGCCACGGTGGTCATCGCCCTCATCATTTACACGATGACTCTGGAAAAGACCCGGGACATCGCGACCTTAAAAATCATCGGCGCTCCGAACTCGAAAATCGTCGGCCTGATCCTCCAGCAGTCGCTCCTTCTGGGCGTCATCGGCTTTATCGTCGGGACCATCGCCATCAGTCTGACTTACGAATATTTCCCGCGTCGGGTAGTGATCTTTATTTCGGATCAGATCACCGTATTTGCGATTGTTATCGGGATTTGCGTGGCGGCCAGCGGAATCGGGATCCGCAAGGCCCTTCATATCGACGCCACCACGGCGATGGCCGGAGGAGCCTGATGCGACAGGTCCGGGCGGAAAATATCACGAAGGTGTTCGGGCAGGGCGAGACGGAAGTCGTCGCCCTGAAGGATGCGAGCATTGCCGTCGAAGCTGGTGAAGTGGTGGCGTTAATGGGGCCGAGCGGTTCGGGCAAAACGACGCTTTTGCGGGCGATTTCGCTGATCGATCCGCCGACGCGGGGGACGATCGAAATCGCCGGGGAAAAGATCTTCGAAAGCGAGCGGGTTTTGATCGACGACCGTCTTTTGCGGCGGCGGCGGATGGGCATCATCTTTCAGGCCTATAATCTGATCCCGTTTCTGACGGTGCTTGAAAATGTCGCTCTGGTCCTGACGCTTAACGGAATTTCGAATCGCGAATCTTTGAAACGTTCGAGATTGCTGCTCGAACAACTCGATCTGGGACATCGCGCCGACACTTATCCTTCGACTCTTTCAGGAGGCGAGCAGCAGCGGGTCGCTGTCGCCCGGGCCGTGGTTAACAATCCGGCCGTCATTCTTGCCGACGAGCCGACGGCCGCCCTCGATACGGAACGCGGCAAAGCCGTGATGAAAATACTGCGGCAGCTCGGACACGAAAAAAAAGCGGCGGTGATCGTGGTGACCCACGATGAAAGAATGGTCGAGGGCTTCGACCGCATCTATCATCTCAGCGACGGTCACTTATCCGTTGAGCATCTGAAATAGAACCCCGGGAGCTGCAGTTTGTCGTCGAAGCCGCTGAAACCTTCAAAACAGCTAAAGCGTGAAAACACAACGGGACACAGCTCATCCGTGAGAGCCTGTGAGCGGCATTTACGAGATCAGGGGTTCGATCCCCCGCGTTTCCATTGACAGATTCGATTTCTGACGGCGACTTTAATGGTCGCCGTTTTGCTTTTGGCGCGGCATCGGGGCGTCGTCGCCGAAATCGTATAAATTTAAGTCGATTCCGGCAATGTTCGCGAACATCGGCGGCCCGAGATCTCTCGGCCGGGGCCGGGCGCGGGAAATTCGCGAACGGGAAAAAACGGTGAATCGCGAATTTGAACCGGCCGGAGTCGATGTGGTTAAATTGAATGGCAGCCGGGCAAATTTTTGTAACGAATTATTTCGAGGTCACCGCCGTTTAATCAGCCGGTCCGGCCGATCGGTCTCCGAAACGGCATACCCGACAAAGGGCAGATGAAATCAGACAAACCAACCGACACGACGTCCTCCCCCGATCAACATTCCGCTGTTCGGCCGACGCTCATTGAGGGGCGATACGCTTCGCTCGGCGAACTGAAAATGTATTACGAAGTTCACGGCGCGGGGCGGCCGCTGGTCCTGCTTCACGGCGCTTTCCTGTCGGGCGCCGTTTACCCGTCGCTCGCCGCGGGCCGTCAGACGATCGTCGTCGATCTGCAGGGACACGGGCGCACCGCCGACATCGACCGTCCCCTGACTTTCGAGCAGCTGGCCGACGATGTGGCGGCGCTATTAAAACAGCTCGGGATCGAGCAGACGGACGTTTTCGGCTACAGCCTCGGGGGCAAGGCGGGGCTCGCGCTCGCAATCAGACATCCCGCTCTCGTGCGGCGGCTCGCAATCTACGGCGCGAGCTTCAAATCGTTCGAAGAATCGCTGCCCGCCGAAATGCTCGAAGCTTTTAACAAAGTGACGCCGGAAACTTTCGCGCCCGAAGCGTTAAAAAAATCCTACGAAGAATTATCGCCCGCTCCGAACTGGATCGGGCTGGCCGCCAAAATACTCGAATCGATGAAGCGCTTTCAGGGCTTCTCGCCCGAACAGCTGAAAGCCGTCAAAGCGGAAGTCTTCATCGGCGGCGGCGACCGCAACGACGTCAATCCCGAACATCTCGTCGAAATGCACAAACTGATCCCGAACTCGCAGCTGGCCGTTTTTCCGAACACCGATCACGTCGTGATGATGACCGATCCGGAAAAAGTGCTTGTCCAGGTCAGGGAATTCCTGAACGGCGGTCTTGAAACGGAACCGGATTCAAAACACGCCGCGACCTAGAATTAACGCGAGTTCGACGTCCGGACGCATTGCCGGCATCGCGGCCGGCAATGCGTTTGCAAAACGCAGACGGCGCTGCGTTTCCCTATCCATTTGTGCGACGCAACTTGTTGCAATAACGAGCGTTAAACCCGCGGCCCGTTCTTAAAATATCCACTAAAAACACGAAAAAACACGAANNAGATCAAAAAAGCCAACGCGACCGGAACCGACTCTTTTTCCAATTAGTTTTGTCACCAACTTTAATGATAAATGAAGCGTGTTGACGCCGTTCGCACAGCGTTTGCCGGCAGGATGCTGGCGTTCCAAGATAAAACCGGCGAGATGTTCCGGGCTTTGGGCCCGACACTTCGCCGGTGTTTATTAATTGTTGCTTTCGGCGGCCGTGGCCGGTTTTCGGGGCGGCGGATTGGGCGGAATTGATCGAAACCGATGTTGTTTCACGTTGAAATAATAGTTTCGTGCTGATCGTCGGCTTCCGCATCCGCCGCCGGCCAAAGATCGGAACGGCGGTTTTCGGTTTACTTCATTTCGCCCGGCCCTCCTTCTCTTTTGCGGCGTCCCCGGCGACGATCGGATTCGCGGGTGCCGCCGATCATTTCGTATTCGTTGCTGTCGTCGCCGAATTTGTATTCGGCCCCGGTCAGCGCGCGCTTCGTGTAATCTTTGACGATCTTCAACTCCGCGTCGATCCGGTTCGATCTTGCGTCGACATCGGCGAGCATTTGGTTATACTCGTCGATTTCGTCGATCAACCGGTCGATCACGGCCGAAAAGGTTTCGACCGTGACGCCGTTGCCGAGGTCGAGATTGGGATCGACCGCTTTCATTCCGTTAAGCCGTTCACGCGCGGCCTGCGCCGCACGCGGGATTGTTTTTCTTTTTCTTGACATTTGAACTGATTTGCGATGCCTTTAACAGTTTCGGAAGTTTCGGAAGTAAAAAAACTCTTCCCCGAACTTTCCCGAACTTATTTCAGCATCCGAAGTCGAACTCACCGGTTCCTGATCCGTGAACCGGCAAACGTCTTTAGCAAAACTGTTCTGGGGAGCCGTGTCGATTTCGGATTTCGGATTTCGGATTTCGGATTTTGAGTGAAATGAAAGGGCTCCGCTAAAGCGAAATGACTTTCATTTGATTATCAAATCCGAAATCCGCAATCCGAAATCCGAAATCCCCTTGCCTTGCAACAATTTTGGGTCAGTGAAATCCAGCGCCGCGCTGACCTTCGGCCTTTCGAGCTTCCGAAATAAGCCTTTCGAGAACGGGTATCGAATGCACGACATTCGTTATTCGCTGCACGACATTCGTTATTCGATGCACGATGTTGTGTATCGAATAACGGATGTTCGTTAATCGTTGCACAATGTTCGTTAATCGTTGCACAATGTTCGTTATCGATTAACGAATGTTCGTTATCGATTAACGAATGTTCGTTATCGATTAACGAATGTTCGTTATCGATTAACGAATGTTCGTTATCGATTAACGAATGTTCGTCATCGATTACCCAAACTCCGAAAGCCTTTTTCGGGTCTTCGAAGCCGGCCGGCGGTCGACGGTTCGCTGTTTTTCAATGGTTGGGACCGGGTGCGCGAGTCCGGTCAATAACGACCGCCCGATCCCTGATCTATTTTTCCGCCCGGCGAAGGCTTTCCGGCTGCCCGGAAAGCCTTTGCCGCGTGGCGTAGTATTTCGATCTAATTTAAAGAACGCAGGCGCGAAAAATTTTTTGCCGAACTTTTTGCGGTTTTTGAAAAAAAAATTATTCGAACGGCGAAAAAAGGGCCGCGAAACCAGAACCGTTCGGCGCGTGCTCAAAAGCGCTTTAAATAATTTTTGAGACAAAACGCCGCGAAATTTGCCGGTAAATGAAAATACCGAACGGCGATCGGTTGTTTTTGATCCACGAAAGACACGAAAAACACGAAAAAGACACGAAAGAAATTTAGTGGTTTTGGTGTTTTTGGTGGATAAATAAACAAGCTTTCGCTGTTTTGACGGTTCTGATTCGATCGAAATCGCTGCTCTCGGACGAGTCGAAGGTCGATCAATTACCGTGCCGAACAACTCTGATTTTCGGGACATTATAGTTAGCGAGAAAACAAAGCGGAAAAAGAACGGATTTCGAAGATTTCCGGGGGCGGGCGAAAATCTTCGGAATAGATGAGAGATGAGAGATCACAGATGATAGATCGAAAGCCGCCGAATCTCTCATCTCTGATCTATCATCTCTCATCTATTCCGAAGGTCTTTCCAAATCGTTTTTTTCAGTCATAAAAAACCATTCAGTCCAGTGAACGCCGTTCATTTCAGACCGGATTCGAGTGACGAAACGCGTCTCGCGACCGCTCGCCGGACTGATTTCGTCATCAAAACTCCCTGACCAGTCCGCAAACCGGGAGGCGGACGTAAAGCAAAACCGGTGAGCGAAAGAGGCGAAGGGCAGGGTGTTCGCACGCGTGCCGCACGTTCGGCGGCCTCGGTGGGCTCACGGACCCGGATTTATAATCGACGACCGTCTCGAAAATGTCATCATTATGAAAAATGAAGTTCTCAAAGCGGCTCTGACCTTTTGGTCGAACGGAGATCCGCTCAAGGCCGGTCGTTTGATTTATGACCGAATCCCGAATGACGATCGGCCGGCGTGGGCCGGAAACATTCTCCGTTTCTGCTCGCGGCCGATTCCGCCCGTCCCCGAAATAGAAACCGTTCTGGAAATCGCTTTCGACCGGTCGCGCTGGAAGCAGGCCCACGCCGCTTTTTCGAACGTCAGAACTCTGACGCTCGCGCACGAAAAGGCGGGAGCGCCCGATCTTCCCGCCGGCGGCATCCTGTATCTGGCGGAGAATACGGCCAAGGTCTGCTACAACGCGTCCGGAGAACCGGCCCCGTTCGATGAAGATTCCGGCTGCTGGATCGTCGAAAATGCGCGGTATCTGGCGGACAACTCCGCAAACTCCGAATTCGAGTCGAAAGTCTGGTCGCTGATATGCGACGGCGTCGAATAGAATTTTCGATCGTCTTCAAAATGCGGTTATCGTTAAATGCGATGATAGTGAACCGAAAGAAATATCGGATTGAAGCTCTTCGATCGATTGCGACTAACGGATGGTCTTTGAAGAATAAACCCAACCAAAGTCTGTGAAACAGGCGACAGAGGCCGCACTCGTTTTCTGTCGCCCGCTTCGGGGCTTTGATTCATTGGGCGAATTGTCGACAGGCCTTTCTTTTGGTTCACGACTAATTTTATGTTTCGAAAACGATTTTTCCGAAGCCGCTTTAAATTTCACGGCCGCCGCATCGAACCTAAACTGAATTCGGATCATCGAGAATAATGTGAAAGGATTGTTTTTGATATTACTTCTCGGCGCGTCGGGCGCTTTCGACATTCGGGCGCAAACGACGGAAAGCGTCGGAGTCTTAGACCCGCCGCCGGCGCGAAAGGCCCAAAAGTTAAAAATGCCGAAATACGGCGGCGACGTACTCGATTTCGCCGATTTGAATTTCGATTACAAGATCGAACCCGTCAGATCGCCGGCTCCGTTTTCCGGATTCGCGCTCGAATTCAGCCTGCCGAACCGGGATCTGGTTTTCGAAACCCGAGACGATCGCATCGAGTCGTATCTCGACATTTTCGTGCGCGTCAGGAAACGCGACGGCACGGGCGGCGGCAATTTTGAGGAGCGACTGCTGATCGGATTCAATAAAAGCGACGAGGAAGCGGTGATGAAGACCGTGACGATTTACCGCAAGCTTTTCGAGCTGCCCGCCGGAACTTATAAAATCGACATAGCGGTGCGGGACCGCAGATCGGGCAACCGCGGCATTCGCTCGACGAACTTCGAAGTACCGAAATAGCATCGACTGCTCAGAGCCTGTTTAAATTTATAGTCTCACCTTACGCAGTCGATTCGTCATCGACCGTTCTGTTTTTCAGGAAATTTGAGTCGCCGCATCAACCGATAGGACGCTGGAGATGCGCGGATTTAGCGGATTAACGCGGATCAAACCATCATTAAATCCGTGAAAATCCGCCAAATCCGCGTTTGTCCGCGTCCTATTAAAACCGCCGCTGCTTTCAGGTTTTGGTAAACAAATGGCGGTCCGGCCGAAACCCCGGAAAAATCAAAAAAATGGCGCTTGACGGCCCAATCAGTACAGTAAGCGGTAGCGGGCGCCGTTCATTTCAGACCGGATTCGAGTGACGAAACGCGTCTCGCGACCGCTCGCTGTACTGATTTAAATCTTCAAAAATAGGCGTTACTGCCTATCCCGAATTAGGCATCGTCACCGATGCCGGGGCGGCGGTGCGCCTGTTAATTTTTAAAACAGGCCGAAATTTTGCAGAAACCGATGTCTTTTTTGATTGTTGACGACAATTCCGCGATCCGGCGGACGCTGCGGTATGTCGTCGGCGAGTTTGCCGGCGAGATCGTCGAGTGCGGCGACGGCGCGGAGGCTTTCGCGGCATATGAAAAACTTTCTCCCGACTGGGTTCTAATGGACGTCGAGATGCCGCGCAAGGACGGGCTGACGGCGACGCGCGAGATCCGCGCGGCGTTTGCCGATGCGCGGATCGTGATCGTCACCAAACACGGCGACGCGGCGATCCGCGAAGCCGCCCGCGACGCCGGCGCGTGCGCGTTCGTCGTCAAGGAAAATCTCCTCAGGCTGCGCGAAATCCTGACGGCGGACGCTCCGCCGTCAGAACAATAAGACGCGAAAAAGAACCGCGAAATTTCCGGCCTTATTCTTTTTTCGCGTCGATTCGCGCGTTTCGCGAACCGAACGGGCTTTCTATTATGAGAATTACAATCAAGACAGCGCTTCTTTATCTCGTATTTTTACTGGCCGGCGCGAGCGCCGCGCCGGCGGCCGTCTGCACGGTCGACGCTTTGACGGACACCGGCGCGGGTTCGGGAACGACGGGCGATCTGCGCTACTGCATCACGCAGACCAACGCCGCGCCCGGCGCCGACACGATCGGCTTCACCGTCTCGGGCACCGTCCTTCTCGATTCGAACCTGCCGTATATTTCCGACAGCCTGACGATCAACGGCCCCGGCCAGAGCTTTTTCATCGTCGATGCGCAGAGCGGGACGAACCGGCGCGGCTTCGAGATCGACGCGCCGGCGGGCGTCGCCGTCACGATCCGCAACCTGACGATCCGCAACGGCAACATCACGTCGGGCGGGATCGGGAGCGGCGGCGGCATCTCGCTCGTGAGCGGCGCGACGCTCAATCTCGATTTCGTCAGCATCGTCAACAACGCCTCGGTCGACGGCGGCGCGGGCGTCAACGTCAACGGCAGCACGCTCAACGTCACCAACTCGCGGATCACCGGCAACAGCTCGACCGGCGCGGGCGCGGGCGGCGGCGCGATCAACTTCTTCAACGGGAGCCTGTTTATGTCGGCGACGACCGTCAGCGGCAACACGGCCTCGAACGGCGGCGCGTTCGCCTTCGTCTTCGTCAATCCGGCGCGCGTCGAGAATTCGACCGTCAGCGGCAACAACGCTTTGCGCGGCGGCGCATTCTACAACGCGGCGAGCACCGTCCGGATGTCGAACGTGACGGTCAGCGGCAACACGGCGTCCGATCTCGGCGGCGGCTTCGTCAACGCGAGCAATAACGGCAGCGTGACGCTCCGCAACTGCACGGTCGCCGCGAACACGGCCGCCAACACGGGCGGCGGCTTCTACAATTACGGCGGCACGAACATCTCGACGACGCTCGCCAACACGATCGTCGCCGACAACCGGGCCGTCAACGGCGCGGACGTTTACAACAGCTTTTCGAGCCTCGTCCTGCTCGCGGGCGCGAACATCGTCGAGACCGGCATCGCCGGAAGCGGCGGGATCGGCGGCGGCGGCTCCGCCGGTCAGACCGATCCGCTGCTGCTGCCGCTCGGCAATTACGGCGGCGCGACGGCGACGCACAACTTCGCGCCGAACAGCCCGGCGCGCGACGCGGGCGCGAACGGCGAGGCGCTCGACACCTCGGCGAACCCGCTGACGCTCGACCAGCGCGGCAGCGGCTTTGCGCGGCTCGCGGGCGGCGCGGTCGACATCGGCGCGTACGAGTTCGCGAGCGTCGTCGTGACCACGACCGCCGACACGAACGACGGCGTCTGCGACGCCGACTGTTCCCTGAGAGAAGCGGTCGCGGCGGCCCCGAACGGCGCGAACGTCGAGTTTTCGGCGCTTTTCGACGCGCCGCGGACGATCGTCCTCGGAAGCCTCATCGACATCCCGAAAAGCCTCACGATCTTCGGCCCCGGCGCGGACCGGCTGACCGTTTCGGGCAACAACGCGACGACGCTCTTCGAAAACTTCTCGGCTTCGGCGGCCACCATCAACTTCGTCGGGCTGACCTTCGCCAACGGCAACGGCGTCGGCGGCAACAACAACAATCAGGGCGGCGCGGTCGAGATGCACGGCGCGGGAGCCTCGTTCGACCGGGTCGTCTTTCGCGACAACAGCGCTGCGCTCGGCGGCGCGATGCTCTGCCTGGCGACCATCTGCCGGATCTCGAATTCGACGTTTTACAACAATTCCGCCGGTCAGGCATCGGTCCTGTACGGCGGCAGCGTGAACGCCGAGATCGTCAACTCGACCTTTAGCGGCAACACCGAAACGGCCGGCGGCTACGGCACGCTCTACCTGCGCGGCACGGTCGTCATCCGCAATTCGACGTTCGCCGGCAACAGCGGCTTCAGCCATCTTTATCTGAGCACCGAGCTCGCGTCGCTCACGCTCGGCAACACGATCGTCGCCGGCGGCCCGTTCACCGACATCTACCGCGCCGGCGGCACGGTGACGAGCAACGGCGGCAACGTGCTCGGCAAAAACTCGAACGCCGGCCCGACCTTTGCGGCGGCCGGCACGCCGAACGCGAACCTCGATTTCGTCGGCACGAGCGCCGCGCCCGTCAACCCGCTGCTCGCGCCGCTCGCGAATTACGGCGGCCCGACGCCGACGCGCGCGCTGCTGCCCGGTTCGCCGGCTCTGAATAACGGCGTCGGCTGCGTCGTCGACAATTCGTGCGCGCCGGCGATCGCGGCGGCTTTGACCGTCGACCAGCGCGGCGCGCCGCGGCTGATCGGCGCGGCGGTCGACAGCGGCGCGTTCGAGACGAACGTCACGATCGAGCCGGCGACGCTGCCGAACGGCAACACGATTCAGGTTTACAACCAGCAGCTGACGGCGACGCGGCTGACGAGTTTCGCCGGCAATCGCGTTTCGAAGGAAACGGCCGCCTTCGCGCCGACCGATTTCGCGCTCGTGCCGGTCGCCGGTCAGACGCTGCCGCCCGGCGTCACGCTGTCGTCCGGCGGACTGCTCGCGGGAATGCCGACGGCCGGCGGAACCTACACGTTCACCGTCCGCGCGACCGACGCCGACGGCGCGGCCGGCGTCCGCCAGTACACGGTGCAGATTCTCGTGCCGACCGCGGCCAATGTTTCGGTTTCGGGAAGAATCACGGCGACCGGCGGAAACGGGATCGGCGGCGCGCGCGTCACGCTGACCGATTCGCACGGCAATTCGCGGACGGTTTCGACCGGCACTTTCGGGAATTATCTTTTCGACGACGTCGCCGTCGGGGAAACTTACGTCGTGACCGTCGTTTCCAAACGTCATTCGTTCGCGCCGCAGGTGATCGCCGTCGCCGACGCGGTGACGGAGCTGAATTTCGCGGCCGCCGAATGAGCGCGGCCGCCTTGACGGAAAACCGGGAAAAGACACGCCCCGAATCGTCTTTTTCCCGGTTTTCTTTTTTCGATTTTCCGAGCGCCGGCTATTCGCCGAAACGATACTGAGCCTCGAAGATATGATCGAGATATTCCTTTTGCTTCTGCAGCGGGCTGACGGCGCAGGCCGCGCAGAAACAATCGAACCGGTCGCGTTCCGAAAAATCGACGCGCCAGCCCGTCTCGATGAATCCGCGCCGGGCGTTCGAAACGTAAAGCGGGCGCTCCGCCCCGCAGCCGCGGCAGTTGAGAAATATTTTTTCGATGGTTGTGACCGGCATCGTTCCGACTCCTGCAATATGTCGTCAGATTAGCGGTCGCGTCTTGCGCCCGGCTTAACGATTCGTAACTTTGCCGTTAATTTTTCAGGCGGCCGGTGCGGATTGGCGCCCGAACCTCCGGCGCTTCCCGGACTTCCCGAACTCATCGAAGCAGCTCGTTTTCCGGCCCGAATTCGTAAGCGTCCCACGTCACGACCGGCGTCGAATCGAAATTTCCGGTCGGCGGCGGCGACGTCGTGCGCCATTCGAGTCCGGGCAGAAGCCACGGATTGTCGCCCGCGTTCCGGCCGTCGATCAGCGAATAGAGCAGGTAAAAGACCGGCAGCACGAGCCCGACCGCGAGGATCGACGCGCCGGCCGTCGAGAGGACGTTGAGCAGCTGAAACTCGGGCGCGTACGCGGCATAGCGGCGCGGCATCCCGAGATAGCCGAGCACGAACTGCGGCAGAAACGTCAGATTGAAGCCCGTGAAGACGAGCAGCGCCGAGATCCGGCCCCAGAAATCCGAATAGATCCTGCCGGTCATCTTCGGCCACCAGTAATGGAGGCCGCCTAAGTAAGCCATCACCTGCCCGCCGACCATAATGAAATGAAAATGCGCGATCACGAAATAGGTGTCGGTCAGGTGGACGTCGAGCCCGAGCGCGCCGAGAAAGAGCCCGGTCAGGCCGCCGATCAGAAAGAGGCCGAGAAAAAACAAGCCGTAAAGCATCGGCGTGTTGAGCAGGATCGAGCCCCGGTAGAGCGTCGCCGTCCAGTTGAAGATCTTGACCGCCGACGGAATCGCGACGATCATCGTCAGCACCGAGAAAACGAGACTCGCGTACATCGACTGGCCGCTCGCGAACATATGATGGCCCCAGACCAAAAAGCCGAAGACCGCGATCGCGAGGCTCGCGAAGGCGACCCATTTGTAGCCGAAGATCTTTTTGCGCGCGAAATTCGCGACGAGCTCCGAGACGACGCCCATTCCCGGCAGGATCATAATGTAGACGGCCGGGTGCGAATAGAACCAGAACAGATGCTGGAAGAGAATCGGATCGCCGCCGATCGCCGGGTCGAAGATGCCGATATGACCGAGCCGTTCGACGGCGACGAGAAACAGCGTGATCGCGATGACCGGCGTCCCCAACACCATCACGAGCGCGGTCGCGTACATCGACCAGATAAAAAGCGGCAGCCGGAACCAGGTCATTCCGGGCGCGCGCATCGTGTGGACGGTGACGATGAAGTTGAGGCCTGTGAGGATCGACGAAAAGCCGGCGATGAAGATGCCGACGGCCGTCGCCGCGACGTACTGATTGGAAAAGGTCGTCGAATACGGCGCGTAAAACGTCCAGCCGGTGTCGACGCCGCCCTGCATCATCACCCAGAGCGTCAGCAGCCCGCCGGCCACGTAGAGATACCAGCTCAGCAGATTGATCCGCGGCAGCGCGAGGTCCTTCGCGCCGATCATCAGCGGCAGCAGAAAATTGCCGTGAATCGCGGGAATCGCCGGGACGAGAAAAAAGAAGACCATGATCACGCCGTGGCTCGTGAACATCTTGTTGTAGGTTCCGGTCTCGACGAGATCGCTCTGCGGCGTCAGCAGCTCGAGCCGGATCAGCGTCGCGTAGATGCCGCCCACCAGAAAAAAGAACGAGATCGACAGGAGATAGAGAACGGCGATCCGCTTGTGGTCTTTGGTCAAAAGCCACGATCTCAGGCTGTGCCCGTCGGTCAGATAGTTTTCCGACGGGTAAAACGGCTTCGATTGTTTGACGATTTCCTGCTCCGCGATCATTCCGCCTCCGATTGTCTGCTGACGCTCAATCTTAGCCGTTCGGAAACGGCGCGTTCCGTATGGTTGATAACACAAGGGGATGTCGGATTTCGGATTTCGGATTTCGGATTGGTTTCGTGATGAATAGTGTTTGTTTTTGGAGAAAATTAATTACAACTATTTATTAGTTTTCTGGTGTTTTGAGTCCTATCTTTAGGCTAATGGCATTAAGTTAAGGAATAAGTTCAGCTCGATGATTGATCTAGGCGGAACAAAAAAACTGAGAGATAATCCGCGGCGGATTTATTTTTTCTGTTTTAGTTTTTTTAAGATGCCGGTCAGATGCGGCGCGAGCTGTTCGAGCTCCTGGCGATGGACGAAGGCGAGCTGTTCGAGAAGCGCCTCGCCCGTGTCCGTCAGCGCCAGATAAACCTCGCGCCGGTCGCCTTCGCCCGGTTCGCGGCGGACGAGATCCTGCGCGACCAGCCGGTTGACGAGCCCGACCGCGCTGTGGTGTTTGATCTGAAGCCGCTCCGCCAACTCGCCGTTCGTGATCCGGTCGCGCCCGGGAAAACCCTTGACGGCGAGCAGCGCCTGATGCTGGTTCGGCGTCAGCCCGACCGCTTCGGCGGCGTTTTCGCTGAACCTGAGAAACTGCCGGATCGCATAGCGAAACTCGGCGAGCGCTTCGAAATTTTCCTTTGTGAGAGCGTTGTTTTTCGATTCTTCCACATCCGTCATATTCCTTTTATACCCCAAACAAGCCGGCCATTTCATCTTCGCATATTGATTTATGTCGTATTACGACATATAATCGAGTTTTGTTAAATGAAAAGTATCGATCATAAATTGGCGGATTTTACGGGCGATAAAAGGATTCTTCTGCTGTCGCTGATGGCGGCTTTCATCGGTTCGATCAGCGCGCTCGTCGCCTGCGTGCTGGTCTGGCTGATCGCCCTCATCACCAACCTTTCCTTCTATCAGAGCCTGTCGCCCGTGCTCCGCTCGCCGGAGAGCAATCGGCTCGGCTGGCTGGTGATCGTCGTGCCGGTCGCCGGCGGCCTGCTCATCGGTCTGATGGCGCGTTACGGGTCGGAAAAGATTCGCGGTCACGGCATTCCCGAAGCGCTCGAAGCGATCCTCTTCGGCCGGAGCCGGATGTCGCTGAAGGTCGCGGTCTTAAAACCCGTTTCGTCGGCCGTTTCGATCGGGACGGGCGGCCCCTTCGGCGCGGAAGGCCCGATCATTATGACCGGCGGCGCAGTCGGCTCGCTTTTTGCGCAGCTTTTTCATCTTTCCGCCGGTGAAAGAAAAACGCTGCTCGTCGCCGGCGCGGCGGGCGGGATGGCGGCGATCTTCGCGTCGCCCGTCGCGGCCGTGCTGCTGGCGGTCGAGCTGCTGCTTTTCGAATGGAAGCCGCGCTCGTTTATTCCGGTCGCCGTCGCTGCCGCCGTCGCCGCCGCGCTCCGCGTGCCGCTGATGGGCGCCGGCCCGATCTTTCCGGTCACGCCGCACGCCGCGCTCGACGGCGCGGGCCTGCTGATCGCCTTCGCGGTCGGCATCGTCGGCGGAATCGGCGCGGGCATTCTGACGAATCTCGTCTATGCGTTCGAAGACCTGTTCGAGCGGATTCCGATCCACTGGATGTGGTACCCGGCGATCGGCGGGCTTTTTGTCGGCATCGGCGGATTTTTCGAGCCGCGCGTGCTCGGCGTCGGCTACGACACGATCGGCGGACTGCTGCGCGGAGACCTCGTCGGAGGCGCACTGATCGGACTCCTGATCGGCAAATCGCTGGTCTGGTCGATCGCGCTCGGCTCGGGAACATCGGGCGGCGTCCTCGCGCCGCTGCTCATTATGGGCGGCGCGATCGGTGCGTTCGAAGCGCGGTTCATCCCGGTCGGCGACGCCGGTTTATGGGCGATCGTCAGTATGGCGGCGATGATGGGCGGAACGATGCGCTCGCCGCTGACGGCGATGGTTTTCACGCTCGAACTGACGCACGACCTGAACCTGCTGCCGGCGCTGCTGGTCGGCACGCTCGCCGCGCACGCGTTTACGGTGCTCGTTCTGCCGCGCTCGATCCTGACTGAAAAAGTGGCGCGGCGCGGTTATCACATCACGCGCGAATACAGCGTCGATCCGCTGACCGCGCTGCGCGTCGAGGAGGTGATGGAGCGCGACGTGCCGACCATTC
Organism: Acidobacteriota bacterium; assembly: GCA_018269075.1. GTDB lineage: Bacteria > Acidobacteriota > Blastocatellia > Pyrinomonadales > Pyrinomonadaceae > JAFDVJ01. The sequence continues at coordinate 29,319 of JAFDVJ010000054.1, forward strand.
CGTTCGATATGAAGATCGGCGAATTGGCCGGCCGGATCGCCGATCACGATCCGCGGCTGACGCGTTTTCAGGGCATCCCGATCGTCGATCGAAACGAGCTCGTCGGCATCATCACACGCGGCGACGTTTTGAAGGCGCTCGGGGAAAACCCGGATCGAAACGCGACGGTGATGGATTGGGGAAGCCGCGAGCCGGTCGTCGCCTATCCGGACGAGATTCTGCACGAGGCCGTCGCCAAAATGCTGCGGCACGATATCGGACGGCTGCCGGTCGTCGAGCGCGCGAATCCGAAGCGGCTGGTCGGTTATCTCGGCCGCGCGGGCGTGATGGCGGCGCGGCTCAAGCTGCACGGCGAAGAACATATTCGCGAGCCCGGACTGCTCGCGAAACTGGCGAAAATATGAGCGGGATTTCGGATTTCGGATCATTACTGTTAAAAGGATTGGCGGTTAAAAGAAACCGGAAAATTGCTGACTGGAGCGCGGGCATCCTTGCCGGCAACGCCGCGCCAGCGGTGTCGAACGCTGCAATTCCCCGGTATTTCCTGGTAATGAAAAGCATTTTCGCGCTCTCGCGCTCAGGCCGGCAAGGATGCCCGCGCTCCAGTCACGAAGTTTCAGATTCGATTTTCAGCGTGAAGAACGACAGGCTGGCTGTCGTCAAATTCCTTTTAACAGTGATGATCGCAGATTACGGATTGGTTTTGCAGTGAGGAAATTTCGTTTTTGGGCGGTAGTTGAAGAATCGGGGAAATGCTTTAACGGACGAGCGGGTTTTCGTTCGAGGCTTTGGTTTGATTGTTTATTTTCAGGGGGTTGAGATGTTTGCAAATGTCAAAGACACGATGTTTTCGGTCGGCTATATCACGGTCGGGCTGTATGTGCTGGCTTTCACTTTTTTCTTTCTCGGAATGTGGTATCCGCGTTTCACCATTGCCGGTTTCGGCTTCGGCGCGCTGTTGTTTCTGATTTCCTCGGCGATCATCGGCGTGATGGTCAGGAAACGGATGGAAACCTAGTTGGAGAAAGCGTTTTCGGAATCGGCGGCTGACGGGTCGAACGCCCCTTAAGCCTAGCTTTTCTTAGGGCTTGGCCGGTTCGCCGGCGGCGACGAGATCGAATGAGACGACGACTTCGTCTTTGACCTTCAGCGTGCCGCCGAACGCCGTCACGCGCTCGATTTCGAAATCGCTTTGGCGGAGATGAAATTCGCCGCTCGCGTAGAGCAATCCGTTACCGAAACTGACTTCGGCCGCGATCGTCAGCGGCTGCGTCCGGCCGTGGAGCGAGAGCGCGCCGTGCGCCGTCGCGATGAAAACACCCGCCCGCCGCTCGGCCAGCGAGACGTCCTTCGAAACGAAAAAGATTTCGGGAAAATCGGCCGTTTCGAGAACCTCTTCGCGCAGCGCCCGTTCGAGCTCGCGGCGGTCTTTTTCGCCGACGTCGTCGACGAGCGCGATCGATTCGGCCCGCGCGACGACGAGCATCGATTCGACCGTCCGCCCGTCGTCCGCGAAACGGATCTCCCCACCGTAGCGGCGGACCGCGAAAAACGGGTCGTGGCCGGCGAACGACAAAAGCCCGCCGGCGAACGCCTGCACGTTGAAACGCCCGCGGCCGGCGTCGATCACGAACCGCGAGTTTCCGGTTATCTCGTTCATTTCTAATATCTCCGGCTTACATCGTGCTGATCCGGATATAGCGTTTGATGTCCGGCAAGGCCACGACGACGAGCGCCGCGATGCCGAGCAGCGCGAGGCCGCCGAGCACGCCGAGCGCAAGCGTGCCGGCGGACGGCTCTTTTCGCCGCGCGCGCGGCCGTGTTTCATTTTCCCTTTTTGCCAGACTTTCCCTCTGTTCCATAATTTCCTCCCCTGATTATTTCGTGACCGTCGCGCGTTCTTCGGATCGCGCGCTGATCTTTTCGACGAGCGATTCGACCAGTCCGGCGGCCGTCGCGACCGCCGCCCGGACCGGTTCGCTCAATTCCATCGAGCCCTCGTCGCCGCCGAGCGTTTCCGGCTCGCAGCCGACGAGCGTCAGATTTTTCAGCTCCGCGCCCATCGCGCGCGCCGTCCGCAGCACATGAAGCGGGTTCATCGTGTGCCCGTCGAGCGCGGCTTCGCCGTTTTCGAGATCGCCGGCGTCCGGCTCGATCACGTAAACCGTGCCGGGCGCCGCGCCGCGCGGGACGGCGTCGACGAAAATCGTCGCGTCGCCGCCGTCGAGCAGCCCATAAACGAGATCGAGACTCCGGATCCCGTAATCGACGACCCGCGCGTTTTCCGGCAGCACGCGTCTTTGCAGCTCACGCGCGACCGCGCAGCCGAAGCCGTCGTCGCCGAGAAAGATGTTGCCGATGCAGGCGATCAGGATGCGCGGTCTTTCCATCATTCCCCGTCTTCAAACTCGCGCGGCGCGAGCGGCTCAACCTCTTCGGGCGCGAAAAAAAAGCGGTGGCCGATCTGCCGCAGCATCCCGAGATCGCGGCCCGGATCGTCGTCGACGACGACGGCCAGGTGAATCCGGTTCTCGTAATCCTGCTCGATCGCCTCGATCGTCGCCGTTTTTTCCCGGAGCGCGAGATCGAAGACGTCGCCGTTCGCGCGCGGCCTGAGGATCACGCGGTCGCCCGCCCGCAGCTCGACGCCGCGGACGCGGGCGGTTTCGAGCAGATTGCGGTCTTCGAGCAGATGCCAGTCGAGTTCGTTCATCGTTCGCGCTCCTCGTGAGTCCCGCCGGCGCTTTTCATCACGCCGTGGAGCCTCGTCAAAAATTCCTCGGGCATCGTCTCGGTCCGTTCGAGCAACCGCCGCGCGCGCTCGTCGACGCTCCGCATCTCGCGTTTTTCCGCGTCGGTCAGCGTCATAATCCGGAGCGAGAGAATCTCGTCGATCTCCGTTCCGTCGAAAAGATCGCCCGCGCTCTCGGCGGCGATCCGCGGGTAATCGTAGAGGATGATCGGCGCGGCGAGCAGGCAGTCGGTCGCGCCTTCGGGGCCGGCGAGCACCGGAAACGCGCCCGTATTCCGGCAGCCGGCGACGAGCGCGCGAAATTCTTCGGGCGGATCGAGCAGCGAGACGAAACGGCCGTTTTCGATCGAGAGGATCGCGTGCGTCGAAACCGTCGAACGGAGCAGCGCCGCGTCGCGGTTCTTTCCGGCCGCGTCTTCGAACGGCGTCGTGTTCGCGATCTCGACGGCGATTTTGAAGACCGGCTCGGAATTTTGTCTTTCAATCTTCGAGCTTTGCACCAGGACGCGGCCCTTAAGCGTTTCCCGCGTCCGGATGACAACACCCGCGATCCGGCCGCCGGCGTCCCGCAGCGGTTCGGTCTCGCGGCCCGCCGGAAACACGAAATCGATTTCGCGGGCGCCCGTTTCCGCCAGTTCGAGCGGCGGCAGATCGAGCTCGCACTCGACGGCTTCCTGCCACGCCTGATGGATTTCGCCGTCGATTTCGAGATACGGAACGCGCCCGACGTTTTCGAGGTTTTCCGGCAGTTCGTCGACGGGCCGCGCAAACCGGCCGATCTCGCGCTCGACCAATTGCAGAAAACGGACCTTGACGCCGACCGCCGGACGAGCGCCGACAGCCGGGCATTCGATCCGCAGCGCCGCGTTTTCCGTCCCGCGCTGGACGGCCGCGTAAGACTCCGGCACGAGTGCGCCCCAGTTGAACCGCTGCCGGTTCTTGACCGCCGAAGCCCGGTACGGGTATAGCAGATAACCCTCGTAAAGCACGGCGTCGGCGATTTTTTTGACGAGATCAAACATATAGTGATTTCGGATTTCGGATTTCGGATTTCGGATTTGTTTATAATCGAAGTTCGAATTTTCCTTGTAAATCGTAAACTGATCGCAGCAGACCAATCCGAAATCCGAAATCCGAAATCCGAAATCGTTTCATTTCAGTAGTTCTTCGAGCGTCTGCTCCCACGTCGGGAGGAAATGCCCGGTTTTGTAGGCGCGGAGCCGTTCGAAGACGTCGCGCCGCAGATTGAGCCACGCCGAGTTCGGGTAGTAATGCTCGATCAGCTCGCGCCAGACAGCGACCGGCAGGCGAAATTCGGCTTCCTTTTCCCACGAAATTCTTTGACACTGCAGAAAGCCGTCGGCGTCGCGGTAGAAACAGGTGCCGCTGAACAGGAAAACAAGCGGCGCTTCGCCCGTTTCCAGACCGGCGAAATACTTCGTCGCCGCGACGTTGAAGTCGAAGCTGCACGGCACCGGCAGCGCGACCGTCGTCGTCCCGGAAAACGGCGGCACGATCACGTTCGCGTGTGTCCAGAGCATCGATTTGAGCGTCTGTCCCCAGCGTTCCGGCTCGCCGAAAAGATCGAAAAGATGCGCTTTTTCCTCGTCCGAATACGAGCGGCGCACGGTTTCGAGCCGGATCTGGCAGTCGAGCAGCACGCTCTCGACGCGGCCCGCGTTGTCGGCGTCCGTGATCCGCACCTGAAAGTTCAGGAGCGGCGCGACGGCGTACGGCACGATTTCGACGCTCTCGACCGCAAAATCGAGATCAGGCATCCGGCACCTCCTTCGCGCGGACCGATCTTTTTTTCAGCCCGTCGAAAAATTCGTCGATCTTCGCCCAAACCTCGCTGCCGCCGGCGAGCCCGCGCCAGTGCGCGCGGATCGTTCCGACGAGCTCGAAGCATCTGTCGATCGGCGCGACGAAATATTCGCGCCGGCCGCGCACGCGGTTGACGAGCAGCGCCTCGACGTCCGGCGAAAGAGTGCGAACGACCGGATTTTCGCGCTCGATCTCGCGCCACGCTTCGAGGGAAAGCCGCGATTCGGTCGCGCCGCCCGGACCGGGATAAAGCGCGATCGTTCTGTTTTCGACCGAGCTGTTAAAGAAAAAGACGAGCTCGATCGGCAGCATCAGCGCCTTCCACTGCAGATCGGTCAGCCGGAAATCCGGCAGAAAAACGGCGCGCCGCGGAATCGGCCGAAAACGGCCGTCCGCCTGATGGCTGAAGAGAATCGCGCACGGTTCGCAGGCGCAGCTCAGCCGGCGCGTCGGCGGCTCGATCAGATGCCGGTGTTCGGCTCCGAGCCGCGCGCCGCACAGCTCGCACAGCTCGGCCGACGGCCGCGGGCGAATGAATCGGCGAAGGATGTTGATTGACGGTTCCATATCGATGTTTAATTCTCTGGACCTGATTTCGAAGCGCAAAACCGGACTAAAGCGCTGGCCGTCCCGAAGCGCGAAATTCGAGGTCGCGACCTCAAAATTCGACCTCCGGACCTCGAAATTGAACTCGCGACCTAGAAATTCGACCTCGCGACCTAGAATTTTGATGTTCGGACCTCAAAATTCGACCTCCGGACCTCGAATTTTGACGCTCGGACATCGTTTTTCGACCCCGTTCTTTGAAATTAGATCAAAGATCCAAGGTCAAAAACCGAAGATCGAAAATTCTACGCCGGCGGCATATGCGGCATCTTCGGATCGATCGGCTCGCGGTCGTCCGGGTTGATGCTCGTCGAATCGCGGGCGGTGCGAACGCCGGTCGGGCGGCCCGCGCCGGATTCGCCGGTTTCCTCGCGGCCGGCTTCCCCGCCCTGATTTTGCGACTGTTCCTCGCCCTTGAGAGTTCCGGTCTGGTGCGAAGTCGAATCCGAGCCCTTGTCTTCCTGCGGCATTTTTTGTCCTCCCTGTTTGAATTCCTCGAAATTTCACGCGGCGGCGAGCTCGCAGTCGCGGTACGCCGGCTTCGACCGGCCGAGCCGGACGAAGCCGTTAGGTTTTTTTTCCGCCGGCGAATCCTCGACCTCGACCGCGCCGATCTCCGGCGCGGCCGCGTAAACCGCTTCCTCGATCGTCGTCTTGAGCGTCAGCGCCGACGACGGGCAGCCGTCGCAATTGCCCTGCAGGCGAAGCCGGACGATCCCGCCGTCGACCGCGACCAGCTCGACGCCGCCTTCATGCAGATTGAGCGCCGGCCGCACCCGTTCGAGCGCCTGCCGGACGCGCGTTTCGACCGGCAGCGGATGCAGGCCGTAAAGCAGCAGCAGGCTTCCGACCAGTTCGTCGGCGGCGAAATCGTCGAAGATCGTCTGCCCGGCCGCGCCGGTCTCCGCCGTGATGTCCATCATCCGTTCGAGCGCCGCGCCGTGAAACTCCATCAGCGTCTGGACGAGCTCAAGCGCCTGCGCGCGGAGCGCCGGGTCGGCCGCCATCTCGACGGCCCGCACCAATTCCTCGACCCGCGCCATTTTTTCGTTCAGCAACGATTGTTCGGTCATTTTTTCGAAAACCCTCCCGTCTCAGGCGTGCGGCACGCCGAACATATTCGAATGATGCGTTTCGAGCACGCGGCCGCCGCCGAGATACATATGGACGCCGCACGGCAGACACGGATCGAAGCTCCGGACGGCGCGCATAATGTCGATGCCCTTGAACTTGTCGGGCCCGTTCTCCTCGAAGATCGGCGTGTTCTGAACGGCGTCTTCATACGGTCCCGGCGTCCCGTAAACGTCGCGCGGGTTGGCGTTCCACGGCGTCGGCGGGTACGGGTGATAATTGGCGATTTTGCCGTCGCGGATGACGACGTGATGCGAGAGCACGCCGCGCACCGCTTCGTGAAAGCCGCAGCCGATCGCTTCGTCCGGCACCTCGAACTCGGTCCAGGTCTTGGTGTTGCCGGCGTGCAGCTCGGCGAGCGCCTTTTCGCAGAAATGAAGCGCGGTCGCCGCCGCGTAGGCCTGAAAATAAGTGCGCGCGCGGTCGCGCTCGATCGCGTTCGACCATTTCGGGATCTTCCATTCGAACTCGGCCTCGGGCTTCATCGCGGTCTTCGGCAGATAGATTTTGACGCTTTGCCCCGTCGCCTTGACGTAGCCGATGTCGACGAGGCCGGCGAGCGCCGTCGACCAGAGCCGCGCGATCGGGCCGCCGCCCGTGTCGAGCGCGAGGTATTTCGAGCCCGTGCCCGCCTCGCCCTCGTGATACCAGCGCGGCGACATCACCCACGTGTATTTGCCCTCGAAATCGCGTTTCTGCGGGCGCGGGATCGTCGTCTGGTTCCACGGGTGAAGCTGGTCGATCGGGTTGCCGAGCGGATCGGTTTGGACGAATTTCTCCTGATCTTCCCAGCCGTCGTAATACGAGCTGCCGAGCAGAATCCGCATATTCAGATTGATGTCGAGCAGGCTGTGCGTGACGGCCTTGCCGTCGACGATCACGCCGGGCGTGACGAACATCGCCTTGCCCCATTTTTCCATATTCTCGTACCTGTAATCGCAGACGTCCGGATTGTTGTACGAGCCCCAGCAGCCGAGCAGGATTCGCCGCCGGCCGACCTCTTCGTAGCCGGGCAGTGCCTCGTAAAAGAAATCGAACAGATCGTCGTGGAGCGGGACGACCTTTTTGCAGTGCTCGACGTAGCGCATCAGCCGGACCATATAATCGGTGAAAAGCTGGACGGTCGGGACCGTTCCGACGCCGCCCGGATACAATGTCGACGGGTGGACGTGGCGGCCTTCCATCAGGCAGAACATCTCGCGCGTGTAGCGCGAAACCTGGAGCGTTTCGCGGTAGAATTCGCCGGTGAACGGGTTGAGCGCGGTCATAATGTCGGAAATCTTGCGGTAGCCGTGCGCCTCGGCGTTCGGCGCGTCCGTCTGCGTCGCCTTTTCCCAGACCGACGGGTTCGTCTCGCGGACCATATTCTCGCAGAAATCGACGCCGACCAGATTATCCTGATAGATGTTGTGGTCGAACATATACTCGGCCGCTTCGCCGAGATTGACGATCCATTCGGCGAGCGGCGGCGGCTGGACGCCGAACGCCATATTCTGCGCGTAGCAGGCGCAGGTCGCGTGGTTGTCGCCGCAGATGCCGCAGATCCGCGACGTGATGAAATGCGCGTCGCGCGGATCCTTGCCCTTCATAAAGATCGAATAGCCGCGAAAGATCGACGACGTGCTCCAGCACTCGGCGACCTCGCGGTTCTCGAAATCGATCTTCGTGTAAATTCCCAATGATCCGACGATTCTGGTGATCGGGTCCCAGCTCATATCGATCAAAGTCCGTTTTCCGGTCGGCGTTTCGGTGATCGTGGTGGTGGCCGGCATCTTATTTGTTCCTCCCGTTTCCGTAATGTATCGGCTCGTAGCCGGTCGTCAGCTCGGGCCGGTTGTGCCGCCATTTCGGTTCCTTGTTGACGGTCGAATTGGTGATCCCGCGCAGCGCGCGGATCACGCGGCCGTAAAGGCCGATCACGCCCGACGACAGCGTCGCGCCCGGCGGTTCGTCCATAAACGGCATAAATTTGTCGGGGAAACCGGGCATCGTGCAGCCGATGCAGATGCCGCCGACGTTCGGGCAGCCGCCGATCCCGGCCATCCAGCCGCGTTTCGTGACGTTGCAGTTGACGACCGGTCCCCAGCAGCCGAGCTTGACGATGCATTTCGGCGAGCCGTATTCGGTCGCGAAATCGGCCTGCTCGTAATAGCTGCCGCGGTCGCAGCCCTCGTGAACGGTCTTGCCGAAGAGCCACGTCGGCCGCAGTTCCCTGTCGAGCGGGATCAGCGGCGCGAGGCCGGCCGCCTGATAGAGCAGATACAAAACCGTTTCCGTGAAATTGTCCGGCTGGACGGGACAGCCCGGGACGTTAATGATCGGCAGGCCGCCCGCCGATTTCCAGTTCCGGCCGAGATAATCGGCGAGCCCCATCGCGCCGGTCGGATTGCCCTCCATCGCGTGAATGCCGCCGTAGGTCGCGCATGTCCCGATCGCGATCGTCGCCAGCGATTTCGGCGCGAGCCGGTCGATCCATTCGCAGGTCGTGATCGGCTGACCGGTCATCGCGTCGGTTCCCTGCGCCGCCCAGTAACCTTCCGACTTGATCTTTTCGTTCGGGATCGAGCCCTCGACGACAAGCACAAACGGGTCGAGCATTCCCTGCTCGGCCTGATAGAAATAATTCAGGAATTCGTCGCCGACCTCGTAGGCGAGCACCGGATTATGGAGATGCACTTTCGGGAGCCCGGGAATCGCGCCCAGAACAATGTCCTCGATGCTCGGCTGCATCGCCGCCGTCACCGAAACCGAATCGCCGTCGCAACTCAAGCCCGCCGTCAGCCAGACGATATGCACTTCGCTGACCGCCGGTGCTTTCTGCGTCTTCCGCCCGTATGGAACTTCTTCCGCCATTTTCCCCCTCCTTGTCTTGTTTTTGAAACCGCGGACAGCCGTCACCCGCGACGTTCAGAAGGATGTTTTCGCGAGATCCGATTCCCGTTCAAAACACTTCCCGCCGTCAATTGCCCGCTTTCGAAATTTCACCGATTTTTCGATTTTAACCGTGAATCCGCCCGGTCTTCTGTAACCGGGCATACAAAAGCCGTCGAGTAAAATCGACGGCGAACGGTGACGGGAAGCTTTGCGGGCCGATCGTTGGAATTCGAAATGCCGGGATCGAAACGCGCGATCGTTTTGCGGTCGACGCGGCCGAACGCGGACGCGATCGAACGACTGCTCTTTTGATCGCGCAGCGAATCGATAAATTCTTAAACGGGTTCGGGTTGAAAAAATTCGGGGTAAATTCGGGGAGTCTGTCGGGGACAGACTTTGGTCGATGTCGAAACTAGATCCGGTGCCGGTCGCGGGCGACCTCGACCGAGCAGCTGGCGCGGGCCGCGACGGCCGACGAAATGGTGCCGAGCATAAAGCGGTCGAACGAGCGGCCGATCCGGTTCGGGCCGACGAAGATCGAATCGGCGTGCCATTTTTCGGCCTGTTCGAGCAGGACGTCCTTCGGATCGCCGGTCGCCATCCAGAGCGTCGCCGAGAGACCGGCGGCCTTTAACTTTCTGATCGGCGCTTCGGCCGTCTTTTCCATCAATTGTTCGAGCAGCTTGGCCTCGCCGGGCAGACTGCCGGTCGGGGCCGGAAAATGCCCGACCGAGCTCGCCATATTCGCGTCGTTGACGACGACCAGCCGGACCTCGCTGTCCTTGCGCCAGCTGCGCGAAGCGACCGCGTCGATCGCCGTCTGCGCGCCGATCGAGCCGTCGAAGCCGACGACGATCCGTGCGGGCCGCACTTTTTTTCCGCGCTGGCAGCGGGCGATCCGCACCGAACACGGCAGCTCGCCGAGCACCTTCTGCGAGATTTTCCCCAAAAGGGTGTGTTTTTCCGTCTTTTCGTGGCACGGCTCGCCGATCACGATCAGGTCGGGCCGAAAGCTTTCGGCTTTGATCAGGACTTCGCGCGCCGGCGAACCGTAGACGGTTTCGGCGCGAATTCGCCAGAGAGGAAATTCCTGGCGAAGATATTCTTTGGTCTGAACGGCGAGTTTTTCGATCTCGCGAGCCTTTTCGAGCGAACTCCACGTTTCGACGACCGCTAACGCCAGCACGTCCGCACAATCGGACAGACCTGCTTTCTGTAGGTCCTGCAGCTCCGACTCGGCCGCCTGCGATCCGTCATAAACGATTAATACTTTCATAAATCCTCCGATTGCCGATTGCGGACTGCCGATTGCGGATTGCGGATTTGCCGTTTCAAACCTGAAATTTCAGGGCCGCAATCCGAAATCCGAAATCCGAAATCCGAAATCATTTACCGGTACTTCTTTCAAAGAGAGGGTGCGTCCTCGATAGTGAGAATCAAATTCCATTCCAGTCGGTCGCGGCCGGCGAGAGAGGCGGAAAAATCTTCGAAAGCCGTTTTATTATTTACTAAAGTCAATATTCATAGGGTTTGCGCCGCCCGCGCCGGGTCTCCGAAACTGCGAAAACTTTCGCAGTCGAAACGGCGAAATCTCGCACTTCGGCCGGCTCCGAAAACGCGCGCGGGCCGGCCGAACGGACAAACGCCCGAACCGGCCGGCTCGGGCGTTTGGTTTCGTTTTCCGATTTTGCGGTCTTACTCGATCACCGTCGAAACGTCGGCCGCCGGTTTGTCGGGCTTCCAGAGATGCGGCGTTTCGAGGATCTCGTCGGACTTGTCCGGTTCGAGCGCGAAATGCAGGACCTCGTCGATCGTGTCGACCGTGTGAATCCGGAGGTCTTCGCGGATCTCTTCGGGAATGTCGGCCAGATCCTTTTCGTTGTCCTTCGGCATAATGATCGTCTTGAGCCCGAAACGGTGCGCGGCGAGGAGCTTTTCCTTGACGCCGCCGATCGGCAGGACCTTGCCGCGGAGCGTGATCTCGCCGGTCATCGCGACGTCGTGCCGCGCGGTCTTGCCGGTCAAAACCGAGACCATCGCGGTCGCGAGCGTGATGCCGGCCGACGGGCCGTCCTTCGGGATCGCGCCCTCGGGCACGTGAATGTGGAGATCCTTTTCCTGAAACGTGTCTTCCGGGATATTGAGCTTCGCGGCGCGCGTCCGGACGCAGGTCAGCGCGGCGCGGGCCGATTCCTGCATCACCTCGCCGAGTTTGCCCGTCAGCGTGACGTTGCCCTTGCCCTTGACGAGCGTCGCTTCGACCTGCAGCACGTCGCCGCCGACTTCGGTCCAGGCGAGTCCGTTGACCAGCCCGATCTCGGATTTGCGGGCGATGTCCTGCTTGCGGAAGCGGATCGTGCCCAACAGCCCGCGCACTTTTTCGGCGTCGATGACGGCCCGGAAATCTTCCTTCGCGTCGGCGACGACGAATTTCCTGGCGATCTTCCGCAGGCACGACGAGATTTCGCGTTCGAGATTGCGGACGCCCGCCTCGCGCGTGTAGTGGCGGATGACTTCGAGAATGCCGTCGTCCGTGAACTTGACCATCTCGCCGTCGAGGCCGTTGCCTTCGGCCTGTTTCGCGAACAGATGCCGCTTCGCGATCTCCGTCTTTTCGCGCTCGGTGTAGCCCGACAGCGTCAGGATTTCGAGCCGGTCCTGGAGGGGCGCGGGAATCGTGTGCAGGACGTTGGCGGTCGCGATGAAGAAGACCTGCGAAAGATCGTAATCGACGTCGAGATAGTGATCGCGGAACGTGTGGTTCTGTTCCGGATCGAGCACTTCGAGAAGCGCGGCCGACGGATCGCCGCGGAAATCGCGGCCGAGTTTATCGACTTCGTCCAATAAAATCACCGGGTTGACCGTGCCGGCGCGCTTCATCAGCTGGACGATCTGGCCCGGCAGCGCGCCGATGTAGGTCCGGCGGTGACCGCGAATCTCGGCCTCGTCGTGAACGCCGCCCAAAGCGAGCCGGACGAATTTGCGACCGGTCGCCTTGGCGATCGATTTGCCCAGACTAGTTTTTCCGACGCCGGGCGCGCCGACGAAGCAGAGGATCGTGCCCTTCGGATTTTTGACGAGCTGGCGGACGGCCAGATATTCGAGAATTCTTTCCTTGATCTTTTCAAGCCCGTAATGGTCCTCGTTCAAAACGCGCTCGGCTTCCGAAAGATCGTTGATCTCGTCGGAACGCTGCTGCCACGGGACGTTGATGAGCCAGTCGAGGTAGGTCCGCGAGACGGTCGATTCGGCCGACATCGGCGGCATCGCTTCGAGCCGCGCGAATTCCTGCATCGCCTTGTCGCGCGCTTCGGCAGACATTCCCGATTCCTCGATCTTCTTTTTCAGCTCGTCGAGCTCGGCCTTGTCGTCCTTGCGGCCGAGTTCCTTGTGAATCGCCTTGATCTGCTCGTTCAGGTAATACTCGCGCTGGTGCTTGTCCATCTGCTTTTTGGTGCGCGCGTGGATGTTGCGGTCGAGCTGTTTCTTCTCGATCTCGTGTTCGAGAATCTCGATCAGCCGCTGGAGGCGCTCCTGCACGGAAAAGGTTTCCAGAAGCTTTTGTTTCTCGTCGACCGCGATCCTGAGGTGCGAGCTCATCGCGTCGGCGATCTGGGCGGCGGAAATGCCGCGCAAAGAAGCGTGAAGCGCGTCCGAATAGGCGTCGGGCGAGACGCGCAGGAACTGTTCGACCAGATTATGGATGGTTTGCAGCAGGCCGTCGGTGCGATAGCCCGATTCGTCGACCGACTGGACCTTCCGGACGTGGGCGAAAAACATTCCGTCCTCGTCCTGTTCGACCCGGACGGCGACGCCGCGCTCGCGGCCCTCGACGACGACCTTGATCTGGCCGTTTTCCTGCTTCTGCGCCTGCAGAATGCGGCCGAGCGTGCCGACCGTGTAGATCTGCTCGGCGTTCGGCTCGTCGATCGTCGCGTCGTGCTGCGTCGCGAGAAAGATGTTGCGCTCGCCGATCATCGATTGTTCGAGCGCGCGGACCGAGCTCGGCCGGCCGATCTTGAACGCGACTTTGGTATAGGGGAAAATCACGACATCGCGAATCGGAACCATCGGAAAACGCGCAATGTCCTTGGGCATCTGGTCTGAAAATTCTTGCATACTTCTATTATATTTCTTGGGGAATACAAATCAGTCAATTGGATAAAGTATTATTCGTTTCGATTTTCTAATTTTAAAACAAATAATCGCCCGTTGGCTAGTTTTTTTTCCCGCCAATCGTCCGGATGCCGATATTTTTCGAAATTCGACTTACACCGCGATCTTTTCCGCCGTCAGATCGAGCTCCGCTTCCTCCGTGTGTCCGACCGAAAATTCCTCGGCCCGCCGTTTGATCGTGAGCAGCATTTTGCGCTCCATAATAAAATGCGCCGGCTCGAAAAAGCCGTAGTGAAACGCCTTGTCGAGCAGGTTCGCGGGCCGGTCGCCGCGGGCGCGGATGACGAGCCGCGTCCGCGTCTCGTCGAGATGCCGGAGAACGAACGCCCAGCTGCCCTGCTCGATCTCGTCGCGGAGCACAAGCTTGTAGTCCGGTTCGAGCTCGACGACGTACCAGCCGGTCCGGTCGCGGTATTTTCCGCCGAGCCAGTCCGGGTGCGCCGCCCGCACGAAGTCGCCGACCGCGAGCCGCTGCCATTCGGAATGCACTCCGTAGGCGTTGTGGACGCGCAGGCCGAAGAGATTCTCGATCCAGTCGTAGCTGTAAAAGCCGCCGCGGTCCTGGCCGATCTGGACGAGCCATTTCCAGACGACGTTCGCCGGCGCGTCGATCGTGACGGCGTGCGTCACCTGAATGCCGGCCGAGGGCTTGATCTCGTCGCCCGGGAGATGCGCCCTGACCTCTTCGTCGGTCGCGCCCCAGCGCAGGTGCCACGGGCGCACCCCGTAGATGTAGGCGGCTGCCGCGCCGAGCCCGACGGCACTCCAGCCGGCTATCGTTTTCAATGAATTAAGGTTCATAAAACACCTCGTTTTTACGTGATCCGGCAACCCGCATCACGAATTTTTTCGATCCATTTCGCGCGTTTCGCGGGACCGAGACCGCCGACCCCGCCGATCACCTGATGGGTCACCGCGGAAAACCCGCAAAGATTGAGTAGACAGCATTTAAAGCTCTTCAGGCTGTGCCCGCCGAAAACCCGTCGATAACCGCCCGCCGACATTCCCATCGTGACGACGAGATGCGCGGTTTTGGCGCCGAAGCGGCCCGTCGGCGCGAACCCGTCGCGTTCCGGCCCGAGCACGAATTCCGGCCGCAGCAGCTGTTCCAGAAAGCCCTTCAGCAGCGCCGGCATCTCGCCCAGCCAGAGCGGATAAAAAATCGCCGCGTGATCGGCCCGGTCGATCGCCGTCTGCGCCTCGCGGATCGCTTCGGCGGGCGCGCCGTCTTCGTATTCCTCTTTGCTTCGAAGCAGTTCGAAATCAAGTCCGGCGACGTCGATCCGCCGGACTCGATGGCCGGCGGCGGCCGCGCCGGCGGCGTAAGCGTCGGCCAGCGCGTGCAGATAATGCCGGCGGCCGGCGTCGGGATGGCCCTCAACGATGACGACTTTTTTACTCATAGCCTGCCGCGTTTTTTTCCCCGTCTGCCGGGGCGGTTCCGAAACGCGGGCGATCCATCTTTATTCACTCAAACCCCGTGCCGCAGAATGCGTCTTTTCAATGCTTTGCGCCGCCCTTTTTACTGCGAACTATTTCCCGATAAAATCCGCTCCCTGCGAACTATTTCGCAGTGGTTTATGAAGCGAAAACTTAAACTTATCGGTTTCGCGCTTATTTTGTTTATTTAGAGCGAATTTCACCGTGGAACAAGGTTTGCGATTTGTTCCGGCAAAGTTCTCAAAATCGATGGGAACTGTGGAAGTTTTTATTATTCGCGCCACAGATAATATTCAACATTCAGGAAGGCGTCAGACGAAAGGAAATCAAGGCTGCATAACGTTCAGACAAAAGGGTGGGAAGTTCCGGAAATTCCGTTCGTGGCAGAGCTTTCTTAACGCTTTAGGAGGATAAAATATGAAGAAAAAAATCCCTTCCATCGAACAGTCGATGCAGGCCAAGGGATATTCGCGCCGCGATTTTCTGTATTTTTGTGGCGTGGCGGCGGCCGCGGCCGGGCTCTCGACGACGAGCCTCGGGCAGGTCGTCAAGGCCTTTGAAACGAAGCCGCGGCCGCCGGTCGTCTGGCTGCATTTCCAGGAATGCACGTGCTGTTCGGAATCGTTCATCCGCTCGACGCACCCGATCGTCGCCGACATCATCTTCGACACGCTGTCGCTCGACTACACCGAGACGCTGATGGCGCCGGCCGGTCACCAGGCCGAAAAAAGCCGCGACGACACGATCAAGAACAACCAGGGCAAATACATCCTGCTCGTCGAGGGCTCGGTGCCGCTCGGCAATCCCGGCTTTTGTATGATCGGCGGCAAATCGGCCGAACAGATCCTGAAGGATGCGGCCGCGGGCGCGGCGGCGGTCGTCGCGTGGGGCAGCTGCGCGTCGCACGGCTGCGTGCAGTCGGCCAAACCGAACCCGACGCAGGCGACGCCGATCCACAAGATCATCGGCAAACCCGTCATCAACGTGCCCGGCTGCCCGCCGATCGCCGAAGTGATGACGGCGATCGTCACGCACGTCCTCCTCTTCGGCAAGATCCCCGAGCTCGACTCGCAGGGCCGGCCGAAGGAATTCTACTCGCGGCGCGTCCACGACACGTGCTACCGCCGGCCGTACTACGACGCCGGTCTGTTCGTCGAATCGTGGGACGACGACGCGGCGCGCAAAGGCTACTGTCTCTACAAGATGGGCTGCCGCGGGCCGGTCACCTACAACGCCTGCGCGGTCACCAAATGGAACGGCAACCTGAGCTATCCGATCCAGTCCGGACACGGCTGCATCGGCTGCAGCGAGGCCGGTTTCTGGGACAACGGCCCGTTCTACCAGCACCTCGGCGCGTTCCCGGGCTTCGGCATCGAATCGACGGCCGACAAGGTCGGCACGGTCGCGACGGTCGCGACGGTCGGCGGCATCGCGCTGCACGCGATCACGTCGAACATCCGCAAACAAAAGCTGATCCGCGAAAATATGGAGGAATCGGTGACCGTTCACCCGTTCAAGGGCGAAGGCGGCGCGGACGTCGAAGCGGCAGAAGCGGCGAAACCCGAAGAAACGAAAGGAGGTGACGAATAATGGCCAGAATTGTTGTTGATCCGATTACCCGAATCGAAGGACACCTGCGCATCGAAGCCGTCGTCGAAGGCGGCAAGATCACCGACGCTTTCAGCTCGGGCACGATGGTCCGCGGGATCGAAAAAATCCTCCGCGGCCGCGACCCGCGCGACGCGTGGGCCTTTACCGAACGCGTCTGCGGCGTCTGCACGACGGTTCACGCGCTGGCGAGCGTCCGCGCGGTCGAGGACGCGATCAAGATCAGCGTTCCGAAAAACGCCGAGCTCGTCCGCAACATTATGTTCTGCGCGCAGTACGTGCACGACCACGTCGTTCATTTCTACCACCTGCACGCGCTCGACTGGGTCGACGTCGTCTCGGCGCTCTCGGCCGACCCGCAGGCCACTTCCGATCTCGCGAAGAGCCTCTCGAACTACTCGAAGACGTCGGTCGGCTATTTCAGCGATCTCCAGAAACGGCTGAAGTCCTTCGTCGACAGCGGCCAGCTCGGCATCTTCGCCAACGGCTACTGGGGACATTCGGCCTTCAAGCTCCCGAAGGAAGTCAATCTGCTGGCCGTCGCGCATTATCTCGAAGCGCTCGAATGGCAGAAGGAAATCGTCAAGATCCACGCGATCTTCGGCGGCAAGAACCCGCACCCGAACTATCTCGTCGGCGGCGTGCCCTGCTCGTTCAATCTCGAAGAGGTCAACGCCATCAACACCGAGAAGCTGAACCTCGTCGGCAAGATCATCAAGGACGCGATGAATTTCGTCGAGCAGGTCTACCTGCCCGACCTGCTGGCGATCGCCGGCTTCTACAAGGACTGGGCGGCGATCGGCGGCGGCCTGCCGAACTATCTCGCCTACGGCGACCTGCCGACGAAGGGCTACGGCTTTCCCGACGGCTTCAAGCTTCAGCGCGGCGCGATCCTCAACCGCGACCTCTCGAAGGTCTACGAGGTCAACGGCGCGGACGAGAACGAGATCAAGGAATACGTCGCGCACAGCTGGTACAAGTACGAAGCGGGCGACACGGCGGGTCTCCACCCGTGGAAGGGCGAGACCGAATTCAACTTCACCGGCCCGCAGCCGCCGTTCGAAAATCTCAACACCGACGGCAAATACTCGTGGCTCAAGACGCCGCGCTGGAAGGAAAACCCGATGGAGGTCGGCCCGCTCGCGCGGATGCTCGTCTCCTATGCGAAGGGCAGCCAGGAAGTCAAGGAAGTCGTCGACGAGGCGCTCAAGAAACTCGACGTGCCGGTCACCGCGCTCTTCTCGACTTTGGGAAGGACGGCCGCGCGCGGGCTCGAAACGAAGCTCGCCGCCCGCTGGCTCAAGGAGTTTTACGACGAGCTGATCGGCAATCTGAAGGCGGGCGACACGAACACGTTCACGCGCGACAAGTGGGAGCCGACGAGCTGGCCCGCCGAATGCGAAGGCGTCGGTCTGACCGAAGCCCCGCGCGGCGCGCTCGCCCACTGGATCCGGATCAAGGACCGCAAGATCGACAATTACCAGCTCGTCGTCCCGTCGACCTGGAACGCGAGCCCGCGCGACCCGGCCGGCAAGCGCTCGGCTTATGAGGAATCGCTGATCGGCACGCCGGTCGCGAAGGAAGAGGAACCGCTCGAAATCATCCGGACGATCCATTCCTTCGACCCGTGTCTCGCCTGCGCGGTTCATCTTTACGATCCCGACGGAAATCATATCCGCCGGATCACGGTGAGTTAGGAGGTGTTTTATGGCTGCTAATCCACAAACAATTCCATATCGCCGAATTTACGTCTGGGAACTGCCCGTCAGGCTCTATCACTGGATCAATGCGCTCTGCATCCTGCTTTTGTGCATCTCCGGCTACCTGATCGGCAACCCGCAGAAGATCTTCGCGGCGAACGAAGCCTACCAGCAGTACTGGTTCGGCTGGGTGCGGTTTACTCATTTCGCCGTCGCGTACGTCTTCGTTTTCAATTTCATTTTCCGCATTTACTGGGGATTCGTCGGAAACAGATACGCCAAGTGGGACCGGTTCATCCTGTACCGCTGGGATCAGTGGAAAGAGCTCTGGGACACCGTCCTGGTGGACGTCCTGCAGGCCCGCGTTTACGGCCGCAAGATCATCGGCCACAACAATCTCGCGGGCTTTTCCTACTTCGTCCTGTTCCACATCTTTCTGCTTCAGACGATCACCGGCTTTGCGCTTTATTCGAGTATGAGCGATGCCTTTCTGCCGCGGCTCTTCACGTGGATCGTCCCGCTGCTCGGCGGCGACGCGTGGGTCCGGCAGTGGCACCACTTGTTTATGTGGTTCTTTATCGTGTTTACGGTCATACATTTATACCTGGTTTTCTACCACGATTACTTCGAGGGTCGGGGAACGACCTCGTCGATCATCGGCGGCTGGAAATTCGAACGTGATGACAACATCAAGAGATAAAAACCGAAACGTGCTGATTCTCGGAATCGGCAATATTTTAATGGGTGACGAGGGTGTCGGCGTCGAGGTCGTTCGCGCTCTGGAGAAAGAGTCGCTGCCCGCCAACGTCGAGTGTCTGGACGGCGGAACGGGCAGTTTTCTCCTGCTCGAACCGATGCAGAACGCCGACCGCGTCATCCTGATCGACGCGACGATCGACGGCGCCGAAACAGGCACCGTGCGTCGTCTTCGCCCGCGTTTTTCGACCGATTACCCGCGCACCCTCACGGCGCACGACATCGGTCTGAAGGATTTGCTCGATACTTTTTATTTATTGGGCGACGAACCGGATGTGACGCTCTTCGCGGTTTCGATCCCGCCGCTGCAGGACATGAAATTCGAACTTTCGCCGGAGCTCGCTCCGGTCGTCCCGCGGGTGGCGCAGATGGTTTTAGAGGAGGCAGCAACTTTTTCCGGTTGATGAGAAGGCTATGAGAACTCTCAATAACTTAAAAATTCAACCCAAATGTATTGATTGCGAAATGCACGCGGGAGGCTTTTTCTGCGGTTTGCAGGAAACGACGCTCCGGAATCTCGAAGCGCTGAAAATATCGAATATTTATCCGCGCGGCTCGGTGCTCTTCATCGAAGGCCAGGATTCCAACGGCGTTTATATTTTGTGTCAGGGACGGGTCAAGCTCTCAACGTGTTCACGGGAAGGAAAGATCATTATCCTACAGATCGCCGAACCCGGCGAGGTGCTCGGTCTGAGCGCGGTCGTCTCCGATTCGAACTACGAAGCGACGGCCGAAGTTTTAGAGCCCTGTCAGGTCAATTTCGTCCGCAAGGACGACTTTCTGAAATTCCTGCGGCACAACCCGGACGCCTGTCTGAGCGCGGTCAAACAGCTCAGCCTGAATTACCAGAAGGCGCATTCGCAGATCTGCTCGCTCGGGTTGTCGAGCTCGGTCGCCGACAAGCTGGCCAAGCTTTTCCTGACCTGGTGCGCGCCCGTTCACGGCAACGGCAACGGTCACGGCAACGGCAACGGTTACGGCAACGGTCACGGCAACGGTCACGGCAACGGTGCCGTCCGGCTGAAGATTCCCTATACCCACGAGGAAATCGCCGAAATGATCGGCACTTCGCGGGAAACGGTTTCGCGGCTGCTGAAGAATTTCCGCGAACGCAACCTGATCACGCTGAAAGGTTCCGACCTGATCATTCACGACCGGAAGAGACTGGAAATGATCGTCGGCTGACGCGGACCGGAGACTTGAGTCTTGAGTCTTGAGTCTTGAGTCTTGAGTCGTTTTTCTCCTTTTTGAACGTTCGCGATTTTCCCCGAACGCCTTGACAATTTTACAACCGGGACTTGACTCGGGACTCGGGACTCAGGACTCCAGACTTTTCCTGAATCGCCGGCCCTGAAGGATTGTGACGTTTGTCACTTTTTCCTGTGACGAAAGTCCTAATTTCGATGGCTGAAAGATGAGAATATTAAATTGCCTTACAAGATTGATAAGGCAGCGGCTATGCTCATCGAACAGTCCATCACCGAACTTTTTTTTGGCGACGCGATTCTCGCCGACCGCCTGTTTCGCGATCTCGCGGACGAAACCCGCCAATCGCTGGCGGCCGTCACGCGAACCCGTCGCTGCGGCCCGGAAGAGATCGTTTTCGCCAAAGGCGAGCTGCCGTCCTCGATTTATCTGTTGATCGAAGGCGAAGCGCAAACGATCACCGAATTCGCCGATCCGGGAAAAAACCTCGTGCGGCCGGTCGAGCGCTCCGAAATTCTGGGCCTCACCGAAGCGATCACGAATCTGCCTTATGAAACGACCCTCAAAACAGTTACGCCGTGCACCTTCGAATCGATCGCGGGTGAAGATTTCGCGGCTTTTCTCCAGAGCGAGCCGGAGGTCTGTTTCCGGCTCCTGCGACTGCTCGGCACGAACATCCACAAAATCTTTCGTCTCTTCGCCCGCACCCGTTCCTGAGCACCGCTCGACCATCCTGTTTTGTGATGAAAGTCACAAATTCCGGTGACACTGCTCACAGACCTTTGATCGACAGAAAATCTAAAATTTAGACAGCTATAGAAGTGTCTTAAATTTAACCAATTCAGCGACACAATCCAAAGACACAAGGGAGGCAATAATTATGGCTTCAACAAAAAATATAAAAGTAGTTTTGCTTGGCGCATTATCACTATTTTTATTGATCTGGTTGGCTTCGGGAACGTACTCCAAAATATTCGGCACGAAAGACGGTAACAGTGTGGAAGCATTGACTTTACTGCCGGACAACAAGGACGGCTACGTCGGAAGCGAAACCTGCAGCAACTGCCACGAAGGCCCGTTCAAGAGTTTTTCGGCGACGAAGCACTCGAAACTTTCGCAGCTCGACGGCTGGAAAGACAAGGTCCAGGGCTGTGAATCCTGTCACGGTCCGGGCAAGGAACACGTCGAAGGCGGCGGCGACAAGACTAAAATCATTTCATTTAAAAACAAAAATTCAAAAGAAGTATCGGAGACTTGCCTTGCCTGTCACGCAGGCAAAGAAAGTCATAACAATTTCCGGCGCGGCGACCACTGGCGCAACGACGTCGGCTGCGCCGACTGCCACACGGCGCACGGACCGGAGTATGCTTCGTTCAAGGCCGAATCGATCGTGACGCCCGGCGAAACGACCGTCGAAACGCCGAGCAATGCGAACTTCGCGATGCTCAAGAAGAGCGAACCGCAGCTCTGCATCAGCTGCCACACGGAAACCAAGGCGCAGTTCGTCAAGCCGAATCACCACAAGGTGCTCGAAGGCGCGATGAAGTGCAGCGACTGCCACAACGCCCACGGCGGTTTCGAACAGAAACAGGTCAATCTTTCGGTCGGCAACGACGCGGCCTGCGTCAAATGCCACCTTGACAAACAGGGCCCGTTCGTTTTCGAACACGGCCCGGTCAAGACCGAAGGCTGCACGGCGTGCCATACGCCGCACGGCTCGGCCAATCCGAAGATGCTCAAACGGCCGCAGATCAGACAGCTCTGTCTCGAATGCCACAGCGGCATCACGGACCAGGCGGCGGAAGGCCCGACCGGCGGACCGCACTCCCAGGCGACGGCCACCGGACAGAACTGTACGACCTGCCACGTCGCGATTCACGGTTCGAACACGAGCAACGTGTTCTTCAGATAAAAATAAGAGGAGGATAAAAAAATGGCTTACAGAATTAACGACAGAGGAAAAAGCCGGATAAAGAATTATGTCCTGTTCCTCTTATTGACTGCGGTCGCAAGTTTAATCGCCGTCAATGCGCAGTCGCCCGCCCCGTCGCCGACGCCTTCGGGCGAGCCGGTGACCTTTATGGGCTACGACGTCACTTCGAGCTTCGAATTAGGCGTCCGCGGCGCGAGCATCAACGGCAACGTCAACAAGTTCCGCAGCGACTTCAACTATCATCCGGGATTCCGGATGTTCGACTCCAGCCTGCTGCTCGAAAATAAGGAAAAGAAATCGAAATTCGTCGATTCGTTCCTTATCACTTCGACCGGCTGGAACGCCGACCCGTCGGGCTTCACCCGCGTGATGGTCGATAAGGCCGGTCTTTACAAATTCGATTCGAAAGTCCGGCGGATCACCTATTTCAACTACCTCAACAACAGCGAGCGCGGCGGCCGCAACTTCAACACGAAGCAGAACCTCGGCGATTTCGACCTGACGCTCTACCCGATGGCCGAAAAACTGACCGTCCGGATCGGCGGCTCGTTCAATACCACTTCCGGCGTCGGCACCTACCTGACCCGGCCGTACAGCGACCAGTACATCATCGACTCGCACGTCAAGGGCAGCGCCTACGACCTGCGCGCCGGCGTCGACGGCAAGCTGCTCGGCTTCGACCTGTCGGTGGCCTACGGCGTCCGCCGTTTCCGCGACAATACCTTCTACACATCGGGCTTCAATCCGGGCTTCAACACGACCAACAACGGTCTCATCACGAGCCTGCTTCGCGAATATCCGATCAAGGGCCTGACCAACTACGGTCTGTTCAGCGCTCACCGGACCTTCGCCAAAAAGCTCGACTTCACGGCCCGCGTGATCTACTCGTCGACGACCCGGACCTTCGGCTACAACGAAGTCATCACCGGCCGCGACAACTCGAACAACTTCGTCGATCTCGACAACTACACGATCAGCGGCAATTCGAAGCGCCCGCAAACCCGCGCCGACCTCGGATTGACCTATATGATCAACGACAAGTTCCGGATCTCCGATTCGTTCTCGTTCGACCAGTTCAACATCAGCGGCGTCACCAACTACACCGAAGCGGTGTTCTCGCGCACTTCGGCCGGCGTGGCGCGTCCGACCACGCTGACGAACAACTGGTATGACCGTGTGACCGGCTTCCGCCGCTACACGAACACGCTGGGATTCGACGTTCAGGTCAACAACAAATTCGCCTTCAACCTCGGCTACCGGTACGGAAACAGACACACCGTCGCGGACGGCTTCAACCAGCCGCTGCCGCCGGCGACCAACCTGACCCGGACGATCATCACCGAAGAGGAAACCAATAAAACCAATACGTTCATCGGCGGATTCAAGATCAAGCCGACGAAATACTGGGTCGTCTTCGGCGACGTCGAACACGGCACGGCCGACAACGCCTTCAGCCGTCTCGAAAACTACAAGGTCACCAACTTCCGCATCCGCAGCCGTTGGACCTTGAATCGCTTCTCCTTCAACATTTCCGGAATCACCAAGGACAACAACAACCCGTCGAGCACGGTTCCCAACCCGCCGGCGAACTATCCGACCGGTGATTTCATCGCCAACACGAAGACCCGCACGTTTTCGGCATATATCGACTGGACGCCCGAGCCGCGCTTCTCTTTCAGCGGCGGTTACACCTATACCCGCTCGACGAGCGAAACCGACATCGTCATCAATACGGGTACTCTGGTGCGCGGCATCAGCCGGTTCTATATGCGCGACAACTACGCGTTCTTCAATTTCTCGGCCCAGCCGTCGAAACGGATTCTGTTCTACGCGTCCTACAACTACAATAAAGACAACGGTCAGGGCAATCTGACAGCGGCGCTGCCGATCCTGATCAGTTCCTATCCGTTCAAGCTTATGACTGGTGAAGGACGTCTGGCATTCCGGATCACGCGGAACATCGAATGGAATCTCGGTTATCAATACATCGGCTATCACGAAACCGTGCAGCCGCTGTCAGTAACCGGTTACGGCCAGGACTATCACGCCAATCTTCCCTACACGTCTTTAAGATTCTATTTCGGAGGAGGTGACCGTTAACTAAATATTGGGGCTTTTTATAAAGCGAAGAAAAGCGCCGGATTCGTCCGGCGCTTTTCTCTTTAAGACTGTCAAACAAATTGTGTAATCCCTGATCGACGAAACCCGAAAAAGCGGCGACAGCCGCGCTCAAAGTCAGTAGCGTCGGCTATCGCCGCTTTTTCCCTTCGATCGCACAATTACTTTTACAGTCCTCACACGCTCGCCGTTCGCCGGACCGTCTTCCCGACACACGCATCCGCCCCGTTACCAAAGGCATCCGCCCCGTTACCACAGACACCCGCCCCGTTACCATTTGAATCCGCCCCGTCACCACACGCATCCGCCCCGTCACCACACGCATCCGCCCCGTCACCACACGCATCCGCCCCGGCCTCGGATATTATATTAGTTTACACAAACATTAAAAGGCTTGGTTTTCTGCGGCTCGGCCGCCCGATGTGCGGCGACGGCTCCGCCTCGCCGGGACGGCTTCTTACTAAACGAGCGAGGCTCGGCCTCGCGCGGCGCGGCTCAAGGCACAGCCTTTCGCCGAAAATTATGAACTGCGCGCCGGAAGGGCGGAACCCGTCCGCACATCGGGCGGCCGAGCCGCGAAAAATAAATTCTCAAAGATGGGTCGATACTAACGACTCGGACGTGGGTCGACGAAAGATTTCGAACGGTGCGCCGTTACGGCAAAAGAAAAACGCCGCGTTGCGCAACGCGGCGTTCTCTGTCACCAGAGTTTCATTCTTGAAGTTTAACACAGGAAAATCTTTCCAATGCCGGCTGACTCAAAAAGAAATTAAATTGACTTCCGACAAATTAACGGCTTTTCTCATCAACTGTAAATTCATTACACAATCCCTTTCGGCCTCCGATCTGTCACTTACATTACATTGCCGACACTTTTTGCCGCCGCCGGCAGCCGCGCGTCGATTTCCGAGAAACAGCCGCAGGCCGTCTTTTCGAGCCGGTGGCTGTCGCAGACGATGATCTTTCCGCGCACGTAGTCGATGATCTTTCGCTCGCGCAGATGCTGGGCGATATGCGTCACGCTCGGACGGTGCACGCCGAGCGCGCGGGCGATCTGTTCCTGCGTCAGCGGCAGCCGGCTCCCGCCCTTGCGTTCCTGGACCATCAAAAGCCAGCTGCAGAACCGCTGCTCGATCGTGTGATAGCTGTTGCAGACCGCTCTTTGCGAAACCTGTTTGATATAGCGGCTGATATAGTCGAAAACACCGTCCCGGAGCCGCGGGCTGCGGGCGATCTCCTGCTCGAAGACCTGAAAGCTCAGCTTATAAGCGCGGCCCGGCACGAAGATCTGCGTCCAGTTGGACAGTGAACACGCCTTGAGGATCGGCAGAAAGCCGACGACGCCTTCGCGGCCGGTCATCGCGATCTCGACGGTCCGCCCGTCTTCGAGAATCTGAAACTCGGAGACGACCGCCGTTTCCGGAAAATAAACGTATTCGATCCGGTCGCCCGGATTGTAAAGATACTCGTTTCCCCTGAAGGTCACGCTTTCCATATACGGCGCGAGCCCGAGCAGAACCTCGTTGAGGCCGGCCGCCAGCAGGCGGTTCTCCGAAACCGGCAGAAACGCCGTCTTATCGAAAACGCCCGGCTTGAACAAACCGCTCTTTTTGATCTTCTCCCGCGCGCCGACGCCCTGCGGCGGAATATTCCGGGCGCCTCCCCAATAGTTGTTCTGAAACTCCCCTTGTTCGATAAACCTTCCCATTTGTTCTCCTATTCGGAAAGCCCTTGCCGGAACAAAAACTAACCGGTGTCTGATACGGATTTCGGATTTCGGATTTCGGATTTCGGATTTCTCGAAACGAGCCGGCCCGGCTTTGGCAGCGATTAACGGCGCTGAGAAAGTATTCCCGATGCATAATCATTTTTCCAAACCTGTATTAAATTAAGATGTCCGACGATCTTCGCCCCGTTCGGCGAAGGCCTCCGACATCAACGATCCGATCAGATTCGCTCCTTTGCCGAACCGGCGATCGAAAGTGCGAAAGTTCAAAAATCAATGCCGGCGTCGTCCGTTTTATGTCCGAAAAAAGCGGCTTTCAATTCGTTCTTTTATAGAAACCACTGTTCCCAATCAATTGTTGTGCCCCGTCTCTCACGACCGCCCGCGCCGGCCGCCGACGGACCGCCCGAAACCGCCGGCCGCCGATGAACCGGCACTTCCGCGCGGGCGGCTTACCTCTCTCGAAAATAAGAGTTTAGGCCGGCCGCCGCGCCGCCGTCGCGAGGCCGGAATTTTTTTACCGTTTTTTACGACCGCACCGAACGCCGCCGCGAACGCCGGCGAACCAACGGCCCGGCGTTGTATCGAATACAAACAACCGCCCGGCGGCCCGAACGACGGACTGTATCGATTCAGTCCGTCAGTTTTCGAAAAAAGCCCGAAAACCCGCGAAAATACGGCCTTTTCGATGGAATGCGAATTGCAGAAAGCGGGTTGTTCAATAGTTAGCGACCAGCGCGGGCGAGCCTTCATCGCCCGCCGGCAGGAATCGATCCGGGGAGAAATTATGCAGACCAGCAGTTCGACGGTAATTTTGTTGATGAACCGGATGTCGGAATCCGAAACGCAGGGCGTCCGGCAATGGTTCGAAGCGAGCCGTTTCGAGGCCCGCGAGGCTTTCGACATCTTTCAGGCGATCGAAGAGATCTCCGATTTTACGAATTCGCACCGGCCGGACGTGATCCTGCTGGCGGTCGAGTCGATGACCGAAGATTTTCCGCTGATCAGCCGGATCGCCGGCCTGGCTTCGGACGTGACGACGATCCCGCTGATGGTGCTTTCGAAATCGACGAATGAGGTCGGGAACAACGATTATCTCGTCGGCAGCCTCCGCCAGATGGCCGCGAAGCTCGACCAGATCTTCCCCGACAGTTTGAATTTTCGGGCCGCCGCGTAAGCCGCGCCCGCGAATTTCCGGCTTTTCCGATGGATATTTTTTCCGAAACGTATCTCAATCCGGTTTATCCAAAATCATTCCCCGATCCCTTCGTCCTCAAATTCCGGGGCGAATACTTCGCTTACTGCACGGATTTCGGGCCCGACGGCAGGGTCTTCGGCGTGCTCCGGTCGCGCAACCTCGTCGACTGGACGGAGATCGGCGGCGCGATGACTCCGCTCGACAGCGGGCCGCCGTTTTACTGGGCGCCGGAAGTGGTTTATTCGAACGGTAAATTCTATCTTTACTACAGCGCCGGCAACGAGACGCTGATGGAGCTGCGCGTCGCCGTTTCCGAACGCCCCGACGGCGGCTTCGTCGATTCCGGGCGGCGGCTGACCTTCGAGGACTTCGCGATCGACGGCCACGTTTTCGTCGACGACGACGGCCGCAAATATTTTTTCTACGCGACCGATTTTCTCGATCATTCGCACATCGGCACGGGCACGGTCGTCGACCGGATGACCGATCTCTTCACGCTCGAAGGCCGCCCGCGCCCGGTCACGCGCGCCCGCTACGACTGGCAGGTCTACGATGCCGCCCGCCAGGAAAAAGGCGGCGTCCGCTGGCACACGGTCGAAGGCCCGTTCATTCTCAAGCGGAAGGGCGTTTACTACGAGATGTTCAGCGGCGGCAACTGGCAGAACGTCACTTACGGCGTGAGCTTCGCGACGACCGACGATCTCGACCGCCCGGCCGAATGGGAGCAGTTCTGCGATGGCGAAAAAACGCTGCCGATCCTCCGGACGCTGCCCGGCAAGGTCGTCGGCCCCGGTCATAATTCGGTCATTCGCGGCCCGAACAACCGCGAGCTTTTCTGCGTCTATCATCGCTGGACGGAACAGGGCCGCGTGCTCGCGATCGACCGGCTGGAATTCGCGGGCGGCGGGCGAATCTTCATCAACGGCGCGACCACGACGCCGCAGCCGCGCCCGTACGCCCCGCGGCCGCTCGATTTCTTCGACGATTTTTCCGGCGAAAACTGGGAACGAATCGCGGGCGACTGGACGGTCGCGGACAACGAGCTCGTTTCCGGGCCGACGGCCGAGATCGACTGCCGCCGCGAAGCCGGCGCCTTTCTGCTCGAAACCGGCTTTCGGGCGCTCGACGAAACGAACGGCGGCTTCGGCGTCGCGCTCAAAGACGAAAACGCCGTCGTCTTCCGGCTGTGTTTTTTACCGGGCGAACGGGCGGTTCGCTGCGAATGGACCGAGGACGGGCGCGAAAGAGCGGAAACGGCGGCTCTCGACGGCGATTTCGATTTTCGCGCCTTTCATCTGCTGCGGCTCGAAGCCGATCACCGGTCGCTGAAAATCCGGCTCGACGGACGGCTTCTGCGCGAAGCCGCGACCGCCGCCGCGCCGCGCCGCGTTTCCTTTTTTTCCGAAGACTGCCGTGCCGCATTTTCCGGCTTCGCGCTGACTCCGGGCTTTGAAAATCTCTTCGAAGCGGACGATCTGACCGCCGCCGGCTGGACGCGCGCCGCGAAAACCGGTTCTTACGAGATCGCGAATCGAAACCTGATCCTGACGGCCCGGGCCGGAAAAAACGCGGCGCTTCAAAAGGAAGCGGATTTCGAAAATTACGAGCTCGTCTTCAACGTCGCTTTCGTAAAGATCTTCGACGGCCGTTTCCGGTTCGGCTTTTCCCTGCACGACGGCGAGCGGCGGCCGGCGCACGTGTTCTCGCTCGTCCGGCTGAACGACGTCTGGATGATGGAGGTCGAAGATCCGGCGAAGATCACGAGCTGCATCCTGCCGGTCGATTTTTCCGTCAAAACGTTTCGTCAGTTCGGTTTCGTCAAGACCGACGGCCGAATGCACATCCGGATGGAAACGGAAAAGATCTGCACGGTCGACGCCGTCGAAAAGACCTCGAAGATCGTTTTCTTCGTCGAAAACGCCTCGGCGGCGATCGATATGATCCGCGTCACGGCGTTGTAAAACGAGTGCATCTCTCCGCCAGCCTGCTTCGTCATACCTATCGGAATCGTTTTTATCGATTCGCGGTTTGAGAAACGTCGGGCGTTCGGGATAGGATTGAACTATCGAAAATCCTGCCTGATTTTCCCGACACATACTTGAAATTTAGTGAGGAAGGTTTCCTTTGAAAGCGACGGATATTTACTGCCCGGCGGCGGAAGATTTTTTATGGGCCGGCGGAATCGAAAACACATTTGTGCCGCAGGCGCGTCCCGGCCATCGGCCTCTCGATGAATACGAACTGATGGGTCACTACGAACATTGGCGCGAAGACCTGACGCTCGCCCGCGAGCTCGGCCTGAAAGCGCTCCGCTGGGGCGTGCCGTGGTACAAAGTCGAGCCCGAACCGAACCGGTTCGACTGGTCGTGGACCGACCGCGTGATTCCCTTTATGGTCGAAGAGGCCAAAATCCGGCCGGTCATCGACCTGATGCATTACGGCTGCCCGTTCTGGCTCAAGCGCGAGTTCGCGAACCGGGACTACCCGAAGCTGGTCGCCCGCTACGCCGCCGAATTCGCCAGACGCTACAAGGATCTGATCGGCTGGTACACGCCGCTCAACGAGCCGATCATCAATTCGCTGATGTGCGGGATGCGCGGGCTCTGGCCGCCGTACCTGAAGGACGAGAAGGGTTATATCAGAATTATGATCCAGCTCGCCAAGGGCATCGTCCGGACGGTCGACGCGATCAAGGAGATCCAGCCCGAATCGGTGATGGTTCACGTCGAGGCGACCGGTCTGACCCGCACCGTCCGCGAAGACCTCGCGGCGCTCGCCAACGAGGAAAAAAACCGCGGCTATCTCTGCTACGATCTCGTTTCCGGCCGGCTGACGCACGATCACCTGCTCTTTTCGTGGCTCGTCCGCAACGGCGCGTCGCCCGACGATCTCGACGAGCTGCGCCGGAACCGGATCAAGATCGACGTCCTCGGGATGAACTTCTACCCGCAATGGTCGACGAAGCTGCTCTATATCGACAAGCGCGGCCGGCTCGCCTTTCGCGAAACCGAACCCGAGGGCGACGGCTTTACCGAGCTCATCACCGATTACTACAACCGCTATCGGGTGCCGATTATGATCACCGAAACGAGCGCCGTCGGCAACGAGGAGATCCGCCACAAATGGCTCAAATCGTCGGTCTCGATGATCAAAAACCTGCGCGAAACCGGCGTTCCGGTGATCGGCTACACGTGGTTCCCGCTTTTTACGATGATTGACTGGCGCTATCGTTTCTCGAACGAGCCGCTGGAAAATTTTTATCTGGAGCTGGGACTTTACCGGCTGAACCGCGAGAATCAGGGAAAACGCTGGCTCGAAACGCCGCTCGTCGCGCGGATCAAAGACTACATTCAAAACCCGCAGGCCGCGATCGGCGACCTCAAGCCGCGCCGCGCGGCGGCGGAGTAAATCAGTCGGCGGTCGGCAGTCGGCGGTCGGCAGTCGGCAGTCATTGGTGTTAAAAGGAGCGTCGAGGATTCGAAACGTTTCGACACCGCTTTCGCGGCGTGGCAGGCAGGGATGCCCGCGCTCCAGTCAGCAATTTTCCGGTTTTCCTTTAACCGTCAATCTTTTTAACAGTAATGGTTGGCAGTCGGAGATTTTCCCTGCCGACCGCCAACCGCCGACTGCCGACTGTTTTCAACTCAGGTTCGTCGGCAGCGACTTGCCGTTGCCGTTGACGGCCGGCAGGACCGTGAGCGGGAGACGGCGTTTTTCGACGGCCGGCGCTTTGAAGACGGTCGCTTCCCGGCGCTTCATTCCGACGATCTTGCCGTATTCGGTCAGCGCCTGCGCGACGATCTGATCCATATTGTAGTATTTGTACGTCGCCAGCCGCCCGACGAAATGAACGTCCGGCCGCGCGTCGGCGAGCGTCTTGTATTTCCCGTAGATCTCGGCGTTTTCCTTGCGCGGGATCGGGTAATACGGATCGCCTTCGGCCTGCGGGTATTCGTAGACGACGCTCGTTTTCCGGTGTTCCTGCCCGGTCAGATACTTGAATTCCGTGATCCGCGTATAGGCCTGCTCGTTCGGGTAATTGACGACCGGCGCGCTCTGAAACCGCTCGGTGTCGTGCGTTTCGTGTCTGAATTCGAGCGACCGGTACGGCAGCTTCCCGTAAACGTAGTCGAAAAACGCGTCGACCGGCCCGGTGTAGATCATCTCGCGAAAAGGAATCGTGTCGACGATCTCGCGGTAATCGCAGTTGAGCATAACCTTGATGTTCGGGTGATCGAGCATCTTCTCGAACATCCGCGTGTAGCCGTGTTTCGGCATCGCCTGATAAGTGTCGGTAAAATAGCGGTCGTCGCGGTTGGTCCGCGTCGGGACGCGCGAAGTGACGCTCGCGTCGAGCTCTGACGGGTCGAGTCCCCACTGCTTGCGCGTGTAGTTGCGAAAGAACTTTTCGTACAGCTCGCGGCCGACCTTCGAAACGACGACGTCCTCCGAAGTCCGGACCTGATCGCACGGCTCGGCGACCTTTTTGAAAAAGTCCTCGACCTCGAACGCCGTCAGGTTCAGCCCGTAGAGCTTGTTGATCGTGTCGAGATTGATCGGGATCGGCAGCAGCATCCCGTCGACGCAGGCCAGCACGCGGTGCTGGTATTCGCGCCACTCGGTAAACCGGCCGAGATAATCGAAGACCTCGCGCGAGTTCGTGTGAAAAATATGCGGCCCGTATTTATGGATCAGGACGCCCTCGTCGTTGTAGTAATCATAGGCGTTGCCGGCGATATGCGGCCGCCGGTCGCAGATCAGAACCTTTTTCCCCGAGCCGTTTGCCAATCTTTCCGCCAGCACGCTGCCGGCGAAACCAGCTCCCACAATCAAATAATCAAACATCTTTGTTTCCCCTTGTTCTTGTATCATTTATATATAAAATTTCAGATTCAGGCCGCCTGCGCCGTTCGCGATTTCTCACGCGCGCCGATCGTTTCGCGGATCAGGCGGTGCATCTCCGACCACGTTTCGTCCCACGACATCGCCGCCAGAAATTCGTCCGCGCGCGCCTGTCGGGCGGCCGCATCGGTGCGGGCGAAGATTCGTTCGGCCGCCGCGACGAACTCTTCGGCCGTGGCGGCGATCTCGACCAGACCTTGCGTCCCGTAAGGATCGACGACGTCGCGGATCGGCGTCGAGATCACGGGTTTTCCCGCCGCCAGGTATTCGGGCGTCTTCGTCGGGCTGATGAACCGCGTCGATTCGTTGATCGCGAACGGCATCAGCGCGATGTCCCAGCCGGAAAGATACGCCGGCAGCTCCCGGTAATCTTTCCCGCCGAGATAATGGATGTTCGCGCGGCGCGGCAGATCTTCCGCGGAGATCTTGACGACCGGGCCGATCATCACGAACTGCCAGTCGGGCCGCAGATCGGCCATTCCGGCCAGCAGTTCGAGATCCATCCGCTCGTCGATGACGCCGCAGAAACCGAGCTTCGGATGCGGGATCGAACGCTGATCGGCCGGTTCCTCGCGCGGTTCGCGGGCGGCGGCGAAATGAGCGACGTCGATGCTCGACGGAAACGCGTGGACGTTTTTATGCTTGTCTTTTTTCGCTTCGAAGAGGCTCTGCCCGCCGGTGAAGACGAGATCGGCCTTTTCGAGCAGTCTTTTTTCGTTTTCGACGAGTGCGGGCGGCGCGAATTTGAAGGCCGAAAGCTCGTCCATACAGTCGAAAACGACCGCTTTGCCGTCGAAGTCGGCCGCGAAATCCATCGCCATCGGCGTGTAGAACCAGACGATGAAATCGTCGAGCTCTTCCGTTTCGACGACGGTTTCGAGCATTTCCCGCTGAATCGCGGCCGCGTTTTCACGGTCTTCGTGCGCGATGTGCGGGACGAGCACGAGCAGATTTTCCTCTTTTTCGACGGCTTTCAGTTCCGTCGGTTCGTCGGTAAAAACCGGTTCTTCGAAAAAGAAGACCCGGCGGCCGTTTTTCGCGAAACGGCTGAGCAGATGCTGCGGGCGCTGGTAGACGAAATCCCAGCGCAGATGTGAAAGACAGATGACGTCGCGGTAGTCCGAGTGTAAATTATCCTGAGTTTTCAAATTCGTTTCATTCTGCATTCGATATAAATTTCCCCTTATCTTTTCGATAACTGTTGAGCCTTCAAAAATTAACCTGTGGTTATATTTCAAGCTTACGAGTTATTAGCGGAGACGTATGTTATCCAGATGACATAATTGCCTTTCGGCTTCCGTTTAAAATAGTGAGTTTGCCCCACGAGCCTTATAAACTCGCTGAATTCACAGAGTTTTATGGCTTTTGCGAATTATGAACGGATTATTTAAAGGTTATTTGATGGGCGGTTTCGAATGCTCGACGCATCGCCGCCGCGACGGAAAAAGACTCGACCTGATCGCCGCGACCCGGCACGACCGGTTCGCCGCGGCCGATTACGAAAGAATGATGCGGATCGGAATGCGGACGGCCCGCGACGGCGTGCGCTGGCACCTGATCGAAACGGAGCCGTTCCGCTACGATTTTTCGAGTCTCGCCAGCCAGATCGAGGCCGCCCGCCGGACGGGCATCGAGCTGATCTGGGACTTTTTTCATTACGGTTACCCGGACGATCTCGATCTTTACAGCCCCGATTTCGTCGAGCGGTTCGCCGCGTTCGCGCGCGCGACGGCCGAATTTCTCGGCAGCGAGCTCGGGCCGGAGCTTTTGATCTGCCCGGTCAACGAGATCTCGTTCTTTTCGTGGGCGGCGGGCGAGGTCGGCGTCTTTCATCCGTTTTCCGTCGGCCGGGGCGACGAGCTGAAACGACAGCTCGTCCGGACGACGATCGCCGCGATCGACGCGATTCGCGAAGTCCGGCCGGCCGCGCGGTTCATCCAGACCGATCCGGCGATTCACGTGACGGCCCCGAAAAAAGCGACCGACCGCCAGCGGCGCGACGCCGAAGATTACCGGCGGGCGCAGTTTCACGCATTCGATATGCTGACCGGCGTGCGCGAGCCGGAGCTCGGCGGCGGCCCCGAATATCTCGACATCGTCGGCCTCAACTACTATTTTCACAACCAGTGGCGCTTTCCGAGCCGCCGCAAGATCCCGCGCGGCCATCCCGAATACCGGCCGCTCCACGAGATCCTCGAAGAATATCGCCGGCGCTACGAACGGCCGCTCTTCATCGCCGAGACCGGGATCGAGGACGCGCCGCGCGCCGACTGGTTTCGGTACGTCTGCGAAGAGGTCCGGCGCGCCCGCGATTTTGGGACGCCGGTCGAGGGCATCTGTCTCTACCCGATCGTCAATCATCCGGGCTGGGCCGACAACCGTCATTGCCACAACGGTTTATGGGATTACTGCGACGACTCCGGCGAGCGCGAGGCGCACCGGCCGCTGGCCGACGAGATCATTTTCCAGGCACGATGCTTCGCTCCCGAGCGATGCTTTTGATCTTTATCTCCTGAAAAAATGGAGCGGCTGACGAAACCTGTTGAAAAATATTATTCCCTGGTTGTTCGTCGTTCCGGGAGGCCGGCCGTTTTTTGTATCGTGGATTACAGAACGATCGGGCCGGTTGTTATGTAATAAAAACTCGGTTAGAGAATAATTTTTATCAAGGGGGAAATTATGGCAACAGAAGCTAAACAAAGTACGGAAAATATGCCTCAGAGCGGCCCGGCGACGGGAAATCAAACGCCGGGCGGCGCGGCGCCGGCCGGAAATCAGCCGGCGAGCGGGATGCCGCAGTCGGCCGGTCAATCGCAGACCGCCGGTCAGCCGCAAAGCGGTTCGACCGGAACGTCGAGTCAGCCGCAGACGAACCGGCCGGCCGGCAATACCGGCGGCGAAAATCAAACCGAAACGCTCAAACAAACGGGCACCGAGATTCTCGGTCAGGTCCGGGAAAAAGCGACCGGTCTGATCGACGAGCAGAAAACCAATCTGACGAGCGGCCTGTCGAGCGTCGCGGACAGTCTCCGCAAAGTCGGCGACGAGCTGCGCGGCGACGATGAAAACAAAATCGGCCAGATGACGGCGCAGTACGGCGAACAGCTCGCGAAAGGCATCGAGAAAATCACGGATTATTTCGAAAACGCCGATCTGCGCGACATCAAACGCGACGTCGAGGGCTTTGCGCGGCGGCAGCCGGCGCTGTTCATCGGCGGAGCGTTCGTGCTCGGGCTGCTCGCCGCGCGTTTTCTGAAGACTTCGACGCCCGGCGGCAGCGGCCGTCGCGGGCGCGCGAGGAACGGCCGCCGGTCAGAGATCGGCTCGGATTTCACCGAAGGAGTGCATCCGGTCTGATTAAAGGAGAACCATTATGCCACAACAGCAAATCGTGAGAGACGAACGATCGATCGGCGACCTGTTCTCCGAGCTGGCCGGCGAAACGACGACGCTGATCCGTCAGGAAATCGCGCTCGCCCGGACCGAATTGACGCAGAAGGCCGTCACGACCGGCAAAAACGTCGGTTTTCTGGTGGTCGGCGGGGCGGTGGCCTATGCGGCGCTGCTGGCCGTGCTGGCGGCGGTCATCATCGGGCTCGGCAATTTCATTCCGCTCTGGCTGGCGGCGCTCGCCGTCGGACTGCTCGTCGGCGCGGCCGGCGCGCTGCTGATCTCGTCGGCGCTCAGCAGTCTGAAGAACACGAATCCCGCGCCGCGCCAGACGATCGAGACTTTGAAGGAGGACGCGCAATGGCTGAAGAAACAAATCTGACGGCGCCCGGCCGCCGCGAAAACGAGTCCGACGAATCGACGCCGTTGATCGAAACGGCCGCCGAATCGACGGACGAAACCGAACAGATCCGCGAGCAGATCGAGGAAACGCGCGCCAAACTGGGCGAGACGATCGAGGCGATTCAGGAAAAGCTGAGCTTCGAAAACATTTCCGAACAGGTCACCGAACAGGTCGCGGAACAGGTCTCGAATATTTACAGGACGGCCAGGGAAAGCGTTTACGACGCGACCGTCAAAAAGGCAGGAAAATTTATGCAGCAGATGAACGAAGAATTGAAAAAATCGAACTTTATCAAACAGATCGGCGCCCGACCGCTCCCGTTGTTTCTGATCGCGCTCGGGGCCGGGCTTTTATATTTCGACAGCAAAAAGGGCCGCGGCAGGGCGCCCGGCAACGGGCACAAGCCGCGCGCGCCGCGACTGTCGGGCGGAACGGGTGAAAACCGCTCGTCGATGCTGAAATCGGCGAAGGACTCGATTTCCGGCGCGGCCGGCTCGGCCTACGAAAGCGTCGGAAATATGGCCGGCTCGGCCTACGAAAGCGTCGGGAATATGGCCGGCTCGGCTTACGAAAGCGTGAGCGGGCTCGCCGACGACACGTGGAGAAAAGCGGGCGAGCTCGGCGGGCAGGTGCAGGAGAAATACGAGTATTATCTCGAGGAAAACCCGCTCGCGCTCGGCGCGGTCGCGCTCGCCGTCGGCGCGGCGGTCGGCTTCGCGATTCCGGCGACCGAGTACGAGAACGAGCTCGTCGGCGAAACCCGCGAAAACCTGATGGCGCGCGTCGGCGAAAAAGTCGGCGAAACGATCGACAAGGTCAAAACGATCGCCGATCAGGCCAAAAACACGGTCGCCGAAACCGTCACCGAAGAAGTCAAAAATCAGGGACTGGTCTAACCCGTCCGAAACGAAAAAGAAAGCCGGCACGATCCTCGCGCCGGCTTTCTTTTTGTTTGCAAATCCGAAATCCGAAATCCGAAATCACTTGACTTTAATATAATCGCCCTTGTGGCATTCCGAACACTGGAAGCGCGAGATGTCGCCGAGATTGAGCGGATGCTTGAACGAACGGTCGCCCTGGTGACAGCTCGCGCATTGATACGTGTTCTTGTCGCCGAGGTTGACGGGATGCTTGTACTGCCCGTCGGCCGGCGTCAGGGTCGTACCGCCCGCGGTCTGATCGAGCGTCGTGTGGCAGATGTTGCAGTCGTTGCGGATCACCTTGCCGTCGTTGCTGAAATGCTGGCCGTCGTGACAGCGGAAGCAGCCCTGCGCGTTGTAATGGCCGATGTTGTTGTAATGCGACGACCAGTCGGTCTTCATTTCCGGGAAGAAATAGGTCGTGTAGATCCGCTGCAGCTCCTGCACGCCGGCGTCGATCGAGGCTTTTTTCGAGGTGTAGACGTCCGGGTAGTTCGTCTTGTAAAACGCGTCGAAGTTGGTCGCGATCGCGGCGAGCGCTTCCTCGGTCGTGCCGTACTGCTGCTTGAGCACCTCGACCGCCTGCATCTTGACGAACGGCAGCGAAATGTCGAGTTTTTTCGCGTCGAGCGACTGGTCGACGGCCTTGTTCGGCGAAAGATAAATATGCGTCGGGCGGCTGTGACAGTCGATGCAGTCCATCTTCCGTTTCTCGGACGTCGCGACCTCGTCGCGCGGAAAGGTCGTATCGCGCGAGAAATACTCGGTCACGTTGCCGTTGGCGTCCTTCATCTGGACCCACGGAATGACCTGCCGGCGGTCGTCCGCGGCGACGAAGGTGATCTCGTTGCCGAGGTTCATATGCCAGTGGATGCCGGTCGCCTGACCGGTCTGCGGGTTGCCGCCGCCGACCTTGATGATCATCCGCGTCTGGTTGAGCGAGCTTTTCTCGTCGAATTCGTAATGGTTGAAAACGCGGAGCTGATCGCCGTAAAATTTCTCGGTCCAGTGGCATTTGGCGCAGGTTTCGTTGGCCGAGCGCATATTCCGGACGGGCGTTTCGATCGGCGTGTTGTAGGTGTTGGTGATGACGCGGTAGAGCTGCCGGACGCCGCCGAGCTTGGCCCGCACGTACGCCTCGCCGCCGCTGCCGACGTGACATTCGACGCAGCGGATCTGCGAGTGGGCCGAGGCCTTGTTGGCGATGAATTCCGGTTTCATCACCGTGTGGCAGAGCTGCCCGCAGAATTCGACCGACTCGGTAAACTCGAAGGCGCGATAGCTGCCGAAGGCGCTGATCATCAAAAAAATGAACGAACCGATCAGAAACGTCATAAACATCCGGCGGCGGCGCGGGCCGTTCAGATCGAGGATCGGATAGGCGGCGATCTGTTCGGGCGTCAGCTTGCGGCGGCGGCGGCGTTCGAGGAACATTCCGGCGAGGATCACGAAAATCCCGAACACCATCACGCCGGGCAGCATAATGTAGATCAGGATGCCGAGATACGGCTGATCGGACGAGCCCGTGATCTCGAGCGCAAACAAAAAGATGATGCTGATCAGGCTGGTGATGGCGATGACCGTGCCGATCAGACTGACGTAGTTGTGATATAAACTCGGGACTTTAACTTCCTTCCCTTTTTCTTCACCCGCGTTTTCGTTTTTTTCTTCGCGACCGCCGTCTTCCGGTTCTTCGGCCACGACGTTTTCCTTTTCTTCGTTCATAAATTTCGAGGTCAGATACTCGATTTGGGATGTCGGACGTCGGATGTCGGATTTGAAACCTGAAATAATTCATTCGACATCCGACATCCTAAATCCGACATCGTTAGGTTTTCAACTTTCTCATATATTCGACCAGCGCGGCGGCCTGCGCCGCGGTCATTCCCTTGGCTTCGAAACCGGGCATACTGGGCGGTTTTTCGGTTTTTTTGCCTTTCAGGATGACGTCGATCTGAGCGGCGGCCGGCTTGGCCGGATCGAAAAATTTCTCGGCCTTCGGCGTGTGACAGGCCGCGCATTTGGTTTTGTAAACGCCGGCCGTTTCTTCTTCCGGAATCTGATTCGTGCCGGCGTTGGTGTTGGCGTTGGCGTTTACATTGGCGTTCGCATTCGCGTTGGCGTTCGCATTCGCGTTTGAAGTCGCGTTTGAAGTCGCGTTCGGACAGACGCACGTGTTCGCGTTGGCGTTCGTGTTGGCAGTCGTGTTGACGCTGACGTTCGGGTTGGCGTTCGTGCTGGCCGGCGCGCGGAGCGTCCGCATATAGATGACGAGTTCTTTGGCCTGTTCGGGCGTGATGCCTTTCGAGGCGTATTCCGGCATATTGGGCGGTTTTTCGGCTTTTTTGCCTTTCAGAATGATGTCGGCGAGCTGATCGTCGGTTTTCGTCAGATCGAAATATTTTTCGGCTTTCGGGCTGTGACACGAAGCGCACTTCGTTTTGTAAACGGTCGCCGGATCGTCGGCCGGACTCAGAACCGCGCTGAAGCTGCTGCTTTTATAACCGATCGCGGTAATCATCAAAACCGCGAAAACGACGATGGCCAGTAATTTTATCCGATTGGTTTTCATTGTTTTCCTCCGTCAAAATGACCTTTCACTACGGAGCCTTTTCTGATCAATCCAAACCTGCCCGGTAAACTACGCGAAAATCCCTGATCGGTTAAGATACAAAAGACGCGCAGGGCGTTAAAAAGCGATCTTTTCAACGAAACCCTGCGCGAATCTTTCGTCCCGGCGGGGAAAATTTATGGTCTATTCAAATAACTGGAAGGTTCCCTATTCAGCCGGCGGAGCGGTTCTTAAAGATTTCATATATTCGGCCAGCGCCTGCGCCTGTTCGGGCGTCATCGCCGGGGTCTT
This sequence comes from Acidobacteriota bacterium, assembly GCA_018269075.1. Lineage (GTDB taxonomy): Bacteria > Acidobacteriota > Blastocatellia > Pyrinomonadales > Pyrinomonadaceae > JAFDVJ01. Next base: position 68,845 of record JAFDVJ010000054.1, read on the forward strand.
CGTCGCGAAGGCCGGCATTGAGGGCGGTTTTTCGGTTTTCTTGCCGTTCAGGATGATGTTCTTCTGATCCTCGATCGATTTCGACGGATCGTAGAATTTTTCCGCTTTGGCCGTATGACAGGCCTGGCATTTCGCTCTATAGACGTCGGCGGTGGTTTCCTGAACCACGCCGCCGGCCTGCGCCGGGCTGCCGATGCTGATGACGACGACCGCGAAAACCGCGAAAACTGCCGCTAACAAAACTTTGATTCGATTCTTAGTCATTTAATCTCCTATTAAAACTTGTCAATTCGACTTTTTATTTCCCTCCCAGGGCCGAAGAGGTTTCAGCCGAAACAATGGCAAAACTCGTGCCGCAGTCCGGGCGGCGAAATTATGACCGAAAATACTCCTAATCCTCGGACGGACGCGCGAAAATTGTTGGAAATTTCGCGACGGCGCGGAAATTTTCACAGTAAAAATCCGGCGGGCCGCCCGATTTCGCCCGGCCGCGATCGCGGGCCGTCCCGGCCCCGGCCCGCGCCCGCGCCGAAATTTCGCCGCCGACGCCGATATTAGGCGGAATATTGTGATTCTAATCACAGTTTATCGGCGCGAAAAGATTTAAATTTAAAACGGTGCGGGAAACCAAAAAAGCGGTCGGCTTTTTGCGTTAAGAAAATTAAAACCGGAAGATTCTTCAGGTTGAGACGAATCATCCCTTAACGAATAAAACAATGAAAATCAGCTTAAGAGTTGTAATAATCCTTAGTTTTTTGCTCCTGCCGGCGCTCTTCTTCATATTCCGCTCAAATCACACTCAGGCCCAAAATCCGCCGCCCGCGCCGAGCCCGCAAACGTCGCGCCGTGAAAAACTGGACTGCGCCAGCTGTCACGGGCCGGGCAAGACGCTGCCGCAAACCGGCGGCGAGCCGTTTCACCGCGACGCCCACCGCCAGCATCTGGCGAGCATTCACGCCAAGGTTCAGCCCGACGGCAAGCCGGCCGCGACCTGCAAGGACTGTCACACGCTGAACGGCGATATGACGACCGATCTGCCGGCCGACAATCCGAATTCGACCGTCTTTTCGACCAATCAGGAAAAGACCTGCGGCCGGTGTCACGACAAGGCCCTGACAACTTTTCACAACAGCATTCACGGCCGGCTCCTCGAAAAGGGCGACACGCGCGCCGCCTCGTGCTCGGACTGCCACGGCCGCCACACGATCAAGGCCGTCAACGATCCCGAATCGCCGGTGACGCGCGAACACGTGCCGGACGTCTGCATCAAATGCCATTCGGGCATCGTCCCCGCCTACGAGCAGAGCGCGCATTTCACGGCCTTCAAAAACGGCAACCCGAAAGCGCCGGTCTGCATCGACTGTCACACCTCGATCTCGCACGACACCGCGCCGGCTTCGACCCGCGACTTCGCGCTGATGATGGTCAACAAATGCTCGGAATGCCACACCGCGCAGGCGCCGAGCTACCGCGACACGTTCCACGGTCAGGCGGCCGCCTTCAACTACCGGCTCGCCGCGACCTGCGCCGACTGTCACACGCCGCACAAGAATCTGCCGAAATCGAATCCGGAATCGTCCGTCAACAAAAACAATCTGGTCCAGACCTGCGCCCAGTGTCACACGGACGCGAAGGCGAGCTTCGTCTCGTTCAATCCGCATCCCGATCCGAAAAACCCGGAAAAAGGCTACGGCACATATTTCGTCAACACGTTTCTGAAATATCTCCTGCTCGGCGTTTTCTGCCTGTTCGGCCTGCACACGCTGCTCTGGCTCCAGCGCTCGCTCGTCGCGTTCGTCAAGGGCGAGCGCCGGCCCGCCGCCTCGGCCGAAGAGCAGTGGGTCGTCCGCTTTTCGAGAAGTCACCGCCTGACGCATCTGCTGATCATCGTCAGCTTTATCGGCCTCGCGGCGACCGGCCTGCCGCTGCTCTATTTCTTTACCGACTGGGGCCACTGGGTGGTCGCGGTCTTCGGCGGCCTCGGCGTGACGCGATTCCTGCACCGCAGCTTCGCGCTCGTCACCTTCGCCTACGTCATTTATCACCTGTGGTCCATTCTCCGGAGCGCGATCGTCGACGGCGCGGCGGTCTTCCGCGGCCCGTATTCGCTGATGCCCCGCGGTCAGGATTTCAAGGACCTCGCCGCGATGATCAAATGGTTCCTCTACCGCGGCCCGAAACCGCAAATCGACCATTTCGCCTACTGGGAAAAACTCGATTATTTAGCGGTCGTCCTGAGCTTGCCGGTCATCGCCTTTTCGGGTCTGATGCTCTGGTTCCCGGGCTTTTTCAGCCGGATCCTGTCGGGCTCGGCGCTCAACGTCGCGATGGTCGTCCACAGCGAACAGACGCTGATGATGACCGCCTTCATCTTCGCGTTCCACTTCATTCACAACCATTTACTGCCGGAACGCTTTCCGATGGACACGGTGATGTTCACCGGCCGGATGCCGCTCTCGCGGTTCCGTGAAGAGCGTCCGGCCGAATACGAACGGCTCGTCGCCGAGGGCAAACTGGACTCGATCACCGTCCCGCCGCCCTCGCCGAAATTCAGCCTCTTTGCCAAAGTTTTCGGTTTTGTGGCCTACCTTATCGGCCTCTTTCTGGTGGTCGCAATCTTCGTCACGCTGTTCACCGTCAAGTGACGACGTGACGATACTTGGTTAACCGGCGGGCCGCGCGATTTCGATCGAAATCGCGCGGCCCGCCGGTTTGGCGCCCATTTCAAATCGCTCGAAATTCCGATAACTCTTTAATTTATAAACCTCTTAAGCGATTCGAACGGAAATTCCGAAAGCGCCGTCATTTAGTCTGAGCGGGATCGCTTTACCTTTAACAACAAACAGCGAAGAGCGGGATTTGAATCTTATTTCGGCTTATTGCGCGCGACGGCCGGAAACCCCGACCCGCCTCGGATCTCAAAGACTTGAAATCTATCAGTTATCATCTACCATCTTTCATCTATTCCGAAAACCGGCCGGCCTAACCTTCGGGATAGATGAAAGATAATAGATGATAACTGATAGATAAATTTTCGCTCGTCGCGACTTCGCGGATGCCTTTCCGGCTCGCATTGATTTTGAAAAAATCCGAAATCCGAAATCGACCGGCGCTCACAAAAAAACGGAAGGGCTTTGAAATCTCAAAGCCCTTCCATTTTACCGGTCGAACGAAGCCCCCGAATCTCCGTCGGCCGAATATTTCAGTTCTTGAACTTGAACTTGCCGCTCGTGTGACAGCGTTTGCAGTTGGCGAAATCCTCGCCGAACGCCATATCGTTGTTGTGACAGGTCGCGCAGCTCAGCTTGGTCTTCGCCGGTTTGTGCATCACGACCGACGGGACGTCCATCTTGCCGCCGGTGGTCGTGTGACAGTTGTCGCAGTCGAGGAAGTTGTGCTTCGCGTGCGCGAAGTTGCCGCTGATCGTCGTCGGCGGAGGCGCGATGTTGTTCGTGCCGTTGACCTGGTGACACTGGAAGCACTTGCTGTTGGTAAAGCTCGTGCCGCCCTTCATCGGCGAGTGACACTGGAAGCAGGTATTGTGCGCCGCCTGGCCGTTCGGCACGGTGAAGTTGATGCCGGCGCCCGCTTTGTGACAGGTCGCGCAGTCTTTCTTGGCGTGATCGGAGTGATTGAACTTGATGCCGAAGCTGCGGACCGCGGCGACTTCCTGGTGGCATTTGCGGCAGTCCGAGAAATCGTTCGCGCCGAAGGCCCGTTTTTCGTTGTGGCAGGTCGAACAGCTGTTCGCCGCGTTCGAGTGCATCGAGACCGTGATCGCCGACATCCGGTTGCCGCCGGCCGGGCTGTGACAGTCGCTGCAGCTGACGCCGCCGTGCTTCGAATGGTCGAAATTGAAGCCGACCTTCGCGACCGAAACGTCGAAACGGTTCGGCGTGCCCGGTTCGTGACAGGTCGAGCACGAGCCGATGTTCTTGTCGCCGACGACCTTGTCGGACGTATGACACTGGAAACAGGTGACGTGCGCGTCGGCGCCCGACGGCACGCTCATCACGCCGCCCTCGGTTTTATGACAGGTCGCGCAGCTCGTTTCCTTGAAGTGCGCCGCGTGGTTGAAATTGACCTTGAACGACGTCATCCGCGGGAAGGTCTTGAGTTTGTCGGTGTTCTCGCCCGTGTGACAGGTCGCGCAGATCGGATGTCCGGGATCGTCGAACTGCGGTTTATGGCAGCCGATGCAGGGCGTGTGCGAGGCGAATTTCGGTTTCGGCGATTCCTCGTTGCGCTGGTGACAGAGCAGGCACGGGACGGTCTTATGCCGTTCGCCGTTGTGGTCGAACTTCGAAAAATCGACGTCGTCCATCGTGTCGGTCGCGACCAGATTTTCCGGCAGCGGCTTGTAAGGACTTTCGGTGTTTCTTTTTTCCTTGACCGAAGGGGTGCAGGCGGTCAGCAAAACACCGACCAGCAAACAGAAAAAAGACAAAGCGAGCGAATTCGGCATTCGTCTCGCGTTTTGGCTCGTTTCGTGTTTCGTGCGTTCTTTCATCGGATAAAAATTTCCTCTATTTGCTCGCCGAAATCGCTTTCAGATGCGTTTCGGGAATCGGCTCCTTGCCGAAAGCGAGGTGGCATTTGACGCATTCGAATTTGGCGTTCTTCTGCCGTTGATCGATCTCGTAATTAAGAATTCCGCCGTCGTCGAGCGTCGGCGTGATGTGACAGCCCGTTCCGTCGCCGCCGCACGACTGGAGCTTGACCTTTTTCGTCGCCGGGTCGAGCGTGTTCATCGCCGCCGCGTTGTGACAGGTCGCGCACGAAAGCTCGGTATGACTGAAGAATTCGTGCCGGAACACCGCCGCCGAATCGCGCTTGCGCCACGCGAGCAGCATAATCCGGTCCTCGATGCCCATCGGCGCGGCGGTTTTCGCGTCGAAATCGGTTTTGCCGAGCGGCACGGCCGGCTTATGACAGGTTCCGCAGTCGGTCGGCGCGGGCGACAGGCCGGAATCGGTCGAATGACACGTGAAACAGGTCGTGTGGCCGATCGGCGCGGTCTTGAAGGTTCCCTTCTTGAGCCAGTAGGCGTCGCCGAGACTGGCGGGCGGCTTGGTCACGTATTCGTCGCTCGAATCGCCCTGCGGCTGATAGGTCTGGTGACAGTTGGCGCAGCTGTCGCTGTCGGCCGACGGGCGCGGGCGGCTGTAGCGCGCGGTCACGAAGAGCGTGCCGTTGACGTATTCCCGGCCGTCGTTGCGGCCGAAAAGATCGAGATGCTTGTCGTGCGGGAAAAAGATCTGAAAATCCGAGACGGCCGTTTTGGCTTTCGGCGATTTGTCGAACGTCTCGCGCGGGTTCGGAAACGGGTAGCGCGGGCCGCCGTCGGGCGACGGGCTGACGTGGCAGATCGAGCAGATCGCGGGCGGCGAGCCGTTGAAAAACTGCTCGCGGTGGCATTTCAGACAGGATTCGTGATGCGGATACTCGGTGACGTCGGGAAAAGCGTCCTTTTCGCGAACCTTTTCCCAGTTGCTCGACGGGAATTTGTGACACGAAGCGCAGTCAGTCGGATGCTTGGAGTGCGGAAAGTCGGTGTAGGCGGTCGTCGCCGGAGCCGGAGTTTTGGCCGCGACGGGCGTCGGTTTGGTCTTCGGGCGCGGCGTCGCCGTCTTTTTCGCGCGCGGCGGCGTTGCGGACACGGTCGTTCGGGATTTCTGGCCGGCCGTCGCCGGACGCGTGTAGAGAAGACCGCCCGCGGCCAGACAGAGGCTCAGAAAAAGCAGTCCGGCGCGAATGGCAATGATTTGTTTTGCTTGAAATCGTCTCATCGAAAGGTGGTCTTCCAACTTATTTGCAAATACCTCGTCTTCCAATTTAAGCAAGAATCGTTCCGTTGGCTGTGATGCTTATCACAGCACGTTTTTTTTCGCCCGGGCGCGCAAAAGTGCAAAAAAATCCGCACCTGCATTATGGAATTTTCCGCGCCTTTTGCGCCGAAGCCGCCAAATCGGATAATCGACCGCGTCGTGAATCGCCTTTTCACACCCTTTCAACCGTTTCAAAAAGCCGAACGGCCCCGCTTTCCGCCCATCCGAAATCCGAAATCCGAAATCCGAAATCCGAAATCCCTCCTTTTTTATCGGGCGATGTGATTATTATCACAGTTACCGGCCGAAAAGCGGTCTAGTATTGAACTCAGGGGATTAAGAAGGACCGACTTCGACCCGATAACCGGCCGGAATTAAATTTAAACCTTCATCCTTCTTAACTAAAAGAAATGAAATTCAGAGTTAAACTTGCAATCCTGTTTTGCTTTGCGCTGTTAATGACGGCTCCTTTTTTATATCGGAGCGTCGCCTCGCAAAACAAAAAAACGCCGACCGAGGCGCCGCCGGCGCCGACGGCCGCGCAGGATAAGAACAAAGACGAGAAAAAAGATCCTTCCAAAACCGAGCTCAACTGCAGCGGCTGCCACGTCCCCGGCAAGACGATGCCGAATCTGGCGGGCGAGAAATTTCACAAGGACGTCCACAACGACTACGACGTCAGCTACCACGCGAAAGCCGCCAACAACGGCAAAAAAGCGGCTCACTGTATGGACTGCCACACGATCGGCGGGGATATCTCGACGATGCTGCCGGCCAGCGATCCGAAATCGACGATCAACCGGATGAACATCGCCAAAACCTGCAGCCGGTGCCATAACGACCCGACGCTGATGAAGGACAGCGGAACGAGCAACCAGCCGTTCCTCGCGTTTCAGGAAAGCGTTCACGGCAAAGCGCTCGCCCGGGGCAACACCAACGCGGCGGTCTGCACGGACTGTCACCGGAGCCACGACATCCTCTCGGCGAACGAGGAACAGTCTTCGATCTCGAAGTTCAACATCGCCAAGACCTGCGCCAAATGTCACGGTCAGATCGCCACCGAATTCACCGAGAGCGTCCACGGCGCGGCGCTCGGGCGCGGCAACTATCAATCGCCGAACTGCACGGACTGTCACGGCGTCCACAGCATCAAATCGTCGAAAAACACCCGCAATAATCTCGGAATGGTCGGCTGCTCGCAGTGCCACAGCGGCGTCCGGCTGACGCAGGATTACGGCATCGCTTCCGACCGCGTCGCGAGCTTCGAGGACAGCTATCACGGCCGCGCGCAGAAGCTCGGCTCGGACGTCGTCGCCGACTGCGCGAGCTGTCACGGCGTCCACAACATCCTGCCGTCGAGCAATCCGAAATCGCTGATCAATTCGGCGAATCTGACGGCGACCTGCGGACAGTGTCACGTCGGCGCGAACGAAAAATTCTCCGAGGGCAAGGTCCACCTCAACACCGCGGCCGCGGAAGACGCCGGCAGCATCGGCATCAACTGGGTGCGGGCGATTTATATGACCCTCATTTTCGTGATCGTCGGCGGGATGCTCGTCCATAACGGCGTGATCTGGTACCGCAAAGTTTCCGAACGGGTCAAACAGCAGGATCGCTCGATTCGCCGGATGTCGGTCAACCAGCGGGTCCAGCACTGGCTGCTGCTGACGAGCTTTATCACGCTCGTGTTCAGCGGTTTCGCGCTCCTCTACAGCGACACCTGGCTCGGCTGGCTGTTCTACAGCGAATACGCGCGCCGGATCATCCACCGCGTGGCGGCGGTCGTGATGATGGTGACCGGCTTTTATCACGTGTTCTATCTGTTCTTCACGCGCGAGGGACGGCTCTGGCTGTGGGATATGCTGCCGTGCTGGAAGGATGTCGTCGATCTTTACCAGACGGCGATGTACTATCTCTTTATGAAGGGCGAAAAACCGAAATTCGCGCGCTTCCGCTACGCCGACAAGGCCGAATACTGGGCGGTCGTCTGGGGCACGATCCTGATGGGTCTGACCGGTCTGATGATCTGGTACAAGGTCGAGATCTTCAATTTCCTGCCCCGCTGGTGGGTCGACATCGCGATCGCCGTTCATCTTTACGAAGCGGTGCTCGCGACGCTCGCGATCGTCGTCTGGCACTTCTATCACGTGATCATCGACCCGGACGTCTACCCGATCAATCCCGCCTTCATCGACGGCCGGATGAGCGAAGAGATGTTCAGGGAAGAACACGAACTGGCCTACGAAGAAATGATGGAAGCCGAAAACGAAGCGGACGAAGATGAAGAAACGGACGAACCGGCGGACGAGGAACCGCCGGCGAAAGCCGCAGAACCGCCGGCCAAACCCGAAAAAAACAAGAGTTAGCCGGCCGCATAAACCGGCAACCTCCAAAAAAAACGCGGGGCCTTTCAAAGCCCCGCGTTTTTTTTGGTGAATCAAAAGTAACGATTTGATCGATTGCCGCCAGCCGATGGTCTTTGAAAAATAAATCCGACAATCATTCCGAATTGAACCTGTGGAACAGGCTTTGGTCGGATTTATAGTGTATGACACAACTTGTTGTAATAATGAGCGTTAAACTCGCCAGCGGTTTTTAAACGATCCACTAAAAACACGAAAAAACACGAAAGAAATTTAGTGTTTTTAGTGTGTTTGGCGGAAGATCAAAAAAGCGAGCGCGACCGGAATCGACACCTTTTCCAATAAGTTTTGTCACTAAGCACTGAGCCATAAATTTTGCGGGAAAAAGAAATTGTCTGAGCCTCAATAATCGGGCTTTCAATTTTCTAAATACCCCGGCATATTGGCCGCCTGCTCGGGTATCAAAACCTTTTTCGGAGCGCGAAAGCGGACTGGAGCGCAACCGTCCCGGTTGCCAACGCCGCGCGAGCGGTGTCAAGCGTTTCGCTAGCTTTCAACGTCAGGGAAAGCGCGGCGCTTCTTCGCGCTCTCGCGCTCATGGCAACCGGGACGGTTGCGCTCCAGTCCGCTCCGCGTCTTTAGCAAACCGGACTCCGGCGCAACGGTCGTTCGAGGCACAAACCGGTGGGCCGGATATTTCCCGGTCTGAGCCCCAAGAGATCAGGTTTTCAATTTTCTATATACCTCGACATTTTTGGCTGCCTGCTTAACTATAATTTTCGATAGTGAACCAAAAGATATCGGATGTCGGATGTCGGATGTCGGATGTCGGATGGCTGGAAATCGACGATGTTGAATGGCGTTCGTGATTCGTTGTTCGCGGCTGTTTGTGATGAAGCGCTTGGGGTTAATGCGAAACCTCCATTGTCAAATAAAACGAACAACGAACGACGAATGATGCAAAAGACCGGCGCGGCGTTTCTTCCCGTTTTTTCGGGAGCGAAACGCCGCGCCGGTCGGTCGTTCGGGCGCGGGAATCCGCAGTCGTCGAACCGCGTCTTATTTCGGCGGCGCCGTTCTCAGCTGCTTCATATATTCAGCCAGCGCGGTGGCCTGTTCGGTGGTCATTCCCTTGGCTTCATAACCGGGCATATTGGGCGGTTTTTCGGCCCTTTTGCCTTTCATAATAATTTCCACCTGTTCGGTCATCGCCTTTTCCGGATCGTAGGCCTTTTCGGCCTTCTGTCCGTGGCAGCTGCCGCATTTGGTCTTATAAACGGTCGCCGTATCCTCCTGCATCGCGAGGACCGATGTCGGCGTCATTTTGAATCCCGTCAGGGCGGTCACCGTCAGGGCAAAAACCGTGATCACCGCTAATTTAAAAAGGTTGGTTTTCATTAATTTAAATCTCCTATAAAAAAACATTGGCGGCGGAGTGTGGTGACAAACCGGGCCGTCAACTTCGACAGACAAAACTCGTGCCAGTCGCAGGCGTCCCGTTTTTGGCGGCCCGGAATGCGCTAACCGCTTTTTCTTCGAAAAACTTAGGCGAAAATTCGCGTCGATCGTGAAAAAATTCGCGCAGTTCGGCCGTCCGGCGGCATCGATCGGCCGGCGCGACTCTGCCGTCCGATTCAATTTTTGGGCGGCGAGGCATTCTCGGGTTGATTGGCAAAATCTACGGTCAGCTTCATCTTCGTCAGCAGATTGTATTTGGCATCGCAGGTAAATTCGAGCGGCGTGATTCGAAGCACGAAGCCATCGATATGGAAAATCCGCCCGGCCTTAAAGGGATGGATATTTCGTGAAAAGACGTCCGTCGTTTCGACCGGACAGACGATGTGCGGCGGGGTGATGAGCGCGTCGCCGTCGTTCAGCAGGTCGCGATCCAGATCGTCACCGCCCGGAACGGCTGAAGAACCAACTTCCCTCAAATTTATGACCGCGCACTGCCAGAAGCGTTTGAGCACGTTTTGATAAAAATACGATGCCGCCCAAAACGAACCTGAGTTTTCGTCTCAACATTTTTCATTCCTCCCGACCGGCGATAACGATCCGAATATTATAAATCAGACTCGTTTTTCGCGCCGTGACGTTTGTCACAGGCGAAAGATTTTTCGTCGTTTTGAGCCGCCAACTGTGAAAAAATCCGCAGTTTTACTCCGGATATTTCCGCACCCGCGCCCCGGCGGCCGCTTTTCCGAACCTCGTTCCGACGCCAAACGCCGTATTTACGCGGCTTCCGGCAATACGGCATAGCACTTGCCAAAAGTAGAAATCGATTTTAAGGAAATCGAAGTTTTTTAAACAAAGCCGCCAATAAAAATTATGTCCACATTACAGGAAACCGGAAACGAAATAATCGTCGCTTCGCCCGCCGAAGAAAAGACGGGTGAACCGTTTTTCCGGCAATTTTTCGAATTCATCTCGTCGGTGCGGTTCGGCATCGTCCTCCTGATCATCGTCGGCCTGCTCTGCTTTCTCGGAATGATCCTGATGCAGCAGAACGTCGACGGTTTCGACCGTTATTACGCCGCGCTGACGCCTGCGCAGAAACTCGTTTACGGGACGCTCGGCCTGTTCGACATTTATAGCTCGTGGTATTTCAAGGCGGCGCTCGTGGCCCTTTCGCTCAACATCGTTCTGTCCTCGATCGAGCGCTTTCCGAAAACGTGGAAGTTCGTCGCCTCTCCGAAGCTCAGCGCCTCGGCCAAATGGCTCAAGGGACAGGAACAGAGCGAATCGTTCGAGACGGCCGCGCCCGCAGCCGAAGCGCTCGCCGCGCGGATCGCCGAATCGGCGAAAAAAGCCGGCTGGCGCAAAACGCGGATCACCGAAAAAGGCGGCAAAACCTTTATTTTCGCCGAATCGGGCGTCTGGAACCGGTTCGCCTACCTCGCCGTCCACGTCGGCCTGCTCGTGATCTTCGCCGGCGGCTCTATGACCGCCTGGATGGGCAACACGGGTCAGATGTCGCTCCAGCCCGGACAGAATTCGAACGAGATCTACGAAATGGTCTCGGATCTCGACCAGCTCAACCAGGTCAGGAAACGTCTGCCGTTCGAAGTGACCTGCACCGACATCCAGCAGAAGCTCATCAAAAAGGACGACACGATCTCGGCGATGAACACGATCGACTGGCTGACCAAAATCCAGATCAAGGACGAAACCGGCGTTCACGAAGGCACCGTCCAGATGAACCGGCCGTTCGACTACCGCGGCTACCGGTTCTTCCAGTCGAGCTTCATCCCGGTCGGCCGCGCCCGGACCATCACCGTACAGGCCAAATCGGCGGCGACCGGCGAAACCCAGAGCATCTCGATCCCGCGCAACGGGACGGCCGCGCTCGGCGACGGCACCGAAGTCCGGTTCGTCGATTTTCGCGGCAACTTCAGCCTCGGCAAGGAAGACCCGAACGAAGACACGAGCGGCTATCCGAACCCGGGCGCGATCCTCCAGATCACTCCGGCCGGCGGCTCGGCGCAGACGGCCTATGCCTTCAACGGCCGGATGGCGAACATTCCGATCGCCTCGAAGCCGATCGCCGGCTACACCTTTCAACTGACGGATTTCGAAAAAGTCGGCGACGCCCACGTCCTCTCCGTTCAGCGCGATCCGGGCGCGAACGTCGTTTACGCCGGCTTCATACTGTTGTTTTTAACTTTGGTCGCCGTCTTCTTCTTCTCGCACCAACGCGTCTGGGCGTCGGTCGAGAAGGCAACGGACGGTAATTTCACCGTAACCCTCGGCGGTAACACGAACCGCAATCAAACCCCTTTTAGCGAAAAGTTTAAACGGTTTGCTGTTGACTTGCGGAATTAATAAGTCATTAGGAGAAATTGGTTATGAAAGTGAAAATTCAAAGAATAAAATTGATCGTTTTGGCGGCCGTCGCGGCATTGACGGCGCTGACCTTCGCGCTCAGCCCGCGGCTCGAAAATCCGGTTCACGCCTCGGAAGGCGGCGCGCCGACCGGCCGCACGGGCGCACCCGGCGAGACGACCTGCACGGGCTGTCACTCGCAGAATACGGGCGTCGGCCATCTGACCGTCACCGCGCCGGCCAATTACACGCCCGGCCAGACTTATACGATTCAGGTTCAGCAGACCACAACCGATACGAGCCGCTCGAACTGGGGCTTCGAGATCATCTCGCTGACCGGCACGACGATGGCCGGAACCTTCGCCAATACGACGGCGAATACGCGAATCCGGACGGCTTCGACCAAAAACTACGTCACGCAGACGACGGCCGGAACCTTTCCGGGACAGACGGGCACCGCGACGTGGACGTTTAACTGGACCGCGCCGGCGACCAACGTCGGCAGCGTCACCTTTTACGCGGCCGGCCTGCAGGGCGACGGCGGCGGCGACACGGGCGGCGATCAGACTTATACGACGAGCGTCGTCTCGCAGCCGCAGGCGACGGTCGTGATCCATCACGGGTTCGCCGATTTCGACGCCGACGGCAAGGCCGACGCGAGCGTCTTTCGCCCATCGACCGGCGTCTGGTATCTGAACCGCTCGACCGCCGGCTTTACGGCCCCGCAGCTCGGCATTTCCACCGACAAGCTCGTCCCGGCCGATTTCGACGGCGACGACAAGGCCGATCTCGCGGTCTGGCGCGAAGCGGCGGCGGGTCAGGCGGCTTTTTACATCCTGCAGTCGTCGACCTCGACCGTCCGCACCGAACTCTTCGGCCAGACCGGCGACAAACCCGTCGCGGTCGGCGACTGGGACGGCGACGGCAAGGCCGATCCGGCCGTTTATCGCGACTCGGCGGTCGGCAGCCAGAGCTATTTCTACTATCGCGGCAGTCTGAACAACCCAAGCGGCAACGTCACCTACGTTCCGTGGGGAACAACCGGCGACAAGCCGATGCGCGGCGATTTCGACGGCGACGGCAAGATGGACGCGGCCGTTTTCCGGGCGGGCGTCTGGTACATCAACCAGAGCTCCACGGGCACGCTGCGGACCGATTACTGGGGACTCGCGACCGATAAATTCGTCCCGGCCGACTACGACGGCGACGGCAAAACGGACGTCGCGGTCTTTCGCGCCGGCGTCTGGTACGTCAAACAGAGCTCGACCGGCACGGCGGCTTATTACAACTGGGGCCTCGACACGGACGTGCTCGTGCCGGCCGATTACGACGGCGACGGCAAAACGGACGCGGCCGTCTGCCGGAGCGGAATCTGGTACGTCAGATCGAGCAGCACCGGCAGTATGAGCGTCCAGAACTTCGGTCTCGGAACCGATACTCCGATCCCGAGCGCCTTTGTGCAATAAAAACCAATCAGTTTGGAGAGGAAGCCGGACCGGAAATTCGGCCTCCTCTCCGAGGGAACCAAATTTATGAATCAGGACATCTTAAAACAACCTATCCTCGTTTCGAGCGAAAAGGAAGAAGCGGAAAAATCTTCGAATTGGCTATCATACATACCGGTCGGACTGGCGCTCGTCGGCTCGATCATTTTATTCGTGATCCGGATTTACGCGGGCGGCGCGCATTTCATTTCCGACGGCGCGCTGATGATGCTCGGTCTCGCCTGCTATCTGACGGCGGCGATCTTTTATCTGACCAATCTCTACGCCCCGTTCGCGTGGGCGGAACGCCTCGGAATGTGGGGCGCGTCGCTCGGCGTCTTCTTCAACCTTTCGAGCTGGCTTTTCCGATGGGTTTTCGCCTACGAGCGCGAAGTCGACATCTTCGTCAAGCAGGGCCGCGATCTGGCCGAAATGCCGTGGGTTTTCCGGTACGTCCCGTTCGCGAATCTCTATGATCTGAGCCTCGCGTTCGCGTTCGGCGCCGGCATCACGACGCTGATCGTGATGCGCCGCGAACAGTTTCGGATCGTCGCCGCGATGTCGCTGCCGCTGGCCGCGATCATCCTGACGCTCGCGCGGTTCATCGGCGGCGAATATATGGACCTGCCGCCGGTGCTCGATTCCTACTGGCGGCCGATTCACGTCGGCGTCGCCAGTTTAAGCTACGGCATCGCGCTCGTCTGCTTCGTCGTCGCGGTTCTCTATCTTTTGAAAGACGGCCTGAAGGTCGAAACGATGGCCGTCTGGACGAGCGTTTTCGCGCTCGCCGTGATCGCCTCGATCAGCAAGTTCAGCGTTTTTTCGCCGGGCTCGTTCGGAACCTACACGGCCTCGACGTTTCTCGGCAACTCGAAGATGTCGCTCGCGCTGCGCGCCGACGTCCCGTATGTCGGCTGGTTTCTGCTGAGCGCCGGCGCGCTGCTGCTCGGCGTCATCATTTCATATACCAACTACATCACGAAGGGCGACGAAAAGGCCCGTAAATTCGGCCTCCGGCTCCTGCAGCTCGCGCTCGTCGTGCAGGGCGCGGGCATCGCGATGCTGGTTTACCAGATCAAGACCATCCAGTCGGTCGTCGGTCTGATCAACCCCGCGCAGTATGAAAAATTCGCGACCTGGATGCTCCAGCAGGAACAGGTTCCGCAGGCGCAGATCACGGCGATGGGCTCGCAGCAGCTCTACAATATGGGCGCGCAGTGGGTTCAGGAAAACGCCGCCAAGCTCCATCTGAGCCTCAACGCCAACCCGGTCGAGCTTTCGGCGCTGATCACGGCCTTTACGGGCACGTTCTTCATCCTGCTGTTCAGCATCAAGACCGACAAGATCCGCGCCGCGCTGCCGTCGGCCGAAACGCTCGACAACCTGATGTACAAGCTCGGCGGCGTGACGTTCGCCGGTCTCGCGCTGCTGCTCATCACGGGCGCGGTCTGGGCCAACGAATCGTGGGGCCGTTACTGGGGATGGGACGCCAAAGAAGTCGGCGCGCTCGTCGCGTGGATCACCTACGCCGGTTTCCTGCACGCCCGCATCACGCGCGGCTGGACCGGACGACGCTCGGCGTATTTCGCGATCGTCGCGTTCCTGTTCGTCATTTTCACGTACCTGGGCGTCAGCTACCTTTTGCCCGGACTGCATTCTTACGCATAATATAAAAGGGGGAGATTTATAAAGATATGAACAAAGAAAACATTTTATTCGGAATCGTCGGACTGCTGCTCGGGTTGATCGTCGGGTTTATGTTCGCCAACAACGTCAACCAGAAAGCCGCCGTCCAGGCCGCGCCGCAGGCCGCGATGAAGCAGAACCCGAATATGCCGGAAGGCCATCCGGACATCGCCGGCGGCGGCAACCAGCCGGGCCAGACGACGCAGCCGACCGTTTCGATGGTCGAAGTCCAGGACGCGATCGAAAAGGCCAAACAACAGCCGGACAATTTCGAATCGCAGATGAAGGCGGCCGAACTCCATTACCAGATCGAGAAATACGACAAGGCGATCGAGTACCTCAAACAGGCGAACAAGATTCAGCCCGACAATTACGAGGTCATCGTCAATCTCGGCAACACCTATTTCGACAGCGGCAACTACACCGAAGCCGACAAATGGTATTCCGAAGCGCTCACGAAAAAACCCGAAGACGCCAACGTCCGCACCGATCTCGGCCTGACGTTCATCTTCCGCGACCCGCCGAACTACGACCGCGCGATCAAGGAATTCGAACAGGTGCTCGCGAAAGACATCAACCACCCGCAGGCGCTCCAGAACCTGACGGTCGCCTACACGAAGAAGGGCGACGCGACGAAGGCCTCGGAAACGGTCGACAAGCTCGCGCAGGTCGATCCGACCAACGTCTCGATCGCCAAACTGCGCGAGGACATTCAGAAGATGCCGAAGAAGTAAAAAGTCTTGAGTCTGAAGTCTTGAGTCTGAAGTCCAAAAGTCAAAGCTCGTAAAAATCTCTTCACCTCAAAGCTGGAAAATTCACCTCACCCTTAATCTCTTGGGAAGCGAAAAAGGCAATCGTTTAGATTGCCTTTTCCGTTTTTGATATAGTTGAGTCAGATATTCGATTTGACTCAGGACTCAGGACTCAGGACTCAGAACTTAAAAACTATGCAGCCGCTGGCCAATCAAATTCGTCCGCAGACTCTCGCGGAATACGTCGGGCAGAAACATCTCGTCGGCGCGGGCAAGCCCTTGCGGCTCGCGATCGAACAGGGACATATCTTCTCGTTCATCCTCTGGGGCACGCCCGGAACCGGCAAAACGACGCTCGCGCGGATCTACGCGAACGCGATCAACGCCGATTTTTACGAGCTGTCGGCGGTTTCCGCCGGCAAGGAAGACATCCGCAAGATCGTCCAGAAACCGCGCGACGAAGACCGGCCGCGCGTTTTGTTTCTCGACGAGATCCATCGCTTCAATAAGGCGCAGCAGGATTTTCTGCTGCCCTTCGTCGAATCGGGCGCGCTCGTCCTGATCGGCGCGACGACCGAAAACCCGAGTTTCGAGGTCATTCCGGCGCTGCTCTCGCGGCTCCGCGTCTTCGTTTTGCAGGAGCTGGCCGCCGAAGATATGTCGGAGATCATCGACCGCACCGGCCTCAAGCTCGACGCCGAAGCCCGCGAATGGCTGATCGCGATGGCCAACGGCGACGCGCGGCAGGCGATCACGATGCTCGAAAACACGAGCCGGCTCTACGACGAGATCACGGTCGAGACGCTCAAAGAGACTCTGCAATCGAAGTTTCTCCGCTACGACAAGCAGGGCGAGGAGCATTACAACGTGATCAGCGCCTTCATCAAATCGATGCGCGCCTCGCAGCCCGACGCGGCGATGTATTATCTGGCGCGGATGATCGAATCGGGCGAAGACCCGAAATTCATCGCCCGCCGGATGGTCATCTTCGCGTCCGAGGACATCGGCCTCGCGCAGCCGACCGCTTTGGTGGTCGCCAACGCCGTCTTCCGCGCCGTCGAAACGATCGGCCTCCCGGAAGCCGGCATCAACCTCGCGCACGGCGTCGCCTATCTTTCCAACTGCGCCAAGGACCGGAGCGCCTGCGAAGCCTACGGCGCGGCGCTCGAGGACGCCCGCCGGCACGGCAACCTGCCGGTCCCGCTCAACCTGCGCAACGCGCCGACCAAGCTGATGAAAAACCTCGGCTACGGCGCGGGCTACGAACAATACTCGGCGGAAGATTACCTGCCGAAAAAACTGAAGGGCAAAAAATATCTCAAACCGCGAAAGTGACCGGCCGATTGCCAATCGAAAAAGGATCGCCGATAATTTCTCCAGTCTGATTTCTACAATAAATTCAAAGGAGATTTTATGAACCGAGCATTTTTCGCCTGCGTTTTCGCGGCCTTTTTCGCGCTTTCCGCCGTTGCCCAGACCGACCGGGACATCGTCTCGACGCGCGAGCTGGAACGGATCAACTGGATGGAATTCAAGGAGGTCGTGCCGTCGAAGATCAACACCGTCCTGCTCCCGACCGGCACGCTCGAACCGCACGGCGTCATCAACAACGGCGCCGACAACACCGCGCCGTTCGCGATGGCGAAGACGATCGCGCGGCGGACCAACGCGCTCGTCGCGCCGACGCTGCCCTACGGCATCACCGGCTCGATGGAGGCCTATCCGGGCGCGTTCCAGATCACCGAAGCGGCGTATCGCCCGTTCGTCAAGCAGATTCTCGAAGGCCTCGCCAAAAACGGATTCCGCAACATCATCATCCTCAACGGCCACGGCGGCGGCCAGACGGCCGTTTTGCAGGCGGTCGCCGCCGAGGTCGCGACCGAAAAGAAAGTGCGGACGCTCGTCATCAACTGGTGGTCGTTCGCGTCGGACGAGACGAAGGAGGTTTTCGGCGAGGACGGCGGGCACGCCGGCCTGAACGAAACCGCGTTCATCCAGGCGATCGACCCGACGCTCGTCCATCCCGAACGCTACAAGGACGAGCTGGCGACGCCCTATCCGCCCGCCGGCACGTGGTCGGCCGTCCCGTTTCCGTCCTCGATCGGTCTTTACCAGAAAGGCCAGGGCTACCCGCGCTTCGACCAGAAAAAAGCCGACGAATACTACAGGAAAGTGACCGACAAGGTCGCCAATCTGATCGTCGAGATCGTCAAAAAATGGGACCTCGCCGGTGTCTAAGTTTTGAGTTCCGCCTTCAGGCGGCTGCGCTTCGTTCGTAAAACCATTGACGAGATATGTCCGGCCGCCCAAAGGTTAATGGCCTTAAGTTAAGCACGAAGTTGAATGAATTGAATAGTTTAATGGGACGCTGGAATGCGCGGATTTGGCGGATTTACGCGGATTTCTTTTCCTTTAAAACAAAACCAGGGAAAAATCCGTGAAAATCCGCGTCATCCGCGTCATCCGCGGCCTATTTTTTTTGTTCCGCCTAAATCAATCATCGCGCTGAACTTATTCCTTAACTCAAGGCCATTGGCCCGAAGGCGGGACTCAAAACTTTTTTTGAAAATTTTTTGTCACAAAAGCCGCGCGCCCGGTGTTTTCCCTGTGTCTGCAGTCGAAAACAACAACAATCTTGGGAGATGCTTTTATGTCGAAAATTTCTAAAACTTTATTCTGTTCATTCGTCGCGCTGATCGTGATCGTCATCGGACATTACGTGATCGTCGCGCAAAACACTCTGACCGGCGACTGGCGCGCCGAAACAAAATCCGATAGTTCCGAGAAGATTCACCTGACCTTCTCGCGCAAGAGCCCGCGCGGCGGCCGCAACCAGATGGGCTCGGGCTTCGCTTACGCCGATCTCAAAGGCCTCACGCGCGAGCAGGCGCTCGCCGGCGGCCCGGTCAGGTTCAGCCTCGTCCGCGAAGCCGGCACACTCGACTGCGAGGGCAGCTTCGCGAACGGCAAAGGCTCGGGCACGTTCACGTTCACGGCCAGCCAGAGCTTTATCGACGCGATGCGCGTGCGCGGCTTCGATTTCGAAAAAACCAATCCGAAATACGACGACGACGACGGCGAGGGCAACCGTTTGTTCGCGGCCGCGACGCTCAATGTGACGACCGCGCTCGCCGACGATCTGCTGTCGGCCAATTTCGGCAAGCTCGACACCAACGATCTTTTCAAGGCGGCGATCTTCAAGGTCGATTCGACTTATATGCGCGAGATGAAGGACAGCGGCTTTCAGAACCTGACGTTCGACGATCTCGTCAAGGCGCGGATCTTCAAGATCGACGGCGCGTACCTGCGCGAGCTCGCCGCAAACGGTTTCGAAAACGAGCCGTTCGAATCGGTCGTCAAGATGCGGATCTTCAAGATCACGCCCGAATTCATCAACGGCGTCCGCGCCGAAGGTTTTTCGAAGATCGGCATCGAAGAGCTCGTCAAGATGAAGATCTTCAACATCAACGCCGAGTTCATCCGGCAGGCGCGCGCCGACGGCGTCCCGATGGAAGTCGAACAGCTCGTCCAGAAACGGATCGGCGTCTGGCGCAAGGGCGATCAATAGTCCCCCGGCGGACGTTCGTTCCGCGCTGCCGGCCGCCGGTCGAAACAGGCGTGCTTTTGGAATGATGACCGACGACCGGCAGCACGGTTCGAACGACGCGGCCCGGAAGAAGAGACGATCTTCTTCCGGGCCTTTATTTTTTGCACTTCAGGTCAAAGGAAATTGACCTTTCGCAGGATCTCGCGAAACCGTTCGTCGCCGCGCAGGAAATCGAATTCGGGATCGGCATTCATCCACGTCGCCCACGGATGCCGCGACGCGACCAGCTTTTCGGCCCACCGCAGCGTTTCTTCCGGATCGGCGAGCATCGCCGAATAGACCGCCAGATCCCACGCGTTGATCTTCTCGCCGTCGAGCCGCCGCTCCCAGTTCCGCCGCAGCCGGCGGAGCTTTTCTTCGGGCGCGGAGGCGTTGTCGGCCTCGATCAGACGCGCCGATTCCTCGTCGCCGATCAGCCGGAACGTCCGGACATACTCGTCGAGCGCGCGCCGCTTTTCGCCCATCAGCCACAAACATCGCGAAATCCGCCAGCGCGCCGCGAGATTCTTCTCGTCGAGCGCGAGCGCGTGCTCGAACTGCGCGAGCGCGGCCTCGTAATTTTTCGAATGAAGCAGCACGACGCCGAGATTGGCGTTGACGATCGGCGAGGTCGGATCGAGCGCGCGGGCCCGCCGGAGCGCGGCCTCGGCTTCTTCGAAACGGCGTCCCTTGGTCAGCAGAATGCCGAAGCGATGATGCGCCGTCGAATCGTTCGGGTCGAGCTCGATCGCTTTTTTCAGATTGTTCTCCGCCTGTCGCCAGTTCCAGTCGAAACTGGCCTGAATATAGCCGAGCGTCGAATACGCGCCGGCCGCGTCGGGCCGCAGCGCGATCGCCCGGAGCAGATGGTCCTTCGCTTCGCCGACGAGCTCCGGCCGCATTTCGTAGCTGGCATCGAAAAGGGCAAACTTGGCGTCGGCCAGTCCCGTGTACGCGTCGGCGAAATTTTCGTCGAGCGCGATCGATTTTTCGAAGAAGGAGATCGCCTTGCGGAGATCGCTCTCGCCGCGTTTCTGCCAGAAATAGCGGCCCGTCAGATAGTTGTCGTAAGCCTGCGCGTTGCCGGTCGGCGGCACGAAATCGCGGCTCTTGAAGATCGTCAGCCGCGCGATCTCGTCGGCGATCCGGTCCTGCAGATCGAGCATCTCGGCCGGCCGGCCGTCGAACCGGCCGGCCCAGAGCTGCGCGCCCGAACGGACTTCGATCAGCTCCAGCACGATCCGCAGGCGGTCGCCCTCGCGCTGAATGCGGCCGTCGAGGACGGCGTCGGTTTCAAGTTTTTTCCCGATCTCGAGCGGCTGTTTCTCGTTCGCCGCAAGGTAAATGACCGACGCGGCCGGCCGGATCGAGACGCGCGTGCGGCGGGCGAGATTCGTCGTCACCGCGTCGGTGATCTGCTGCGAAAGCGTTTCGTCCGCCTCGCCGGCCGTCGATTTGAGCGGCAGCACGGCCAGCGATTCGATCGCCGCCGGCTTCGATTTATCGACCGCCGCGTAACGCCAGAGCGCCCAGCCGCCCGCCGCGAGGACGAGCGCGAGCAGCGCGCCGGCCAGATAAAACGACCGCGGACGCACCGGCGCCGCCGCGAGCTTTTTCGGTTCCGCGCGGCCGGCCGGGACGTCCTCGGCCTCGACGACGATCTGTTCGAAGAGATGCCGTTCGAGCACGACTTCCCGGTCGTCGGCCGGCGCTTCGGCGTTCAAACGGTAGCCGCGCCGCGGGACGGTTTGAATGAGATCCCTGACGCCGAGCCCGGCGAGCGTCTTCCGCAGGATGTAGATGTTGTTCGAGAGAACGCTTTCCTCGACGAACGTGTCCGGCCAGACCGCTTCGAGCAGCTCGTTTTTGGAGACGACCGCGCCGCTGTTTTTGACGAGCACGATGAGCAGCTCGACGGCCTTCGGCGGCAGCCCGACGATCTCGCCGTCACAGCGCAATACTTTCTGCTCGAAATCGAGTTCGAGACCGTTAAACCGACCGTCCATCGAAAACCACCTGCCCTTTCCCAAACGCG
The DNA here is from genome assembly GCA_018269075.1 of Acidobacteriota bacterium. Classification (GTDB taxonomy): domain Bacteria; phylum Acidobacteriota; class Blastocatellia; order Pyrinomonadales; family Pyrinomonadaceae; genus JAFDVJ01. The sequence continues at coordinate 90,401 of JAFDVJ010000054.1, forward strand.
AAAGAGAAAAAAAAGAGAAAACCGAGAGGACTTTCCGTCGTCTTCAGGGTTATAACCGAAACAAAAAAACGCCCCCGATACGATTGTAAACAAGGGGGTTAGAGGCATTTTAACCGAAATGACCGAAACTGCCAAGAAAATATTGCGCGTCAGCCGCCGGCGCGACGAGTTTCTGATCCGGCGCCGCGCGGCCGAAATCCGGCTTTTCTGCGCCGATTGCGCGGCCGAGCGCGATTTCCTGTCGTGCGAGGACGCCGTTTGCCGGGCGGGTCTTTCGACGCGCGCGATCGTCGGTCTCGTCGAGGACGGCCGGCTGCATTTCGCCGAAAGCCGCGCCGGCCAGCTTTTCGTCTGCGCCGCCTCGCTCGCCGATTTGACCGACGGCGGGCCGGAAAAAGGACAGCTTTCGGGCGGCACTCCCCGGAAATTATCGAACGGAGAAGAAAATCAATGACTTATCGGAAAACGAGCCGGCGAATCGGCATCTTTTTACTGCTCTCGATCGTCGCCCTGCAAATTTTCGCGCGCGCGGGCGCGGCCCGGTCCGCCGGATTGTTCGATCGGGGAGAAAACGCCGCTTCGGGAATCGGCGCCGCTTTTTTCGGCGTCGCGCTTTTTGACGAAAAGACCGCCGCGCTCGCGCCGTGCGTCGCGGGCGAGAAGACGTGGGACGGCGAGGGCGCGACAAACAATTGGTCGGAAGCCGCAAACTGGACGTGCGATGCGGTTCCGCTCGTCTCGGACATCGTCAAGTTCGACGCGGCTTCGACGAAGAACGCAACTGTCGACGTCGCCGCGCAGGCGCGCGAATTCCGCGTCGACGCGACCTACACGGGCACGATCTCGATCGCCGACGGAGTCTCGTTCACGATCGGACGCACCGTTCCGAACGACATTTTCACGCAGACCTTCGCGGGCGGTTCGCTCGTCTGCGGCAACGGTTCGTTTTTGACGATCGGTCGCGCCGATATGACGATGAGCGGCGGCGCGATCGACTGCCGCAACGGCACGGTTTTGTTGACGGTCGCGACGCTCCGGATCAACGGCGGCGTTTTCGACGCGCCGACCGGTCAATTCCGTCTTGACTCGGCAAGCCTTCTGCGCACCGCGTCCGGCGCGTTCAATCACAACGGCGGGACGGTGCGCGTCGAGTCCGACAGTCTGTTCGGCAGCTCGAACGTTGTCGACACGCAGACGTTCACGATCAACAATCTGACGCTTCAGGCACCGGTGACGGTCGGCTCGAACGACACCGTGACCGTGCTCGGCAGCGTCGCCGGACAGACCGGCGGCCGGCTCAACGGCACGTCGAATTCGACGTGGGACCTGCGCGGCAACATCTCGTTCGACACGGGCTTCGCGGGCGGCGGCGGCGGCGTCATCACGCTTGCCGGGGCGGCGGACCAGACCTTCTTCAACGCCGGAGTGACGAATCCGAACGCCACGTGGCGGATCGACAAACCGACCGGCAAGGTTTTGCTGACGAGCGACTTCCAGAATTTCGGCAATCTCGATCTCGTGCAGGGCGTGATCGACGCCGGCGCGTTTACGGTCTATCCGGGAGCGGTCGCCAATTCGCGAATCACCGGCGGTAATTCGGCGAGCTACGTCATCGGCAAGTTTCGCTGCGACCTCGTCGCGTTCGGCGTTCCGGTGCCTTGCCACGTCGGCACGGCGACGGGTTATTCGCCGGCGACGATCGATTTTTCGACGACCGGCGGCGTCACGGTCGAGGCGCGCGACGGCGTTCATCCGTTGATGAACGCGAACCAGGCGATCGCGCGGACGTGGACGTTTACGCCGAACGGAACGCCGACGTATTCGCCGACCTTGACGTATCGACAGGCCGACGTCGTCGGCAGCGAAGCGCTGTTTTTCGGCGCCGCGATTTCGGGTTCGACGATCGCCTTCGGCGCGGCCGTCAACCAGACGACGAACCAGTTTTCGTTCTCGTCCCTGACCGGCGCGCAGGTCTTTACCGCCGGCGCGACGACCGGCGTCTGTCAGGCCGGACAGAAAACGTGGGACGGCGGCGGCGCGACGAACAACTGGTCCGAGGCGGCGAACTGGTCGTGCGATCAGGTGCCGCTCGCGACCGACCGCGTGCTCTTCGACACGACGTCGAGCAAGAACGCGACGATCGACGTCGACGCGACCGTTCGCAGTCTTGAGATCGACGGCTACACGGGAATAGTGACGAACGCGTCCGCCAATTTCACGATTCAGGAATCGAGCGGTCTCGGTCTTTTCAAACAGACTTCCGGCACGTTCAACGGCGGTGCCGGCACGCTTAACTTCAACCTCGGCGCGAGCGCTGCGAACTCGGGCCTGCGTCTGACCGGCGGAACGTTCGTCTCGACGTCGGGAACATTGAATCTCGACTCCTTCGCCGGTTCGATCATCGACGCGGGCGCGGTCTTTCTCCATAACGGCGGGACGGTCGTCCTGCTCGGCGCGATGAACGGCGGGACGAACATCGGCGGCAGCGCGACGAGCCTCGTCTTCAACAACCTCGACCTGCGCGGCAATTACAACTTTCAGGGCACGCTCCCCGCGTTTGCGCGGACGGTCGGCGCGGACGGCGATCTGACGGTCGGCGCGACCGGTTTCGGGGCCGTCAACTTCAGCACGGCCGGTCACACGACCGTCGCCGCGACGTCGGCCGGCGGCACCAACCGGCTCGTCTTCGCGGGCGGCGCGAACCAGACGTTCGCGAATCTCGGCGGCGTCTTCCCGTTCCAGCAGACGACCCTCGACAAAACGGCCGGCACCGTCACGGCGAACGCGCCGCTCGCGCTGCGCCCGGCGAACGACGATCTCGTCATCACGAGCGGGACGCTTTATCTCGCATCCGGCGCGAACGTCACGGCACGCAATATCAACATCGGCGCGAACGGACGGCTCGTCAACGATTCGGCCGTCACGCTGACCGTCGGAACGGGCGTCGTCAACGACGGCGTCGTCGATCTGCAGGGCGGCGGCGCGGCGTGCGACGAAACGCCGGGCGTCGATCCGATCGCGATCATCTCGTCGAACGCGTCGCAGAAACCGTGGACCGGCAGCGGCGTCAACCGCCTCGTCGACGTCAGCGTGACGCGGATGGGCGGAACCGGCGCGAAGACCGTTTTCAGCGGCACGAACGTCGTCGGCAACAACGCGTCGTGGGTCTTCAACGCGGGCTGTCCGCCGGCCGTCGCGATCTCGCCGCCGGCCGCGACGGTGACGACCGGTCAGACGCAGACGTTTTCGGTGAGCGGCGGATTCGCGCCCTACGCGTTCTCGATCCCGGCGAACAATTCGGGCGCGACGATCAACGCGGCCGGACTCTACACGGCGGGCGCGGCCGTCGGCGTGACGGATACCGTCCGCGTGACCGACTTCTTCGGCCAGACCGCCGACTCGTCCGTCAGCGTCGTCGGCATCCCGGCCCGGCTGGCGTTCGACCTCCAGCCGGCCGACACGACGGCCGGCGCCGCGATTCCGGCGTTTTCCGTCGCCGTTCAGGACGCGGGCGGCAGCCTCGTGCCCAACGTGCCGACGCCGGTTACGCTCGCCCTCGTCGCGTCGAACGGCGCGGTGCTCGCGGGCACGACGACCGGCACGACGTCGAACGGCGTCGCGAGCTTCGCCAATCTGAGCGTCGCGCTCGCCGGCACCTACACGATCACGGCCTCGGCGAACGGCCTCGCGACGGCGACGAGCGCGCCCTTTACGATCGCGCCCGCGACCGCTTCGAGGCTCGAGTTCTCGGTCCAGCCGTCGAACGTCGTCAATGGCGGGCCGATCACCCCGGCAGTCAGGGTCCGCGTTCTCGACGCTTTCGGCAACCTCGTTCCGACGGCGGCGAATGCCGTAACGGTCGCGTTCGCCAACAATCCGACCGGCGCGACGCTCGGCGGCACGGCGACCGTCGCGGCGGCCGGCGGCGAGGCGGCGTTCGCCGATCTCTCGGTCAACGTCGACGGCGCCGGATATACGCTGCGCGCGACCGCCGCCGGTCTCACCGAAGCGGTCAGCAGCGCGTTCGACGTCGGCCCGCTCGTCGTCACGAACACCGGCGACAGCGGCCCGGGCAGTCTTCGGCAGGCGATCCTCGACGCGAACCGGCTGCCGGGAACGCAGACGATCGTGTTCGAAATCCCCGGGACGGCGCCGTTCGTCATCAATCCGCAGACCGAGCTGCCGCGCATCGAGCAGACGGCGGTCCTCGACGCGACCACGCAGCCGGGATATGCGGGAACGCCGGCGATCGAGATTCGCGGCGGGCTCGTCACCGCCGCTTTCAAAAAAGGCCTCGTCGTCGCCGCCCCGGACACGGTCGTCAAGGGCTTTGCGCTGACGCGCTGGCGGCTCGCGCTGAGCATCGCCGCCGATCGCGCGGTCATTCAGGGAAACTTCGTCGGCCTGAGCGCGCAGGGCGATCCGTTCTTCGCCGATTCGAATACCGGAATTCAGGTCGCGGGCAATTCCAATCTGATCGGCGGCCCGAACGATGCCGACGGCAACTTCATCGCGGGAAACCAGACCGGCATCAAGATTCTTTCATCGCTGAACTCGGTCATTCAACACAACCGGATCGGGACGAACGCCGGCGGAACCGCGATCGGCAACACGAACTCGGGAGTTCTCGTCAATTCGGGCGCCGGAAACCGGATCTCGCAAAACAAGATCGTCTCGAACCCGGCCGCCGTCACGTCGTCGAAAGGCATTCAGCTCAATTCCAGCAGCGTCCCGCTGCCGAACGACGCGGGCGACGGCGATCTTCTGAGCAATCTGCGGCAGAATTATCCGGTCGTCACCGCGGCGCTCGCGGAAAATTCGACGACCCGCGTGAGCGGCACCCTCAACAGCCTGCCGTCGAGCGGCTACCGGATCGAGTTCTTTTCGAACGCCGCCTGCGACCGCAACGGGTCCGGCGGCGGCGAAACCTATCTCGGCGACGCGGTCGTGAACATCGGCCCGTCGGGAACCGCCGCGTTCGACGCGGTGCTGCCCGCGACCGCGCTCGGACAATCGATCACCGCGACCGCGACCGACGCCGCCGGCAACACGTCCGAGTTTTCGCGCTGCACGACCGTCACGCCCGCGTCGCACGAGATCGCCGGACGAATCACCGACAATTCCGGCCGGGCGATGGCGTCCGTCGTCGTGCAGGCGTCGTTCGCGAATGCCGCCCTCAATCGGACGACGGCGACCGCGACCGACGGGACCTATCGCTTTCAGGCGCCGACCGGCTCGACCGTCACGGTGACGCCGTCCAAAACGAACTACACGTTCGCGCCGGCCTCGCGAACCGTCGCGAACGTCAGCGGTCCGGCGGCGGGACAGGATTTCGTCGGAACGCAAACGGCGACGATCTCCGGAAAGGTCGTCTACAACGGTTCGCCGACCGCCGCGCCGATCCCGATCGCGGGAGTGCGGATCACGCTGACGGGCGCGGCGAGCCGGACCGCGAACACTGACGTCAACGGCCGCTTCTCGTTCCCGAACCTCCCGGCCGGCAGCTACACGGCGACGGCCGCTCACGGCGGCCTCTCGTTCGCGCCGCCGTCGGCCGCCGTCGTGCTCGCCGGCACGAACCGGATCGCCGATTTCAGCGCCGCCGAGCAGCTGCCGGCCGGCCGGCTCTATTTCGACAACGTCAAGAGCGCCGGCGTCTTCGGCACCGCTCTGACCTCTTCGGCCTACGCCGGCGGCGCGCGGAATATCGACGTTTCGCCCGACGGCCGGCGGCTGATCTTCGATCGGACGGGCGGCTCGGAAATCGCGTCGATGAACTTCGACTTCACGGACCCGAGGCCGCTCGCGCAGGGTTCGGGCGTCGCCAGGGCGGTGTCGCCGGTCTGGTCGCCGAACGGAGACCGTTTCGCCTACGTTTCAGAATTGCGTTCGATCAAGATCGCCGACGCCGACGGCAGCAATCCGCAGACGGTCGTCACGCTGCCGCCGCTGACGTTCATCGACACGATCGACTGGTCGCCGGACGGCAGCCGGTTTCTGATTTCGACAATGCTGGGCGAGATCTGGACGGCCCGCGCGGACGGGCAGGGCTCGCCGACCGTGCTCCTGAACGATAATCTGATGAATACGAGAGCCGTCTATTCTCCGGACGGGACGAAGATCGCGTATCTGGCCGGCGCGAATCAGGCGTGGGGCGACCGGGTGATGCTGATGAATGCCGACGGCACGAACCCGACCGTGTTCATCGACAACCTCGACGACGTTTTCTGGTCGCGGCCGACGTGGTCGCCGGACGGCGTCCAGCTGCTCGTCGAGCGGCAGACGGTCAGGGATCAGAGCGAAAGGTTCTACACGATCAAAGGAATCTTTTCGGGGATCGAAAGAAACGTCCCGGTGCCGGTCACCGGCTTCGCGCACACGTTTTCCAACGTCGCGTGGGGCCCGGAGATTCAGGACGCGACAAACGCCGGAATCGACGTCGGCTTTACGGCGGGCGCCGTTTCGGTCAATTTCGGGGCCGTCGCGCAGGCCGGCACGACGACCGTCACGCCGATTTCCCCGGCGTCCGCCGGGAGCGCGCCGGACGGTTTCCTGCTCGGAAATCAGGCCTACGAGATTTCGACGACCGCGAGCGTCACGCCGCCGATCACGGTCTGCTTCACGGTCGCCGGCGATCCGACGATCGGGGCGTTCAATAAAATGACGATCTTCCACAACGAGGGCGGAGTTCTGGTCGACCGCACGTTCAGCCGGGATTTCGCGACCAAACGGATCTGCGCGCGGACCTCGTCGCTCTCGCCTTTCGTTCTGGGCGAAGAGATCGATCCGAACCGGCCGTCGATCACCGGGATTACGGTCGATCAAAACGGCCAGCCGCTGGCCGGCGTGGCGGTCGCGCTGACCGGCACCGAATCGCGCTCGGCGACGACCGATTCCGACGGCCGGTTCGGGTTCGTCAATCTCACCCCGAACGGCGACTACAGCGTTTCGCCGACCCAGATCGGCGTGCTTTTCAGCGAATACGGCCGCGACTTCGTCAACGTAACCGGCGAGGAGACCGTCGTTTTCACGGGCACGACGGCCAATTTCGCCGTCTCGGGAACGATCTCGGACCCGAACGGCAATCCGCTCGCCGGCACGCGGGTGATTTTGTCCGGTCCGACGGCCGGCGAGACCGTCTCCGACGCGAACGGGAACTATCTCTTTTCGGATCTTCCGGCGGACGGCTCGTTCGAGGTCCGGCCGCTCGCCGGCACCGGCGGATTCACGCCGGACGTGCTCGCCGTCGCGCCGCTCACGGGCGACGCCGCCGGGATCGACTTTACCGGCAGTCTCGCGCCGACCGCCGCCGCCGGATCAGTTTCGGGCCGCGTCGCGACGACGAGCGCCGCCGGCATTCGCGGCGCGACCGTGACGATCACCGACGCGGCGACCGGCCAATCGCGGAGCGTCCGAACCGGTTCGTTCGGAATTTACAGCTTCGACGGAATCGAAACCGGACGGACCTACATTCTGACGGTTCGCGCCGGCCGCTACCGCTTCGCGACGCCGACGCGCGTCGTCAATCTGATCGACGACGCGGTCGGCGAGGATTTCATCGGGACCGAACCGGAATGATCCGGCCGAAATCCTACTCCCCGGCGCGCCAGACGATCAGCGGCCGCGCCGCGAAAGGGTGCGCGACGAGGCTCGCCTCGACGTCGAAGGTTTCGCGAATGAGCGCCGGCGTGAAGACTTCCGGCGGCGTCCCGCAGGCCGTCGCGCGGCCGTCTTTGAGGAACAGAACGCGGTCGGCGTACTGCGCCGCGAGGTTGAGGTCGTGCAAAATTATCAAAACGCCCGCTCCTTCGTCGGCGAAGCGGCGCGCGATCTTCAATGTTTTATGCTGGTGCGCCGGATCGAGGTTCGCGGTCGGCTCGTCGAGAAACAGGTAGCGCGCGCGGTTTTGCTCGCGTTCCCAGATCTGCGCGAGCGCGCGGGCGAGATGGACGCGCTGGCGCTCGCCGCCCGAGAGCGTCGGGTATAAACGGCCTTCGAGATGCGCGCCGTCGACGGCCGCGAGCGCCGCCCGCGCGATCTCGTAATCGCACGCGCTTTCGGTCCCGCGAATATGCGGCGCGCGGCCCATCAGCACGACTTCCGTGACGGTGAACGGAAAATTGAGCGTCGAATCCTGCGGCAGCACCGCGCGCACGCGGGCGCGCTCGGGCAGCGACCAATCCGAAAGGTTTCGGTCGTTCATCAAAACGCTGCCGCGCGACGGTTCGAGATCGCCGCACAAGACCTTGCGCAAAGTCGATTTGCCCGCGCCGTTCGGCCCGAGCACGGCGAGCAGCTCGCCCGCCGAAAGCGTCAGCGAAACGTCGTCGAGAATCCGCCGCGCGTGAATCTCGACCGCAATATCGCGGGCCTCGATCAATGGACGATCCTCCATTTCCGGTCGCGCAGCAGCAGCCACAGAAAGAACGGCGCGCCGGTGACGGCCGTCAGCACGCCGATCGGCATCTCGGCCGGACTGACGAGCGTCCGCGCCGCGAGATCGGCCGCGAGCAGCAGGCCCGCGCCCAAAAGCGCCGAACCGGGCAGCAGAAACCGGTGATCGGGCCCGATCGCGAGCCGCAGCAGATGCGGGACGACGAGGCCGACGAACGCGATCAGGCCCGTAAACGCGACGCTCGAACCGACGGCCAGCGCGACGAGCACGATCGCCCATTTTTTCACTCTTTCGACATCGAAGCCGAGATGCCCGGCCTCGGACTCGCCGAGCAGCAGCGCGTTGAGCGGCCGCGCGAGCCGCGTGAACGCGACGACCGGAATCAAAATAAACGGCAGCGCGGCGGCGACCGTCGCCCAGCTCGCGCCGCCGAGACTGCCTAATTTCCAGAAGGTCAGACTGCGGATCTGCGTGTCGGAGGCGTAAAAGGTCAGGAAACCGGAAAAGCTCTGCGCGAGCGCGTTGATCGCGATGCCCGCGAGCAGAAGGGTCGCGACGGCCGTCTGCCCGGCGATCGTCGCGAGCCGGTAGATCAGGAGCGTCGTCACGAGCGCGCCGGCGAAAGCGGCGGCCGGAAAGGCGAACAATTGAAGCGCGGGCGGCAGCCGGAACGCGACGAGATCGCCGACGATGACGACTCCGGTCGCCGCGAGCGCCGCGCCGCTCGCGATGCCGACGAGTCCCGGATCGGCCAAAGGATTGCGGAAAAGCCCCTGCATCGCCGCGCCCGACGAACCGAGCGCCGCGCCGACGAGCAGGCCGAGCGCGATCCGCGGCAGGCGAATGTCGAAGAGCGTCGATTCCTGCTGCAAGGTAAACTCCGTCGCGGCCGTCACGCCCAGCTTCTTCAAAAGGATCGCGAAAATCTGCGCCAGCGTGATCTCGACCGCGCCCTTGTCGGCCGAGAGCAGCACGATCAGCACGACGCCGACCGCCAGCACGATCAGCGCCAGCCGACCGCGCCGCGCCCTGAACCGCGCCCGCAGCCCCGGAAAAAGCCGCGCCGTCAGATTTTCCCCGCTCTCGCTCATTCGATCTCAGTGATTTTAAAGTGAAAAAGTGAAAAAGTGAAAAAGTCGAAAAGTGGAAAAGTTGCGGTTTCCGTAGCGGACCGTCGACATATTCGATTTAAACTTTTTCACTTTTTCACT
>JAFDVJ010000055.1 GCA_018269075.1 Acidobacteriota bacterium
TTACCGCGGTTGATAAGAGATTTACCGCAGGTGAAATCGATTTCAACCGCGGTAAATCTCTTATCAACCGCGGTAAATTTAAATTCAACTGCGGTAAATCTCTTATCAACTGCGGTAAATCTCTTATCAACCGCGGTAAATCTCTTATCAACCGCGGTAAATCTCTTATCAACCGCGGTAAATCTCTTATCAACCGCGGTAAAAAAAGCATCGACCGCGTTCCCCGAACCGTTTCCCCGTCGCCAAACGTCCGCCGCCGGCGTGTTCGCCGCTCAGTCCACAATCCGAAATCCGAAATCCGAAATCCGCGATCGCCCGACCGTCTGCTGTTCGCCGGTCGCCATATTCTTGATCGTGACCGTGTTGTCGGCGAGTTCGCTTTCGCCGAGGACGGCGACGAAGCGGACGCCGACGGCCGCCGCGTATTTGAACTGTTTGCCGAACTTGTCCGGTTCGGGATAAACGAGCACGCGCAGACCGGCCTGTCGCAGCTCGCCCGCGAGCCGCAGCGATTCGCCCGCCGTTTCCGCGTTCCAGACCGTCACCAGCACGTCGGCCGACGACGACCGCAATTCGGGCGGAAACATCCCGCGCTCGTCCATCACGACGAGAATCCGTTCGAGCCCGAGCGAGAAGCCGCAGGCCGGAATCTGCTCCTTGCCGAACATCCCGATCAGCCCGTCGTAACGCCCGCCGCCGCCTAAGGAACCGGCGAGATCCGGCACATTGATCTCGAAGATCGCGCCGGTGTAATAGGAAAGCCCGCGCGCCAAGGAGGGATCAAACTTAATATAATCCTTACAGGATAGATTGCCGGTTAAACTGATAATCTCCCGCAGCCTTTCGATAGCCTTGCCGGCCAGAATTTTTCCCGGATTTTCGTCCGGGTAGACTTTGAACGATTCGCGGAAAAAATCCAGCATCTGATTATTTGCGGTAAACCGGTCGGCCGAAAACTTATGAATTTCATTCTGACCCGGATCAGCTAAAAAATCTTTATTAGTAATTTTAAATAAAATATGCTCGATGTTTCCCTCGGGGATTCCCAAACCAAGTAATTCTTTTGTTACGCCCTCGACGCCGATTTTATCGAGCTTATCGATCGCGCCGAGGACCTGCGGGCGCATCGCTTTGTCGATCGACGACACTTCCATCATCGCGTCGAGCAGCTCCCGGTCGTTGATCCGGATCGTGAAATCCTTAAACCCCAGTCTATTCAAAATCTCAGCCACCGCCGCGATCTGTTCCGCTTCGACGAGCATCGAGCCCGAGCCGATCGCGTCGACGTCGCACTGGTAGAATTCGCGAAACCGTCCGCGCGCGGGGCGGTCGGCGCGCCAGACGGGCTGGATCTGGTAGCGTTTGAAGAAGCGCGGAAGCTCGTTCCGGTAATTGGCGACGACGCGCGCGAGCGGGACGGTCAGATCGTAGCGAAGCGCGAGATCCGTGAGCCCGCGTTCGCCGGCCGTGAGGTCGAGGCTCTCGCCGCGCCGGAGAATCTTGAACATCAATTGGCCGCCTTCCTCGCCGTATTTCCCGGTCAGCGTTTCGAGATTTTCGACGGCCGGCGTCTCTAACGGCTCGAAGCCGTAGGATTCGTAGACTTCCCGGATGATGTTAATGACGTAATTGCGCTTGCGGACGTCCGCCGGCAGAAAATCGCGCATCCCGCGCGCCGGTTGTGTTTTGCTCATAATCGTCTGACGAAAACGTCGAAGGGTGCCGGTAAATTCGAAAAGGACCGCGTTTAATCATCAATACCCGACCGTGACCTCCCCCAAAATTCCCCTCCTTTCCAAGGAGGGGTGGCGCGAAGCGCCGGGGTGGTTTGATCGCGGCCATCAACCCCAAATTCCCCTCTTTGGTAAGGGTATTAACCACCCCGCCCTGCGGGCACCCCTCTTTGGTAAGGGTATTAACCACCCCGCCCTGCGGGCACCCCTCCTTTCCAAGGAGGGGAATTTGGGGGGCTCGGATGAAATCGCTTGAGTGCCGGCCAATTAAATTCAGAGGGTTTGAAACGCTTTCAAATCCCTTAAATGACAGTTGGCGACGGAGCTTATCGGGAAAAGCGTCGATTCCGGCTGCGTTCGCTTTTTTGTTCTTCCACTAAAAACACTAAATCATTTCGTGTTTTTTCGTGTTTTTAGTAGATCGTTATAAAAACGCTCGCGGGTTTAACGCTCGTTATTCCGACAGGTTTTGTCACGCACTATGATCGACAATTAAAAATGCCCGGTTTACCGGATTTTCAAACAATTCTTCCCCTCTCGTTTTCAAACTAACGATTCTACACGAAAACCCGCCGGTTTGAGAAAAACGGCCCGCCGCGCCGGCTATTTTTTCCGGTGAAAGAACGAATAGCTGACGTAAAAGACGTTGGCGTTGTAGCCGGGATTGTTGATCTTGCCGCCGATGTTGCCGTTCGAAAGATGAAAATACTTGTAGCCGATCGAGACGGCGCGCGATTCGGACGTGAAAAACTGGACGCCGCCGCCGAAATCGCCCGTCAGATTGAAGGCCGTGCCGCGCGGCACCGGCATCGAACGGCTCGTCAGCATAATCCCGGCGCCGACCTCGGCGAACGGCTTGTAGCGGTGACGGTGACGAAAGATGAACCGGAAATTGAGCGGCTGGACGCCGACGCCCCACGTCGTCTGGCGGACGGTCGGCGCGACGCCGGGCGTTTCCTGCGCCGAACGGTACGCGGGATTGCGGACCTCGTTTTTGGTAAAGACGGCGAGCGGCGTGACGCCGAACAGATACTCGTAGGCGACCGGCCCCCTGACGCCGAACACGCGGCCGAAGCGCAGGCTCGCCAGATGCAGATCGCGGCCGTACACGTCGTATTCCTTCGGCCCCGCGAAATTGCTCGGGTTAAACGGCGACGAGCCGATCTCGAGCACGATTTCGCGGTCGCCGCGCTTGAGCGCGTAACGCGGCGTCGCGGCCATCTTATTGTTCCCGCCGGTGTCGGCGGCCGTTTTCGAAGCTTCGCGCGGCGCGGCGTCGGGCCGGACTGCGTTCGCCGGCGGCTCTTCCGATGACGACGTTTCCAGACCGTTCGCGCCGTTTTTCCCGTCGACGATCCGCTGCGCGGCGGCCGGCAGCGACGGCGCTAAACACACGAGCCATAACAGAATTATGGCGAGATTCTTTTTTTCAAACATTGTTTCCCCTTCCCTTGTTCGTAATAACGGCCGTCGTCCGATATTCAGGACTTTTCCCGGTACGTCCGGCCGAGCAAAATATAATTGCGCCAGAACTTTTCGAGCCCGGCGACTTCTTCGTCGGTCAATTCGCGTTTGACGCGCGCCGGGCTGCCCATCACGAGCGAGCGCGGCGGCACGATCGTTCCGGGCGTCACCAGCGAGCCCGCCGCGACCAGCGAATTTCGACCGATCCGTGCACCATCTAGAATAATCGCTCCGATGCCGATGAGGCAACCTTTTTCGACATAACAGCCGTGGAGCGTGACGCGGTGGCCGACGGTGATCTCGTCTTCGAGGACGGTCGAATGCGTGTCGGACGAAACGTGGATCACCGAGCCGTCCTGAATGTTGGTCCGCGCGCCGATCCGGATAAAGTTGACGTCGCCGCGAATCACCGAGCCGTACCAGACGCTCGCCTCCGCGCCGATCCGGACGTCGCCGACGACGACCGCCGTCTCCGCGATAAACGCCGTCTCGTCGATCTCCGGTGCGATGTTTTGAAATGTATCGATCATAAGTTTTTTCACCAATTGGAGCGCGGGCATCCCTGCCCGCCCGGCTGTTCACGCGCCAGCGTCGAACAGCCGAAACGCGCGCCACGGAAAAGTATCTTTGAAACCGCGAATCCTCCGCCGTTCCGCCGCCACGCCGCCTCCAAGCTCGCGCGGCGGCGGCCGTTTTCGCTCGCGCTCAACGGCCGCGGCGGGCAGGGATGCCCGCGCTCCGACTAAATTGGAGCGCGGGCATCTCTGCCCGCCCGCGCCTCGCGCGACAGCGGCGAACGGCGCGTACCGTTCGCCATTTAAACGCCGCTTTTCACCTCGCGCGGCAGCGGCCGTTTTCGCTCGCGCTCAACGGCCGCGGCGGGCAGGGATGCCCGCGCTCCGATTCGCTCTGGAATAAATCGTAGCGGTTCAGTGATTAAACGGCAAGAATTGGCATTTTCCCCCGAATCGTGGCAAACTCGAAATACATAGAACGAAGGGACTTTTTTATGGCAAAACAACCGAAAATACTGGCTTTCGCGGGCAGCCTGCGCGAGCACGCTTATACGAAACGGGTCGTCAAGGTCGCCGCCGCCGGCGCCGAAAAAGCGGGCGCGCGCGTCGATTTTATCGATCTGCGCGACTTTCCGATGCCGATCTACGACGCCGATCTGCAGGCCGCCGGCTTCGACGAGAACGCATTGAAGTTTCAACGGCTGCTGAGCGAATACAAGGGCTTTCTGATCTGCTCGCCCGAGTATAACGGCTCGCTTTCGGGCGCGCTCAAGAACGCGCTCGACTGGGCTTCGCGGGCGAGCGACGAATTCAAGATGGGCGAGGTCTTCGGCGGCAAGGTCGTCGCGATTATGACCGCTTCGCCGGGCGGCTTCGGCGGGATTCGCTGTCTCGGGCATCTGCGCTCGATCCTCTCGGTGCTCGGGATGAACGTCCTCCCGTCGGAGATCGCGGTCGGCAAGGTCGGCGAGATGTTCGACGGCGACGGCGCGGAGATGACGGACGAACGGATGCGTCACCTGCTCGAAAACCTCGGCGCGGCGCTCGTCGATATGCTCCAAAAGCTCCACGGCGAGATCGACGTCGTGAGCGATACGCAAAGCTAAGACGATTTCGGATTTCGGATTTTTAATGAAGAGATTGCTGACGGGAATCTGGCTGGCGCTGCTGTTGACGGCGGCGGTTTGCGCGCAGGAAGAGGCGCTGCCGGTCGTGACGGAGACGACCGCGGTGACGGATTTGCGGGTCGTGATGGGCGATGCGGGCGCGGGGAAACCGCTGCTCGTCAATTTCTGGGCGACGTGGTGCGGGCCGTGCCGGGTCGAGTTTCCCGAACTGGTGCGGATCGACGGCGATTACCGGGCGCGCGGGCTGCGCACCGCGCTCGTCTCGCTCGACAACCGCGGCGCGATGGAATCGATCGTCGCCGATTTTCTGCAAAGCTACGCGTCGACGATGCCGTCGTACCTGCTCGACCTGCCGAAAGGCCGAGGCCTCGCGCGCGCCGTCCGCCGGATCGCGCCGAGCGCCCGCGCCGGCATTCCGCTGACGCTGCTCTTCGACGCGCGCGGCCGGCTCGTCTACCAGAAAAGCGGCGTCCTCGACGCCAAAATCCTCCGCGCAAAGCTCGACCGGCTCCTGACTGTCAAAACCGCGCCCGCCGTTGTAAAATAAAAAAATTCGATCGAACGAGGGAGGAAAATATTATGCAACGCTGCGAGCATCTTGAAGAGATCAAACCGGTCACGCCGAGCGCCGAGGGCTGCGAGGATTGTCTGAAAATCGGCGGCCGCTGGGTTCATCTGCGTCTGTGCGAGACGTGCGGCCACGTCGGCTGCTGCGATTCGTCGCCGAACCGACACGCGACCAAGCATTATCACGCGACGCGTCACCCGATCATCAAGTCCTTCGAAAAGGGCGAAGACTGGGGCTACTGCTACGTCGACGATCTGTTCTACGAAACTCTGCCGGAGGCCGAATCGTGAAAAAGCCCGTCAAGATACTTTTGCAAACGACGATTCCCTATACCGAAGACGACTGGCATATCGGCCGTTTTTCGATGCTCCGCGCGCATCTCGCGGCGCTCGCCGACGAGAACGGCGAACCGCTCTACGAAGTGACGGCGCGCAACATCGAAAAGAACGCGGACGGCGACGACCGCGTGCTGAGCCGGCTCGACGAAACGGATTTCGACGAGCTCTGGCTGTTCGCGGTCGACGTCGGCGACGGTCTGACGAAGACCGACTGCGCCGGCATCACGCGTTTTCGCCAGCGCGGCGGCGGCATTTTCGCGACGCGCGATCATCAGGATCTCGGCTCGTCGCTCTGCACGATCGGCGGCATCGGCGCGGCGCATTTCTTCCACTCGAAGCAGCAGGACCCCGACGACGGGCGCAACTGCCGCGACGACCGCGACACCGTGACGATCGATTTCCCGAACTATCATTCGGGCGCGAACGGCGATTACCAGACGATCGCAGTGGCCGGCGAGCGGCACGCGCTGTTGACGAAAAAGGACGGCGCGCCGATCGAATTCTTTCCCGCGCACCCGCACGAGGGCGGCGTCGGCGCGCCCGCGGGAAACGCGGCGGCGCGCGTCATCGCGACCGGCCGGAGCCGGGTCACGGGCAAGGATTTCAACCTGATCGTCGCCTTCGAGCGCGACACCGACAAACACGGCAACTACTGCGGGCGCGGCATCGCCGAATCGAGCTTTCATCATCTCGTCGACTACAACTGGGACACGAAGGCGGGCTGCCCGACGTTTCTCGAAGAGCCGCCCGGCGACGGCTACGAGAAAAACCCGGCGGCGCTCGACGACGTCAAAGCCTACGCCGCGAATCTGGCCGCGTGGCTCGCGCCGGCCGATCGCTGACGATGATCCGGTTTCTGTTCGTCTACGGCACGCTGCGGCCGGAATTCGCGCCGGCCGAAATTATCGGCGCCGTCCGGAAATTAAAATTCGTCGGCGAGGGAACGATCGCCGGCGCGCTCTACGATCTCGGCCCGTACCCGGCGGCGCGGCTCGGCGGTTCGGGAAAAATCCGCGGCCGCGTTTACGAGCTGCCGGCCGACGAAAGCGTTCTGCGGCGGCTCGACGAATACGAGGCTTTCGACCCGAAGGATCCGGCCGGCAGTCTGTACGTGCGCCGGGCGGCGGCGATCGATCTGCCCGGAAAGACTTTGACCGGATGGGTTTACGAGTATAATCCGGACTTGACGGACGCGCGCCGGATCCTGGACGGCGACTATCCGGCCTATCGAAACAAACAGCGATGATCGATTTAAGAAGCGACACAGTCACGAAACCGACTCCCGAAATGCGCCGCGCGATGGCCGAGGCCGAGGTCGGCGACGACGTCTACGGCGAGGACCCGACCGTCAACCGTCTGCAGGAAAAAGCGGCCGAATTGTTCGGCAAGGAAGCCGCGCTCTTCGTCCCGACCGGCTCGATGGGCAATCAGATCGCCGTCAAGCTCCACACGCGGCCCGGCGACGAGGTCGTCATCGAGGAACGCGGCCATATCTTCAACTACGAGATGGGCCTGCCGGCGATCGCCGCGGGCGTGATGATGCGGCCGGTGCGCGCGGCGCGCGGCGACGGGATGCTGACGTGGCCCGAGATCGAGGCCGCGCTCCACGTCAATCAGCCTTATTACGCCTGCCCGACCGGTCTGATCTGTCTCGAAAACACGCATAACTTCGGCGGCGGCAGCGTGCTGAGCGCCGACGAGACGAACGAGATCTGCGAAAACGCGCATCGCCTGCGCCTGCCCGTCCATCTCGACGGCGCGCGGATCTTTAATTCGGCGGTCGCGCAGTTCGAAACGGTCGCCAATCTCTCGATGAGCTGCGATTCGGTCCAGTTCTGTCTCTCGAAAGGACTCGGCGCGCCGGCCGGCTCGATGCTGCTCGGCAGAAAAGACTTCATCGACGAAGCGCGCGTCTGGCGCAAACGCCTCGGCGGCGGGATGCGGCAGATCGGCATCCTCGCGGCGGCCGGTCTGATCGCGCTCGAGGAATCGCCGAAGCGTCTCCATATCGACCACGAAAACGCGCGCCGGCTCGCCGAGGGCGTCGCCGGATTGAAAGGCGTCCGCGTCGACGCCGAAAAGGTGCAGACCAACATCGTCATCTTCGACATCACCGGAACCGGCCAAACGTCGGCGGAAATCTGCGCCAAATTGAAGGAAAAGGACATCCACGCGATTCCCTTCGGCCCGGCGATCCGGATGGTCACCCACTGCGACGTCACGCGCGGCGACGTCGAAACGACGCTCGCCGCGATGAAGAAAATCCTGACCTGACGGCGGTCGGCGCTCGTTCGCGGAAAATATTCGTGCAACCCGCGTTCGGGGTTCGGGCATCGGAACGGACGCAGCTCTCTCCGTAGTTCCCCCAATTTTATCGACAGCGAGGATGAATCTATGCGGATGTTATCGACCGCGCTTTTCGTTCTGATGTTCGGGCTGTGCGTTTTCGGTCAGAATGCGGATCAGAAATCGGTGATCAAATTTTATCAGGGCGAGGAATTCACGCCCTATCTCTTCGAGCCGTACCGCGCCGACTACAAGTTCAAGGGCCGCGTCGCCGGGCTCGAATTCACGCTCTTCAATTTTTCGACGCGCGTCTTCGAGCTCGCCGACGGCTGGGAGGAAACCCTCAATTTCCGCTTCAAGCTGCCGGACACGCCCGAGATGAACGTCAGGATCGTTTCGAGCATCGATCTCAAAACCGGCCTGCTCAAAAGGATCACGGTTCCGGGCGACGACGAGAATCTCCAGGAGATCTTTTTCGAGCCCGCCGGCATCCGGATCGTCGCGACCGACGGCCGCCGCACCGAATCGCAGAGCTATCCGGTGACCGACAAGATCTACCCGTGTTCGTTCAGCACCGCGTTTCTGAGCTATCTGCCGCTCGCCGACGATTTCGCCGGCGCGTTTTCGTGCTTCACGTCGGTCGACGCGGGCGACAAGCCCGAATTCCGGATCGACCGGATGACGCTCAAAACCGTCGGCACGGAAACGATCGCGACCGACGCCGGCACTTTCGAATGCTGGAAGCTCGCGAGCGATGTCGAGGACGTCAAGATCCTCAAAAACGGCCGGATCAAGGAAGTCTCGAAAAAACGCAGCCCGGACTTCGACGGCGAAAAGCTCTGGAAAAATATGTACAGCACGCTCTGGATCGACAAAAAGACCCGCAAATTCATCAGGGGCGAAGTCAAATTCAAGAACTTCGGCAGCGTCACGACCGAGATGCAGCGCCTCGAAACGCGAAACCTTTAAAAGTTCGGGAAGTTTGGGAAGTAAAGGAATTTTCTTCCTAAACTTCCCTTTTATGTACGGCGGGCTGTCAGCCGGCTCACGCCGCGCCAGCGGTGTCGAACGCTTCGCCGGGTGCGACGCCGCATTACAGGCTGTCGCCTGTCAACAGTCTGTCAGACTGTTGTACGTTTTCTTCCTCAACTTCACAGACTTCCCAAACTTTAAAAAATCCGCAAACGGGCATATACTTCGAGTTATAGCTTTATAAATAAAATCTTTGGAGGTGCGAACGATGAACCAGCGGGGAACAAGTGTTTTGCTCGTGTTATTGGGAATCTTCGTGTTTGCCGGCGCGAGCCGCGCGCAGGACGAAAAGTTGAATTATGCCGGTTTCAAGGGCGGGATCAGCATCCCGCAGCTGAGCGGGAGCGACACCAACGAGCTGAGCCGCGATTACAAGTCGCGGCTCGCGCCGAACTTCGGCGGCTTCGTCGAATTCGGCGTCGCGCGGCGCACTTCGGTTCAGCTCGAAGTCAATTTCGCCGGCCAGGGCGGCAAGCGCAACGGCATCCAGCCGGTCACGCAGCCGATCCCGGGTCTGCCGACGCTGCCGGCGGGCAGTTATTACTACGCGAATTACCGGAATACCGCGAAGCTCAATTATCTGGAGTTTCCGGCGCTCGTCAAATACCGTTTCGGCAAGCCCGAAAAGACCAGGATTTTCGTCAACGGCGGCGCGTTTTACGGGCATCTCTTAAACGCGAAGACGATCACCGCCGGAAGCAGCACGCTCTATCTCGACCGCAACGGTCAGGTGCCGGTGCTGCTGCCGCCGGCCGGCACGCCGCTGCCGCCGATCCCGTTCGACGCGAAGACCGACATCAAGAACGACATCAACTCGAACAACTTCGGTCTGACCGGCGGCGGCGGGCTCGAGATCCCGCACCGGAAAAACTATTTCCTGATCGACGTCCGCGTCTCCTACGGCCTGCGCGCGATCCAGAAAGACACGGTGACCAACGGCAACAGCAAAACCGGCAATCTCGTGATCTCGGTCGGCTACGGCTTCAACTTCTGACGGCCGTCAGGACGGGCCGATCGAACTTATCGGGATTTTTGAATTCGCCAAAACACCAAAAACACCAAAGAAATTTAGTGTTTTTGGTGTTTTTGGTGGAAAAAATAACCGTTCGCCGGTCTGACGGATGGAGACTGGCAAACAAATTGTGTAATCCCTGATCGACGAAACCCGAAAACGCGGCGCAGCCGCGCGAGGTCAGTAGCGTCGGCGAGAGCCGATGCACCGCTGCGCCGGTGTAACTTGACGGGAAACCTAAAACCCTTGTTGTTTAACGGTTTGAGATGCAAGAGCCCAGCCGGCGGACGGTGCATCGGCTGCCGCCGACGCTGCTGACAAGAGCACGGCTGCGCCGCTTTTCCCTTCGATTACACATTTACTTTTACAGTCCCAATGGAATCAATCCTCGGAAATAATTTGCGAAACCGCGACGATCTCAAGACACGGGTCGCCGTCCAAATCAAGAAATCGGAACAAATGATAGGGCGGCTTCTCCGGCATCGAATCATAAACCCGACACAGGACGGTTTCCAGAAACAAAGAATTCCCGTCGCCCTCGACGAAATTTGAAATATCGCCGATGCCGTAATCCTTAACTCCGACGACATCCGAAAACGACACCCACAGATTTTTGTCGTTCCAGGCCTTTATCTTGACGGTTAAATTGTTTTGTTCCCGAAAATAAGAAACTATTTCCCCGTCGGAGAACCCTATTTTATATTTTATTTCACCTTTCATAATTGGATTTACGGATTTCGCAATCCGGCAATTGCCTTTGAGAAGGCCCTGCATTACCGACTTTGATTATTTTAGTGTTCTCGGTGCTTGCAAAATTACCATTACGTATTTTTTCTACCCTTTTATACATTTTATGGTAAAGATAAAATCTTAATAAACCCCTTATCGGGAAACTTCCCAAACTTCCCAAACTTCCCAAACTCTTTTAAATTTGGCAGAATATTTGTCGATGATTATCGCCATTGACGGCCCTTCGGGCGCGGGTAAATCGACGCTCGGTAAAATGTTAGCCAAAAATCTGAACCTGCTCTATCTCGACACGGGCGCGATGTACCGCGCGGTCGGGTTCGCCGTCCTCGATAAGGGCGTCGGCTTCGAAGACACGGCGCGGATCGCCGAGATCGCCGAAAACGCGCGGATCGAGCTCGTCGGCGAGCCCGAACACCTGCAGATCTTTCTCGACGGCGCGGACGTCTCGCTCGCGATCCGCACGAACGAGGTCGGGCAGGCCGCGTCGCGCGTCTCGACGATCTCGGAAGTCCGCCGGATTCTCGTCGAGCATCAGCGCGCGCTCGGCGCGACCGCTCCGAACGGCGCGGTGCTCGACGGCCGCGACATCGGCAGCGTCGTCTTCCCGAACGCCGACATCAAGTTCTTCCTGACGGCGAAACCCGAGGCCCGCGCGCGGCGGCGCTACGAGGAAGACCTCGAAAAGGGCCGCGCCGTCTCCTACGAGCAGACCTTCGCCGAGATCAAGGAGCGCGACGAGCGCGACGTTTCGCGGTCCGATTCGCCGCTGATGATCGCCGAAGACGCGGTCGTCATCGACACGAGCGAGCTCGATCTGTCGGAAGTCTTCGCGCAGATGATCGCGATCGTCGACGAAAAACGCGCAAAAGCGACCGCCGGTTTGACATAAAAATCGTCAATCGTTAAGATTTTCATTCGTTCTTTGAATTACGCTCCCGTAGCTCAGTGGATAGAGCAACAGCCTTCAAATAGGAGCCTGTGCAGGGAAAAAGTAACCTGTCCAGTGGAGAGTGCTGTATCGGTGAAACTCTAAGGGGATTTTTTTTGAAAATTCCTATGACAATACCGAGCAAAGTAAGATGACAGTGCAAGAAACTGATTTAGCATGGCTGGCTGGAATAATAGATGGCGAAGGATGTTTTTCGATTTTCATTAATAATCGTATTGATGCGTCGAATCCTTCAATATCGGCTAGCTTGACGATAACAAATTCGAACTGTTTACTGCTGAACCGTTGTATGGAAATACTTGATTCGCTAGAAATTAAGTATTACTACCACGATCCAAAAAACGGACGTCAGCAAGGACGCAGGGTAATGAGAGTTAAAGTCAAAAACTATTCATCATTGAAATGCTTAATCGAATTATTACTGCCTTATCTAGTAGGAAAAATTGATCAAGCCAAAATCACTTTGGAATTTGCCAATTTAGCCAAACAAAGAGGTAAGTTAAAATATGAAGAAAGAGCCAAATTGATGAATAACATTAAGAAACTAAATCAGCACGGTCATCTTATTGCGTAGAGACTATACGCACTCAGACTGAAATGTCTAAGATATAGTCCAGACTTTCAACTTATTTTCCTAACGGAAGATAGGGCTTGGGAAACCAAGTGAGGTACGCTAAGCTGTGGGCCGCACGTTCGAGTCGTGCCGGGGGCGCCATTTTGATTACGGATTGCGGATTCGTTTCCGAATATTGAATTTCGATTTTGGATTTACGGCCCATCAGTTGTAAAATCAAACCTGACTTCGGAAGCATCCGGTTTTCAATCCGAAATCCGAAATCCGAAATCCGAAATCGTCTTGTGGCGGCTATAGTTCAGCGGTTAGAGCGCTTGATTGTGGTTCAAGATGTCGTGGGTTCGAATCCCACTAGCCGCCCCATCAATTCCCTTTCCGATTTTCCCTTTCCGCAAATTTGTAATTTACCCGCATAAAAAACTATAATCGTGAAATATTTTTGTATCTTTCGGTCAAAAATCCCGACTGTTCAATCAAGGCGAATTTACAAATTTCCGTTATGAAAATCGTCCGTATCATATTCGTTTTCGTTCTGACGCTCGCGGCCGCCGGGTTCGCGTTCGGCGAGGATTTCGGCAAGACTTTCGCCGACGGCGAGGTGCTGGTCAAATTCCGGGCCGGCACGAGCGCGCCGCAGATCGCGCGGACGAACGCCGCGATGGGCGCGCGCCTGCTGGAAAAGCTCGGCGATCTGAACTGGGTTCGGGTCAGGATTCCCGACGGGATGCCGGTCGAAAAGGCGCTCGCGGAATACCGCCAGTTCGGCGAGATCGAGGCCGTCCAGCCGAATTTCTACTATCATCTGATGGCGACGCCGAACGATCCGCAGTATACGAACACCGGTCTTTACGGTCTCGGCAAGATCAGCGCGCCGGGCGCTTGGGAT
This sequence comes from Acidobacteriota bacterium, assembly GCA_018269075.1. Classification (GTDB taxonomy): domain Bacteria; phylum Acidobacteriota; class Blastocatellia; order Pyrinomonadales; family Pyrinomonadaceae; genus JAFDVJ01. Next base: position 13,235 of record JAFDVJ010000055.1, read on the forward strand.
CTCTCGACCGGCAGCTCGTCGGTCGTCGTCGCCGACATCGACACGGGGCTCCGCTACACGCACGAGGACATCGCCGCCAACGCCTGGACGAACCCGGGCGAGATTCCCAACAACGGCATCGACGACGACGGCAACGGTTTTGTCGACGATTATTACGGCTACGATTTTCGCTACAACGATCCCGACCCGTTCGACGAACACGGCCACGGCACGCACACCGCCGGGACGATCGGCGCGGTCGGCAACAATCTGGTCGGCGTCACCGGCGTCAACTGGAACGTCAAATTGATGGCGATCAAGATCTACAGCGCGGGCGGCACCGATTCGACCTCGGCGATGCTCGTCAACGCCTACAACTACGTGCGGCTGATGAAAACGCGCGGCGTCAACATCCGCGCGACGAACAATTCCTACGCCGACTGTCCCGAGGCCTGCGGCTACGATCAGGCGACGCGTGACGCGCTCGACGCGCTCGGCGAAGCGGGCGTCCTGAACGTCTTCGCGGCCGGCAACAACAGCGGCCGCAACATCGACACGCAGCCGCTTTATCCGGCGAGCTACGATCTGCCGACGATCCTGACGGTCGCGTCCTCGACCTCGACCGACGCGCGTTCGAGCTTTTCGAACATCGGGCCGATCGGCGTCGATCTGGCGGCTCCCGGATCGGGCATTTACAGCACGACCTTCGGCTCTAATTCGAGTTACGGTCAGATGAGCGGCACATCGATGGCGACGCCGCACGTGACGGGCGCGGCGGCGCTGCTCGCGGCCTACAATCCGAATCTGTCGGCGGCCTCGCTCAAGGCGACGCTGATGAACACGGTCGACGTGCTCCCGGCGTGGAACGGGCTCGTCAAGACCGGCGGCCGTTTGAACGTCCAGCGCGCGCTGCAGAACCAGACGGTCTGCAATTTTACGCCGTCGCTCGCGAACATCGCGGCCCCGACGAAGGGCGGCGTTTTTTCGGTCACCGTCAACGCGGCGGCGAACTGCGACTACGCGGTCAAGAGCAACGCGAAATGGCTTTTCGTGACGACGCCGACGCCGCTCAGCGGCAGCAATACGATCAGCTTTCGCGTCTCGACCAATCAGCAGCTGTCGCGGACCGGGACGATCAAAATCGGCGATCAGATTTTGACCGTCACGCAGTCGAAAAATTAATTTTTTCATTGAAATCGGAAGCAATTCCAACTTTTATTAAATTAGGTGCGTCTAAAACCGCAGAACCAGGAACAAAGGTCAAAGCGAAAAAAGCGTTATCCGTAGCCGGAAACGGAACAAATATCTTGCATTTAGCCGGGCTAAAGTAGTATATTTGTAATTCCTACGTCTTTGGCGGGATTTTGCCAGGCCTTTGCATAAAAAATCAGTTTAGTTTTTTAAGGATACCAAGATAATGAAAAGTATTTTGACCAAAAGCGGCAAATTCGGAGTGTTTTTTGCCCTCGTTGTTTTTCTCGTGGCCTCGGTTTCAGCACAGCCCAAGCTGCGCCGGGCGCTCGATTTCGATAATGACGGCAAAGCCGATCTGTCGGTTTTTCGCCCGAGCAATAACGTCTGGTACGTCAACAAATCCGGCGGCGGCTTTCTGTTCCAGCAGTTCGGCCTCGCCAATTCGGATTATATGGCGCCGGGCGATTTCGACGGCGACGGCAAGGCCGATGTCTCCGTCTGGCGTGATACCGACGGCGTCTGGTATCGTCTGAACAGCTCGAACAACACCTTTGTCGCGGTCAACTTCGGCATCACCGGCGACGAGCCGGTCGCCCGCGATTACGACGGCGACGGCAAGACCGATTTCGCGGTCGTCCGCCGCACGAACGGCGCGATGATCTGGTATGTCCTGCGCAGCGTGGACGGCGGCTTCGTCGCCTACCAGTTCGGTCTCGCGACCGACTACACGGCCTGCGGCGACTATGACGGCGACGGCAAATTCGATTTCGCGATCCAGCGTCCGGGCGCGACCGCTTCGGCGCAGTCGACCTTCTACATCCAGAAGAGCAGCGACGGCAACTACATCATCACCAACTGGGGACTGAGCAACGATCTCGTCGTGCCGGGCGATTACGACGGCGACGGCAAGACCGACATCGCGGTCGTCCGCGAAGGCGCGACGCCGACCTCGAATCTCGTCTGGTACATCCAGAAGAGCTCCGACGGCGGCCTGATCGCCGTGACCTACGGCATCACCGGCTCGGATCTCAACGCGCAGAACGACTACGACGGCGACGGCAAATGCGATCTCGCCGTGTGGCGCGATTCGAACGGCAGCTTCTATATCCTGAGAAGCTCGGACGGCGTTCTGAACGTCGTGCAGTGGGGCACCGCGAGCGACTTCCCGGTCGCCGCCTACGATACGCACTAATCATCGCCGACTGGTCAAATTCGAAAGGTTGAAGACTTTGCGGTCTTCAACCTTTTTGTTTGTTCGCCCGATTTATAGTAACTTGTTTTTATCTTGAAAAATCATCTTTCAGACGTCATCGGACAAAAATTTCCCGGTCAAACCGTCGTCATCGTCGGCGATCTGGTCGCCGACCAGTTTCTGCGCGGGACGATCTCGCGCGTTTCGCGCGAAGCGCCGGTCTTCATCCTCCGGCACGACGAAACGGAGACGCTCGCCGGCGGCGCGGCCAACGCGGCGACCAACGTCGCTTCGCTCGGCGGCCGCGCGGTGCTCGTCGGCGTCGTCGGCCGCGACCCGAACGGCGACGCGCTGCTCGAAAAGCTCGCCGCCTCGAACGTCGACTGCCGGTTCGTCGCCGCGGCCGAACGGTTCGCGACGACGACGAAAGTCCGCGTGCTCGCCGGCCAGCATTACGCCGCCCGTCAGCAGGTCATCCGGATCGACTACGAAAACGGCCGCGCGCTCGGCGACGAAACCGTCGAAACGCTGCTCGAAAACCTGCCAAACGCCTGCGCGGCGGCCGACGCGATCATCATCTCGGACTACAACTACGGCGTCGCCGAGGAACGGATCGCCGCGGCGGCCCGCCGGATCGCCGCCGAGCGAAAGATCCCGCTGGTCGTCGATTCGCGTTTCCGGCTGACGAATTTTCCGGGCGCGACGACCGCCACGCCGAACCAGGAAGAGGTCGAACAGATTCTCGGGACCGCGCTCGACGAGACGAGCTGCGCCGCGCTCTGCGAGCGGCTCGGCTACCGCGCGCTGCTCGTCACGCGCGGCAACAAGGGAATGATCCTGATCGAACGCGACCGGCCGCCGCTCCGTCTCGACGCGGTCGGCTCGAAGGAACCGGTCGACGTGACCGGCGCGGGCGACACGGTCATCGCCGCTTACGCGCTCGGCCTCGCGTCGGGCCTCGGCTTTGCCGAAGCGGCCGCGCTCGCCAATCACGCGGGCGGCATCGTCGTGATGAAAAAAGGGACGGCCACCGTTTCGGCCGAAGAATTGACCGCGGCGCTTTCCCATCCGGAAAACGTCGAACAGAAAGCACAAACCAGATGATTTACGAAGACACGCTCGCGCCGATCCTCGAACGCAACCGGCTGGTCGCGCGCGTTTCGATCGAACGCCGCCGCGGCGCGCGGATCGTCCTCGCCAACGGCTGCTTCGATCTTTTTCACGTCGGCCACATCCGCTATCTTGCCGGGGCCAAAGCGCTCGGCGACCGGCTGCTCGTCGGCATCAACTCCGACGAGCAGGTCAGAAAACTCAAAGGCGACGGCCGGCCGTTTATGCCCGAACGCGAACGCGCCGAGATCGTCGCCGCGCTCCGGTTCGTCGATTTCGTGACGATCTTCGACGAGCCGACCGTGACCGAGCTGATCCGCGCCGTCCGCCCGGATTTTCACGCGAAAGGCACCGATTACACCGTCGATTCGGTCCCCGAACGCGAGATCGTCCGCGAATACGGCGGCAAAGTCGCGATCGTCGGCGACCCGAAGGATCACTCGTCGAGCGAGTTTCTGGGACAGATACGGAAACGATAAAGAAGAGGAGAAGAGGAGAAGAGGAGAAGAGGAGAAAGGGAGAAGAGGAGAAGAGGAGAAGGGGAGACAATTAATTCGTTGCATAAGTTTTAGCTTTCGGATGAAAACCGAATCGCTCGCCGGTTTAATACCGTCTCCTCTTCTCCTCCTCTCCTCTTCTCCCCTTCTGAATTATGTGGGAGTCGCGAACTAAAACCGATCTGATCATCGAAGTCTGGGAAAAGCTCGACTGCGAGTCGGTCGGCGCGCGCGAGATCGAGGCGATCGAGATCGCCGTCGCCGACCGGTTCGGCGCGGGCGCGGTCGATTCGCCGATGGTCATCGCGCGGCTGCTCGCCGACGAGGGCGCGGTCCTGCGTCACGCCGAGATTCTCGAGCTCGACGTCAAAAGAAGACTCGAATCGCCCTACGACGCGATGTTTCGCAACGTGTTGAAATTCGCCGATTTCAAACAGGCGCTGATCTCGATCCGGCGGCTCGAAAATCTGCGAAGGAAATTCGCCGCCGAAAACGATAAGGAAGGCCTGCGGCTGGTCCGCGAAACCGCGCTCAGAGGCAAGAACCGCGCGTCGATGATTGCCGGAAACGAGAAGGTCGACGCCCAAAAACGCGCCGAAAAAGCCGAGATCGCCGAATGGTTCACGCTCTGGATGCAGGCGCCCGAAGTCTTCGAAAACTGGGTGCTGCTGCGGCAGAACTCGAAGGATTTCAGGGAAAAATTCGAAAATCGGTTTTGAGCTCCGCCTTCAGGGCAACGGCATTAGGATAAGGAAAAGGTTGAAACGATAATTGAATCAGGCCGAAAAAAATTAGGCCGCGGATGACGCGGATGACGCGGATGACGCGGATTGCACGCGGATTTTTTTTAAGATCAATAAATCCGTGAAAATCCGCGTCATCCGCGTCATCCGCGGCCTATTAAACCGTTCAGTGCCATTGCCCTGAAAGCGGAACTCGAAACTTTTAAACTATGCGCCGTTTTTTTGCCCCGAAGGAGAATTTTCGCGATCGAAAGATCGTTTTGGACGCCGACGAGACGCGGCATCTGCGCGACGTTCTGCGGCTCGGGGCGGGCGCGCGCGTGAGCGTTTTCGACGGCGCCGGCCGCGAGTTTTCGGGCGCGGTCGAAAGCGTTGGAAAAAAAGAAACGATCCTCGAAATTATCGAAGAAACGCCGCCCGCCGCGCCCGAATCCGCGCTCGGCCTGACGCTCGCCGTCGCGCTTTTGAAGGGCGAGAAATTCGAGCTCGTCATCCAGAAAGCCGTCGAACTCGGCGCAATGCGTCTTCTTCCGGTCAACACGAAACGCGCCGACGTCCGGCTCAAGGACGCCGATAAACGGCTCGAACGCTGGCGGCGAATCGCGCTCGAAGCGAGCAAGCAGTGCGGCCGCGCCCGTTTGATGGAGATCCTGCCGCCGCGGGATTTCAGCGAAGCGATCGAGCGCGCGGAGGGCGCGAAGATTCTTTTCGCCGAACGCGGCGGCGCGTCTTTCGAATCGCTCGAACCGGACACAAAAATAACCGCCTTCAGCGGGCCCGAAGGCGGTTGGGAAGATACGGAAATCGAAGCGGCGCGCGCCGCCGGCGTTTCGATCGTCACGCTCGGCGGCCGGATTCTGAGGGCCGAAACCGCCGTCATCACGATCGCCGCGCTGCTCCAGCATCGATTCGGCGATCTTGGCTGATGATTTTAACGCGAAGGCGCGAAGGCGCGAAGACGCAAAGGGTTTTTCGGTTTGTTTTCGGCGGCGAAAAGTTTTTCGCGGGCGGCGACGGACTTTAACGGCGAAAATATCAGCCCCAAAAATCTCTGCGTCTTCGCGCCTTCGCGCCTTCGCGTTAAAACCAATCCTCCAAACCCCGCGTTATAAAATCACTTACCGTCGTCGGGCTTGACCGAACGCGGACGATAGTAGGCGTCGCCGCGCTGTTTGAGCTCGGCTTTTTGGGCGATCGCGGCGATCACCGAATCGAGCAGCTCCTTGTCGTCGATCTTGAAGTTGACCGTGCCCTTCGCCTCGACGTCCGGGTCGTCGAAATTGATCACCAGATAGCGCCGTTTTTCCTTGATGAAGCCGCCGACGATGTTGCTGAAGACCGCGCCGACGACTTTGCCGGCCGTCGTTTGAACCGACTGCGACTGCGGCGAAACGATGAGCATCGATTTATACGGAATCGCGAACACCTCTTTCTGTTCCTTGCTGAAAAAAACGAGCCGCTCGCTCGCGTCGTCGAACTTCAGCGTGCCGTCTTCCTTTTTGGCGAAGCCGAACATTCCGCCCTCGTACTTGGCCTCGAACGACGCGGGCGCGGGTTTGACGGCGACCGGCGCCGACGCCGTCGTGTCGACCGGCCGCGGCTGCGCCGAGACGGCGGCCGCGCCGGCGAACAAACCTAAAACAAGCAACAATAATCCTTTCTTCATAATTCTCGATCCTGATTTTCTATTAATTTGAACTTTGAAAGTCTGCTTTTATAGACGCATTCCGCTCATCGTGCGTTGCCAGAGCAGGGTTTGTTTTAAAACGCCGAGCCGCTGGCGGTCCGCCGCGGTGCAGTCGAGCGTCAGCTGTTCGATGATCGCTTCGAGCAGCGGAACGGCGAACGGGCCGGCGTGCGCGACGACCTGCGAATAGTAATGAAGCTGGAGACAATCGTTCGCGTCCGTGTGAAAATCTTTCGTCGCCGCCGGATCGAGCCGGAAAACGTCCTGCCCGGCCGGGACGACGCGGCGCGGGACGCCGTGCGCGATTTTCCCTTCCGGGTCGCGGCTTCCGAGCAGCAGGATGCCGATCAGCACGCCCTGCTCGTTGAGATAGTCGGGACTGAAATGGCCGAGCTCCGGTTTCGGCGAGAGCCGCGGCCCGAAATTCGAATATTCCGGGTTGACGAGCACCGAATCGTAGATCACGCCGACGATCTCGGTCCGTTCGTCGACCGGCAGGCCGACGAACTGCGCGAAGCCGAAATCATCGGCCGCCGGCGGTTCGGCCGCGTCGAGAGAATCGATCACGCGCCCGACGTAATCGATATGCGAATTGGAGCTGACGATTTTGGCGATCTTCATTTTCGAGTCTTGAGTCTTAAGTCCGGAGTCCACGGTCTTTAGCGGCGCAGTTCGGGAACGATGTATAAAAGCCACCACAGAAAAAGCTGGACGCCGAGAACCAGCAAACCGGCGGACAAACTCCGCAGCGCGAGCCGGCGGCCGCCGAGCTGCGGGCGGCGGCGCGCGGCGACATAGCCGCAGCCGCCGATCAGAAACGTCAGCGGCACGAACAGGATGCCGAGATACGGGACCATCGAATAGACCGCGCAGGCCCACGCCGTCTGCGCGACCGTGTTCTTATCGACCCGAAACAGTTGCGCCGGCTCGTCCGATTTCGCCGCGGCCTCGAACGCGAAGCTTTTGCCCTGCAGCCGGTACGACGCCCGCAGCCGGTCGAGCGGCTGGTAATCCTCGCCGAGCAGCTTTCCGCAGATCAGACAGAAATTCGCGTCCGCCCGCCGCGACCGCGCCCCGCAGGCCGAACAGGCTTGATTTCGGATTTCGGATTTCGGATTTCGGATTTGTTCGCTCAGCGTCTTTTCCCCGGACTGCGTAAATTTTTAATTTTTAACTTTTAATTTTTAATTCCCTACCGCCTTCTTCCCTTGCTGGCGGCTTTGCGCGAGACGCGCAGGTTTAGATTATTCTCTTTGGCGAAGCCTTGTAAAGCCTGCAGGAAAACTTCGCGGTCGCGGAGCGTGATGACCGCCGTCTGATCGGCCGTCTCCAAGGCGTAGGGATAGCCGAGCCCGATCACGCATTCGGCGCGGACCGTGTCGACGACCTCGTCGAGCAGCCCGTCCTCGTAGATCCACGACGGAATGTCGAGCCGCGCCGGCGGATTGTCGCTCGTCGTCTGCAGATAGACGAAGCCGGCGAGCGATTCGTTCGTCCGCGGATCGATAAAGGCTTCGAGCCCGTGCCGCCGCGCGTAGCAGAACGGCGTCCGGTCGCCCCAGTTTCGCAAACCGCCGGCGTGGAGCACCGAAACGTCGTCGAGCGTCTTGATCGTCCCGCCGCGGCGGCCGGCGAACGCGTCGAGCATCGCCATCAGATCGCGCGCGTACGAGCGGTCGACATAGCCGATGAGCGGCACGCGCGTGTCGCGCGAGAGCCGCGCGAGCTCGACCAGCTGCGCGATCAGCGCGGTCTGCAAAAGCGTTTTCGGAAGCGCGATCGAAAGGAGCAGCGTGCCGTCGTAAAAAGCGAGCGGCATCCGTTCGCCGCGCTCGCGCCAGCCCGCTTTGCGCTGCAGAAACTCCTTCGCCTTCGCGATCTCCTCTTCGAAACGCCGCTGCCCGACGCGCGTTTCCGGGATCACCGGCTCGTCGAGCGAGAGCAGCTCGGCCGGCGAGAGCACGAAGAACTTGGCGTTCTTTTCGTAGCCGGCGGCCGCATTGTGCGGGTTTTCGAACCAGCCGATCTGGACGGCCGCGACCGGCAGCGAGACTTCCCTCTCGGCGAAAAGCTGGCTCCCGTCGGCGGCGAACGTCGTCCGGTTCTCCAAAACCGCGAACGCCCAGCGCCGCGCTTCCTCGTGATTCGCCCAGCGCTCGTCGAAACCGAGCGCGAAATTCCGCGCCCGCGCGAGCTCTTCGGACGGGAGCGCGCCGCAGTCGTACTGCTCGCCGAGCTTCCGGCGGATTTCGGCGTAATCGATTGCGCCGAACCGTTCGAGCTCGTCCGCGTAAAATTCGAGATCGCCGGCCTGCGAGCGCGCGAACTGCCGAAATTCCTCGCGCTGCCGGTTGAGTTCGTCCGTCAATAATTCCTTGAAAAGCATCGTCGTAAAAGAATCGTCAGGCTATTTTCCAACGCGAAGGCGCCGGGGCGCAAAGCCGCAAACGTTTTTCGGTAAAATAATCGTCGCCGGCCGATTTCGGAAAATAAATCGTCGCCGGCCAAACCGCCGCGCCGTCCCGATCGACATCGCCGGCCAAAACCCGCCCCCCAAACCGCTTCGCGCCTTCGCGTCTTCGCGTCTTCGCGTTAAAACAACGCCGCTCACTTCAAAGCCAATCCATCGACATTAAACAGATAATAAGTCTGATCCGCCGTCAGCACGAACAGCTTTTTCCCGTCGCGGCCGAAGACCGCGTAGGCGACCGCCGACGAAAACTGCAGCTCGTCCGTCTTGCGGCCGGTTTCGAGATCGTAAACGGAAAGCTGCCCCTCGGAATTCTCGACCGCCGCGACCGGACGCGTCGGGCAGACCGCCGCGTTGCCGCCGAAAAACCGCTGCCGGATTTCACCTTTCGAGATCGAATAGACGAGCACGCGGTTTTCCGAATCGATGATCGTCAGCCAGTCGCCGGTCGCGAAGGCGCGTTTGATCGAAAACGAGCCCTCGCCCGTTTCGATCAGCAGACGACCGCGCACATTGCCGTTGTTGGCGTCCAGCACCTCGACCAGATAATCGCCTTCCTTCTCGCCGAGCGTCTTCTGCCTTTCCCTGAGGACGGCGTCGTTTTTGATCGTCTCGCGCGCCGCTTTGGACGTCACCTTCCAGTAAAGCACGGCGGTCTCGTCCGCCGGATCGAACTGATAGCGCGGCACTTCGTTCGGAAACTCGCGGCTCCAGAGCGGTTTCTTCGTCCGCACGTCTTCGACCTGCAGCGTTCCGTCCTCGGTCGAAAGCCCCGAGAGAATCTGGAACGAAGTCGTCGTGTCGACCTCGACTTCCGGCTTTTCCTTATCGTCCTTGTTTTTTTCCTTGTCGTCCTTTTCGTCCTTTTCGCGCTGCGCCTGGAGTCTTTTTTCGATCTGCTCGTCGAGCCTGGTGCGGATCTGGACAAAATACGGCCCGTACTGCCGGACGTTTTTCTTCTCGATCGAGCCGAGACTGCCGGCGACGTCTTTGGTCGGATTGAACAGCGCGAGAAAACGCGGCTCTTTCTCGAAGTACGGAAAATCCGCGTAGATGCTGCCGTCGGCGTCGATGAACGAGCCGCGAAAACCGCGGCTGTAAACCTTCATCTCGCCGGTCTTCAGATCCCAGGCCGCGCCGCGCATCTCTTCGGAGAGCGCGAGCCAGTCGAGATTCGGCGCGAGCGCGAGCGTCCGGACGCCGCCGAAATTGTTCTTCGGGAGCGTCAATTCGCCGATCTCGTTCATCTTCAGCGTCGAACGGTCGAGCCTGAGAAGCTCGACGATGCCGTCCTTCCCTTCGGAGACGAAATAATCGCCGTAGCCGTCGAGCGCCGCCGTCTTGTTGGCGGCGATGAATTTCTTCGCTTTCAGATCGTAAACGCCGACCGGGTTCGTCGTCGTCGGCCGCACGAACAGATAATCGCCCTGAAAAGGCCGCGCGTAGGAATTTCCCTTGAGATAAAACTTCTCGACCCGCGCGCCGGACGGGAAATCGTAGATCCCGGATTTTTCCGGATCGGTCTCGTTCTCGGCGATGACCTTTTCGTTCGAATAAAAGGTAAACGGCGCGGAGATCGCTTTTTTCAGGTCGTCGCCGAGCTTGATCTCGGTTTTCGAGGTCAGATCGTAACCGATAAAGGCGTTGACCAGCGCGTTGCTCGTCCGCATATACCAGATTCCGCCGATCTGCCGGTAACTGACGTTGTAACTGCGGCCGCCGCCGCCCATCAGAAAATACCGGCCGTCGGGCGAATAATGCATCTGGAAGACGTTCACTTCCTGCTCGTCGGACTGGCTGAGATCGAAAGACCAGAGATAAGCCTCGTAATAGCTCGGAACGTACGCTTTTTCCTTCGTAAAAATCCGCTCGTTCGTCTCGACGTCGAAGATGTCGAGACTCCACCGCCCGGTGTAGCACACCAGAAACTTTCCGTCCGGCGAGAGCAGCGACTGCCAGCAGTCGCCGCGCACGTAGACCTCGCGCGCCATCACCGGCTTTTTCGTCTCGAGGCTCCATTTCTCGACTCTCAAGCCGTAGGTCGAAAACGAGATGTATTTCGAATCCGGCGAAAACGACGCCGGCTTCGCGTCCGTCGTCTCGATCCGAAAGACGAACTCGAACGGCTCGCGCCGCAGCACGTTGATCCCCGACGCGTCCTGCGCGATGATGTACGCGCCGTCCGGGCTGAACTGAAAATATTTGACGTCGCCGCGTAAGTAAGGATTGAGCGATTTCTTCGCAATCAGCGCCTTGATCTTTTCCGCGCGCCGGAAATTCGACGTCGTCACCATATACGACTGCCATTTCTCGAAGCTCTCGCCCGTCGCCGCCGTCTTTTTATCCAGACATTCGGCCGGCAGCGTCGAGATCGCCTTGAGCATCTCGCGCAGACGCTTTTCCTCGGGCCGCGTCGAGCCGAAAAGATCCGAGAAAAAGCCGCCCGTTTTGCCTTTCGTTTCCGTCAAACGCTCCCACGCGGTCGTGAACGCGCGCGGATCGTAGCCGGCGGCGGTCATCGCGAACAAACCGATCCGGTCGGCTTCGAGCTGCTGATCGCCCTCGTGATTGCGGTCGATCTTGACGCGCTTCGTGTTCTGCCGGTCGATCAATTGGTTGTATTTCTCGAAGATGTCCTGCCGGTCGCCGACCTTCTCGACGCCGAGCACTTCGCGGAACAATTTGCTCATATCGATCGCCGCGTGACGGACGATCGCGTGGCCCAATTCGTGGCCGAGAATGCCGGCCAATTCGTCCTCGCTGTGGACGAAGGCGATCAGTTTACGCGTCACGTAGATCCGCCCGCCGGCGATCGTGAAGGCGTTGACGGTCGGGACGTCGACGACGCTGAAGCGGAACTTGATGTCGGTCGGCGGGAGATGTTTGACGATTTTCTCGCCGACGGCGCGGACATAGCTCGCGGCCTCGGCGTCGTCGATGACGCGGTATTCCTTCTCGATGGTCTCGGCGACGATCTCGCCGAGATACATTTCCTGCGTCGCGTCGAAGAGATTGGCGGCCGTTTTGTTGAAAACGATCTCCGGCGGCGCGCACGGCGTCTGGGCGGAGACCGCGATCGGGACGATGAGCAAAAAGAGCGTCATAAAAAAGGGAATCTTGTTTTTCATTTCGTTTCTTACGGGTGCTAAAGATTTGAGAACTTCCCGGATTCGAACCCCGGCCGCCGGACCGGTTTCATCGCCGACCAAACCGTCGCCCGGCGCTTTCCGGATAATTAAGATAACACCAGAATTTTAATCCGTTTCGCCGCCGGACACAACGATTGAATCGCCGCCGCCGGAAAAAGATATCCGCCGATTCGCGAACCGCCGCCCGCCGAAGACAAACGCCCGCGCCGCGTCGAAAGATCGGCTTCAAAGCTTCGTCCCGCCCTCCCGGTTCGGGCTGGTATCTTTTCCCGAATTGCGTCATAATGACTTGAAATTCACGATCCGAAAAGTTTTTCCCGATGCGGTTTATCGAAAATCAGCTTAAGCGAGGCTCTCATGCCAAAAAAAGAATTTGACATCCCGGAACATCTTGCTCAGGAACTAAAAAAGAAACGAGTCGTGCCGTTTGTCGGTGCGGGCACGTCGATGGCGATCAGGAAACTGCCGCTCGAACCGTTGCGCGACGAGAAAGGCCGCGAGAAAACCGACAAACTCGGCAAAGTTCGGTACAAATCGTTGTTCGCGAGCTGGTGGGAATTTTTCGCGCACGCCGCCGACAAACTCGATCGCGAGAAAATCGCTTTGAATAAGGACGGTAAATCGCAGAAAGCGGTGACTATTCGCTCGATTTTGGCCGAATCGGATTTCGATTATCTGGACGTCGCGCAGCGCTCTTTCGACGCGCTCGGAAGTACGCGTTGGAATGATCTTCTGAAAGAAGAATTCGATCCGGATTTGGATGAGGGCGACGAAGCTTCGAAAAAGCTTGCCCGGCTGCTCTGGAATTTCGGCAATCAACTGATCGTTACGACAAATATCGATCTGGTTTTCCAATCCGTTCATCAGAAGCCGGCCCGCGTGAAAGTTCTCGACACGCAGCATTTCGAATATGCCGAGCTGCAAAAAAACTGGCAGCCCGAACGCCCGACCGTTCTGCATCTGCACGGGCACATCGACAACGAATCGAACATCGTTTTCACGAAAGATCAGTACGCCGCGTTTTACGATCTCGATAAAAACCGCGCCAAGCTCGAAACGCTCCGCAGTCTTTTCACCCAGCGGACGATTCTTTTCGTCGGTTTCAGTCTCGACGATTTTCACGTGCTCCGCGAGCTCGCAAGAGTAAATCTGATCTACGAAGGCGGCGCAAACAATTTCTACGCGCTCATTCACGAAGACCATAAAAACAACCCGAATATTCCGAAATACGTCCGCCAGATCAACTTTCCCGAATTCGGCGAGCCGCTCGAAAATCTCGTCGAAGAACTGGCGCGGATCGCGAACGGCGACGACGACGACGGCAAGAGCGATCCCGGCGGCGGCGATCCGAAATCGCCCGACGAAATCGATCCGCCCGACCGGAAACCTTTCTTCAACGTTCAATACAACTCGAAAGGCGCGGAGTTCGTCGGCCGGAAAGGCAAGCTCGACGAAATCTGGAAATTACTCAATCAAACCGGCTGCGCGTCGATCGGTCAGGCGGTCAGCGTCAAGGGTTTCGGCGGGATCGGCAAAACGCAGCTCGCGGTCGAATACGCGTATCATTTTTGCGCTCATTATCCGAACGGCGTTTACTGGTTCGTCGCCGATAAGAGTATCGACACGCAGTTAATTCAAATTGCCGACGAAGCGGGCTGGATCGGCCCCTTCGAGCCGCCCGAAAATCATTTACCAATCGCCCGAAAGAATTTTCTCGCGCTGACCGACAGTCTGATCCTCTTCGACAACGTCGATGCGTGGCGCGACATCGAGAATTATCTGCCGCAAACAGGTTCGCGGACACATATCCTGATTACATCGCGCGAAAAGATCGCCCGGTTCCGGCAGATCGATCTCGAATTGCTCGAAAGAAGCGAATCGCGTGAGCTGCTGCTGAAAATCTCTGGCCGCGAGCCGCAAACGGCCGACGAGATCGCGCAGCTCGACCGGATACTCGAAACGCTCGGCGACGTTCCGCTCGCGATCGAGCTCGTCGGTGGCTATCTCGCCGGGCATCCAAGCGTCACGTTCGCCAAATATCACCGTTTTCTGGAAGAAACTCCGCTCGACAAACTCGAAAGCGAATTTCCCGAAGACAGTTTCACTCAGAACAATAGAGGCATTATCCAAACCCTGCGGATCAGCGAAAAAACGATCAAGAACAAGCCGTTGATGGCCGAAATTCTTAAGGTTCTGGCCTGGAGCGGCAGTTCTTCGATGGGTGTTTCGCTTTTAAAAGCTCTCGTCGAAACCGAAGACGACTTCGAATTCGAAACGGCGGTCGGCGAAGCATGCAAACTCTTTTTGCTGAAGAAAGACGACGACGCCGAACGCTACGCCGTTCACCGCCTGCTCGCCAAAGTGATCCGCCACGAGACGCCGCCTGTCACCGACAGCGAATGGCACGCAAAGACGATCGTTAAACTGAAAAACTGGTTCAGAAAAAGATCGAACAGTTTCGATAATCTGGCGGAGTTCGAGGCCGAAATCGATCACCTCGAAACGTGGCAGGAACGAACGGTCGAAGTCCCGCTCGCCGTGTCCGTCGTTTTAATGCAGCTTAGAGGCAATATTCCTTATCAAAGGGGCTTTTTCGCCGAAGCGTGTGGATTTTATGTAACGGCGATGCAGCTCTACGAGCATTCGGATTTGAACGAAATCGAATTACTGGCCGATCTGCATAACGATTTAGGCAGTTGTTACGGAGCATTAGGCGATCATCGAAAGGCGCTCGAATATCAAGAGAAAGCTTTGCAGCTGCAGATAGAATTATTCGGCGAGCAGCATCCCGATACGGCATCTTCCTACAACAATGTCGGATTTACTTACGGA
>JAFDVJ010000056.1:0-7780 GCA_018269075.1 Acidobacteriota bacterium
TCTGACAGACTGTTGTACGTTTTCTTCCCAAACTTCCCAAACTTCCCAAACTATCTCTGCACCTGATACTGCGACGAGGTCGCGACGAGATAGACGGCGCGGCGGGCGCGCAGGTCGGGGTTCGCCGCGGGCACCGTCCGGACGACGCCGAGAATCGTCGCGCGCATCGCCGGCGACATCGTGCCGTGGAGCAAGCGCACGTTTAACAGGTCCAGTAATTGATCGCCGGTCGGGTCGGCCGCCGCGAGCGCCGCGTATTCGTCGAAACCGAGCGAAGTGCCGGCCGTGACGTGGCGTTCGGCGTTCGGCTCGACGCGGCCGAAGACCAGATTGTTGACGAAATTGAGCCGCGTGACCGCCGTCCCGGTCGTGTAGAGCGCGAACTCCGGCCCCTTGAACGTCGTCCCCGGCGAGACGTAGTCGGGCGGATAAAAATTGAAGACCGACGGCGCCATAAAGGCGATCTGGCCCATCGCGCCGGTCTCGGTCGTCAGCACGCCGTCGCTCTCGGCGCCGCGGTCGGCCGAACGGACGTCGAACTGCCGCGCGAGGTTGGTCGCGAGCAGGACCGGTTCGCGGAGCTTGCCGTAATGCGGCTCGGTTTTCGCGTCGCCGCGCGCTTCCGGGTCGAGGAGGATCGCGCGGATCACTTCCTTCAGCTGCGTCGGGTTCGTCCGGTTCGCGTTGAAGACCGCCGCGACGCGGCCGACGTAGGCCGGCGTCGGGTCGCCGGTGACGAGCTGCTGGATCAGAAAACGGCTGACGAACGGCGCGACGTTCGGATGATTGTAGATGTTGTCGAGCGCCTGATTGAGCGACGCGTTCGCGTAGGCCGTGACGGCCGCGCCGGTGCAGCCCGGGCAGGCCGGAATATTGGTCGTCGTCGAGCCCGGATATGAGAGCAGCGTTTTCGCCGACAGATCATGGTTGTCGGGGTTGGCGACGATCATCGGGTCGATGTAGTTCGGGCTGCCGGGCACGCGGTTCGGGCAGCCGGCGACCTCGCAGAGCGACCAGCCGGTAAAGGTCAGCGTAAAGTTGTTGACGACCGTCTGATCGTAGGTCGGGATCGGGTTGTTCTGCGCGTCGAGCCTGAGCGTCCCGTCCGGATTGAGCATAAACAGGCCGACGTTGAAAAGCTGGAGGATCTCGCGCGCGTAATTCTCGTTCGGCGTGTAGCGCGTCGAGGTCCGCATATTCAGATAGCCGCCCATCGCCGGGTTGAGCGTCATCTCCTGCATCAGCGTGCGCCAGTTGCCGAAGGCGTTGCGCGTGAGCGTTTTGTGATAGGCCGTCAGATGGCTCGACTGCTGGATCTCGGCGCCGGAGACGACCCACAGCTGCGCGAGCGCCCACGCGACGCGGTGGCGAAGCTGGCCGTTGCCGTAAAACGCCTCGCGGTAGAACCAGTTCTGGAGCGGGTACATCGTGTAATGGTTGACGAAGCAGAACGGGTCGCTGTCGGGGCTCCCGTTGTCGACGAGACCGTTGCAGTCGACGGGCGGCGTCGTCGGCCGGAGCGGGTAGGCCGGGTACGGGTTGCCGTAAGTCGGGTAGGCGATCAGCTCGAGCTGTTCGGTGAGCCACGTCCGCAGTCCGAGCCGGTGGACGCGCTGTTCGAGCGCGGGCGTCGGGCCAAAGGTCGCCTGTTCGAGAAAGCGCGTCCGGTCGCCGGCGAAGCGATAGCCGACGGCGTTCGTCGTCGGCGCAGGTTCCGACGCGGATTTCGCGCCGGTCGGCGAAAGCGCGCCCGCGTCGCCGGGAAACGCGCCGCCGGCCGCGCCGAAACCGAGCCGCCGCCGGTTGCTCGCGAGACCGCGCCACGCGACGCTCAGCAGCAGATCGCCTTTCGCGGGCTGCGCGTCGTCGAGCTCGCTCCGCAATTCGACCGTCAGCGCGAAGACGCCGGCCGCGCCTTTGACCGGCCGCATTTTGACGACCGGGAAGCGAAACTCGCGCCCGTTCCGGTCGACGGCGTAGACGCGAAACGCGTTTGCGCCCTCGCCGGGCAGCAGATTGACGTTGGTGACGTATAAAACGACGCGCTCGAACGGGTCGAACCATTCGCCGGCGGCGCTCGGCAGCCGGTCGGCGGCCGTTTTGTCGGTCTCGCGGGCGGCGAGCGCGCGCGCCGGATCGGGCGCGCCGACGAGCACCGGCGTCGGCGAGTTCGGATCGGGATCGGTGACCTGCGCCGCGCCGGAGAGGGCCGCCGCGCCGAGCGCGAGCAGCAGGGAAATTCGATGAAGGATGTTCAGTCGGCTCATAACCACTTCCAAAAAATATCAGTAGGACGGGTCGAACGGGATCACCGGCGTCGCCAGCGGCGTGTCGGTCGGAAGCCCGTAGATCCAGCAGTTGATCTCGCCGCTCTGGCTGTTGATGATCCACCAGCTGCCGTTCGCCGGCCGCCAGACGGCGATGTCGGTCTTGCCGTCGCCGTCGTAGTCGCCGGGCACGGCCTTGTCGGTCGCGAAACCGAAATCATATTCCTTTTCCTGACCGTTCGAGCTTTGCCGGATCGTCCAGAGCAGCCGCCCGCCGACGCCGCGCGTGCCGGCGAAATCGGTCTTCCCGTCGCCGTCGTAATCGCCCGGCACGGGCTGGTCGACGTCGAGATACTGGACGATGTCGGGCGCGGTCGAGGCCGCGCTGTAGGGCGGCAGCCAGACTTTGAACGTGTGATTGTCGAAGACCGCGATCTCGCTCCGGCCGTCGTTGTTGTAATCGCCGGGAACGGGCGTCGGGACGACGTTGCAGGCGTCGCCGACCGTCTTGCGGAGCGTGCTGCCCGCGAGGTCGCCGATGAAATAAACGGCCATATAACAGGGCTCGGCCGGATTCTGGCTGATGTTGATCGTGTAGAGCTGTCCGATCTCGGCGCGCGCGTCGCCGATGTAGTTGCGGTTGAATTTGTTGTAGCCGGGTTCGTAGATCAGCACCTGATGGCCGCCGGTGCTGCGGCTGAGCCACCATTCGTTGGCGTCGCCCGAGTCGAAGTTCCACCAGCGGTAGACGCCGACGTCGGTTTTCCCGTCGCCGTCGTAATCGGCGGGCGCCGGCACGTCGAGCGAGCGGCCCCAGTGGACGGCGCTCGTCTCGCCGGTGCGCGTGCTCAGGAAATACCAGATCGACGGCTGCGGCGCGACCGCGAGATCGCGCGAACCCTCGCGGTAAAGCGCGAGGTCGGTGCGGCCGTCGCCGTCGAAATCGAGTTTGAAGCTGTTGTCGGTCGCCGCGATCGAAACTGTCAGGAAGAAACAAATAAAAAGACCGAGCCCTCTGGCTTTCATCTACCGGTCGTCCTCCGTCGTTAAATTAAGGCGCGTGCAAAAACCGGATTCCGGGGTTACGGGGTTGGATCATCGACCGATCTGCGGAGTGAGTCGATACCGGCGGTTCCGAGTCTGCATGGTCGAATTATAAAACCACGACCGCGCGCGGTTCAACTTGTTTTTGGATATTTTGCGGCGAATTCGAAAATTTGGTCTTTGGTCTTTGATCTTTGGTCTTTGACCTTTGATTTTTGACCTTTGACCTTCGGCTGTCGGGACGAATCCAAAGAATCGAGACCCGAGACCAAAGCCCAAAGCCCGGGCCCAAAAATCGCTCTCAATACGTAAACCCGTAAAAAGCCGAAAAATAATTGTTGGCGCGGCCCTCGTTGCCGAAGTTGTAGCCGACCATCAGGAACTGTCTTTTGGTGAACGAGTAGGTCAGACCGGCGGCCGCGTAGCCGAGGCGGTTTTTGCCCGTGTACCAGTCGCCGGCAAAACTCAGCTTGCCCTTGATCGGCTGTTCGATGCCGAGCAGCGCGCCGCTGCGCGAGCCGAAATCGCTTTCGGCGCCGGCGATCCGGTAAAAGCCGCCGGTGACGCGCGTTTCGTTGGTCCGTTTGAAGACCTTGCTGGCGTTCGAATAGAGCATCACATAGGTGCGGCGGCCGGCCGAGCGGTTGAGCGGCATAAAGACCTGCGCGCCGGCCGCGACGGCGAGGCCGTATTTCTCCTTCTCGTAGATCTTATACTTGAAGTTCGGCTGGAGCTCCTTCGGGCCGGTCGAGCCGTTGCGCGTGTAAAAGAAATTGATCCCGACCTCGAGCTTTTTGCGGACGCCGTAGACGGTCCGGTAGCCGTAGCTCTGAAAGCCGCCGCGGTCCCATTTGCCGAAATGCGCGAGAAAATCGGCCTCGACGTAAAAACGCTTTTCGCCCATCACGTCGGTCGAGGGAATGTTAAAGATCGCCGACTGCGCCGAAACGGCCGCCGCGCTCGTCAAAAGGGCCAGCAAAAGCCCGCCAAGGTATCGTCGGAAAAATCTGGTTCTGGTCATCTGTTTTCTTCTCAGGGGAGACAACGACCCCCGCGCGGCCCGATCGCACGGCCGCCGGCGGTCTGATTCGTATTTATTCGAAGCCGGTTCGGCCGGACCGGCGCGGGCGACGCCGTTCGGGAACGATTCGAATGCCTCGTTATTAGTGTTAAATGTCAAAATAGCACGTTTTTCTATAAATTCAAGCGGCAGCGCGCTTTCGGCGGCCAATTCCGGCCGTCCGGAGAAAAAAAACAGGGGGCGCGCGGCGTTTTCGGGCGCGGCCGCGGACGGTAATCCGCCAACGGTTTTTTGACTATTCCGCCAACCTTGCGTAGCATTTTATTTTACGAATGGATCTCGACCGGAATTCAAAAGAAGCGGTGCAGGAGCTCGGCCGCGCGGTCAACGCGGCGATCGAGCAGTCGGCGGCGGTGCGCGCGGCGATCGAAACGCTGCGCGGGCTCGGCTTCGAGCCGAACCTGACGCTCCGGATGGAAATCGGCCTCCAGAGAATCATCGAACCGCCGGAAGCGCCGCCCGAAGAAATCGAGCTCGACCTGACCGACGAGGACGTCAAAACGCTCCGGCGAATGAAGATCAAATTTTAAAGAGTGGAGAGTGGAGAGTGGAGAGTGGAGAGTTCGGCGGAATTCTTTGACTCTCGACTTTCGATTCTCCCGACTGATTTTGAATTGTTAAAGAGCGGAGAGTGGAGAGTGGAGAGTCCGGCGGAATTCCTTTACTCTCCACTCTCCACTCTCCACTCGCTACTAACTTTGAATTACTACAACTATTTTACCGAAATCGAAGAGACGTTTATTCGCCGGCGCGGGAAGAATCTATTGTTGTCGCCGCTCGACTGGGCGCTGATCGAATCGTGGCAGGAGCGCGAGGTGCCGCTCCATATCGTACTGCGCGGGATCGAAAAGGTCTTCGATCTCGTCGACCAGCAGCCGGCGCGCAAGCGTTCGGTGAAGAGTCTTTTTTACTGCAAGGAAGAGATCGAGGCGCAGTTTTCCGAATGGCTCGAATCAAGAGTCGGCGCGAACGGCGCGGCCGAACCGGCCGGAACCGAAGCGATTGACGGCGAAGACGCGCCGGCCAAAGGCGAGCTTTTCAGCGCGCCGGCGATCGACGCGCATCTGCGGTCCGCCGGCGACGCGCTCCGGAGCGCGCACGGGCGGGCGGCGGGCGAGCTCGCCGAGGCGCTCGAACGCGTCCTCGCGCGGCTGACCGAGCTCGAAAACGCCGGCCTCGTCCCCGAAAAGCTCGAAGACGCGCTCGAAAAGCTCGACGCGCTGCTCGACGAAAGCCTTTTGCAGACGGACGCCGCCGCCCGGCTCAAGCCCGAGATCGAAAAGCATCTCGCCGGCTACCGCGCCAAAATGGAAAAGGACGTCTTTGCGCGGACCTTCGACCTGATGCTGCTCAAAAGACTGCGCGAACAGGCCGAAATCCCGCGGCTCAGTTTGTTTTACCTGTGAGATGACTTGATACTTTGTTTTTTAAGTTTAGTAACAATATGATCTTTGATCTTTGATCTTTGACCTTTGTAAATGAAGCAAAGATCAAAGACCAAAGACCGTATTTGTCGGTAAATTTAAAGACCAAACAGAAACCTCATTTCAATCAGGCTCGCCAGTTGGTTCCGCGCTTATTTAACCTGTCGGCCCGAGTTGCTTTCATTCCTGCCCGACGAAGTTCACGTCCGCCAGATCGTCCTCCAGACTGATGATCCGCGGCGTGAACTGATAAACCTTGGATCTGATGCCGACGGTCACGGTTTGTCCCGCCGCGATGTCGTCGAAATGATAATAGCCGAACGTCGTCGTCCGGGTGGTGATCGTTCCGCCGTCCGCTTTCGTCAGATAGACGATTGCATTTCTCAAGCCGGCGCCGTTTTGTGTCATCACGCGCCCCCTGATCGAAACATTTGCCGCCAGCGGCGCAAACAGTTGTACGCCGGCGCTCCAGTCCGAAAACTGCGAGACGTTGAACGCCGTGATCGTATTGTTCGGCGCGTCAACCGATGCCGGAGTGTAAAGCGTTACGAGCGCGTTATTGCTCAAAGACCGGCGGAATATTTTGTAATCGCTCTCGGTGCCGTTCACATCCGCGTTTGTATAATTAAACGTCAGATTCGTCGTGATGCCCGAACCCGTCAGCGACCAGTAGCGCGAGAGCGAGCTCGCCGTCGCGGGCAAACCGGGCATAAAGCTGTCGGTTACCGTCGCGGTCAGACTGCCGGTGCCGTTCGCGTTTGAAGCCGCTGCCGGCGAATAATTGTTCGGATCGCCGATCGGATAGGTAAAGCTCTCGTTCGATGCCGCACAGAAATCCTTTTTAACACTGCCGACGATATACGCCGAACTCGAACCGCCCGAAAGACTGCCGCCGCATTGAACCTGGATTTGCCCGACCGTCATTACCGACGAAATCGTCATCGAACGGCCCGAAGGAATAATGCCCGTCGTCAAACCATTCGGCAAACCGCTCGACCAATTCGCGGCATTGCTCAAATCGCCGTCGGAAATCGCCGTGGTCGTGAAGGATAAAATGCTCACCGCGTTGCTGTTTTGCCGCCCGACGAACAGACGGTTGCGCGTCGCGTCGAAGGCGAAGGTATTCGTGCCGCTCGATGTTAGGCCGACGACGCTGTTGCCGCCGCTTGTGCCGTCGGTGAGCGCCCCGACGGTTCCGCCCGCACCGCTGCCGAAACTATAGGCCGAGACATTTGTAATCAGAGGCGACGGATTATTCCAATTTTGACTGCGAACGACATAATTGCCGTTCGTCAATGCCGTGACGCCGCCGCTGCCGACCTGATCGTTAGCCGTTCCGCCGATGAGCGAATTTGCGGCTGATACGACGCCGATCGTCCCGCTCGCGCCGCTGCCCCACGTGACCGCGCCGGCATCGGTAATCACGGGCGACGGATTGTCCCAAAAGAAACTGGCGACGACATAATTGCCGTTCGTCAGTGCCGTGACGCTGCTGCCGATCTGATCGCTGCCCGTTCCGCCGATCAGCGAATTTGCGGCGGAAACGACGCCGATCGTCCCGCTCGCGCCGCTGCCCCACGTGACCGCGCCGGCATCGGTAACGGCGGGCGACGGATTGTCCCACGCCGAACTGCTGACGACGTAATTACCGTTCGTCAAGGCGGTGACGCCGGCGCTGCCGACAGTATCATTTGCCGTTCCGCCGATGAGCGAATTCGCGGCGGAAACCAAACCGCTCACGCCGCTCGTGCCGCTGCCCCACGTGACCGCGCCGGCATTTGTGATCAGAGGCGACGGATTGTCCCAATTTGGACTGCGAACGACATAATTGCCGTTCGTCAAGGCCGTGACGCCGACGCCGAGGCCGACCTGATCGTTGGCCGTTCCGCCGATCAGCGAATTCGCGGCGGAAACGGCTCCGATCGTCCCGCTCGCGCCGCTGCCCCACGTGACCGCGCCGGCAT
>JAFDVJ010000056.1:7894-60350 GCA_018269075.1 Acidobacteriota bacterium
ATTCGTAATCGCGGGCGACGGATTGTCCCACGCCGAACTGTTGACGACGTAATTGCCGTTCGTCAAGGCCGTCACTCCGCCGCTGCTGACATTATCGCCGGCCGTCGAGCCGATGAGCGAATTTGCTGATGAAACCACGCCGCTCACGCCGGTTGTCCCGTTGCCCCACGTGACCGCGCCGACATTCGCAA
This sequence comes from Acidobacteriota bacterium, assembly GCA_018269075.1. GTDB lineage: Bacteria > Acidobacteriota > Blastocatellia > Pyrinomonadales > Pyrinomonadaceae > JAFDVJ01. The sequence continues at coordinate 8,086 of JAFDVJ010000056.1, forward strand.
TCGCGGGCGAAGGATTGCTCCAGACGTCATTGCTGACGACATAATTGCCGTTCGTCAAGGCCGTCACGCCGCCGCTGCCGACAAAATCACCTGCCGTCGAACCGATGAGCGAGTTTGCTGATGAAATCACGCCGCTCACGCCGCTCGTTCCGCTGCCCCACGTGACTGCGCCGACATCCGCAATTAACAGCGAAGGGTTGTTCCAACTCCGACTGAGAACGACATAATTGCCGTTCGTCAGTGCAACTACTCCATTGCTGCCGATCTGATCGTTTACCGACGAGCCGAGGAGCGAATTTGCGGCAGATACCGTGCCGCTGCAGCCCGTGACCGCACTGCAAAATGTGACCGCTCCGGCATTCGCCGCCAAGGGCGAAGGATTATTCCAGCCAAAACTGGTAACGACAAAATTGCCGTTCGCCAAAACGGTGATGCTGCCGCCGATACTATCGCCTGCCGTGCCGCCCGTCAAAGTGCTGATCAGCGCGAGCGTCGCGCCGTCATACAGATAAACCGCGCCGACATTGTTGATCGGACCGGGCGCGTCGTAGGTAGTGTCAGTGACGACGATGTTGCCGTTCGGCAAAACCGTTACCGAATTGCCGAAAACTCCGCTGCCCGAAGGACCGGCAATATCGGTCTGCGCGGCGCGGGCCGCGGCGGTCATTATAAAAAATATCAGCAGGAGTCCGGTGATTAAAGAATAGATTTGCTTCACTTTGTTTTTCCTCATTTTTAAGCACAAGGAGGATTAAAGTGCAAATCCTGTCCTTGCAATTTTGCGGTTCTCTCCGAAACGCTATAATTGTTATCCGTCCGCGCCGTTTTCCCGTTACGGATAGCCGGCGAAATTTTAAATTAATGCCGCTGAATTATGCCATCGCGGTAAAAACAACCTGATTCAAACCGTCATAGGCTATGACGATTTGCGGGGTGAAGGTAAATCGTTTCGAGATAACCAAGATAATCTATATTTCGCCGGTTTCCAAATCTTCAAAGCGGTAATTCCCGCACGCGCTGGTCTTTGCCGGAATGGTTTCGCCGTTTGGTGCGGTCGGATAGTCGACGGCGTTCCGCCAACCCGCGCCGTTTGCCGGACGCCCGCTTTCCAAAATATTTGGTCCCTGTTATAAGTAACGAGAAAGAACGACGAAAACAGTCATCGGCAGAAAAAGTTTTTTTGAATTGAGCCATTCATTCTCAAAATCACGACTTTCAGCGTCAGGCACCGGCCGCGGCCGCGCCGTTTTCATTCAAATCCGGAAATTGGTCTTATTGTGCGGGCCGCTTAAATTTGAATGTTCCAAAAAGTTAAATCCTGTAAAATGAAAGTGACAAAACCGATTGGCACCTGCACGGGCGGCGGGTTCCGTGACAAACGCTTTCCGACGGTCGCCGAATTCGGGCATTGTGCCGCCAAAAAGATGGATTTATGGCATTATCAAAATAGAGTTGAATGATTTTTAAGTTGCACACAAGGCAAGGCTAAAATAAATTGTATAAACCAGGACAAATTCTAAACGTCACCGTCGAGAAGATCGTGCCCAACGGCTTCGGACTCGGCTTCGCGGAGAACCTGACGGTGTTCGTCGCGCTCGCCGCACCGGGCGACCGGGCGCGCGTGCGGATCAATCAGCTAAAAGGGAAGACCGCGTTCGCCGAGATCGTCGAGATCGTCGAGCCGTCGCCGGAGCGGATCGCGCCGCCGTGCGAGTATTTCGGGCGCTGCGGCGGCTGCGATTTCCAGCAGCTGGACTACGCGGCGCAGCTTCGCGCCAAGATCGACATCGTCAAAGACTGCCTGACGCGGATCGGCAAACTGAATTACGACGGCGCGATCGAGATCGTCGGGAGCCCGCAATCGTTCGGCTACCGCGCCCGCGCGCAGTGGCACGCCGACACGCGCGCGCGGCGGCTCGGCTATTTCCGCCGCACCTCGCATCACGTGATCGACGTCGAAACCTGCCCGATCCTGACCGAACCGCTCCAGAAAACTTTGACCGGGCTGCGCGCGAATCTCGAATGGGAGACGTTCTGGGCGGAACGGATCGAGATCGAGGCGGCGAGCGCCGGCGAGCGCGTCTCGGTCTTTTCGGACGAGCTCGTCGAACCGACCGAAGAACTCGATTTCGCGCTCGGCGAAGACCGTTATTTCTACGACGCGCGGAGTTTTTTTCAGGGCAATCCGCTGCTGATCGAAAGCCTCGTCGAGACCGCGCTCGGCGGCGCGGCCGGCGCGGTCGCGTTCGATCTCTACTGCGGCGTCGGGCTTTTCACGCTGCCGCTCGCCCGAAATTTCGAAACCGTTCACGCTGTCGAGGCGAGCGAGCGGTCGATCGGCGCGGCGCGCCGCAATCTCGATCACGCGCGGCTCGACAACGTCGCGCTCTACGCCGAGCCGGTCGGCGAATGGCTGACGCGCGAAGCGCCGCCGGCGGTCGATTTCGTCCTCCTCGACCCGCCGCGCGCGGGCACCGAAAAGGAAACGATCGACGCGCTGCTCGGTCTCAGACCGGCCCGGATTTCCTACGTCTCGTGCGAGCCGTCGACGCTCGCCCGCGACCTGCGCCGGCTCTGCGAAGACGCCTACGAGATCGAATCGATCACCGCGCTCGACCTTTTCCCGCAGACGCACCACGTCGAAACCGTCGTCCGGCTCCGGCTGAAGCCCAATGGCCTTAAGTTAAGCGAGAAGTTGAATATACCGAACGGTTTAATAGAACCCGGATGACGCGGATCCGGCGGATTGACGCGGATTTCTTTTCATTACAGTGTGTGACAAGACTTGTTGGAATAATGAGCGTTAAACCCGCGGGCGTTTTAAACGATCCACTAAACACACTAAAAAACACGAAAGAAATTTAGTGTTTTTTAGTGTGTTTAGTGGAAGAACAAAAAAGCGAACGCGACCGGAATCGCCGCTTTTTCCAATCAGTTCGGTCATTAACTATAAAACCAAAGAAAAATCCGTGAAAATCCGCGTCATCCGCGTCATCCGCGGCCTATTTTTTGTTCCGCCTAAATCAATCATCGCGCTTAACTTAACCACCTCGGGCTGAAGCCGTGACGCGCCGGCGGTCGAATGTTTCGAAGCTCCCGCGTTCGAAACCCGAAATTTCAGAATTCTTTTCGCGAAGCGGGAAATCTTTCGCGCGCGGCGGGAGATTTTACGCTGTCATTGCGTGACTGCCGATCTTTCTCGCGGCTCCGGCGGCCGTTCCGGCGGGCACGGCTTTTGCGTTTTCAGACGGCGGACGGTTTTTTTAGATTATGACCGACGTGCCGACCGCAGCTTCCGCTTTACCCGACGACACCGACGGACAGGTTCGAAACTTTGCCGAACTGCCGGTCGCCGACGCGCTCTCGATTCTCGAAACGAGCCGCGACGGTCTCGCCGAGGAAGAAGCCGCGCGGCGTTTGAAGCTGTTCGGCGAGAACCGCCTGCCGCGGCCGCCGAAAGCGAAATGGTATGTCGAATTCGCCGGCAACTTCGTCCATTTTTTCGCGCTGATGCTCTGGGTCGGCGCGGCGCTGGCGTGGTTCGCCGGGCTGCCCGAGCTCGCGCTGGCGATCACGGTCGTGATCGTCGTCAACGGGATTTTCAGCTACTGGCAGGAATACAAGGCCGAGCGCGCGGCCGAGGCGCTCGAGGCGCTGCTGCCGCACCAGGTCACCGTCCGGCGCGACGGCGTCGAAAAACTCATTCCGGCCCAGCGCGTCGTGCGCGGCGATCTGCTGATTCTCTCCGAAGGCGAAACCGTGCCGGCCGACGCGCGGCTCGTCGCGGCCGAACGGCTGCGGCTCGATCTGTCGTCGCTGACCGGCGAATCGCGGCCGGTTCCGCGCTCGACGATCGCGCACGCGGACGGCCGGCAGCCGCTCGCGTTCTGCCCGAATCTCGTGTTTGCCGGCACGTCGGTCGCCGGCGGGCGCGGCGCAGCGGTCGTCTACGCGATCGGCGCGCGCACCGAATTCGGCCGGATCGCGCGGCTCACGCAGGCGCAGACGAAGACCCTCAGCCCGCTCGAAAAAGAGCTCCAGCGCGTGACGCGGATCGTCACGCTGCTCGCCGTCGGTCTCGGCGCGCTGTTTTTCGTCGTCGGCTTCGCGTTCGGCGGCCTCTCGCTCGCGGCGGCGTTCATCTTCGCGATCGGCATCATCGTCGCCAACGTGCCCGAGGGCCTGCTGCCGACGCTCACGCTCTCGCTCGCGTTCGGCGTCCGGCGGATGGCGGCCCGCAAGGCGCTCGTCAAAAAGCTCTCGGCCGTCGAAACGCTCGGCGCGACGACCGTCATCCTGACCGACAAGACCGGGACGCTGACGGAAAACGAGATGACCGTCCGCGAGCTCTGGCTCGACGGCCGGTTTCTGAAGGTCGGCGGCCTCGGCTACGAGCCCGCCGGCACGATCGAGACGGACGGAAACGCCGACCGGAAAGCGGCCGTCGAGCTGCTCCGGACGGCCGCGCTCTGCTGCGACGCGCGCCTCGCCGCGCCCGAAAAAGGCGGCCGCCGGACGGTGGTCGGCGACCCGACCGAGGCGGCGATCCTCGTCGCGGCCGAAAAGATCGGGCTTTCCGGGGAAAAACTGAAAGCGTTCGAGCGGCTCGCCGAGCTGCCGTTCGACTCGGTCCGCAAGCGGATGTCGACGCTCCAGCGGATCGACGGCCGGACGACGGCCTGCGTCAAGGGCGCGCTCAACGAGCTGCTGCGGTTCTGCACCGGCCTCCGGGCGAACGGAAAGACCGTCGGGCTGACCGAAAAACGGCGGCGCGCCGTCCAGACGGCGCACGACGAGCTCGCGCTCAAAGGCCTCCGCGTGCTCGCCGTCGCCGTCCGCGAGATCGACTCGCACGAGAAAATGGCGGACGGCGAATGGCGGACCTCCGACATCGAGCGCGACCTGACGCTGCTCGGCCTCGTCGCGATGGAAGATCCGCCGCGCCCGGAAGTCGCCGCCGCGATCGAATCGTGTCGGCGGGCGGGCATCCGCGTCGCGATGGTCACCGGCGACGACGGGCTGACGGCCGCCGCGATCGGTCGCGAGATCGGCCTGCACGAGTCGCCGCCGCGCGTCATCACCGGCCGCGAGCTCGACGCGCTCGACGAGATCGCGCTCTCGAAAATCCTGACCGGCACAGACTTTCTGTTCGCGCGCGTCGCGCCGGAACACAAGCTGCGGCTCGTCGAAACCTTTCAGAAGCTCGGCGAGGTCGTCGCCGTCACGGGCGACGGCGTCAACGACGCGCCCGCGCTCCGCCGCGCCGACATCGGCGTCGCGATGGGCGTCACCGGCACCGACGTCGCGCGCGAAGCCTCGGATATGGTTCTCACCGACGACAATTTCGCGAGCATCGTTTACGCGATCCGCGAGGGCCGCGCCGTCTTCGACAACATCCGCAAGTTCGTCGGCTACTGCTTCGTCAGCAACGCCGCCGAGATGATGCCGTTCGTCTTTTTCGTCCTCTTCGGCGTGCCGCTTCCGCTGACGATTATGCAGGTGCTGGCGGTCGACGTCGGCACCGACCTGTTCCCGGCGCTCGCGCTCGGCGCGGAAAAGCCCGAGCCCGACGTGATGAACCGCGCGCCGCGCCGCCGGCGGGAAAGCCTTTTGAATTACCCGACGCTCGTGCGCGCGTATCTGTGGCTCGGGATGATCGAAGCGGCGCTCGCGCTCGGCGCGTACTTTTACGCGCAATGGCTCGCCGGCTGGCGGCCGGGCGCGGCGTTCGTTGCCGACGGCGCGGTTTATTCGGTCGCGACGACCGTCACCTTCGCGGCGATCGTCGCCGGGCAGGTCGGCAACGTCTTCGCGTGGCGGAGCGAGCGCCAGTCGGTCTTGACGATCGGATTTTTCGGCAACCGGCTGCTGTTCTGGTGTCTCGCCGCCGAGATCGGGCTGATGCTCGCGCTCATCTGCATCCCGCCGGTCGCGCGGATTTTCGGAATGGCGCCGCCGCTCGCCGCCCACTGGCCGGTCATCATTGCCTGCGCCCCGCTCCTGCTGCTGCTCGAAGAGGCGCGAAAATTCTTCGTCCGGCGGGCGGACAAGAAAAAACTTTCCGTTTAAGCTCTCTGATGCTAAAATCTAACCTTTTCGAAAAGACGCCGCAGGCGGCTCGGAATTGGAATTTTAAATTTAGTATAATTTCTCTCTACATATTCGGGAAGGAGTTTTAATGATCAAAGTTGAAAACCTGGTGAGAACCTTCGGCGATTTCACGGCCGTCGACGATGTTTCGTTCGAGGTCGCGAAAGGCGAGATCTTCGCATTCCTGGGCCCGAACGGCGCGGGCAAAACCACCACCATCAAGATGCTGACGACGCTCTTGAAGCCGTCGAGCGGCCGGATCGCGCTCGACGGGCTCGATCCGACAGTCGTGCCGAACGAGGTGCGCCGCCGTTTCGGGATCGTCTTTCAGGATCCGAGCCTCGACGACCAACTGACGGCGCTCGAAAATATGGAGCTCCACGGTATGCTCTACAGCGTCCCGCGCAAGCTGCGCCACGAGCGGACCGAGATGCTGCTGAAGCTGTTCGACTTGTGGGAGCGGCGCGATTCGCTCGTCAAGGAATTTTCCGGCGGGATGAAGCGGCGGCTCGAGATCGCGCGCGGTTTTCTGCACACGCCGAAGATCCTTTTTCTCGACGAACCGACGCTCGGGCTCGACCCGCAGAGCCGCAACCAGCTCTGGACGCACGTCCGCAATCTCAATAAAGAAGAACAGGTGACGGTTTTTCTGACGACGCATTATATGGACGAAGCCGAGCGCGTCGCCGGCCGGATCGCGATCATCGACCACGGCCGGATCGTCGCGCAGGGCACGCCCGACGAATTAAAGGCGCAGACCGCGACCGATTCGCTCGAAGCCGCCTATCTCGCGCTGACCGGCTCGACGATCCGCGACGAAAAGGCCGACGCGGCCGCGCAGATGCGCGTGATCGCGAATATGTGGAGGAAACGCTAGGATGAACGCGATTTATATTTTATGGCTCCGCGAATTGAAAAGATATTCGCGCTCGAAGGCGCAGGTCCTCGCCTCGCTCGGCCAGCCGCTGCTTTACTTATTGGTTCTCGGATTCGGTCTGAGCCCGGTCTTTCAAAAGGCCGGCAACGGCAGCTATCTGCAGTTCGTCGCGCCCGGCGTGATCGGGATGACGGTGCTGTTCTCGTCCGTCTTTTCGGGGATCGGCCTGCTCTGGGACCGGCAGTTCGGCTTTTTGAAGGAAACGCTCGTCGCGCCGGTGCCGCGGACGATGGTGATGATCGGGAAAACATTGGGCGGCGCGACCGTCGCGACGATTCAGGGGACGCTCGTGATGATCGTCTGCCTCGTCGCCGGATTCCGGCCGGTCAACTGGCTCGAACTGCCGCTCGCCTTTTTGTTTATGATCCTGACGGCGATCGTCTTCGCCGGTCTCGGGATGGCGATCGGCTCGATGCTCAAGGATATGCAGGGCTTTCAGCTGATTATGAACTTTCTCGTGATGCCGATCTTTTTTCTCTCGGGCGCGCTCTTTCCGCTCGCCGGTCTGCCGGCCGTTCTGAGCTTCGTCACGCGGATCGACCCGCTGACCTACGGCATCGACGGCCTCCGCGGCGCGCTGATCCACGCCGGCCAATTCGAAGTGCTGCTGAACCTCGGCGTCCTCGGCGGCGTCGCCGTCCTCTTTCTCGCGCTCGGCGGTTATATGTTCTCGAAGATCCAATTATGACGAGCGCGTTTCCGGCGGCGGCGGATTTGAACGCCGGCCGGTTTTTTCATTACAATGCATCGGGTATGAAACGGAAAATCGCTTATTACGGATTCGCGGCCGCGCTTCTCGGGCTGGTCGCGCTCGTCATTTCCGCGCCCGCGCAGACGAAAAAACGCGCCGTCAAAAAGACCGCTTCGACCGCCGCCGGCTGCCGGATCGGCGCGACCGCTTTCCGGTGTTCGCGGTATTACGCGAAGGGCGAGGCCCTCGACGCCGACACGCTGATCTTTAAATCGAAGCCTTCGAAAGAAGAGCTGCCTTCGTACCTTTTCGTTTCGATGCCGGCCGCCGGGCGCGATTTCGACGAGAATCGGGTGAAAAACCGGATCGCCGTCAAACTCGCGGCCGACCGGACGAAGGAGTTCGTCTGGCGGCCGCTCGAACCGGCGCTGATGAATCTCGACAGCCGCTTCGAAAAAGCGCAGATTTCGTCGCTCGGCTTCAACGGCGCCGAGATCGTTCATTTCGTCGGCCGCCGGTTCGAATTCAGGAATCGAACCGTTATTGTCGGCTACGGCTACCCAGCCGAAACGCAGGCGGTCCGCCGGGAATTCGAAGCGTGGCTCGGCGGCGACGATGCCGGCGCCTGCAACGAAATCGCGACGATCCTGAATTCGATCACCAAAGAACATCGGGAAACCGAGCAGTATTGCTATTTGATGACGGGGCCGCTCTCGAAATAGCCGGTTTCATCATCGAATCCTTTCTTCAATCAGGCCGCCGGACAAACGAGCCGGCGATCGGACGGTTTTACAAACATTTTGCAACTTTTTTGCGTTTAACTCATCAGAAGAATAAATTTGATATATCAATAACATCTAATCTAAACTTTAACTTATGGCAAAGAAAAATACCGATTCGGACAAACCGTCGAGCTCGCCGGCCAAGAGCCATTTCGTGCGCTGCCGCTATTGCGGCCAGAAAAACTCCGTCAAGGACGATTACAAGAACAATCAGGCCAACTGCGGGCGCTGCAAGCTGCCGCTCTCGAACGAGCCGCACAAGAAATTCGCCGATCTCAGCAAGCACGATTACGTGCATCCGGCCGACAGCCGCGCGCTCGCCGCGCTGCGGGCGATTCCGGGCATCGACACCGCGCTCCGGCAGCTGCTCAAGGTGACGGGCGAATCGGCGATGCGCGTGATGTTTATGGCGAGCGCCGTCCAGATCACGCCCGAGCAGTGTCCCGATCTGCACGCCAAGCTGCAGATCGCCTGCACGACGCTCGGCGTCGATATGCCGGATTTCTTCATCCAGCAGAACCCGGTCGTCAACGCCTTTACGGGCGGCGTCGACAAGGCCGTGATCGTCCTTTACACCGGGCTCGTCGAGCGTTTGAACGACGAGGAGCTGCTCGCGGTGATCGCGCACGAGGTCGGCCATATTCACGCCGAGCACGTGCTTTACCTGACGGCCGCGCGGATCATCGAGATGCTGATGAACGAATCGGTCGCGCGGCTGCTGCCGGGGTCGGAGATCATCAAGTTTCTCGTTTCGGCCGGCATCAGCTCGGCCCTGCTCGCGTGGGCGCGCCGCGCCGAGCTGTCCTGCGACCGCGCCGCGCTGCTCGTCACGCAGGACCCGCACGTGATCGGCCGGACGATGATGAAGCTCGCCGGCGGCACGTTCGCCTCGCGGATCGATTACGATCTGTTTCTCGAACAGGCGCGCACTTTCCAGAAGAACTACGACGAGAAAAAGCTCGACCGCTTCTGGGCCGACCTGCTCAATGCCGGCCTGACGCACCCGTTCCCGATCTGGCGGGTCGCCGAGATCCTCAAATGGGTCGACAGCGGCGATTACAACGATTTGATGAAACGGTAAAGTCTATTTAACGCAAAGGCGCGAAGACGCAAAAACGCAAAATTTAATAATTCCTTGCGTTTTTGCGTCTTCGCGCCTTTGCGTTAAAATCTTTCGATAATGATAGTAGTTTTAACGACCGTTCCGAATGCGGAGGAAGGCGAACGGCTGGCGCGCCGGATCGTCGAAGGAAAACTGGCCGCCTGCGTGCAGATGCTGCCGGCGATGAAATCGTTTTACGTCTGGGAAGGCGCGCTTCAGGAAGACGCCGAACATCTGCTGCTGATCAAGACCGGGGCCGAAAAATACGCCGCGCTCGAAGAATTCATTCAAACCAACCACAGCTACACCGTCCCCGAAATCGTCGCGCTCGCGGCCGAAAAGGTTTCCGAAAGTTATCTCGGCTGGCTGCAGGCCAGCTTAAAGTGAAAAAGTGAAAAAGTGAAAAAGTGAAAAGGTGAAAAAGTGAAAAAGTAGTCACCGACGGCAGGGTTTTCCAATAAAACCGGATTTCCGTATCATCGCCCGCGATCGACGGCGGAGCCGTCAAAAGAAAATAGCCGGACGTGAAACGTCTGGAAAGTCGGAGACCAAAAAATCCGCATTGAAGATGCGGCAAGACTTGTTTCTGGTGCGTCTTCAACGCACGAAAAACCTGACCGCCTCCCCAGAGGTTTCACCTCTGGCTATTTTCTGAGCCGCGTCTGCCGACGCTTAAAACCGTTCTCAGAACTTTTTACAGGAAAGCCCTGTCTCCGACGGCGCGAAGCGAACTTTTCCACTTTTCCACTTTTCTACTTTTAAACTTTGTTCCCGTTGCTGCTTTCCTGAAAGGTTTTGATGATGAAATCGACCGCGTCTTTCGGCGAATCGGTGAGATGCATCAGCTTGAGGTCTTCCGGGTTGATCTTCTTTTCGTTGACCATCGTCGAGGCGATCCACTGGACGAGGCCGCGCCAGTACTGCGAGCCGAACAGCACGACCGGGAAGTTGCGGATCTTGCGCGTCTGGATCAGCGTCAGCGCCTCGAACAGCTCGTCCATCGTGCCGAAGCCGCCGGGAAAGATGATGTAGGCGTTCGAATATTTGATAAAAACCGTCTTGCGGACGAAAAAGTATTTGAAGGTCAGCGATTTCGTGACGTACGGGTTCGGGATCTGCTCGAACGGCAGCTCGATGTTGCAGCCGACCGAGACCTTGCCGGCGAGATACGCGCCGCGGTTGGCCGCTTCCATAATGCCGGGGCCGCCGCCGGTGATGATCTCGAAACCGGCTTCGGCGAGCAGCCGGCCGGTTTCCATCGCCGCCCTGTAATCGGGATCGTCCTCGTGCGTGCGCGCCGATCCGAAGACCGAAACGCCGCGCGTGATCGTCGCCATATTGTCGAAGCCGCCGACGAATTCGCCCATAATGCGGAAAACGCGCCACGAATCCGACGTTTTATATTCGTCCTCGGGCTCGGGCGACCGGAGCAGCACCTCGTCGTCGGTCAGCTGCCAGTAATCGTTCTTTTCCTCGAGCTGTTTCGCCTCGGCGACCGTTTTCGGCTCGGCCGGTTTGGCCTTGTCCTTTTTCTTTTTCGGTTTATTAGCGTCTGTTTCTGCCATTTAAATTTCGGATTTCGGATTATGTCGATTTCGGATTTCGGATTTCGGATTTCGGATTTGTTTAAGGCGTCAGCAGAATATTCCGCTTTCAGCCGATTCATTTTCGGATTGGTTGAAAGCGCAGCGGGAATGTTCCGCTATCGACCAATCCGCAATCCGAAATCCGAAATCCGAAATCGTCAGATTCCCATTATGTTGTAGCCGCAGTCGACGTAGATCGTCTCGCCGGTGATGCCCGAGGCGAGATCGCTGACGAGGAACAATGCGGTGTCGCCGACTTCGCTCGCTTTGACGTTGCGCTTTAAGGGCGCTTTTTCGCCGACGTAGCCTAAGAGCGAGCCCATATTCTTGACGCCGCGCGCCGAGAGCGTCTGGATCGGGCCGGCGCTGATCGCGTTGACGCGGATGCCGTGCTTGCCGAGATCGGCCGCGAGATAGCGCGTCGAGGCTTCGAGCGCGGCCTTCGCGACGCCCATCACGTTATAGTTCATCACGACCTTTTCGGCGCCGTAATAGCTCATCGTGACGATGCTGCCGCCCTCGTTCATAAACGGGAGCGCGGCGAGCGCGAGCTGCGGCAGCGAAAACGCGCTGATCTCCATCGCCGTCAGAAAAGCCTCGCGGCTCGTCGTCAGAAATTCGCCCTCGAGCGCCTCGCGCGGGGCGAAGGCGATCGAGTGGATCAGAAAATCGATCTTCCCGAATTTTTCGCCGACCGCCGCGAAGGCCGCGTCGACCTCCGGCTGATTTGTCACGTCGCACGGCACGACGAGCGTGTCGTCGATCTCCCGGGTCAGCTTCTCGACGTTTTCCCGGAGCCGCTCGCCCTGGTACGTGAACGCGAGCCGCGCGCCCTGATTCATACACGATTCGGCGCACGCCCACGCGATCGAGCGCTTGTTCGCGACGCCGAAAATCATTCCAACTTTGTTTTCAAGCATAATCAATAAGAAAGGAAAAAAGTTTAAAAGTTAAAAAGGGAAAAAGCAAGCGGGGAAATGAGTCGAGAGTCGAGAGTCGAGAGTCGAGAGTCAATAGATACCGGCGGACTTTCCCCTCTCTGCCGATTTTAATTCGTCGCCGGAAAAGAAGTTTATGGGTTAAAAAGCAGACGGGAAATGAGTCGAGAGTCGAAAAATTCCGGCGGACTCTCGACTCTCGACTCTCGACTCTCGACTAATTCTCAGTCCAGCGCGTAGATTTTCTGGAGGCTTTCGAAATCGAGCAGGCGGATGTCGACGTCGACCTGCGTCTGGCCGAATTTTTTGACGAGCGACGCGCGAAGCTGCGCTTCGGCGGTCGGGTCGAGCTGAGTGACGAGCACCAGCAGAAGCCGCGTCCGCGCGCCGAGCTTCAACTGATCGAAGTTTTTCTTCGTCGCCGTCATCTTGTTGAGGATGACGTTGATCTTTTCCTGGCTGACGTTCGGCGTCACCAGAAAAGTGACCTCGACGCAGGTGATGATGTCCTGTTTGACGAGCACGCCGTCGAACGGCACGCCGCCGATCTGGATGTGCCGCATCACCGGCATTCGCGCCTCCTGCTGGATCTGGCGGAGCGCGAGATCCTCGGCGACGATGTAGGCTGAGAGCAGATCGCTGATCTGTTCGGCCGGAATTTCGAGAATCCGCGCGAGATTGCCGACCTCGCCGCTCAGCTTGCGGCGCTGGCTCTCGGGCAGATCGATCTCCCACGAAAGATTCCGGTTCGATTCGCCGACCGCGATCCGTTTCCACTGGGTCAGGTTCGTCCAGAGAAAAAAGGCGAGGCCGAAGATCGAGAACAGGAAAAGACCGGCGAGGCCGAAGCTGTTCGAGCCGAGCGTCGAGACGAGCCCGATCACGAGACAGATCATCGCGATCGTGCCGGCCGTCAGAACGAGAAACTTCGGCACCGGACGCCCAAAATTAACCAGCGTGCGTTCGTTTTGTTTAACCATCGAGTTTTGCTTGAAAATGAATTACAGATTCAAAGGGGTTAAATTGATAATAGACGCAAAATTCCGCGAAGACAAAACGGGTTTTCAATCAGGCGGGCGATTTTTTGTCCCGAGTCTCGATTCCTGAGGATTTCGATCTTTGATCTTCGATCTTCGATCTTTGTTTCGACTCAGGACTCGAGACTCGGGACTCCGATTCTTACGCCGAGATGCCGCGTTCGAACGGGATCTCGTCGAAATGCGTCATCCGTTTGAAATCGCCGAAGCGCTTGTTGATCTCGTGATATTCGAGCCGGTCGACGCGTTCGGTGCCGAATTCCTCGACGTTGAACGAGGCCATCACCGAGCCGTAGATCATCGCGCGCCGCAGCGTCTCGTCAGTGATCTCCTTCTGCGCCGCGAGATAGCCGACGAAGCCGCCGGCGAACGTGTCGCCCGCGCCGGTCGGGTCGAAGACCGTTTCGAGCGGGTAGGCCGGGCAGACGAAATACGAATCGTCCGTGAAAAGCGTCGCGCCGTATTCGCCGCGCTTGATGACGACCGCCTTGAGGCCGAGCGCGAGGATCTTTTTCGCCGCTTTATGGATGTTCGGCTCTTCGGTCAGCTGCCGCGCCTCGGCGTCGTTGATGATGATGCAGTCGACGACCTTGATCGTTTCGAGCAGCGCGTCCTTCATCGACGTGATCCAGAAGTTCATCGTGTCCATCGCGACGAAGCGGGCCGCCCCGCACTGCTCGCGGACCTGTTTCTGCAGGGTCGGCAGGATGTTCGCGAGAAAGAGCACGTCCGCCGTTTTCGAGCGTTCCGAGAGCTTCGGGTCGAAGGTCTCGAAGACGTTCAATTGCGTGTCGAGCGTGTGCGCCGTGTTCATATCGTACTCGTAGCGGCCGCTCCAGAAAAACGTTTTGCCGTCGGGGATCACCTCGACGTCGTCCGTATTGATGTGATGACGGCGGAAAACTTCCCATTCCGCATCCGAGAAATCGCCGCCGACGACGCCGACGACATTGACTTCGGTGAAAAAGCTCGCCGACAGCGAAAAATGCGTGCCCGCGCCGCCCAGGATTTTGTCGCGTTTGCCGAACGGCGTCTCCAGCGCGTCGAACGCGACCGAACCAACAACAGTTAAAGACATATTCTGATAAATTTCCTCTGATTAAAAAGTGATTTTCGGATCAAGTGAACACAAAGTCACAGATTACCATAAAACGGCGGCGAAAATTAAACGGCGGCGGGCCTTTTCGGGAGGATTAGGAAAAAGAAAAGCGGGAGAACCGGCGGTTTATTTCCGCCGGTTCTCTCCCGCAGCGTTCGTCTACTGCGCCAGCGGCCGATCGTTGGCGATGCCGAACTGGTTGATCCGGACGAATTGATCCGAGCTCTGGGTGATGTACCACGTGCCGTCGCGGAAAACCGCGATGTCGGCCTTGCCGTCGCCGTCGAAATCGCCTCTGAGAGGAACGTCCGTGCTGATGCCGAACTGGGTCGTGATATACGAACCGTCGTGGCTCAGATGCACGTACCAGCCGCCGCTCGCCGGCCGGAAGACGGCGAAATCGGTTTTGCCGTCGCCGTCGTAGTCGCCCGGCACGGGTTTATCCGCCGCGATGCCGAACTGTTCGATCCGGACGCCGTAATCGAGACTCTGGAAGACATACCAGATGCCGGCGCGGAAGACCGCGATGTCGGCCCGGTGATCGCCGTCGTAGTCGGCCGCGACCGGTATGTCGCCGGCCAGACCGAACTGCTGGGCGCGGACGTTCAGATCCGAGCTTTCCCGGATTCGCCAGACGCCCTGGCTGAAGACGGCGAGATCGGCTTTGCGGTCGCCGTCGTAGTCGGCCGGCGCCGGCACGTCGCCGCTCTGGCCGAAAGCGACGGCGCTGAAGCTGTTGTTCCGACTGAACAGCAGATACCACGTTCCGTTCCGGAAGACGGCGATATCGGTTTTCCCGTCGCCGTCGTAATCGGCCGGCACCGTGACGTCCTGGCTCAAACCGAACTGCTGCTGGCGATAATTGCCGTTCGAGCTTTCGCTGATGTACCAGACCGAATCGGCCGGCCGGAACACGCTCAGATCGGTTTTGCCGTCGCCGTCGAAATCGACGAGCGGCGTCGGCGGCAGATCTTTCGTAAAGGCGAAGATGTCGCCGCCGAGCCCGTTCGTGTCGTTCGCCACCAGATTGGTCGCGCCGGAAGCAAACGTCACGACATTGCCGCCGGCCGCAATTGCGCCCCGCGTCGTCGGCTGGTTGCCGACCGTCGTGCCGGCCTCGTTGACGCTGACGGCTTTGGTCGTGTTGGCCGGAACGTCCCGGATATACAGATCGAAATTGACGTTGTTGTCGATCGGGTCGCTCAGGAGATTGCCGGCCGCGCTCATAAAGAAGACGATCTGCCCGTCGGCCGAAATGCCGCGCGTGGAAGAAAACTGGTCGCCGCCGTTGGTGCCGGCGCTGTTGACGGAAACGAGCTTCGTCGTGCCCGAGTCAAGATCGCGCCAGTAAATGTCGGGCACCGTGTTGGTGTCCGCGACGGGACTCAAATCCCCGGCCGTCGATTCGAAGGAGACGAACCGTCCGTCGGCCGAACAGAACGGAGCCGCCGATCCGCCGTTGCCGCTCGTCGTGCCGGCCGCGTTGACCGACACGAGCGTGACGGAATTATTCGACAGATCGCGCCGGAAAACGTCCGAATTGTTGTTCGGATCGTTGCCGACGAGCGTTCCGTTCGCGGTCGAGAAGACGGCGTAGCGGCCGTCGCTGCTCAAACAGCCGAGCGCGTCCGCGCCGACGAGCTGGCTGTTGTTCGCATTGCCGCTGACCGGCACGGTGACCTGGTTCTGCAGATCGCGGACGAACAGGTTGACGCCGCCGGCCGAGGTCGCCGCGACGAGATTGGTCGCGCTGCTCGGGAAGAGCAGGTAGCGGCCGTCGGGCGTGATCCGGACATTGCGCTGGAGGAAATCGGTGTTTCCGCTGTCGGCGTTGGCCGGGCCGCTGCCGGCGGAATTGACCGTCGCCATCCGGGTCACGCCGGTCTGCATATCCCGCACGAAAATGTCGTTGAAGCTCAGCGTGTCGGGAATGCCGGTCACGTTCTGATCGCGGCTTTGATAGACGACGTACCGGCCGTCGTCGGAAATCGCGGCGACGTCGCCGTTGACGGCCGCGCCGTTCGCATCGACCGAGACGATCCGCGTTTGATTGGTCTGCAGGTCGCGCAGGTAAACGCTCGTCGTCGAAAGCTGCGTGCTCGAGCTCGTCAGCGTGCTGGCGCAGCTGTTGAACGCCACGAAGCGGCCGCTGCCGGAAACGACCGGTTTCAGCGAATTGCAGTTGCCGCTGTCGGTGCCGGCCTGATTGATGCTGACGAGCCGGGTTTCTCCGGTCCGGGTGTTTCTCACGTAAATGTCGCGCGTGTTGTTCGTGTCGGTTTCGGCGAGATCGTACGCATAGCTTTCAAAGGCGATGATCCGGCCGTCGCTGCTGATCGAGGGCTCGAGCGAGTCGGAGTTTCCGCTGCCGTTCCCGGTCCGGTTGATCGAGATCAGCGCCGTCTGCGAGGCGGCGTTGATCTCGTCGTTGAGAATCCGCCCGACTGCCTGATTGTCGGTCAGAGCGGCGTTGACCGGATTCGTCAGATTGACGAAGAAGGTTTCGTCCTGCTCATATTGAAAATCGCCCAGCACCGTCACGCTGAGCGCCTTTCGCGTGACGCCCGGCGGAATGGTGAAGATTCCGGCGGCGGCCAGATAATCGACGCCGGCGGTCGCCGTCTGATCGGCCGTCGCGAAACTGACCGAGACGGGCCGCTGCGAAGGCCGCGACAGCCGCAGGTAAAACTGCATCGTGGCCGTGCCCGTGTCGCGTTCGATCACCGAGGCGTCGGCGATCGACAGATTCGGCTGATCCTCCAGATCCTGAATCGTCAGCACCGCCGTCGAAGGCGTTCCGAGCGTCAGGCCGACCGGGTTGTCGAGGATCAGGTTGACGGTTTCGTCCGGTTCGTCGAGCTGATCGACGATGACCGGCACGAAGACGCTGCGGGCGGTATCGCCGGGGCCGAAGACGACCGTCGTCTCGACTTCGGTGTAATCCTGACCGGGAATCGCCGTGCCGGCCTGCGTGCGGAATCTGATCGAAACGCCGCCGCCGGCGCCGCCCGTCCGGGTCAGGCTGATCTGAACCCCGTTGTTCGAGTCGTTGGTCGTGAAGGCGGCGCTGCTGAACTGAACGGTTCCGCCGATATCGTCGTTGAGGATCGTCGCCGACCCGCGCGTGTTGGCGAGGGTCGCGTTGAGCGGATCGCTCAGATCGACGAGAAAAGTTTCGTCCTGTTCGACCGTCTGGTCGCCGACGACCGTGACCGGCAGCACGGCCTGCGTCTGCCCGGCCGGAATCGTCAGCGTGCCCTGGCCGCGCACGTAGTCCTGCCCGGCCGTCGCCGTTCCGCCGCCCGTCAGATACTGGACGAAGATCGGCTTTCCGCTGGCCGCCGAAAGCGTCACCGGCAGATTGAACGGGGTCGTTCCCGAATCTCCCTCGGCCTGGCTGAGATTCCCGATCGACAGCGCCGGCGGGCCGTCGTTGTCGACGATCGTGACGATCGTCCGGTTGTTCGAAATGACTCCGTTAAGAGCGTTGGTCAGATAAAAAGCGAATTTCTCGTCGTATTCGTCGACGGCGTCGCCTTTGACCGTCAAAGAAACGGTCTTCGTGGTTTGCCCGGGCTGAAAGACGAGCTCGCCCGCCGCCGGCAGATAATCGCGCGAGCCGCCGGCTTCGAGCAGCTCGCTTTCGGCCAGCCGGGCGGCGATGTCCGAGAACGGGGCCGTGTAATATTTCACCCGGACGGGCCGGGTCGAGGGCGCGCTCAGGCTGACCGTCACGCTGAGCTGCGTATCGGACGCGTCGCCTTCGGTGACGCTGACGTCGGCGCTCGTGCCGATCGTCGGGAAGTTCGCCGCCGGCGCGGGCAGGCAGGAATTCCGGGCCAGCGATATCTGGCCGACGCCGTAATCGGACGTCACCAGATCGGGCTTGCCGTCGCCGTCGAAATCGGCGGTTTCGAGGCCGCGCGGCGCGACGCCTGCGATCGAGTTGACGATGCGGGGGAAAAGTCCCTGACCGTTGCCGTACAAGATGGCGATCCGGTCGTCGTTGGCGCTGAAAGTCCCCTGATTGGCAACGGCGAGATCCATATTGCCGTCGCCGTCGAAATCCGCCGCGATCATCGATTTCGGGCTTTTACCGACCACGTATTCGGCCGGCGCGCCGAAGCCGCCCTTGCCGACTCCCATCAGGATGTCGACCTTGCCGTTCGAGCCGTTGGAGCCGGTCGGGGCGCTCGTCGCGGCCAGATCCGGAATGCCGTCGCCGTTGAAATCAGTCGTGTAAATATGCGAGTTGGCCTGACCGATCGGGAAGCTGCTGAGCGGCGTGAAGGTGTAAGTGCCCGTGCCGAGATAAATATGCGCGGCAAACGACAGGATCGCCAGATCGGTTTTGCCGTCCTGGTTGTAATCGCCGGCCGTCACGCTGCCGACGAGGTTATCGACGTTGATCTGGTTTCTGAAGATAAAGGACCCCTGCGCGCTGTTCTGGTAAATGCCGACGCGGGTCGTATTGGTCGAGAGCGGCAGAACCAGATCGATATACTGGTCGTTGTCGATGTCGATCAGCACCGGTTTGCCGGTGTTCCGAAACTCCGGCATCGAGGTTTCGATCGCCGGCTGAAAAGTTCCGTTGCCGTTGCCGTAAATGACGGCCGATTTGGAGACGCCGCCGTTTTGCAGAAAAGCGAGAATGTCCTGATGATGATCGTTGTTCAGATCGCCCGTCAGGATCAGTCGCGGAATGACCGAAACCGGCACCGAGGTCAGCGAACCGAGGCCGCTGCCGTTGCCGAAGGCCACCCAGATCTTCATCGAGTCGCTGCCGGTGACGACGTCGGTTTTTCCGTCCTCGTTGAAATCGGCGATCGCCGTGTCGTTGATGACGTTATCGTCGACGGACGTCTGATCGACGCCGATATTGCCGGTTCCGTCGTTCGGAAAAACGGCGAACGAGCTGACCGAGCTGCTGGAAATACCGAAATCGCGAATCCCGTCGCCCGTAAAATCCTCGTAGAAAAGCTTGATTTGACCGCTGATTCCCGGGGCCAGCTTGGTTTCCTGAAAGGCTCCGCTGTTATCGCCGAGGCGGATCGAAAACAAACCCTTCGCGATATTGCCGACCACGTCGAGTTTGCCGTCGCCGTTGACGTCGATAAGGCTCAGCCGGGACAAATCGCCGGCCGAATCGGGGACGCGCGGCTGGGCGGTGAAGGTCCCGTTCCCGTTGTTCTTCAGCAGCGCCGTGAACGGCGAATTGCCGCTTACCAGACCGTAAGTGTAAATATCCTTGTCGCCGTCGCCGTCGACGTCGCCGGCCGCCACTATACTGACGGTTCCCGCGCCGCTGATCGGCACGACGACCGGCGTCTGCAGGCCGTTGACGCCGCCGTAGATGACGCCGACTCCGTTGGTATTGGAAAGCGAGGTCAGAATATCGGCGAGGCCGTCGTTGTTGACGTCCGCAAGCTCGAAACCGCTCACGAAATTATTCGGAATCGAAACCTGCACCTGGCTGCCGAAGCCGCCGGTTCCGTCGCCGTAGTAAACTTCCAGCGTGCTGTTCGAAAAGACCCAGCCGACCAGATCGAGTTTGTCGTCGCCGTTCAGATCGGCCGAACTGAACCAGAGGGCGTTGCTGCCGAGCAGCAGTAAATGCGACTGCGGGAAATTGCCCGCGCCGTCGCCGTAATAAATGCGCGCCGGCGTCAGCAGATCGATTTTTCCGTCGTTGTTGAAATCGCCGGCGATCAGGTAAAAGGACGTCGAATTGGAATCGATGATCCGGGGCGCCTCGAAGCGGCCGTTGCCCAATCCGTTCTGGACGACCAGCGTGTTCTGCGAGCCGTACTGGACGGCGATGTCGAGACGGCCGTCGTTGTTGAAATCGCCGACCGCCGTGTCGCCGGCGGCCTGATAGGTGTTCGTCAGAATGCTTTTCCCGAAAACGGGCTGGTCGCAGGCGACGATTTGATTTTGCGAAGCGTCGGCCGGCGGATTTTGCATAAAACCGCCTTCCGACAAAAAGTTGAAAAAGGGCAGAATGACTGCCAGCAGCGCGGGCGCCGCGTGATTCATTAGTAATTGTTGAAGCAGCATTTGGACTCCTATGAAGTATCGGTGTCGATATAAATGTAAAAATTTTTTCGGACCTCGGTTAAAGGCTTTCTCAGGATCCGGACGGGTAGCGGCTCGACCGTCGAGGGGAAGAATGGCTCGGAGAACAAGCCAGACTTTGATCAAATTTAACTGAGAAAACTATTTAGTAAGAATCAACATCGTTCGATTTGGTTGTTCTGACCGAAAAAAAGTTTTTCGAACGTCGAGAAAAAATGTTATTCGTCGATAAGGTTCAATTCGACTTTAAGCAAACGAAACCGATTTGGCAAGCGGGTTTTGATGAGCAGGCGGTCGGCCGCCCTTTCGAAAGCGGCGGGAAAAGACGTTTCTCAGACGGCGGCCTTCATCGTTTGGCGCGGGGCTTCAGCTTCATAAACCAGAACGGCTCGAAGCGGGTGCTGATGACGTCGCCGGGTTCCAGAAATTCCTGACCCTCGGCGGAACGGGACTTCATTCTGACGGTCGCCGTTTTTTTCGTGACGGCCACGATCTCGCTTCCGGACGGGAAAAACCAGGTCACCATCTGCATCCCGATTTTCAAACCGTCGTCGCGGCCCTTGTCGATCACCGCGAATCTTTTCCCGTCGGCGGACTTGATGCTCAGAACCGTCGCGCGGACGGGCGCTTTCAGCAGCAGATCGTTCCAGCCGCCGGGCAGATCGGGCAGCCCGACGACCGGTGTTTCGACGCCTTCGCGCCGCAGGAAAAAATAATTGGCGAAGCCGATTCCCGTATCTTTTCGCGGCTCGGTCCGCAGATTGACGGCGTTGGCGAAATTCTTCAATTCGGTTTTATCGAGCAGATAAAACCGTTCCGACCATTTGAGGACGATCTTTTCGAAGTATCGCGAAGGCGGGATGATCGATTGGTTCGGCGAAGCCCAGCGCCGGTAATTCAGGACTCTGAATCTGACGATGCTGCCCGAGACCGAAAAAGTTCCCGAATCCTGCGGGTAATTCAGACAATCGTTCGGGTTCTTCGGATTTACTTCGCAGGAATCGCTCATCGCGCTCGCCGCGAAGGTCCCGTCCGGCCGGAGGATGATGTTATGCGAAAAAAACTCGCTGGAAATGGAATAGGTTCCGGCGATTTCGGCGGGCGTGAAACGGGCGGTCTGAGCGAAGGCGCCGGTCGTCAGAAAAGCGCAGCAGAGGAACAGGAAAATCCGAAATCGACGGTGCATCTTCTTATGATTCGACCTTCCACGGCGGGTTTTTGCGGATCTCGCCGCCGTAGAAAAGACAGACGCGGTTGCCGGCCGGGTCTTTGAGATACGCTTCGCGCCAGAGCCACGGCTGATCCTGCGGGTCTTCGTCGAATTCGAGGCCGGCCGCTTTTAATTCCGCGACGCGCGCGTCGAGGTCCTCGCATTCGAAATAAAGGACGATCGACGAAGCGGTCTCGGCGACGTCGGTCGAATGCACCGAGAGCGTCGCGTCGCCGTCCGGGCATTCCATCCGCGCGTAACGCGGCAGCGAATCGACGATCAGCTTCAGACCGAGCTTTCGATAAAACCCGACCAATTCTTCCGTCCTGCTCGTAAAGATCGTGACCTGATTAAGATTCATAAACTGTCCTCGGCGTTAAACCCGGATTTGTGATCGACGCCCGCCGCGTTGTTCGCCGCGCTTCGCGCTTCACGTTCGCGAAGCGCGCGACCGCCTGTCAGGCTGTCGCATATCTTCTGCGAAATCCGCAAAGGAAACGAAAACGATGCTCGAGCAGACAATCCGAAATCCGAAATCCGAAATCACTTGTCCTTGCCGAGCGCCTTCAGCGTTTTCTCGGCGTCGTTCCTGAACTTGCTGTTCGGGTATTTCTCGACGACCATCGTCAGATACATTTTGGCGTCCTCGCGGAGCTTGGCCGGGTCGTATTTCTTTTTGTCGTCCTCGGTCGCCGTCGGCAGCAGCTTCTGCTGGCCCTTGTTGTCGGCCAGATAATAGCTGCTCATCCCGGCGATGTAGAGAAACTCGTCCATCTTCGAAAAATCGGGATAGGCGGCGAAGGTCTCCTCGAACCGCAGCAGCACGGCGCGGTAGGCCTTTTTGAGCTTGAAATAGTTCTGCGCGACTTCGAGATTATGTTTGGCGTCGGCCTCGAGAATCGGATCGACCGGCATCTGCGGGTCTTTCTGCGCGAACGCGCCGCCGGCCGCGAAGGCGAAGACGCTTAAAAATAAACCGAAGAATAAAAATGCTTTTTTCATAAACAGTTATTTTATCTCAATTGCGATCGTATATTTCAAATCCGTTTCGTTGTTGTTGATGACGTCGAACGTCAGATCGCCGTCGGCGTTGATCCTGAGGACGAGCCCGTTTTCGTTCGGCAGTTCGTCGCCGTCGCCCGATTTGAGATAAACGGGCGAATTCGGCCGGTCGGTCCGGACGGTCAGCGTCTGGCCGGCGGCCGCGCGGACGACGAATCTTTTCCGGTCGGACGCCGGGATGCGCGCGGTCAGCGTCGTTTTGAACGCGCCTTTCGCGAAGACGATCCGCTGCGCCGGGTAAAGCGCGCGGCGGGTCGGCCGTCCGTCGTCTATCATCCGGCCGCCGCGCAGCCGAAAACGGTTCGTGACGATGAATTCCGGGCAGCAGAGACCGCTCCCGCCTTCCTCGTAGCTTTCGACGACGAGCCGCCCGCCGACAACCTTCGCGCTGACGAGCCCGCCCTCGGCGCGGTCGCCGCCCGCGATCCGCCCGACGAGCCGCGGCCGGTTGTTTCGGATCGAATAGACGTAGCCCTCGGTAAAGCTGCCGGTGCCGCCCGGCCGGCAGGCGGTGATGACGACCGCTTCCTCGCGCCCGTCGCCGTCGAGATCGCCGTACGCGACCGACTGCACGCGAAAATCGCTGTAAAGACCGGAATCCGCGTCGTCCGACGGTTTTATCCATTGGCCTTTGACGATCCGGTAATCGGCCGGCTCCGCTTCGCCGCAGAGCGCCGGAAAAGTGAAATTCTTAAAATCGATCCGCCGCCCGCTCGTCTGCGCCGCCGCCGGCAGAGCGCCGAAAACGGCGAGCACGAAAAATATCTTCAAAAAATTGTTCACTGGAACGGCTTCCTCAGGCGGTTGGATGCAGCGGGAGGAGAATAAGATGTCGGGCGGGTAAAGCTATGAGTTCCGCCTTCAGGCGGCCCGGCGTTTCAAATGGAAAAAATTTCCGATGAAACGCCGGGCCGCCTGAAGGCGGAACTCAGAACCTTTAAACTTTTATTTTTTCGAATCGATCAGCTGGGCGAGGATCGCGTCGACGTTCTTTTTGGCGTCGCCGAAGAGCATCCGGTTGTTTTCCTTGAAAAAGAGCGGGTTTTCGACGCCCGCGTAGCCGCTCGCCATTCCGCGTTTCATCACGATCGAGAACTGCGCCTTCCAGACTTCGAGCACCGGCATTCCGGCGATCGGGCTGTTCGGGTCGTCGAGCGCCGCCGGGTTGACCGTGTCGTTCGCGCCGATGATCAGCGCGACGTCGGTTTCCGGAAAGTCCTCGTTGATCTCGTCCATTTCGAGCACGATGTCATAAGGGACCTTCGCTTCGGCGAGCAGGACGTTCATATGCCCCGGCAGCCGGCCGGCGACCGGATGGATGCCGAAACGGACTTCGATGCCGCGTTTGCGAAGGAGCTTCGTGATCTCGGCGACCGCGTGCTGCGCCTGCGCGACGGCCATTCCGTAGCCCGGCACGATGATCACGTGGCGCGCTTCGGTTAAGAGATGGACGGTTTCCTCGACCGAGATCGGCGTCACTTCGCCCTCGGGCTGCGTGCCTTCGGCCGGCGCGGTGCCGCCCGTCGTGCCGAAGCCTCCGGCGATGACGCTGATGAACGAGCGGTTCATCGCCTTGCACATAATCGCCGAAAGGATCGCGCCGGATGAACCGACGAGCGCGCCGGTGACGATCAGCAGGTCGTTCGAGAGCATAAATCCGGCCGCCGCGGCCGCCCATCCCGAATAGCTGTTGAGCATCGAGACGACGACCGGCATATCGCCGCCGCCGATCGCCGCGACCAGATGGACGCCGATCACGCCGGCGATCGCCGTCATAATCAGGAGCGGCGTCAGACCGTTCGGGTTGTTCATAAACTGGTAGCCGAGCCCGATGCAGACGAGCATCATCACGAGGTTGAGCAGATGCCGGCCGGGCAGCATCAGCGGTTTGCTCGAGATCAGCGCGCGGAGCTTGCCGAACGCGACGATCGAGCCGGTGAACGTGATCGCGCCGATAAAGACGCCGACGAAGACCTCGATCTCGTGGATCGACTTTTCGGCGCCCGCGAGCTTGTTCGGCTGCAGATAGCTGCCGTAGCCGACGAGGACCGCCGCGACGCCGACGAAGCTGTGGAGAATCGCGACCAGCTCGGGCATCGACGTCATCGCGACGCGCGCCGCGAGGACCGCGCCGATGATCACCGCCGGGATGATCACGGCGATCAGGATTCCGTAGTCGTTGACGCGGAAAACGGCGGTCGCGACGAACGCGATCGACATACCGATGATGCCGAACAGATTTCCGCGACGCGACGTCTCGGGGTTCGACAAACCGCTCAGGCTCAGGATAAAGAACGCGCTCGCCACGATGTACGAGACGACCAGTAAGTTGCGGGCCGAATCTGGATTTGAAAAAAGATCGTTGAACATTGATTTTTGTTAGTGTCTGTAAATTTCTGCCGTCCGACCGTCAGGTCGATTGATTGCCGCGGATTTCCCGCGCGTCACTTCTGGAACATCTTGAGCATTCGCTGCGTCACCAGAAATCCGCCGGCGACGTTGATCGTGCCGACGAAGATGGCGACCGCGCCGAGGATTTTCGTGACCGACGCGGAATCGTTCGTCAGCTGGAGCATTCCGCCGACGATGATGATGCCGCTGATCGCGTTCGTCACCGACATCAGCGGCGTATGGAGCGCGGGCGTCACGTTCCAGATGACCTGCCAGCCGACAAAGCAGGCGAGGATAAAGACCGTAAAGTGCGAGATGAATTCCGACGGCGCCTTGAGACCGATGCCGGTCAGCGCGAGCACGCCGAGGACGACGAGAATGACGGCGCCGAGGCTGCCGGATTTCTTTTCCGGCGCGGCGGCCGCGGCGGCCGCCTTTGATTTCGGCGTGACCGACGTATGGACCGAGACGAGCGCCGGTTTTTCCGGCGGCGGCAGGATTTCGCCCTCGTGGATCTGGAGCGCGCCGCGGACGACCTCGTCGTCGAGATCGATCCGGAACTTGTCCGATCCGCCCATATCGCTCAAAAGGTGCCAGAGGTTCGTGCCGTAGAGCTGGCTCGACTGGTTCGCCATCCGGCTCGGCAGATCCGTGTAGCCGACGATCCGCACGCCCTTGTAGTCGTAGGATTCGCCCGGTTTGGTGACCTCGCAGTTGCCGCCCTGTTCGGCGGCCAGATCGACGACGACCGAGCCGTGCTTCATACTCTCGACCATCGCGGTCGTGATCAGGATCGGCGCGCGTTTGCCGGGAATCAGCGCAGTCGTGACGATGATGTCGACGTCTTTGGCCTGGTCGGCGAAAAGCGCCATCTCGGCCTCGATGAATTCCTTCGACATCACTTTCGCGTAGCCGCCGGCGCCCTCGCCGTCCTCCTGGAAATCGAGCTCGAGAAAATCGGCGCCCATACTCTCGACCTGTTCCTTGACGGACGGCCGCGTGTCGAACGCGCGGACGATCGCGCCTAAACTGCGGGCCGCGCCGATCGCCGCGAGGCCGGCGACGCCCGCGCCGATGATCAGCACTTTGGCGGGCGGAACTTTGCCGGCGGCCGTGATCTGACCGGTGAAAAAGCGGCCGAAACCGTTCGCCGCCTCGACGACGGCGCGGTAGCCGGCGATGTTCGCCATCGAGCTCAGGGCGTCCATCTTCTGCGCGCGCGAGATGCGCGGGATCGCGTCCATCGCGATCACGTTCGCTTTCTTTTTCGCCAGTCTTTCGAGAAGTTCTTTGTTTTGCGCGGGATAGATGAAGCTGATGAGCGTTTTGCCGGCGGTCAGGAGATCGGCTTCGTGTTTGCCGGTTTTCGGGTCTTCGAGAGGCTGCCGGACCTTTAAGATGATTTCGGCCTCCTTCCAGAGCGTCTTCGCGTCCTTGACGATCCGGCACCCGGCTTTTTCGTAGGACTCGTCGGGAAAGTCGGCGTGCGCGCCGGCGCCCTTTTCGATGAGCACCTCGAAGCCGAGCTTCTGGAGCTTCTGGGCCGTGTCGGGCGTCGCCGCGACGCGGTATTCGCCCTCGTAGATCTCTTTGGGAACGCCTATTTTCTTCGGTACGGGCTTGACTTCGGTCGCCCCGTCGGCAGGTTTTTCAACTGTGGTTGTCGTCATAGATTTGTCGGTTCGGATAAAATGCTGCGGAATCCGCGGGAAAGATTCTAATGAAGCATCATACCCTGCACTAAATTAATCGGTCAAAATGAACTAAGGTTAGTTTTCGGCCAACCTTATATTAACAAAAATAATTATTTTTTCGCGTATTTACCGATAATCGCGTCGAGCCGCCGGGCCGTTTCCGGATTCCAGTGCTCGGGCGCGGTGAAAATCGCGTTTTTGGTCGCGCCCGCGAACGGGTTCGGCGTCTGTTTGGCGGCGACGCGTTTGACGGCCTCCTTGAGGACGAGCTGCGCGTTGCGGACGTTTTTCGTCAGATATTCGACGACCATATCGATCGAGACGGCGTCGTGATCCTCGTGCCAGCAGTCGTAATCGGTGACGAGCGCGAGCGTCGCGTAGGCGATCTCGGCCTCGCGGGCGAGCTTCGCTTCCTGCAGGTTCGTCATCCCGATGATGTCCATTCCCCACGAACGGTAGACGTTCGATTCGGCGAGCGTCGAAAACGCCGGGCCTTCCATACAGATATAGGTCCCGCCGCGATGCGTCGTCAGGCCCTCGACGGTCTTGCACGATTCTTCGAGAATGTCGCCCAATTCCGAGCAGACCGGGTGCGCGAACGTGATGTGGCCGACGATGCCGTCGCCGAAAAACGTCGATTCCGCGGCGCGCGCGCGCGTCCGGTCGAAAAACTGGTCGGGAATGCAGAAATGCGTCGGCGCGAAATCTTCTCTCAGCGAGCCGACGGCCGACACCGATAAGATATACTCGACGCCGAGCAGCTTCATCGCGTAGATGTTCGCCCGGAACGGCAGCTCCGACGGCGTCAGCTTATGGCCGCGGCCGTGGCGCGGCAGAAACGCGACGCGTTCACCCTCCAGCGTGCCGATGATGAAGGCGTCCGACGGCGCGCCGAACGGCGTTTCGACCGCGACCTCTTTGATGTCCGTGATTTCCGGCATCTGGTACAGACCGCTGCCGCCGATGATTCCGATTTTAACTTGTTCCATTGTTTATTTTCGTCTTTTCCTGTGTTTTCAAAAAATTGCCGTCCTCGCGGACGGTTCGCCTCTGATAATTTTCAACTCGCGCGAAAAGACGAACGATGTGGGATTTCGGATTTCGGATTTCGGATTTCGGATTT
The DNA here is from genome assembly GCA_018269075.1 of Acidobacteriota bacterium. Classification (GTDB taxonomy): domain Bacteria; phylum Acidobacteriota; class Blastocatellia; order Pyrinomonadales; family Pyrinomonadaceae; genus JAFDVJ01. The sequence goes on from JAFDVJ010000056.1 coordinate 35,903, forward strand.
TGTGTGGCCTTGAACGGCTTTCGACAAAATTTTCGGATCCGGGTTTCGACCGAAAACGGCGTTACCTTTCGAAAAGGTAAAAGCCATTATAAGTTTTCGTTTTTACGCGCGGTGTGACGTAACTCACATTCCGGCTGTGATTTTCGTCAGGTTTCGCTTTTTTCTCGTATGAGCGGCCGATTTCGGCCAGAAAAATAATAATGTAAGTTTTTTACGGCGCGGAATCAATCGGCGAAAAGGGAAATCGGGCGTGAAAAGCCGCGCCGTCCACTTGACGGCGCGGCTTTCAGTTTTATTTGACGACGAATTTGAATTTCCCGCGCGTTTCGCGGACGCAGTCCGGCGCGGGCGCTTTTTGCGGGTCGTCGAAGAAATCGGCGATCGCGGCGCCGAGACAGGGCGTCGAAAACGCCGGGCCGTGACCGGCCCACGGAATCTCGAGCAGAAAATGGTTTTTGAGATGTCTGGCGAGGCTCGCGCTCCACGCGGGCGGCGTGTAGGCGTCGTATTCGGCGCTCACGACGAGCGTCGGGATCGAACTTTCGACCGGCGTGTTCTCGATCCGCGCGGCGGCCGGCACCTTCCAGACGCCGCAGATATCTGGCAAAGACATTACCTCGTAACCCTTCAAACCCGGATAACGAAACGACTGCGCGCGGATTTTCGTCATTTTCTCGAACGGGAATTCCTCGCCGCACCAGACCGAATAGCGCATCCCGAGCCCGCTGCCGGTTTCGAGCTTCGTGACGGCGTAACGCTTGAAAATGCTCGTGTCGCCGCCGAAGGTCCGGTGGACGACGAGCGGCACGTTCGCGATCGCCGCGCCGTCGGCCGAGAGCAGATAATCGACGATCCACGTCACGAAATCGTTGCCGTCGAGCCGGATCACGAATTTTTCGCCGGTCTTTTCGTCCTGCTTCTCGACGGCGAGCGGCGTTTTGTTGAAATTCGCGACCGTTTCGTAGAATTCCTTTTCGAGCGCCGGATACGCCTTCGCGCAGTCCGCGTCGGCCCGGCAGTTCGCGAAAACGCGGTCGAGCGCCGCGACGATCGCGTCGACGCCCTTTTCGTCGTAGTTGATCTCGGGCGGCAGGCTCGATTCGAGGACGACCGCGCGGATTCCCTGCGGGTGATAACGCATCACGGTCAGCATCAGCCGCGAGCTGTAGGAAAGGCCCCACAGATTGAGCTTGTCGATTTTCAGCACGCGGCGCAGATCCTCGATGTCGGCCGCGCTCTCGACGCTGTTGTAGGCCGAAAGATCGCTGCCCTCGCGGCGGAGCCGGTCGTAGCAGGCGCGGGCCGCGTCGAGCTCGCTCTGCCGCGCCGTGCGGGCGTCGAGCGCGCGTTTGACGCCGGCGATTTTGGCTTCATCGACTTCGGGACAGTTGAGCGCGGGCTGCGCGTATTTCGTGCCGCGCTGTTCGAAGACGATCAGGTCGCGGTCGCGCAGAAACGGCGTCGCGCGGCGGCTGCGGATCAGCCCGAGCGACGACGCGCCGGGACCGCCGAAGGTGCGCAGCACCGGATCGGGGCGCGGGTTCGCGGCGGTCGATTTGAGGATCGCGATCGGCAGCCGGATCGTCCGCCCGTTCGGCGCGGCGCGCTTTTCCGGGACGACGAGATAGCCGCAGACGATATTTTTCTCGTCGGGCGGGGCCGGCACCGCGCAGTCGCCGGTTTCGAAGCGCGGCACCGGCTGCTGCGCGGTTACGTTCGAAAAACCGAGAAGCTGCACGAAACAAACGAGCAGGGCGGAGAAAATAATTGTTTTCATAAGGCCGTCGAAAAAAAATCAAGCTTGTAAACGAAAAACACCGACGCCGCCCGTTTTGTGACGAAGCGGGCGCTCGCCGGCGCATCAAACCGCCGGGGATGATTCCGGCTTTGCGTTCGAAAACGCGAAAATCCGTCCGTTTTCGGCGAATTTCATCCGTTTTCGGCGATTTTTACAATTTTTCGGGCTGTTGGGTGTCGATTGAAAGATTATTTCGATTCTCTTAACCAAAGACGAACAAAGCGAACCGAAAATTTTTCTCGTCAGCTTTACCGACGACCGGTTCAGTCTTTCAAACAACATCGATGCAGAGCTCAAAACACGCGTTTTCACGAAACCCAGACGTTTTTCCAGACGGCGTGACGCAAACCGCGGCCGATGTCGACGCAATGGCCGCGACCGAAGCGGCCGCCCCAGATGTATTCGAGATAATAGAGATTTTTCGCGTCTTCGACCGGCGCGAAGGCGGCCAGCCCGAGCTCGTGAAAAAAACGATCGCCGCGCGACCAGACGACGCTCTCGAAGCCGCCGAAAAAGCCGTCGTTCCAGAGGCGGCCGGTCTGGACGAGCAGAAACCGCTGAAAATCGTTCGGCGGTTTTCGCCGAAAACCTTTTTTGTCGAGAAACCAGACGTTTTGCGGGACGGCGTCGATCCGAAAACCGCTCTGTTCCGCGCCGGCCGCCCGGTATTCGCGAATCCAGACGCCCCACGGCGGCGCCGGAAATCTTTTTCCCAGCGCGCTCCATTCGCGCTCGATCTCGAGCAGAAAAAATGTCTGGACCTCGTTTTCGGGCATTTACATAAAAGCGCGGCGCGGTTTTTCGCCGAAACCGCCGCGCGCGGGTGTCGATTCTATTTTTTCGCGCAGTCGGCGGCTTCGACCAGCGCTTTGAGCTCGCCTTTGTCGCGTTTGGCGAGCAGTTCGTCGAGCGCCGCGTATTTGGCCTTCGAATCCCCGGCGACCATTTTTTCGTAGGCTTTGAGCGCGCTTTCGAGACCGGCGAGCTGGGCGGCGTTTTCGTCAGATTTCCGGTCGGGATTCTGGAGCTTGAAGGCGGCCATCGCGATCGCGTACTGATTTAAAAGCTCGTCGCCGTATTTGTTTTTCTTTTCGAGCATCGGCCTGATCAGCGGGCCGGCGCAGATCACGACCGACACGTCCTTAGTCTGCGCGACGTAAAGAAACGCCCATTCGCGCATTTTCGGAGCGTCCTTGTCGAACGGCTTTTCCTCGAGAAAACGCGCGGCCCTGATCAGGTTGGCCCGATCGTCGCCGGTCGTCTGTCCGAAGCCGGACTGCGCCGTCAAACCGATGACGACGAGCGCGAAGATGATCGTAAGTTTTTTCATTCTGATGATTCTCCTGAATTTTTGCAGGTTTGTTAATCGCCAACGGGAGCGGCCGGGTTATTCGAAAACATTGATAACTTTCAATCAATTCAAAGCATTCGAAAGCGGTTCGAAACAGATAATTGAGATTTGATGATTGATAAAGCCCCGTTCCCGGATTCCGGCTTTAATATTACCTTTCGAATCGCGAAAAGCTCGCTGAACAAGCCAATCCGAAATCCGAAATCCGAAATCCGAAATCAGTATAAACCAAAGCCAAAAAAAATCAGAGCCTTTCGACTCTGATTTTCGGCGGCGGGTTTTCGGCGTCGCTCACGCGATGTAGATCGGTTCGGTGTCGCGGCTGCCGATGATGTTCGGGTCGTGGACTTTCGCGAGCCCGCACGAGAGCAGCGTGCCCTCGGCGGCGTGATCGGCGATGCCCGCGCCGTTGACGTGGCCCATCTCGTGGACGAGCGTGCCCGTCACCGTCCAGTAGCCCCAGCGGAAGGCGAGCTCGCAGATCGTGATCTCCGAGCCGCCGACGACGTTGGTAAAGCCGTAGTTGGCGTTGTCCGGACAATAGCTGATCCAGACGTTGTTGTCGTCGAAAATATCGTCGAACGAGCGGCCGCCCGGCAGCGCGCGGAAGGCCCGGTTGCAGGCCGTGCTTCCGCGGACGTTGCTGCGCAGGATGTTGATCGCGCGTTCGACCATCCGTCTTTGCCGTTCACGCGACGCGTCGTAGGCCAGCCATTCGGCGGGGCCGTTTTTGACCGGTCCCGTATGTCCCGAACCGGCGGTATTGATTCTCATAATTATTTGCTTCGCTCCTTTCTAAAACTGGTATCGATTTTACAGATACGTTTAAAGGACGGTTTCCGGCGGCGGATTTTGCCCTGCGTCAGACCGGCACCGGCAGGATTTTGCCGTCTTTTTCGGTCAGACGGCAGAGCGGCGCGGAAAAATCGTGGTAAAAAAGGCAGAGCCAGTCTTCGGCGACGGCGCGCGGGAGCAGCCGTTTTTTGGCGGCGAGCGTTTCGAGCGGGTAGAGATCGTAGCCCATAATCCACGCCGGCGCGACGTGCGCGCGCGTCGGGACGAGATCGGCGAAACCGTAGAGCGTTTCGCCGCCGCGCGTCAGGCGGACGGTCTGCATCGAGGCCGAATGACCGCGGACGGTTTCCATCGTCAGGCCGGCGACGACCTCGTATTCGTCGGGCATCAGCTCGAGCTGCCCGCGATCGGCGAGCGGCCGCCAGTTTTCCGCGAGATAGCTCGCCCGGTCGCGCTCGGTCGGATTTTCGGCGTTCTCGAACTCGAATTTCGAAACGAGATACCGCGCGTTCGGAAATTGGGGCGTCGGTTTTGATATTTCGGCCGTCGATCTTCGATCTTCGTCAAATCCGCAATCCGCAATCCGCAATCCGCAATCCGAAATCGTATTTCCCCCCGCGTGGTCGAAATGCAGATGCGTGTTGACGACGATCGTGATCTCTTCGGGACGGCAGCCGGTTTTTTCGAAAAGCGTTTGCGTGAATGGTTTTTCGCGGAAGATGCCGTAGAGGCGGGTTTGTTTTTTCGACCATTTTTCGCCGATGCCGGTCTCGACGAGGATTTTTTCGGTCGGGGTTTCGACGAACAGGCAGTTCATATTCATCCGAATACGATTCGATTCGTCGGGCGGCGCGACCCGCTCCCAGAGCGTGCGCGGGACGACGCCGAACATTGCGCCGCCGTCCAGTCTGAATTCGGTGTCGGGGAGAATTTCGATGCGGTAATCGCCAAACTTCATAAATGAGTTTGGGAAGTTTGGGAAGTTTGGGAAGTTTGGGAAGTTCGGGAGAAAGCGAGCCTTCTTCCTAAACTTCCTAAACTTCCCAAACTTATATCAACTACTTTTTCTTGGGTTCCGGCTTTTTCGCTTCCGGTTTTTTCGCGTCTTTCGGGGCTTTCGGCGAATCGGTCTGCGCGCCCGGAGGCATCTGCGGCATCTGCTGCTGCATCTGCTTCTTCATCATTTCCTGCATCTGTTCGTCGGAGACCGGCGGGATCTGGAAATCCTCGGCGATCTGGACGTTGTTGCTGGCGACCAGATCGTCCATCAGCTTTTTCTGCTTATCGTCCTCGATCTTGCCCTTGACGTATTCGTTGACCGGCACTTCGCGGCCCATCGGATTTTCCGGGTCCTTGACCATCGTCGAGAAAAGAATGTGGCGGACGTCGTAGCTCTGCTTGGTCTGGCCGGTCTGATCCTTGACCTCGCCCTTCTTTTCGAGCTTGATGATGTGATAGCCGAACGGCGTCTTGACGAGCTCCTGCGTGAACTGTCCCGGCTGGAGCGCGAGCGCCGCCGCTTCGAAGTCCTTGTCGAAACCGCCGCCTTCGGTGACGTTTTCGTAGAGGCCGCCCTTATCCTTGCTGCCCGGATCTTCCGAGAATTCCTTGGCGAGCGCCGCGAAATCTTCGCCGTTCTTCAAACGTTGGAGCACTTCGTTGGCCTTCGCCTTTTTCTCGGCGTCGGTGTTGAGCTCGGGATGCTCGGCGAGATACTGCTGGACGTCGGCGTCGGTCACTTCGGCTTTTTTCGCTAACACGTCGGTCGAATACATTCTCGAGAGGAACTGCGCCTGCTGGAGCTTGATCTGGAGCTGAACCTTCTGTTCGAAGTCCGGTCCGAGCTCCGGCGCGTTGGCCTTGACTTTCTGTTTTGCCTCCGCCTCGTAGATCTTGATCTTGGCGAACTCGCCCTTCATCTGGTTCTTTTCTTCGTCGCTCGGCTCGACGTTGTCGGGCACGGACTTGCTCTTGCGGGCGAAGTTGAGCTGGACGTCGAGAAATTCCTGAAATTCATCGGCGTGTTTCTTCTGTTCCGCCGTCAGGTTGTCGCCCTCGCCGTAAAATTCCTTGACCTGATCTTCGGTGATGAAGCCGAACGGCGGCATCGGGCCCTTGTCCTTGTTGATCGTCTGATCGTAGTTGCGCGCCCAGATCACCGATTCGATGATCTCCATCGCCTTTTTCGTGTTTTCGTCGAAGACGGTCGGATCCTTCCGGGCTTCGCTGGCGAGCGCGAGCATCTGTTTGAGGCTGTCGAGCTGCTGCTTCTTCATTTCGGGGTCGTCCGCGAGACGTTTGAGCATCATCGGGTTGGCGTCCTTCAGCAGAAGCTCCATCTCCTCTTTCGACATCTGATTGAACGAGATTTCGCCGTTATGATGGCCGCCCGCCTTGCCTTTCCAAACGACGAGACCGGCGCCGATGGCCAGAATCACGCCCAATAATATTACTGCTTTACCTAAACTACTCAAGATATTAAATCCTCACTTTTTCTGATATTCGATTTCCTTTAGCGAAAGATGAATTTTAACCGAATTTTCCAATAATTCAATTCAAAAGACGCTTTTTGGCGTTTTTTAATGTTTATTTTCCTGCACGAGTTCGAGCAGAACGCCGCCGGTCGCCGCCGGATGGACGAACGCGACGAGACAGCCTTCGGCGCCGATGCGCGGGGTTTCGTCTATTAAACGCGCGCCCGCCGCCTTTAGTTTCGCCAGGCTCGCGACGATGTCGTCGGTCTCGACCGCAACGTGATGAATTCCGCCCGACCCGCGCTTTTCGATAAACTTCGCGATCGGCGAATCTTCCGACGTCGGCTCCAGCAATTCGACGCGCGATTCGCCCAAAGGCAGCATCGCGACCCGGACTTTCTGTTCTTCGACCGTTTCCGTATGAACGTTTTCAAGCCCTAACGCATCTTCCCAAAACCTGAGCGCTTCGGCGATTTCCTTAGTGGCGATTCCGAGATGATTGATTTTCATAAAAATTATCTCCTTTGCAAAATTCCCGCCCCGATTCGCAATATTTCTTCAAGACCGGCGAAAACGTCAAATATCCGCCAATCGCGCCGGATGATTCCCGGCAGCCCGCCCGAGCGCCGTGAGCTGCCGCGAATTTTCGTCGGACATTAAATTATGAATCAAAGGTCGACTGGGCGCTACGGTCTTACTTCCTATTATAGTTGGCGACGGAATTTATTGGAAAAAGCGGCGATTCCGGTCGCGTTCGTTTTTTTATCCATCCACTAAAAACACCAAAAACACTAAATTATTTCGTGTGTTTTCGTGTTTTTAGTGGACGGATAAACAACCGTTCGCTGGTTTAACGCTCATTATTTCAACAACTTTGTCACGCGCAACAAAGTTTATTTCAAAATCTCTTCGACCGCCGCGTACGGGTTGCTGCGCTTTTCGGCGATTTCCTGCGCGAGGCGTTCGAGCTTTTCCGCCGTGCCGTCGCGGCGCAGGGCGTCGGCGAGCAGGCGTTCCTGCAGGAGTTCGAGCAGCCGCCATTTGGCGATCGCTTTTCTTCTCTCCGAGTTTTCGTCGCGTTTCTGAAAATCGTGATAGCTTTCGATGGCCGCGGCGAGCTCTTCGATGCCTTTGTTTTCGGTGGCGATCGTTTTGACGATCGGCGGCTGCCAGAAATCCGGCCGGTGCGCGAGCTCGAGCAGCGCCTGCAGCTCTTTTTCGGTCCGCAGAACGCCCTCGCGGTCGGCCTTGTTGATCACGAAGACGTCGCCGATCTCCATAATGCCGGCCTTGATCGCCTGGATGTCGTCGCCCATTCCGGGGACGAGCACGACGACCGAGACGTCGGCCGTTTTGACGATCTCGACCTCGTCCTGCCCGACGCCGACCGTTTCGACGATCACCTTGTCGAAACCGGCCGCGTCTAAAATAGCGACCGCGTCGACCGTCGCGCGCGAGAGGCCGCCGAGGTTGCCGCGCGTCGCCATCGAGCGGATGAAGACGTTTTTGTCGAGCCCCAGAGTCGACATCCGGATCCGGTCGCCGAGAATCGCGCCGCCCGAGAACGGGCTCGACGGATCGACGGCGATGATCCCGATCCGTTCGCCCGCCGCGCGGTAATGCATCGCGAGCTTGTCGACCATCGACGATTTGCCCGCGCCGGGCGCGCCGGTGATGCCGACGACGAGCGCGCGGCCGGTGTGCGCGAAGACCTGCTTCATCAGTTCGGCGGATTCGGCCGCGCCGTTTTCGACGCGCGTGATCGCGCGCGCGACGGCCCGCGGCTCGCCCTTCAAAAGTCGTTCGAGAAAATTGTTGTCGGTCATTACGGAGTTGCGGTTCGTTTCTTTTTGACGAAAGCGACCCGTTTCAGCGCCGTTCCCGTCCATTCGTAATAATATATCCCGCACGGCGTTTTTTCCGAATCGAGATCGCCGCCCTTAAAACCGTTGAGGACGAGCAGGCGGCTGTCCGCTTTGTAGCGGAGCGGCTCGGATTCGTCGCCGAGCTCGCAGAAGCCGAAGCCCGCGCCCTCCAGCTCTTTCGGGAAAAAGACGCGGCCGGTGCGCGCGTCGACGATCGCGCTCTCGGTGCAGTTCGTGCCGCAGCCCCACGTCGCGACGATGTAATGACCGCCGAAATTGACGCCGCTTTTGAGCGCGTTCGACAGGTTCGTGCGAAACGTGCGCGCGCGCGGGTGGCTCGCAAAGTCGATCTTTTTCGCTTTCGCCTTTTCGACCTTCGCGCCGTACTGGCGGAAGGACGGAACTTTCTGCCCGAGCGCGCCGCCGGACAATAAAAGAATGAAGCTCAGAAACAAAGCCGTTTTCATAAACAATAATTTTCTCATTTTTCGGATTAATTTCAAAAAGACAACCAGAGGATTTCGGATTGTTTGAAAACCGCGGCCGGCGTCGCGAAAAAAAATCGGTGGATTATTTCAGGACATCCGCAAAAAAGTTTTTCGAACGGCGTCCTAATATAAAGGGCGCAATTCGCCGAATAAATAACGACAATAGATTGATTTAAGAGAGCCGGACGATTTCCGGCACGAAGGTTGCGAACCAGAGGCTGCGAGGTTTGACAGTTATGAAAAATCAGAACGTTTTCAAAAACATCATCGTTTTCACGCTCATCATCACGATGTTCGGCATCGTTTCGGCCGCCGCCAGAACGAAGGACGCGGCCAACGCCGGCGCGCGGCTCGACCGTTTGAAGACGGCGCTCGTCGAGCGGCTGACCGAACGTCTGCGCGCCGATCTGACCGATCAGACCGTCGAGATCCGGCTGCGCGCGGTCGAGAACGGCGCGGCCTCGAAAAACCGGATCGATTTCACCGGCGACGCGCTCGCCGTCGTCCGCGACGACAAAACCGCGCTCCCGTTTCAATTTACGGCGCGCGTCAACGCCGTCGACCGGAGCGTCGAGTCGATCGATTACAAATTCGTCGAATCCGCGACCGATTTCGCGGCCGCCGAGACGGAAGACAATCTCTCGCGCGAGCTGATGAACGCGCTCGGCCGGGAATTCAAGACGACCAATATCGTGATGTCGATCGACGGTTTCGACGCGGCCGCGCAGGCGAACGGCGAAACCGCTTACGACGGCACCGGCGAAGTCCGGATCGGCGACGTCGAATGGCGGCGCATCAAATTCAGCGTCCGCTTCGACGCCGCGACGCAGACCGCGACCAGCGTGACGTACGAGCTGCAAAAGTGAGTCGATTTCGGATTTCGGATTTCGGATTTCGGATTGTTCGGGATGAATCCGGATTGGTTTTTAGGGAGTTAACGAGTTTTGGAGATTATAAATTGATGAAGATTTGAAGGTGTCCTTAACCTCACGTGTCCTTTCTTCTCAAAACCCGAAAGGGCGAAGCCGGCGTCGGCTTCGCCCTTTCGGGTTTAAAAGTCGAGAGTCGAGAGTCGGGAGTCGGGAGTCGGCTCGATTCAAGCTCGGAGCATCGGATTGAACCCGGACATCAGATCGACGAAACACGATCAGTTTTTTTTTCTATCCCGGATAGCTTCGCAAAAACAAAAGCCGTTCCCCGAGAGACCAATCCGAAATCCGAAATCCGAAATCCGAAATCACATGGCTCCCTCGTCGGCCGACGGGCCGTAGATCGCGGGGACGGGAATGTCGTTGAGCCGCATATAGACGGAAAGCTGGCCGCGGTGGTGGATGATGTGGTTGAAGACCATTCCGCGCAGCACCTGAATGCGCGGCATCGTGAAATAGACGGTTTCGCCGTTGCGCAGCGTCCAGTTTTCCATCATCGCTTCGTCCGACGTGTTTTTCAGCGCCTCGATCGCTTCGGCGAGATGCTTGTCGGCGAATTCGACGAGCTCTTCGGTCGTTTTCGGTTCGAACGGCTTATATTCGTTGGCGGCGAAATCGAGCTCGGTCGTCGTAACGGTCTCTTTCGCCCAGTCGACCATCTCGGCGGTGTGGACGGCCAGCCGTCCCATCGCCATCGACTTTTCGTGCGGTTTGTAATCGAATTTGTCAGCCGGAATCCGTTCCAGACATTTCCGCGTCGTCGCGGCTTCCTGCTGCAGCTCGCCGATCAGGGCGGCCGCCAGATTATTTGACATTGCAGTTCCTGTACTCATTATTATTCACTCCTTGTAACTAGAATTGTTGTTTGCAGACAGCACGATCATTATACGAAACTTGTTTCATTCGTGCAACGTGAAACAGGAAAGAGTGGAGAGTGGAGAGTGGAGAGTGGAGAGTGGAGAGGAAGTTTAGGAAGTTTAGGAAGTTTAGGAAGTAAAAATATTTCATTCAAAACTTCTTAAACTGATCCCCTGACTCTCCACTCTCCACTCTCCACTCTCCACTCTTCAAGCTTTGAGCAGCGATTTGGCGATCACGATCCGTTGGATCTCGCTGGTGCCTTCGCCGATCGTGCAGAGCTTGGCGTCGCGCCAGTATTTTTCGGCCGGGTAGTCTTTCGTGTAGCCGTAGCCGCCGTGGATCTGGACGGATTCTTCGGCGACGCGGACGGCCGTTTCCGAGGCGAAGAGCTTGGCCATCGCCGAGGCTTTCGTGACGGGTTTGCCGGCGTCCTTGAGCGCGGCCGCCTGCTGCGTCAGCAGGCGCGCGGCCTCGATCTGCGTCGCCATATCGGCGAGCTTGAACTGGATCGCCTGAAACTCGGCGATCGGACGGCCGAACTGCTCGCGCTCTTTGGCGTAGCGAACCGCCGCTTCGAACGCGCCCTGCGCGATGCCGACCGACAGAGCGGCGATCGAAATCCGTCCGCCGTCGAGGATCTGCATCGCCTGCCGAAAGCCCTCGCCCTCGCTGCCGAGCAGATTTTCCGCCGGCACATAGCAGTCCTCAAAGACGACCGACGCCGTTTCCGACGCGCGCATTCCGAGCTTGTTTTCTTTTTTGTCCGACCGGAAACCGTCCATCGACTTGTCGAAGATAAACGCCGAGATGCCCTTGCTGCCTTTTTCCCGGTCCGTCACGGCGACCGCGACGAGCGTCTGCCCGGTGATCGCGTGCGTGATGAAGTTCTTCGAGCCGTTGACGAGATAGCCGCCGTTCGAGCGGACGGCGGTCGTCCGCGTGCCCGACGCGTCCGAACCCGCGCCGGCTTCGGTCAAACCCCACGCGCCCCAGCTTTCGCCCTGCGTCAGCGGGACGAGATATTTCTTTTTCTGCTCCTCGCTGCCGAACATATAGATATGGTTCGAGCATAAGGAGTTGTGCGCCGCGACCGAGAGCCCGACCGCGCCGTCGACGCGCGCCAGCTCCTCGATGATCGTCGCGTATTCGATATAGCCGAGCCCCGCGCCGCCGTACTGTTCGGGAAAGATCACGCCAAGCAGCCCTAATTCGGCGAGCGCCGGCCGCAGTTCGTCGGGGAAATGCTGCGTTTCGTCCCATTCCGGCACGTTCGGCCGGATCTCGCTCTCGGCGAATTCGCGGACCGCCTGTTTGATCTGCAGTTGTTCTTCGTTCAGTTCGAAATTCATAAGTGTTTAGTCGAGGGTCGAGAGTCGAGAGTCGAGAGTCGCTGATTTTTCATTCTCGACTCCCGACTCCCGACTCTCGACTGTAATATAACCGGAATTTATTGTGTCATAAGCCAGAGAGGTTAAGCAAGACGCGCTTTTCGTTCGCCGAATTGTTTTGAGTTTCGTCTTCAGGCGGCGCTTTCGGCTCTCCGATATTATCTGCGGGCGCGGCGCCGGCCGCCTGAAAGCGGAACTCAAAACGGCTTAAGATTCAAAAGCGGGCGATCTCCTGTAAAATAAACAAATGGACTGGGAAGAAAACATCGTCGACGCGTGGGAAGAGATTCGCGACTTCAGAACGATCGAGCAGTTTTTCCGGATTCTCGACGAGACGAAGACGATCGCCGTGCTCGGCATCGATCCCGGCGCGCGGTCCGACCGGCGGAGCGTGTTCGTCGCCGAATGGCTGCAGAAACACGGGTTTCGGATGATACCCGTGACGACCGAAAACGGGAGCGCGGCCGAGATCTTCGGCGAAAAAGTCTATCGACGCCTCGGCGACGTCCCCGACAAGATCGATCTCGTCCTGATCTATACGCCGTCGGAAAAAGTTCCCGCATACGTCGACGAGATCCTCGCCGTCCGCCCCGCGTTCGTCTGGATGAACCTCGGCGTCGCTTGCGAGGCCGCCGCCCGCGTCTTTGCCGAACGGGGAATGCTCGTCGTTCAAAATACCTGTTTCTGGGACGAATACCGCTTTTACCCGAAGATGTGCAACTACGATTACGACGAAAACCTGAACCGCCGGCCCTGATCCGCTTTCTTCGTTTCCGCGCCGTTGCGTTAAAGCGCCCGATCCTCAATACTGGAATAAAGCTATGGATTGGAAATCGAACATCATCGAAAATGAAGCTGCGGTGCACGAGCTGCTCCGCGGCGTGAAGACGATCGCCGTGCTCGGCATCAAGACCGAAGCGCAGTTCCAGCAGCCCGCCTTTTACGTCCCGAAGTATATGCAGGACAAGGGTTACCGGATCATTCCGGTGCCGGTCTACTACCCCGAAGCGACCGAAATCCTCGGCGAAAAGGTTTACCGCCGGCTCGCCGACATCCCTGAAAAAATCGATCTCGTCAACGTCTTTCGCCGCCCGGCGGACATCCCGGCGCACGTCGCCGACATCCTCGCCGCGCGGCCCGCCGCCGTCTGGTTTCAGCTCGGCATCCGCCACGACGAAGCCGCCCGCACGCTCGCCGAACACGGCATCAAGGTCGTGCAGGATCTGTGTCTGATGGTCGAGCACAGATACATTTAGATTTCGGATTTCGGATTTCGGATTTCGGATTTGTTTGTTGCGGCTCGTTTACGATCTACGTGAAAATTTGAGGGCTTCGAAACCGAATAAATCCGAATCGGAGCGCCGGTATCCTGCCGGCAAAGCGTTTAAGACACAAAACCGCGAGGATTAAAGTGTGTGACAAAACTTGTTGGAATAATGAGCGGTAAATCTGCGATCGGGTTTTAAACGATCCCTAAAAACACGAAAAAACACGAAAGANNAAAGAAATTTAGTGTTTTTAGCGTTTTTAGTGGAAGAACAAAACAGCGACTGCGGCCGGAATCGCCGCTTTTTTCAATAAGTTCGATCACCAACTATAAAAGAAAATGAAGCGTGTCGACGCCGTTTGCACAGCGTTTGCCGGCCGACATACCGGCGCTCCGGGTTTTTCAGCGGCTCCGTTTCGGGCGCGCGGCCGGTTTGCCGGAAGTCTTTTTCGGGCCGGCGGGGCGCGGTCGGGTGGTCGCGTTCGGGCGCGCGTTCGGGCGCGGCTTTTTCTCTTTGACCGGCGGCGCGGGTTTCGGTTTCGCGGGTTTCGGCGGCGCGGCGATGTTTTCGATCTCTTCCGGGTCGAGCTCGCGGTAGGCGCCGACCGGCAGGCGGTCGTAATCGATCGAGCCGATCGCGGTCCGTTTGAGCTTGACGACCGAATGGCCGATCGCGTCGAACATCCTGCGGATCTGCTGGTTGTGGCCCTCGTAGAGCGTCACCTCGAACCAGCCGTTCTTGTCGGTCGCGCGGCGCGCCTCGATCTTTGCGGGCGCGGTCTTGAAGCCGTCGTCGAGCCGGATGCCGCGCCGGAGCTTGTTGATCGCGTTCTCGTTCGGCAGGCCCTTGACCTTGACCTCGTAGACTTTCGGGATCGTCCGCGACGAGGCGACGCGGTTCGTGAAATCGCCGTCGTTCGTGAGGATCAGCAGACCCTCGGTGTTGTAGTCGAGCCGCCCGACCGGGTGGAGCTTGCCGTAGCCCCTGACGAGATCGGTGACCAATTTACGGCCCTCGGGGTCGGCGGCGCTCGACAGGTAGCCTTTCGGTTTGTTCAGTAAAATATAGACCTTCTCGCGGCGCGCGATCCGCGCGTTGATGAGCTTGCCGTGGACCTTGATATGGTCTTTTTCGGGATCGGCCTTCGTCCCCGGTTCGGTGACGACCGCGCCGTTCACGGAAACCGCGCCTTCCTTGATCAATTCATCCGCCCCGCGTCTTGACGCGACGCCGGCGGCCGCGATCAGTTTGTTCAATCTCTCTTCCATAACTTTTAGTGGAGAGTGGAGAGCTCTCAGTGGAGAGTGGAGAGTGGAGAGTGGAGAGTTCGGGGAATTTATTTCCCTTGACTCTCGACTCTCGACTCTCGACTTTTATCTCTCGACTCTCCACTCTCCACTCTCCACTCTCCACTCTCCACTCTAAAGAGTTTACCCTAATTCCCCGGCGTCTTCATCCGCGAGCCCGCAAATCATCTGGACGGGCGGCGGCTGCTTGTTCATAAAGACGTTGGTCTGAAAGACGTAGCCGCGCTCGTATTCCTCGGAATGGCTCGAAAGCGAAGTGATTTTGACGAACTCTTCGTCGCCGGCGAGCTGCATTCCGAAGTTCCAGATCGGCGAGCCCTCGTCGTCGCGGTCTTCGATCAGGCAGAAGCGCTCGATCTCGTCGAAGGCGTAAACGGTTTCCTGTCTGCCGAACAGCCCGTAGCGGGTGAGCGTGACCTCGGCGTCGAGCCGGTCGACGACGATCTTCGTGACCGGCGCGCGGTAGACGATCCAGACGCCGGCCGCGACGCCGGCCGCGCCCATCACGAGCGCGATCGCGAGCATCAGCGGCGGCTGGCTCCCGTAATCCTTTAAGCCGCCGAGCGCGCCGTAGACGAAGATGCCGCCGACGACGGCGAAAAACAGCCCGAAGATCCACAAACAGCCGGGCGTTTCGCGGATCACGAGCCGGTTTTGTTCGGTTTCGATGTGCATAAAATAAACTATCGCGAAAGAACGGGTTTAACGCAAAGCCGCCGGGACGCGAAGGCGCGGTTTTTTTTGTCAGGGCGTCGGCGGCGGCAGGCTCGTTTTCGGAGTGTTGAAGATCGCGTGATTGGCCGCTTCTTCGGCGGCGGCGAAACGTTTTTTCCACCAGCCGTTGCGGGCGGAAAGCTCGATCCGGCGGCCGTCTTTCAACGACATCATCAGTTGATTCACCGATTTGGATGTTTCGACAAAGAGCGGGCCTTCGAGCTGGCCGAATGAATAAACTTCGAAATCGTATTTGAGCAGGCTCCGGCGGCTGACGGAGATGGTTTGCCGCTTTTTTTCGATCCGGACGGTGATCGTTTGATGTTTGCTCCAGCTCCAGACAAACAGGATGAGCATCAGGGATGCCCATAAAAGCGCGGCAAATGAAGGATTGAAAAACGTCCATCCGCCCGAATACAGCCACACGACGCCCCAGACGATATTGAGCCAGAGCCCGGAATAGCCGATGATGAAATCTTCGCGAATGATTATCTCGTCATCCGTTTCCGTGGTCTTGAGCATAAAGAGGTTCCCGCTTTATTTTATAACCTTACGACCCGGACCGCCCAGCAAATCCGAAATCCGAAATCCGAAATCCGCCATCGAAAGCCCGTCGTTGACGCGCTGTGCGGCCTCGTAATACCGGTCGGCCTGCCGGCCCTTTTCGCTGAGCGCGATCCGGCGGCCGTCCTTTAATTTCATCATCAGCCGGTGCGGATTCTTTTGCCATTCCATATCGATCTCCCTGACGTAGACGGGTCCGTCGAGCTCGCTGAAGGAATAGACCTCGAAGTCGTATTTGAGGAGGCTCCGGCGGCGCACCGAAATCGTGCGGGCCGCCTTGTCGATGCGGACGTCGATCGTCGGGTTGAGCCAGAGGTAAATCAGAAAGAAGAGAAAGAAGACGGGCGGAAAGATCGTCCAGACCCAGACGAAGCTGCGGAGAAAAATCACGCACCAGAACGTCACGAAAGCCCCGAAGCCCGCGCCCGCGAGGAACGCGCCCGGCCATTTCGGGAAACGGCCGCCGCTCAGAACGATCGCGTCTTTCGTTTCGACAACCCGGATCATAAAGCGATTCTACATCCGTTTTAATTTAAAGACTAAATAGCGTGAGATCGATGTCATAATCGGCGTTACGCGCTTATTACGGAACCTTTCGCGACTTGCCGCGGGATTTCTTTTTCACGCGGATCGGCGGCGGAAGCGGCGGTTTCGGTTGGGGGAAGACCCATTCGTTGACGAATCGCGCCGCGTCGTGAAACTCGGCGGCGGTTGAGGTCCACCATCCGAAGCGGCTGAGATCGATCATCCGGCCTTTCGTCAGCGGCATATAGAGCTTGTAGCGGTACGGGCTCTTCGGCGTTTTGTGGACGAAGATCGGAGCTCGGATCTCGTCGAAGGAATAAATCCTGAAATCGGATGAAAAGAAACCCCGCCGCCGGACGGAGACGGTGCGGTCGGAGCGGCAGACCCTGACGTTGATCGACGGGCCGAACGTCAGATAAAGCGCGAAGACGGCACCGAACGTGCCCGCGAAGACGAACCAGTAAGGCAGCGAAAGTTCGTCCGCCCCGAATTCAAAGAAGAGAACCGCCGGAAACAGCGCAGCCAGCGCCGCGGAGCCGCATCGGCTGATAAAACTCTCGCCGATCAGAATCTCGTCGCTGTCGCCCGTCAACTCCAGCATAAAGCGATTTTACGCCGATCCGCCCGGTTGTCAATCATCTTCGAAAACCGTCAGCCGGAAGGGAATCTGGTTCGGCGCGTCGTAAATGAGGTCGTTCATAATCTGGACGGCGTTGTGATACTCGCCGCCTTTCGAGCCGGCCGCGCTCAGGGCGATCTGCCGGCCGTCTTTCAGATTCATTATCAGTTGATGTTTTCCGGTGCCCTCGCTGACAAAGAGCGGGCCGTCGATCTCGTCGAAACCGAAGACCTTGAAATCGTATTTGATGAGGCTCTGCCGGCGGACCGAGACGATCCGGCTCTGGCGGTCGATCTTGACGGTGAATGACGGAAACGCGATCAGGTAGCCGAGAAAAACGGCGACGGCGATGACCAGAGTCCAGAGCGCTGGCGGCGAAAAGACGAAGTAGACGATGAAGGACGCCCCGTACGTCAGGGAGAACGCCGCCATCCATTTAAGAAAGGGCTTTTCGCGGACGACGACCTCGTCGCGGCTTTCCCTGATCTCCAGCATAAAGCTAGTTTACAACCCCTGCGTCAGATCCTCGAAATCCTCGATCGACGGCAGCTCCGAGAGGTCTTTCAAACCGAACTGCAACAGAAAATCCTTCGACGTGCCGTACATCATCGGGCGGCCGACGGTTTCCTTGCGGCCCTTCGCGGTGATCAGTTTTTTGTCCAGAAGCGTCTTGATCGCCGACGCCGACTGGACGCCGCGAATCTCGAGGATTTCGGGGACCGTGACCGGCTGCTTGTAGGCGATCACGGCGAGCGTTTCGAGCGCGGCGAGCGAGAGCTTGGCCGACGGTCGCGTCTTGAGATAGCGGCGGATCTCCTCGTGAAACTCGGTCCGCGTCGAGAGCTGCCAGCCGCCGGCGAGCTCGCGCAATTGAAGCCCGCCGGCGCGCTCGTCGTATTCGCGTTTGAGCTCTTCGACCGCCGCTTCGATCGTTTCGCGGTCCTCTTCGAGCACGTCCGCGAGCGTCTTGACGGTAATCGGCTCGTCCGAGACGAAGACGAGCGCCTCGACGACCGAAACGAGCTCGGCGATGCCGCGCGGTTGTTTTTCCTGAATATCTGCGTCCATTCCTATACTGTTATGAATAAATAATCGGCCCCTGCGATCTCCCGCCCGACTTTTCAACTGCTGCCAAAAACCAGGTCATTTGCATTTCGAACAATCCGAAATCCGAAATCCGAAATCCGAAATCGCC
Organism: Acidobacteriota bacterium; assembly: GCA_018269075.1. Taxonomy (GTDB): domain Bacteria; phylum Acidobacteriota; class Blastocatellia; order Pyrinomonadales; family Pyrinomonadaceae; genus JAFDVJ01. The sequence goes on from JAFDVJ010000056.1 coordinate 54,044, forward strand.
CTATCCTTTCTTGATGATGATGTCGCCGAACGTCGTCTTCTGCATCAGCCGGACGCTCTCGGTGCGGACGATCTCGAGGACGGCGATAAAGGCCGTGACGAGCTCGCGCCGCGTGCGGATCTCCTCGAAAAACTTCAGGAGATTGAGTTCCTTGCCGCTGAAGATGCGTTTTTTGAGATCGCGGATCATATCGGCGAGGCTGATTTCCTCGCGCTCGATCTCCATCTGGATCTCTTCTTTGTGCCGCGCGAGAATCTTCTGAAAGACGGTCAGCAGATCGAAGACGCTGGCGTTGGTTTCGGCGTTGTTGTCGTCGGATTCGATCCTGCCGCGCGCGAAGACGGCCTGTTCGACGGTCGTCCGCTCGTAGAGCATCTGCGCGGCGTTCTTGAATTTCTGGTGTTCGAGCAGCTGGCGGACGAGCGCTTCGCGCGGGTCTTCGAGGTCTTCGTCGAGCTCTTCCTTGATCTCTTTCGGGAGCAGCATCTTCGACTTGATTTCGATGAGTGTCGCCGCCATCACGAGAAAATCGCCGGCGACCGAGATGTCGAGCGTCTTCATCAGCCGGATGTATTTCAGATATTCGTCGGTGATCCGGGCGATCGGGATATCGAAGATGTTCGCCTGCTCCTGTTTGATGAGATACAGCAGCAGATCGAGCGGCCCGGCGAACCGGCCGAGCTTGAGCCGGAGCTCGTCGCGCGATTCGCGGACGATCTCGGGCTGTTCCCTGTAAAAATCGAAACTGAGCTGTTCGGGCTGTTCCATCGCAAAAAAGCATTTTAACGCAAAGGCGCAGAGGCGCAAAGACGCAAAGGGTTTTAAATCAAAGGTGATTTAATACGAGAATGTCGAAGCGGAAAAACGGGCCGCCGTCATTTCGAAGCGAATAAAAAAATCCTTGCGCCTTTGCGGCTTGGCGTCTTTGCGTTAAATATATTTCGTTTCGCGCAGATAGACGATGTAATCGATCTTCGGCGGCGCGTGGCCGGCTTCGCGCAGGAGCAGCATAATGTTGCCGCGATGGATCGATGAATGGACGACGACGTGCGTGAGCATTTCGCGGAAGGTGTTCTCGCACCAGACGCCCTCGCTCGTCCGGTAGCGCGCCGTCAGGTTCAAACCCTCGTCGTCGAAGCGCCGCAAAAGCTTTTCGTAGCGCTCGGCCGTCGCGCGCGCCAACTGCCCGCATTCCTCGATCCCGAGCGCGGGCCAGAAATCGAAGCCTTTCGAATCCTTGCCGTAAAGCCGTTCGTAATATTCGTTTTCGGTGATCAGCAGATGCGCGAGAATTTTCAGCGCCTGTTCGGCGTTCGCCTCTTTGACGGCCGTGATCAAACGGCGGTTGGCCCAGTCGTTATACTCGAAAAGCTGGCGCAGATGTTCGGCGGTTTCCATAGCCATTAAATGATAAACCCTGATTTTAAGTTTGGGAAGTTCGGGAAGAAATAGAGTTTGGGAAGTTTGGGAAGTTTGGGAAGTTCGGAAGATATCCATCCTTCCCAAACTTCCCAAACTATTCCGAAAGAATTAGGTCACGGATTTGATCGTCCATTTGACGGTGGCCGAGACTATTCCGAGGTGATCTTTGAGGACGACGTCGGCCGATTTGCCGTGGGCGTAGATATGGCCCTTGCCGGTCTGCCCGACCGTCGGGCTGCTGTTGAAGTTGTCGAGCGCCCCCCACATTTTGTTCGGCGACTCCGTGCCCGGATCGGACAGCACCCAGCCGATGATTTCGGTCGTCGAACGCTCACGGTCCTGCAGGTAAAGCACCTTGTAGCCCGATTCGAAATCGAAATAACCCTTCGTCGCCGGCATATAACCCGGCAGGCAAGACCATTCGCCGTCCATTCCGACCCACGCGGTGTCCTTCAGCGTCAGATCGAAGCTCTTGCCCGATTCGCCTTTAATTTCCACTATTATCGTTTTCACTTTTCTTTTTGCTCCTTAAATTCAAATATATTTTCCTGTCTGTTTCGCTCAAAAAAATAGACACGAATTTTCGGAGTTTTTTGCCGAAGGGGAATTTACGGAAGCGGACGGGCCGGAAAATCAGTCCCACCAGAAATACCAGTAGGGCGAATCGCGGAGGCTCGAGGCGAGCGCGCCGACCGTGCCGGCGCCCTGCGTGACGATGTCCGAACAATACGCGAACTGCTCCCACGCGAGCCGCCGCGAGTCTTCCTCGGTCGGCGGCGGATTCGCGACGCGGCATTCGATCACGTCGCCGGTCAGGCTGACGATCTCGGCGCCGTATTTTTCCTGCCAGTAGCGATGGATCGCGCAGTGTTCGGCGGGTTTCGGACAGTCGTTCCAGCCGCCGTAGCGCACGAGCGCCGGCAGCCGCCACGAATCGGTCGTCGGCGCGAGGCCGAGGTGACACTTCTTGAAAAACTTTCGTGTCAGGACGTCGCGGTGCGCGCGGACGAGATCGTTCCAGTGAAACCCGATGTCGCGCATCGAGACCTTTTCCTCCCATTCGCCTTCGAGATTCGCGAAATATCTTTCAGCCTCGATTTCGTAGGGCAGCGCGGACTTTTTCAGTTTTTCGAAAAGACTTCGAACTCTTATCTTCAGCGCCTTTTCGACGATCTCCGCGGGCGGATCGTCATTGAATTCGGCGGCTTCGCGAAGCATTCGCAGCGAAGCCGCGTCGCCGATCAGAAACGGATATTTTCCGCTTTCGGGCTGCGCTTCCTGGAGTTCGAAAAGCCGCAGCAGCGCCTCGGTGCCGGGCACTTCGATGATTTCGATTTCCGGGTTCATAGACTACGACTTCAAAAGCGCGAGCGCGTTTTCGACGGGCCGGGCGAGCACGGCGCGGTCGCCTTTTTCGACGATCGGCCGCTGCAGGAGCGACGGGTTTTCGGCGATCAGACGGATCAGCTCGTCTTCGTCGCGGACTTCGGCAATATTCAGTTCCTTATAAACGGCCTCGCTTTTGCGGACGACGTCGAACGCCGAAAGCTTCGCCTTTCGAAGCAGCGCGCGCAGACGCGCCTCGTCCAAAGGCTCGATAAAATAATTGACGCGGTCAAAATCGATGTTGTTTTCACGAAACAACTGGGCCAATTTGCGGCACGTCGTTCAGGTCGGCTTTTCGTAAACAATTATTCTCATGTCGATTTCGGATTTCGGATTTCGGATTTCGGATTGCTCGGGTTTCGAAACTTGAGCTTTTCTTGTAAATCTCAAACCAAGCATAGCAGACCAATCCGAAATCCGAAATCCGAAATCCGAAATCCAAATGGTCCGAAATCCGAAATCAAATCATATCGCCGGGGCGCGTTTCGATCAGTTTCTCGTCGGGGGCGAGACAGAAGAGTTTCGATTTCGTGACGAAGCGGACGCCTAAGGGGATTTCGAGCGAAAACGACGCGCCGCGGCCGGGCGTGACGTCGATCGTCAGCTCCGTGTGCTTGAAAAACTCGAACTGGTCTTTCGCGATGTAAAAATCGCAGCCGTCGATTTCCCCGAGCCAGACGTCGGCCGGCCCGACGAGAAACTCGCCCGCCGGGTAGCACATCGGCGACGATCCGTCGCAGCAGCCGCCCGATTGATGAAACATCAGCGCGCCGTGTTTGGCGCGCAAAGTTTCGATCACTTTTTTCGCTTCGTCCGTGACTAAAACCCTTTGTACTTCCTTCATAATCAAGTAATTTATCACAAAACCATTCGGCGGTCAGCGCGGCCGGATCTCTTCCCTGAGCGATTTCGTCGTCTCTTCGGTGACGCTCGCCGGCACGCGGGCGAGCTTCGCCGTGTCGTAGTCTTTCGCGCCGCGATCGAGCGGCGGCCGGTATTCGGCTTCGGGCAGCGCGTTGTCGAAGGTTTGGGCGTGCGGGAGCCGGTTCGTGTCGAGATCGTCGGCGCGGGAATCGTCCCGGGCGTCTTTCGAATCGTTATCGCCGAACAGCGACGGCATCGCCATCCGGACCGCGCCGCCGATGATGAAGACCAAGACGGCGAGCGCGAAAAAGGCCTTCGGCACGGTGACGAAATCGCGGAGGATCGCGAGCAGGATGATCACCGCAAAACCCGCAAAAACCATCATCATCCCCTGTCGGTTGGCTTTGTTGCGCGCGTTTCGCCGGCGTTCCGCCGTCTCGCGCCGCGCGGGCGCCGTGAGCAGCTCCTTGACCTCGCCGATCTCGAGGCCGCACTTCGTGCAGAAACGAATCTCGTCCGAATTTTGCCGGTGACCGCAGCGCGGGCAATGCATAAATTATCTCTCCTTTTCGTAATCGAAGAATGAAGCGCTTCATCCTTCATCCATTAAAAAAAACGGTGCTTTCCTGTCGTCCGGGACGCTTCCGATTTTCGCTTCGGTTAAACGAATTATTGCGCAGCCGCCGGCCGAAATCAAAGAAAGTCGGCGACTTCGCGCAGTCTGACGGCGGATTCTTTGGCGAGCTCGCGGCGGAGCCAGTAGGCGTGTTCCGCGCCGACCGTGACGAGAATTCTTTTTCCCTTATTGCTTGCCGCCGCGTCGAGAATCCGCGCGAGAAAATGCGCGTTCCAGTCGTTCCAGACCTTCGCTTCGCGCGCGCCGAAAAGCGCGTTTTGATAATCGTGCTTGACCTCGAAGAGCGCGTCGGTTTCCTTTGAATTGACGGCCGCGACCGAAGTCCAGCGCTTGAAAAGATAGGCGTAAAGCACGTCCGAATAAATCGAAAACGCCTCCGTCTTTTGCGGAAATTTTTCCTGCGCTTCCTTGTTCGATTCCTTCAGCAGACCGATGAGTTCGGAATAAAGCGGCTCGTCCGGTTCGAGCGCGACGGTTTTGTATTTGTGTTTGTCGATCATCGGGAAGACGCTCCGCGCGTATTCGATCTTGACCTTCTGTTCGCGCCGCGATTCGAGGTCCTTCGGCGTCAGCTCGACGGCGACGACGTCCGGCCGGATCCTTTCGATCGTCCGGCTCAGCACGTCGAAGGAATAACCCTGATTGTCGGCGTGAAACTGATGCAGCGTCGCGAGCACGACGACTTCCGTCTTTTTCTGCGCGAGGCCGATCGAGCCGAAAACGAAGATGACGGCGATGATTGGCAGGATGTTTTTCATAATTTTAGTCTTGAGTCCGAAGTCTCGTGTCCTGAGTCGAAAGCCGGATCTCAAAGATCGTTCTGCCCGACTAAAGACTCAAGACTTCAGACTCTAGACTCTAACGTTCGGCGCGCGGAAACTGTTTAAAAAAATTGCGCGGGGCCTCGCTCACGCTGCGCCCCGCGCCGTTATCCAGAGATTCGGGATTTTCATCCCCGTCCTTTAAAAGAAGCCCATCGCCTTCTTGTCGTACGAGACGAGCATATTCTTATTCTGGCGGTAATGATCGAGCATCATCTTGTGGGTTTCGCGGCCGAAGCCCGATTTCTTGTAGCCGCCGAACGGGGCGTGCGCCGGATAGTTGTGATAGCAGTTGACCCAGACGCGGCCGGCCTGAATCGCGCGCGGGATCCGGTAGAGCTGGTGCGCGTCGCGCGTCCAGACGCCGGCGCCGAGACCGTAGAGCGTGTCGTTGGCGATCGCGATCGCGTCGGCTTCGTCCTTGAAGGTCGTGATCGACGTGACCGGGCCGAAGATCTCTTCCTGGAAGACGCGCATCTTGTTGTGGCCTTTCAGAAGAGTCGGCTTGATGTAGAAACCGCCGTCGAGGCCTTCGTTGGCCTGCGCTTCGCCGCCGCAGAGGACTTCGGCGCCCTCGTCGCGGCCGATCTGGATATAGTTGAGGATCTTTTCCCACTGATCCTTCGAGGCCTGCGCGCCGATCATCGTTTCCGGATCGAGCGGGTGGCCCATCTTGATCTTTTTGACGCGCTCGACGACGCGTTCGATGAACTTGTCGGCGATCGATTCCTGGACGAGCACGCGCGACGGGCAGGTGCAGACTTCGCCCTGATTCAAGGCAAAGAGCGCGACGCCTTCGAGACATTTGTCGAAGTATTCGTCGTCGGCGTCCATCACGCTTTCGAAGAAGACGTTCGGCGATTTGCCGCCGAGCTCGAGCGTCATCGGGATCAGGTTCTGCGACGCGTACTGCATAATCAGGCGGCCGGTCGTAGTTTCGCCGGTAAAGGCGATCTTCGCGATCCGTTCGCTGGTCGCGAGCGGCTTGCCGGCCTCGGGGCCGAAACCGTTGACGATGTTGAGTACGCCGGCGGGCAGCAGGTCGCCGATCAGTTCCATCAGGACCATGATCGAGGCCGGCGTCTGCTCGGCCGGCTTGATGATCGTGCAGTTGCCGGCGGCGAGTGCCGGGGCCATCTTCCACGTCGCCATCAGGAGCGGGAAGTTCCACGGGATG
>JAFDVJ010000057.1:0-19515 GCA_018269075.1 Acidobacteriota bacterium
CATTCAAGTCTTGAGTCTTAAGTCGTTTGGTTTTCGTGACGATTTAGTGATCCGTTCGTTTTATATCGTAAAATCCAGATCTGAAACGGAAAACCTGCCGAATCGAAAAAGGACTTAAGACTCAGGACTTAAGACTCAAGACTCCGATTCACTTATCCCTGACAATAATGATCGGCGGTTCTCCGGTTTCGCGGCAGTAGATCTGGTAATCGCTCGCGAAATCGTCGTCGCTCTTAAAAAAAATTGTCCGGGCGTCCCGGCGGAAGCCCAGTTTTATATCCGCGGCGCGGCGCCATTTGTTCGCGTCGAACCAGACGAGAAAAGTCGGCATTACCTCTTCGTTGGCGCGGTCCGTGCGATAACGGTAGCGGACGGTTTTCGTTTTCGGCAGATTCTCGACGGTTTCGGACGAAACGAATTCGAATTTTTCCGGCTTCGGAAGTTCGCGGCACAAATGGTCGGCCTGTAGGTTTTCGGGGAGACCTTCGGTGACGGGGCCGAGTCCCGGTTTCCAACCCGTAGCCCAGGCGTTGAGGAGCATAACAACGACGAACAGAGAAAGGACCGCGGCGACGAACCGTTCGTCGAAACCGAATCTTTTGGGGGGCTGATTGTGATGGCCGAAAATCATAATCTAATTCGTGACCTTTGGCGTCACAGCCGGAAGTTGTTCGGGTCGACGAAAAAAATAAAATAGAGCGTCATCCCGCCGACGGTCGAAAGGACGAGGCTGAGAACCGCGTTGAGGATCAGACCGGCGATCGCCGGCGCTTTGCGGGGCGTGCCGCGAACGAGCTCGGCGACGGCCGAAATCGTTCCCCAAATCGCCGCGATCAGCGCGGCCGCGAAACAGAGCGCCGTCAGGATCAGCATTTCGTTCATCACCGGCGAGGAAGCGAAAGCCAGCCAGCCGACGCCGATCGTCGCGATGATCGAAGCCAGACTGAAAACGCCGAGCGCGAGTGGTTTGTTTTTCATCTCAAAAATCCCTCGTCTCCCGAATGTTGCGGAAAAGAGGGATGCCGCCGGTTTTCGAAACCGGCGAGCCCGCCGTAAATCTTTAACCGAACGGCCGGCCGCGGACGTTGTTGTCGATCCAGACGAAAAGGTAAAGGATCGAGCCGATAACCGTGACGATCGCGAGCACGTTGAGCCCGACGCCGACGAGCGCGCCGGTTTTGTCGGGCGCTTGGCCGAACAGCGCGATCGCGCCGAGAACGATGCCGACGAGCGCCCCGACGAGCGCGATGACGACCAGCGCGAGGCCGGCGATCGTCATCGCCGTCCAGACATTGACATTCGTGCCGGTCGACCGGAAAAGCAGGTAAAATCCCGCAAAAAACAGCGCGGCGGCGGTGATCAGCAGCAGAAGATCGACGATTCCGATAACGATCGAAGCGGTTTTCATAAATTCAATGCGAACCGGATTTTTTCGGGGGCAGGCCGATAAACATCGGCGGGATCTTGACGCCGTCTTCGAGCAGCCGGCCGAGCAGCTCGTCGTATTCGCGCGCCGCTTCCTCGACCTCCTCGTCGGCGCGCCGCAGCCGGCGCTCGGCTTCCTGCGACCGGAAAAGCGCGCCGCGGACGTCTTCGACGCGGGCCTCGATGATCTCGATCGCGCCTTCGGGGAGCGGGTATTGATCGGGATTGTTCCGGATCAGCCGGACCCAGTCCTGAAGCACTTCCAATGCCTCCTCGTCGCTGTATTTGTCGGGGTTTTCGAAATAATCGTCGAAATCTTCGGGTTTTTGTCGCATAACTTCCGGTAACCGTAAACCTCCCGCCGTATGCCACCATTTTACGACTAATTAATAGATTCCGAAAGAGATTTTTTCTTTGTGGCGGAAGATAATGAAACGCGGGGCGAAAAAAAAATAACCGGCGGCGAGATAAATCTCGAGCCCTGAAAAGATCGGCCCGACGGTCGGGCGGCGCTTCGCCGACCGGTCGGATTTTTCATAAAAATTATCGAGCGGCATAAATCCTAGACCAATCCGAAATCCGAAATCCGAAATCATTTCGTGATCCTGAAAAATCCGAAGCTGCAGTCGCCGTCGTTGAGCCGGACCTCGTATTTGAAGACGGTCGGCGAGCCCTTCGCGAGATTCGCGCCGAGCAGCTCGTCCGGCCAGACGAGACCGGTTTCGAACGGAAACCGGAGCTCGACCCGGTAATTGCCGTCGGTCGGGACGGGAATCTCGAACGCCCCGTCCGCGCCGGTCCGGGCCGACAATTTCTGGTTTTTCCCTTCGACGTAGACCTCGACCGGCGCGCCCGTGTACGCGCCGCCGTTTTCGTCGGCGACGATCCGGCCGGCGATTGCGGTCGAAGTTTTGCCGGCGACGATCGCGCGCAGCGATTCGAGCTCGTCGGCCGGCGTTTTCGGGTCGACGCGGACGGCGCGAAACGCGGCGAAGGATTTCAGGACGATGTCGTTGTGCGCGTAAACGATCCACGTCTGACCGGATTTGACGCCCGCTTCGGCGCCGCCCGAAGCGACGAGCGAAAAGGTCGGATTGTCGGCGCCCTTGAAATTCTGCAAAACCTGAAAACGGATCTTCCGCGCCCCGTCGGGCAGGTCCTCGCTTTTCTGCGCGGATTCGACCCTGAGCGCCTTGCCGTAAAAAACGGCGTCGGCCCGCGTCCAGTACGCGCACGCCGGGACGCCCGTCTCGGTGACGGCGCAGCCGAACGCGGCCGGCGCGGCGAAAAGGACGAGAAAAAGAACCGACAGGCGGTTTTTTAAGATATTGACTTTCATTTCCCGGTTATTGCTTGCCGATCTTCATCAGGCTGCCGTCGCCGCTGATCCGGCTCGATTTCGCGCGCGCGACCTGTTCGGCCTTGCCGAAGGCGCGGAGAAAGTTTTCGCCGAGCACCTTGCGGATCTCCTGCTCGGTGTAGCCGCGTTTCAGCATTTCGTAGGTGACGAGCACGAGGTCTTCCATCCCGTTCATCCCGGCGGGCAGAAACGGCACACCGTCGAAATCCGAGCCGATCCCGACATAGTCGATGCCGGCGACTTTTTTGATGTAGTCGATGTGATCGACGATCCGCGTGTAGGGCGCGATGTAGATCGGGTTTTCGGCTAAAAGTTTGCGCTCGGCCTCGTTGAAGCCTTTCGGGTCGTCTTTGTACTGCGCCCGGAGCGCGTCCATCTGCGGTTTGAGCTTCGCGCTCCGCTCGTTTTCTTCCTTGTTGGTCCGCGCGTCCAAAAACGAGGGATAGAAATTGATCATCACGACGCCGCCGTTCTGGGCGATCCTTTTTAAGATGTCGTCCGGCACGTTGCGCGTGTGATCGTTGACGCCGCGCGCGCCCGAGTGCGAGGCGATGATCGGCGCGGTCGAGACGTCGAGCACGTCCGACATCACCTTCGCCGAGACGTGCGAGATGTCGACGAGCATTCCCAAGCGGTTCATCTCTTTGACGACTTCCTTGCCGAACGGCGAAAGGCCGTTGTTTTTCGGCGTGTCGCGGTGTGCGTCGGCCCAGTCGTGGGTGACGTTGTGGGTGAGCGTCATATAGCGGACGCCGAGCCGGTAGAAATCCCTCAGCGCGTAGAGCGAATTCTCGATCGCGTAGCCGCCCTCGATGCCCATCAGCGCGCAGATCTTCTTCTGTTTTTTGGCGCGGCGGATCTGGTCGGCGGTCGTGCAGGGCGTCAGCACGTCGCCGTGTTTTTCGACCTCGCGATAGGTCGCGTCGATCAGGTCCATCGCCCGCCGCATCGCGCCGCCGGTCTTTAAGGTCGCGCCCGAGACGTAGATCGAGAAAAACTCGCCGGTGATGCCCGAGGCGCGGAAACGGTTGAGATCCGTGTGAAACGGATCGCCGTCGGCGTGAAACTTGCCGAGCGTGTCGGTGACGAGATCGAAATCCTCGTCGACCATCGGGCTCGTGATGTCGTTGTGGCCGTCGACGATGATCGCCTTTTTATGGATTTTGAGCGCCTCGGCCCAGAGCTTCGGATCGGCGTCCTTCGGCATCGTCTGCGCGAAGACGGACAGGGAAAACGCGAAAATTAAAACGAAAGCGGTCAGTTTTTTCATATTTTCAGGAATGTTCAGATTCGCAATTAGTTTAGCCTTTTTCGGCGGATTTGGCGAGAAAAAACGCGGCCCGCTCGTTTTCGGGAACGGACGGGCTGGCACGAAGGTTGCGTTTTCCGATGGCGGGCGAACGGCGGAATCGATTTTCGCCGTTTATTTTCAAGCCCGCGGGAAATTTGCCGATAAGTTTATACGGCAATTCATTCAAACTGATTGAATCGATTGTTTCAAAATGACTGAAAAGTCGGGATTCGATCTGTTTGAGGACGGAGAGGTTTAACCGGGAAACGACAGATCAATGCCGAACACCAACGAATTGACGTTAAATTCGCCGCTCGATATGAAGAACGCGACGCTGCCGAGATTTGATTTCGGCTACTGGATCATCGTGTTTTTCACCGTCGTGATGGCAATTTTTATCGTCGCGCAGGTTTTCGGGCTGGTCGCGAGCGACGAGACGACGCTGATCGGCAACAGTTTGAAAACGGTCGTCGGGATCGTCGGCGTGATTATGTCCTTCAGCGTCACGCGCTCGCTCGACGGCAATCTCAGGCGGACGTGGAAGATCCTCACGCTGGCCTATTTCTTCAACACCGGCGGCGATACGATCTGGTATTACTACGCCTCGATCCTCGGCGAAAAACCGTTCCCGTCGTGGGCCGACGTCAGCTTTCTGCTCTCGTACCCGGTGATGCTCTGGGCGCTGCTCTCGTACCCGACGAAAAGCCGTTTTCTCGAAAAGAAAAAGATCGCCGCCGACATCTCGATCGTGATGGTCGGCGGAATCACGCTCGTCTGGTATTTCATCGTCAACCCGACGCTCTCGGCCGTCACCGACGAGGACTGGCTGTCGCCGGCGCTCAATCTGTCGTACACGGTCGGCGATATGGTCCTGATCCTCGGCATCTTCGTCGCCTTTTTCCGCGGCGTCGAGGACAATCTCAAACGCGCGCTGCAGATCATCGTCGGCGGCGTCGTCTGTATGCTCGTCGCCGATCTCGGCTTCGCCTACCTGACGCTCCAGGGCACGTATTTCGGCGGCCACTGGATCGAGAACTTCTTCATCTTCAATTCGCTGTCGCATATTTACGCGGCCTACTACCAGCACCGCAAGAGCAATCGCGAGACGGAAGCGGCGGACGAGCCCGCCGATTTGAAGAAAATCGGCGTTCTCAACTGGATGCCGTACGTCGCCGTCCTGCTCGGCCTCGGACTGCTCGGCTGGGAGGCGCGCAATTTCTGGGCGGAGCCGCTCGGCAAGATCGTCTACGCGTCGATCCTCCTGACCGGGCTCGTCGTCCTGCGGCAGATCATCGCCGTCCGCGAAAACATCAAGCTGCTCGAGGAAAAGAACCTCCGGCAGCGCGAAGTGCGCTTCGGCGCGCTCGTCCAGAATTCGTCGGATATGATCTCGATCCTCAGCCCCGACGGCGCGATTCTCTACGAAAGCCCGTCGGTCAAAAACGCGCTCGGCTACGAGATCGACGAGCTCGTCGGCACGGAATCGTCGCAGATCCTCCACCCGGAGGACGCGGCCGAACGAAGCCAGATCCTCAAACAGCTTGCGGCCGATCACCTGTGCGTCGTCCGGAAGGAGCTGCGGATCCGCCACAAGGACGGCTCGTGGCGCTTTTTCGAGACCGTCAGCCGCTTCGTCGACGATCCCGAGAACAATCTCCACGGGATTCTCGTCAATTCGCGCGACGTCACGCAGCGGCGGCAGGACGAGGAACGGCTCCGCGTCTACACGAACAAGCTCGAACGCAGCAACCGCGAGCTCCAGGATTTCGCCTACGTCGCGTCGCACGATCTGCAGGAGCCGCTCCGCAAGGTTCAGGCCTTCGGCGACCGGCTCGATCGCAAATGCGCCGCCGAGCTCGGCGTCGAGGGACGCGACTACGTCAACCGGATGCGCAACGCCGCCAACCGGATGCAGAATTTAATCAACGATTTACTGACATTTTCAAGAGTGACTACCAAGATTCAACCATTCAAACCGACCGATTTGAGAAAGGTCTGCGAGGACGTCGTCTCCGATCTCGAAGTGCGGATCGAGCAGACCGGCGGGCGCGTCGAGATCGGCGCGCTGCCGACGATCGACGCCGATCCGCTGCAGATGCGGCAGCTATTGCAGAACCTGATCGGCAACGCCCTGAAGTTTCACCGGCCCGACGTCGGGCCGGTCGTCCGGATTTACGCGCAGGCGGTCGAATCGACCGGCGCGAGCTTTTGTCTGAACGGCGAAGAGATCCGCGTCGGCGATGCCGATCCGGCCGCCGACGGCGTCTGCCGGCTGGTCGTCGAGGACAACGGCATCGGCTTCGACGAAAAATATCTCGACCGCATCTTCACCGTCTTTCAGCGGCTCCACGGCCGTTCTGAATACGAGGGCTCGGGCATCGGGCTGGCCGTCTGCCGGAAGATCGTCGAGCGCCACGGCGGCACGATCACCGCCAACGGCCGGCCCGGCGAAGGCGCCAAATTCTATATCAATTTACCGATCGCACAGGAGGAAATCGCCATCCATGAGACCAGACCTTAGAACCGTTACGATTCTGCTGGCCGATGACGATCCGGACGATCGTCTGCTGGTCCAGGAAGCCTTCGAGGAAAACCACCTGCTCAACGTTCTCGACACGGTCGAGGACGGCGAGGAGCTGATGGACTATCTGCGCCACCAGGGCCGCTTCGAGGGCCGCACGACGCGGCCGAATATGATCCTGCTCGATCTGAATATGCCGCGCAAAAGCGGGCTCGAAGCATTGCGCGAAATCAAGGCGGACGCCGATTTATGCACGATTCCGGTGATCGTGCTGACGACTTCGAAGGCCGAAGAAGACATCATCCGCTCGTACAAACTGGGCGTCAATTCCTTTATCGTCAAACCGGTGACGTTCGAATCGCTCGTCGAGCTGGTGAAAACGCTCGGCCGTTACTGGCTGCAGATCGTCGAACTGCCGACGGCCGAAAACTGATTTTTTTATGAATACTACCCCGATCCGAGTTTTGTTGATTGATGACGACGAGGAAGATTACATCCTGACGCGCTACATCTTCGACGAATTCAAGGAACACCAGTTCAGCTTCGATTGGATCGACAATTTTCGCGACGGCCTCGCCGCGCTCAACGAGAACCGGTACGACATTTATCTGGTCGACTACCGGCTCGGCGAGCGGACCGGGCTCGAGCTGCTCCGCGAAGCCGTCAGAAACGGCTGCACCGCGCCGATCATTCTGCTTACCGGGCAGGGCGACAAGGCGATCGACCTCGAGGCGATGCAGGCCGGCGCGGCCGATTATCTGGTCAAGAGCGAGCTCGCCGCGCCGCTGCTCGAACGCGCGATCCGCTACAGTCTCAAGCACGCCCGCTCGCTCGAGGAGATCCAGCATTCGACGGCCAAGTTTCACTCGGTCATCCAGTCGGCGAGCGACGCGATCCTGCTCGTCAACGAGGACGGCGAGATCACGCTCTGGAACAAGGCCGCCGAAAAGACTTTCGGCTACCGCGAAGAGGAGATCCTCGGCTTCCCGGTGACCAGCCTGATGGCCGCGAAATACGCGCAAAAGGCGCTCGGCGTCGGGCTCAGATACACGCTCGAAAAAGTGATCTCGCGGTTTTCCGGGCAGATCATCGAGGCCGCCGGCCGGCGCAAGGACGGCAGCGAGTTTCCGCTCGAGCTTTCGGGTTCGGTCTGGAAAACGAGCGAGGGCGTCTATTACACGGCGATCTTGCGCGACATCACGGCGCGCCGCGCGGTCGAGGACCGGCTGCTCCACGAGGCGTCGCACGACGCGCTGACGGGACTGCCGAACCGCGCGCATTTCCGGGGTCTGCTCCAGAACGCGATCAACAAGACGAAGATCGAGCCCGCGCACCGGTTCGCCGTGCTGTTTCTCGACCTCGACCGGTTCAAGGTCATCAACGACGGGCTCGGCCACGTCGTCGGCGACAAACTGCTGGTCGCGATCGCCGGGCGGCTTCAGGCGGGCGTCCGGCCGGGCGACATCGTCTCGCGTTTCGGCGGCGACGAGTTCACGATCCTGCTCGACAGCGTCGGCAGCTTCGAGGCCGTGACGGAGATCGCCGAGCGGCTCCAGTCGAAGCTGACCGCGCCCTTTATGATCGACAAATACGAGGTCTTCACGTCGGCGAGCATCGGCATCATTATGTCCGACGCCTCCTACGAGAACCCGGAAAGCTTTCTCCGCGACGCCGACGCCGCGATGTACCGCGCGAAAGAAGCGGGCAAGGCGCGCTACGAGGTCTTCAACAAGGCGATGCACGTCCGCAATATGAACCTGCTGCGGATGGAAAACGATCTCCGGAAAGCGATCGAACGGAGCGAGTTTCGCGTGTTCTACCAGCCGATCGTCAATCTCCGGACCGGCGCGACCGACGAATTCGAATCGCTCGTGCGCTGGAATCACCCGGAGCTCGGCTTCATTCCGCCCGTCGATTTTATCCCGGTCGCCGAGGAAACCGGGATGATCGTGCCGGTCGGCGAATGGGTGCTCGAGGAATCGTGCCGGCAGATCGGCGACTGGCGGCGGCGTTTCCCCAAACGCCAGCTCTCGGTGAGCGTCAACCTCTCGGCCAAACAATTGATGCATCCGAACCTGATCCGGCAGGTCAAGGAGATTATGCGGAGCGGAACGCTCCATCCCGACTGCCTGAAACTCGAAGTGACCGAATCGATGGTGATGGACAACGCCGAGGCCGCGCTCGAAGTCCTGTCGGAGCTCTGCGCGCTCGGCGTGCGGCTCTCGACCGACGATTTCGGGACCGGCTACTCGTCTTTGAGCTATCTCCACCGGTTTCCGTTCGAGCGGCTCAAGATCGACCGTTCGTTCGTCGGCAAGATGGATTCCGACGCCAAAAGCGAGGAGATCGTCCGGACGATCCTGACGCTCGCCGAAAACCTCAATCTCGAAGTCGTCGCCGAAGGCATCGAAACCGAACCGCAGCTTTTCCGGCTCCGCGAGCTCGGCTGCAACCTCGCGCAGGGCTATCTTTTCTCGAAGCCGGTCGCCGCCGCCGAGGCGGAAAGAGTTTTGACTCACGGCCTCAAATACAAGTTTCCCGTGGCGGCGGGCCAATCCCCCTACCCGATCGACGCCGACACGGTTCTGGAAGTCACGAAAATTCAGTGATTTCGACGACTCTACGGTTTTATCCCCAGACAAACTGCCGTGAAAATTCGATAATGCCGCTTCTCCTCAGGGACATTTTGCTATGTCGGAAAATTTAAAGGGTCTGAACGAGCTGCCGGCCGGCGGCGACGATCGACGTGGATTCGAAAGTCTCGGCGTCGCGGAGGAAAACTCGTCTTTTTTTCAGGAACCGGCCGAAAATCTGCCGGCGATGTTCTACACCGTCGAGCCCGACCCGCCGTTTTCGCTGCTCTCGGTGAGCCCCGGATTCCAGTCGCTCGGCTACCCGCTCGATGACTGGAAAAATGACGCCGAGATGTGGCGGCGGATCCTATATCCGGAGGACCGCCGGAAATTTCTCGCCGACCGCAAAATCGCGCGGCAGGCGGGCAGCGAAACGAGTTTTGAATACCGGCTCGTGACGCGCGACGGCCGGATTCGCTGGGTTCGCGACTGCGGCTGTTTCGTCCGCGACCGCGCGGGAAGCGTCGTCTGCTGGCAGGGCGTGATCACCGACATCACCGACCGCCGCGAGGCGCTCGAAAAGCTGAGCGAGAGCGAGGCGCGCTTTCGCAATCTGGTTGAAAACGCCAACGACCTGATCTACGTCCACGATCTCGCCGGCAACTATATCTCGTGCAACCAGGCGGCCGAGCGGGTTTTCGGCTACACGCGGCAGGAAGTCCTCGCGATGAATATGCGCGACGTCGTCGCGCCCGAACATCTCCGGATGACGAGCCAGATGCTCGCCCGGAAAATCGCCTCGGGCGCCGGGCAGACCGTTTACGAGGTCGACTGTCTGGCGAAGAACGGCCGCCGGATCACGCTCGAAGTCAACAGCAGCATCATCTACCAGAACGGCGTGCCGGTCGCCGTCCAGGGCATCGCCCGCGACATCACCGAGCGCAAAGCGGCCGAGGAAGCGCTCCGGGCGAGCGAAGAGCGGACCCGCGATCTGTTTGAAAACGCCAACGATCTGATTTACACGGCCGATCTCGACGGCTATTTCACCTCGATCAACCGCGCCGGCGAGCGGATCACCGGCTACACGCGCGCCGAGGCCGACGGCGGCACGATCAATTTCGCGGAGGTCGTCGCCCCGGAATATCTGGAAAAGGCGCGCCGGATGCTCGAGCTCAAGATCACCGAAAAAGTGCCCGTCACCTACGAGGTCGAGATCATCACCAAGCACGGGCGGCGCGTTTCGCTCGAACTGAGCACGCGGCTGATCTCGCGCGGCGGAAAACCGGTCGGCGTGCAGGGCATCGGCCGCGACATCACCGAGCGCAAGCGCGCCGAGGCGGCGCTGCACAAGACGGTTTCGCTGCTCAGCTCGACGCTCGAATCGTCGAACGACGGCATCGTCGTCGTCAATTCGGCGGGCGAGATCGTCGTCAACAACGAGAAGTTTCTCCGGATGTGGCACATCCCGGCGGCCGTCATCGGCGAGAAGAACGTCGTCGCGCTGCTCGATTATATGCGGCCGCAGGTGCTCGACGCCGAGGGCTTCGAAAAAGAGATCGCGCGGTTTTACGACGATCCGCTGGCGACCTGTTTGAGCGTGCTCCGGTTCCGCGACGGGCGCATCTTCGAGATGTATTCGCAGCCGCAGTATCTCGCCGAAAAGCCGATCGGCCGCGTCGTCAGCTTTCGCGACATCACCGAGCGCGTCAACGCCGAGGAAAAGCTCATTCACTACGCGCTCCACGACACGCTCACGAATCTGCCGAACCGCGCCGAATTTATGAATCATCTCGAACGGGCGATCGAGCGCGGGCGGCGCGACGAGGCTTTCCGGTTCGCGGTGCTGTTTCTCGACCTCGACCGGTTCAAGGTCATCAACGACAGCCTCGGCCACGTTGTCGGCGACAAGCTGCTGATGACGATCGCCAAGCGGCTGATGGCCTGCGTCCGGCCGCGCGATGTCGTGTCGCGGCTCGGCGGCGACGAGTTCACGATCCTTTTGAACGGCTGGGACGATATTTCCGGCGTGATGCAGGTCGCCGAACGGATCCAGACCGCGCTCGCCAAGCCGTTCAAGATCGACAATTACGAGATCTTCACGTCGGCGTCGATCGGGATCATCGTCTCGGACGAGAACCACCGCCAGCCCGAGGACTTTCTGCGCGACGCCGATACGGCGATGTACCGCGCCAAGGACACGGGCAAGGCGCGCTGCGAGATCTTCGACCACGCGATGCATATCCGCAATATGAACCTGCTGCGGATCGAGAACGATCTCCGGCGGGCGCTCGACCGGCACGAACTGCGGGTCTTTTACCAGCCGATCGTTGATCTGCGGACGGGCCGGATCGTCGAATTCGAGGCGCTCGTCCGCTGGCTGCACCCGGAATTCGGCCTGACCGCGCCGGACGAGTTTATCTGCGTCGCCGAGGAAACCGGGCTCATCGTCCCGATCGGCAAATGGGTGATCGAGGAAGCCTGCCGCCAGATCTGCGTCTGGCAGAATCTCTTTCCGCGGGCCGAACCGCTCAAGGTCAGCGTCAACCTGTCGGCCAAGCAGCTGATGCATCCGAGCCTCGTCGGGCAGGTTCGCGAAGTGCTCGCCGAAACGGGCCTCAAACCGCGTTTTCTGAATCTCGAGGTGACCGAATCGGTGGTGATGGAGCACAGCGAAAAAGCGCTCAACGTGCTCAACGAGCTGTCGGCGCTCGGCATCGGGCTCTCGACCGACGACTTCGGAACGGGCTATTCGTCGCTTTCCTACCTCCACCGGTTTCCGTTCAATCACCTGAAGATCGACCGCTCGTTCATCAGCAAGATGGGGACCGAGGAAAAGAGCGGCGAGATCGTCCGGACGATCCTGATGCTCGCCCAGAACCTGCGGCTCGAAGCGATCGCCGAGGGCGTCGAGACCGAAGAACAGTTCGTCCGGCTCCGCGAGCTCGGCTGCAACCTCGCGCAGGGTTATTTCTTCACGAAACCGATCGCCGCCGCCGAAGCCGAAAAGCTGCTCGTCCACGGCACCGATTACCGGCTCGCCGTCCGTCCGGTCGGACGCCGGATCGTGCCCGATTCCGAAACGCTGCTCGAAATGCAGAATATCTAACGGGAGTTCGCCGTTAGAACGGAGCGCAAGCGGCGTCACAGCGCTTTATTTCAAACGATCCTTCGATCATTGGCGGGTGAGCCGATAATTTCTCTGTTTTTAATGACATCCCGGTATTATTGGCGGCCGGGAAGCCGCCGTTCTGCCCCATCGGCACGCGGAACATACCGGCCGGCGGGCCGTGCGCCCGGTACGCAGACGCGCCCGGCCGCCAGATCGCCGGATCCGGCTGGCCGGTGCCGTCGTCATCGCCCGGCGCCGGCCAGCGGCAAAATCCTTCGATTCTAAGGCGCGGCCGTAAAGACGAGATCGTCGCGGGCGTCGTCGACGGTGACGACCTGCGAGGCCGGCTCGAACCGGTATTTGCGGTTCGCCGCCGCGATCACGCAGGTTTCGCCGACCGTCACGTCGTCGAACCGGAAACGCCCGAAATTGTTGGTCCGCACGGATTTCGTCCGGCCGTCGCCGGCGGTCAGCGTGACCGTCACGCCGGCGAGCCCGCGGCCCGCCTGATCGACGATCCGGCCGCCGACCGCGACGCCGGCGGCGGTCGGCGTGAACGGCGGGAAAAACTCCGACGTGTTGCCGTCAAAGTCGGTCGCGGTCGCGGTAATCGGATCATTCAGACCGATCTCCAAAGCGTTGATGTCGCCGAGATTAACGGTCTTTGCGCCCGCCGTCAGCGAGTTGTAATCGGCGATCGTGTATCGGGTCGAGCCCAAAAACTTCTCGCCCTCGCCCGATGGATCGGCTTTGAAGAATTCGACGTAAAGCCCCTGATCGCCGTAATTCGAATATCCAGGCGCGGAGTCGACCTTGAAGCTGACGACGAGCTCGTTATTGATGACGGATTTGGACACGATTTCCGGGTAGTTCTGCCCGCGATTCGCGCCCTCGTCGGCGTCGTCCGGATCGTTCGGCGTGTGACCGATGACGCCGAGATCGATTCCGAGACCGGCGTTGCCGTAAAAAAGCGTCGGGTCGATGATATTTTCGTTGCCGGCCGTTTCGTCGATCCGCACGCCCGCCCCGCCGTTGTTGGCGATGATATTGCCGAACTGTTCGGCGGCGGCGTTTTTCGGGTTCGGAAAACCGCGCAGCTGCTGCGAAACTCCGATGCTGTTTTTGTTGGCCTGAGTTTTGATTAAAATACCGTCAGATCCGTTAAAATTGAAAGTCGCATTGTTGACCGAATTCAAGAGCGCGGCATTTTCGATTCGCGCGCCTTCTTCCTGATTCCTCAGAACCTGAAGCCGGTGTTCAAACTGGTTGGAGATAGTCCCGATTTCGGTGAGGAAAGCCTCCGTGACGTCGATCCCGACGCCGTTTCCCAATCCGCCGAGTCCCTCCTCGTTCGAACCGACGATCGAATTGTTTATTTTGTTGTGCGAAGAATTCGCGCCTTCGATCGAGATTCCGAAACCGTTGTTTCCGGAGATGATATTATTGGGGCTCGCTCCCGAATTCGGTCTCGCGCCGATCAGCGTGTTGCTTGAGTTGCTGACCTTAACGCCGGTTTGGTTCGGAACTTTGACCCACGTCCCGTCCGGTTTATGGAAAACGCCCACCGTGTTGCCGTTGACCTGAGCGCTCGGGGCCGGATCGCCGTTCGGCGCGTTTTTTTGAAACTGAGCGGTCTGGACATTGTTTATCGCGATGCCGCTTTCGGTATTTCCGCAGATCGTGTTCAGGGTGATCTCCACACTGCCGGTATCGTCCACGGAAATGCCGTCGCGACCGTTCGGAATCGGATCTCCGTTCGGTAAGACGCCGATGTAATTGTTCGTGATCGTGGTATTGGAGGTCAGCGGCTTAAAGATCCGGATGCCGTCGTCGAAACTGTTTCCGACGATGTTTCCCTTCGTCGCCGTGTCGCCGCCGATGACCGTGTCGACCGCGTTGCGGACATATATTCCGAAACGATTGCCCAGATAGGAATTGTTCGGATCCGATCCGACGCCGATCCGATTGCCCTCGATTCGGATGCCGTGCGGCAATGTGTTTTCATCGGCGATATCGTTGATCGTGCCGACGAAAATCCCGAACGGGTAATCGACACCGGCGGCGCCGCCGACGATGTTCTTCAGGTTTCCCGGACCGCCGATCGTGATGTCCCGCGCATTGACGCCGACGCCGATGCCGACTCCGCCGTTGGCGATGATAAATGTCGAATCGCCGTCCGTCCCGACCTTGTTGCCGGTAATCACGTTGTTGATCGCAAACGAACCGGTGGTTCCGGCGGGCCTTTTTTCGGCCCCCGGGGCGAGCAGGTCGTTCTGTCCGAAGGCGTCCCCGACGATGATGCCGTGGCTGGTATTGCCGGAAACGATGTTGTCGCGAATAAAGTTGGTGTCCGCCTGACGGATGGCGATGCCGTGGTAATTCGGAATCGCTTCGTTGGTCGTTTTGACGCCGACGCGATTTCCGGTGATGTTGTTGTTATGCGGGCCGTCGAACAGCCGGATGCCGGCAAAACTCTGGTTTCCGACCGTGTTGCCGGTTATTTCGGCGTTTTTTACGTTGCCTGTCAGATAGATGCCGATCTGCCCGGCCGAACCCGCGCCGAACGTCAATGTTCCGATGGTGTTGTTCTGGACGACCACATCGGTCAGCTCGTCGTTCGGGAAAAACGGGTGCAGATATACGCCGTAGCTGTCGGCGGTGTTCGCGCACACGATGAGGTTCCGGTAATCGCCCTCGTTTGGATTGCCGATCTTCTGGTGATCGGCGTTGACGGCTATTCCGATACGGTTCGGCAGTCCGACGTCGCCGGCCGCCGACACTCCCAGATAATTGCCGGCGATCGTATTGTCGAGGCCGGCATCCGGTCTGATCACCACGCCGACGCTGTTGTTGTTGCTGTTATGAGCCGAGATCACGTTTTTTTCGTTGAACGTCGTGCCGCCCACGATGTTATCGGCGGAACCGGATTTGAGCTCGATGCCGGTCTGATTTCCGGCCGGGGAACTACCGTCGGAAGTTGTCCCGATCAGGTTTCCCGAGATCCGGTTCGACGAACTGTTATCGAGAACGATGCCGGTTTCCTGATTGAACGAAACGACGTTGGGACCGGTGTCGAGGAAACCGCCGATATTGTTCTGCGTCGAGCCGCGAAGCACGATGCCGTTCTGATTGGGAACCGGCGTGACGCCGTCCGCGAAGACGCCGACAAAGTTATTGTTGAGCCGATTGAATTTCGAGCCCGTACTGATTGAGATGCCCTCGCCATTGCCGCCGATCACGTTCCGGTTTTGCGGCTGCACGCCTCCGATCTGGTTTTCCGTCGCTCCGCCGACCAGAGCGATTCCGAACTGCTGGCGCGAGGCGTTCCCGACCGCGCCGTTGGGGAATACGCCGATAAAATTGCCGCCGACGCGGTTCTGCCCGCGTCCCGAACTGCCGCTGATGCCGAGCTGTTCCTTGAAATTGACGATGGACAGTCCCCTGACCAGCGAGCTGCCGCCCTTGATCCGCAGACCGTAGCTCTCGGTTGTATTGATGCCGTCGAGAATTATGACCGGCGCTCCGTTGTAACCCGGCTGAGTGGTCGCATCGATGGATATCGGCTGATTGAGTTCGGGCAGCGGCGTCGCGGGCGAAATGCCGTGCAGAGTCTCGCCCGGAATGTTAAAGGTGATGACGTCCGCCCCGGCCGTGTGTTCGGCCTGCTCGATGGCAGCCCGCAGCGAACAGGTTATCTGATTATCGCCGGTGTCCGTATCGCAGATGTCATCCGTCAGATCGTCATCGTCGTCGTCGGTCGTCACGTTGACGACTATCGGTTCGAGACAGCCGCCGGCGGCATACCGGGCTTCGGCGTCACGGATCGTCAAAGCCTGCTCCAGGCATTCGCCGACGCCGCAGGAAAACTCCGATGTATTGCCGAAACTGTCGGTCGCCGTGGCGGTGGTCAAAATATAAGTCGGAACGCCCGAAGGCACCGTATAACTGAATGACCGAAAACCGTTGGCATTGGTCGTGAGCGTTATGCTTCCGTAATGAAATCGTCCTTCGTGATGATTGCCGTCATTGGGGTCGGCCTGAAGGTTGCCGTAAAAATCGATCGTGTAATCCTCAGACGGTTTCGACCGGAGATAACCGTTGAAAACCGTATGGCCGGCCTCGTCGGTGGTTTCGCTCAGAAGCACCGGATAGTTCTGCAGCTCGTTTCCGCCGAAATCCGTGTCATAACAATCGTTGTCGGTCACGCCGTCGCCTTCGTCGAATGTCCCGTTGAGATTGAGGTCGATTCCGAGACCGATATTATCGCGGAACGAATTGTTGCGGATCGTGATGCCGTGGGCGGTATTCCTGACCAGCACGCCGGCGAAATTTCGCCCGTTCGTGCCGTTGAAGGCGATTTGATTGGCTTCCTCGTCGGTTCCGCCGATCTGCACGCCGAAACCGTCGGCGGCAATCCCGTCGGCCTGATTCCCGAGCGGCTGAAGCGTGCTGCCGAGACCGATCAGATTGTTGACGATTTTGATCGAACCGCCCGCGCCGCTCGCGACGATGCCGCTTCCGGCGCCATATGTGCCGTCGCCTTTATGTCCCGAAACGATATTTCGCCCTTCGACGGCGGAAGAGCCGATGCGCACGACTTCGACGATCGAAGCGTTGGCGACGATTCCCGTGCTGCCGCCGCTGGCGGCGGGAGCGGGCTGCAGCGAAAAATTGCCGGAGACGTCCGTTCCGACGCGGTTTCCGAGAACGCTGTACGATCCGGCAAAACCCGCGAAAGCGGGAGATGTGCCGACCAGAATATTGACCCCTCGGTTGCCCGCCACCAGATTGCCGGCCGGAAGACCCGGCAGATCGCCGCCGATAAAGGTCGTGCCGAACCAGTGCGTCGCGACGATTCCGGCAAAGTCATTCGGAATCGCGGCGGTGCCCGACTGGTTCGTCCCGATGAAATTGTTGTAAATCCCGATATCGCCGTAGCCCGAGGTCACCAGACCCGAGCCGTAGCCGAAACCGACGTCTTGACTGTCCGAAATGAGGTTGCAAAACCCCGTGCAGGCGCCGTTCGGCATCGTTCCGCCGGGCCCGCCGACAGTGGAATAGGTAATGGAGTTTCCGATCGCCACCACGCCTGAGAGCGAAAAGAAACCGCCGGGAACATTGCGCCCGTCGTTGCCGATGCCGATGTTTCCGGTGATGTCCGTGCCGATGTTGTTGCCCGCGATCTGGCAGAAGCCGCCTTCGGAGGGAACCTGCTGAAGATCGCTGTAAACGCTGCAGGAAATTCCGCCGCGCCCGTTGTCGGAAACGACGTTGCGCCCGCCCGGCGTGATCGAACCGATGATCGTCTGCACGTACGGGTTAGTCGAGATGCCCGCGAAACAATTTCCGAGACCGACGGTTCCCGCCGGATTCGTCCCGATGCGGTTGCCCTTCAAATTGTTGTTGAGGGTCAGCTGTACGTTCGTGAAGAGATCGATGATCCGCGGAATCCCGACTCCCAGACCGTCGCACTGATTGTTCGGGATGTCGTAGACCTCGTTATTGCCGCTCACGGTGTTGCCTTCGCCCGCGCCGTCGCCGCCGAAAGAGTTGTTCGCGCCGGTCAAAAACACGCCCTGGCTGTTGCCGAGTCGGCCGGTGCCGAGCGAGTTGAGCCCGATGACGTTGCCCTGAAAAATGTTATCGTTGCCGGCCGTGACCGAGATCCCGACGCCCCTCACCTCGGGCGAGCCGTTGCCGGAAATGAGGTTGCCCTCGCCCGGGGCCGGGCCGCCGATGGTGTTGCTGTCGGCGTCGTAGATATTGAGTCCGGCCGCGTCGTTGCCCTTGTCGAGACTGCCGGTGCGGTCGGTGCCGAGATAACAGCTCTGGACGATGTCGTTGCCGTGATTCGGCGACCCGGTCGTGCTTTCGATCGTGATGCCGTTGCCGCCCGTCTGGCTGTTGGTATTGACGTCGACGAGGCTCTTGAATTGATTGACCGCGAGGCCGTGGATAGACACGTTGTTCGCGCGGATCTTCAGACCGTCGACGGATTCACCGGCCTGATTGCCCGAAATCTCGACGAGCGGCTGGCCGCTGCCGTTCACGCCGCCGAAGATCGTCACGCCTTCGGTGATGACGGGCAGCTGCGCGATCGGCGCGATCGTCGCCGAGCCGATCGCGAAATCGATCTCGTCGACGCCGGGCGTCTGGTTGGCGATGTCGATCGCCGTTCGCAGCCGGCACGGATTATCGCCCTGACAGTCGCCGTTCTCGTCGGCCGTCGTGACAATGATGACCTGCGCCGGCGCGGTCATCACCGTCGACGGCGCGGCCGCGCCTTTTCGGAGAACGACCAGATCCGACAAGGCGTCGCGATTCAGCCGCAGCGGCAGTACGGCCTGCAGGCCGCCGTCGACGTCGAGATTCGTGATCTCGGCCCTCAGGCTTTGCGGGTCGGTTTTGATCTGCGAGACGAGCCCGATCCGATTCGAAACCGCATCGGCGATCAATATGTCGTCGAGACTGCTGCTCGAGACGTTGACTTTCAGCATTTTGGACGCCGCGTTCGAGCCGGCAGCGGCGGCGAACGGCGCGCCGGCGGCGAGCGTTTCGACCGACCAGCCGGCGAGCGTCGACGGTTTGCCGGAAATGCTCCGCAGAAAGGCCGTGCGGGCCCGTTCGGAATATTCGGCCTTTTTCAGCATCCCGTCGGCGAGCATCTTTTCGCGTTCTTCCTTGCTCAGTTTGTTATATTTTTCGGCCGCTTCGCGCTGTTTTTTAAGCATAAACTCGCCGAATTTTCCGCCCGCGATCTCCAGCGGGTCGATCAGCGAAGAGTCTCGATTTTCGAATATCTGCCCGGTGCTCGACGATTCGGTCAAAATCGCCAGAGCGCGGGGCTCGGCATCGGAGGGCAAGTAGATTTTGGCGGAGTTGTCGGCGGTTTGCCGGTCGGACAGCGGAATGTTCGAAGGTCGCTCGCGGCGATTCGCTTCGAGCCGGTAAAGGTTGCCGTCCGCGCCCAGCAGCGCGAGCGATTCGCCCCGTTTCGCGCCGAACCGGCCGACCGCCATCGCGGCGATCGAAAAGGGCATCCGCCGCGTCGCGACCGTCGCCGCCGGCCGCGTGATGCCGGAATTCGGGATCAGGTCCCACGGGTAGGCCTGCCCGCGCCCGCCGATGATCGTCAGCTGATTTCCGCTCGCGACCGCGACGTCCCGGTAAAAATCCTCGTCGAGATTGCCGATCGCCAGTTCGTCGGCCGGCGCGGGCAGTTTGAAGATCTCGGGT